>NZ_JBXWRP010000006.1:0-342609 GCF_059612945.1 Ruegeria sp. BHSC276 | reverse complement strand
CCTGTTCAATTCGGAGCGCACGCTTTCCTCCAGACCAAACTTCAAATCGAACCGGGCCGCCGCACTTGCCGAGTGGCGGGGTCTCTGCGCCGATTAAGGGACAGCCATTCTGTCCATGTGGAGACCGGTTAGCATTCGTCTGGCAGCACCCTCGGGTTTGAACTCATCCGAAGCGAAGGGCTGACCTCGTACTGGTTCAACATGGAGACTGGTGCTTGCGCTCGGATCACGACATCTGAGGGAAGATACTCGGACGTAACGATGCTGCCGTCAGGTGACTGCTGACACGTATTCACCAATCCCAAATCTGCAAAAGGAGATCCAACTTGCATTTCGACCTGGCACATGCGGCGGTCACCATCGTCGCTCTAATCATCCCGTATTCCCCAAGTAACGCGCTGATTTCGCTGTCCTGATGGTGATATTTCGCATATAAAACATGGTGTTGTCGGCTTTGAGGGGCACGTTTCATGGATCACCCAGAGGGTGCGAGCCCGCAGCGGGCAGATCGGGTGGATTTCGACACTCGCGTGCGGCTGGAATTTCGAGGTGCGCAGCTCAGTTCCGACGGTGGCCTCCTAGTGATGCGGGAGATGGATGACGCGCTCGGGTTGTCCGATCTGGCGGCAGCGGCGCTGCGCGAAACGCGACGCGGCAAAAACACAGTCCATCGTCTCGACGGGTTGTTCCGGCAATCGGTGTTCGGGCGGTTGGCCGGATACGAGGATGTGAATGACGCCGACCGCTTGGCCATTGACCCGGTCATGCGTCAGGTCGTGGGTGGCCGGGCGGTCGATGCGCAAGCGGCCTCGGCCTCACAGATGGGGCGGTTCGAGACCGAGACGCTGGCCTTGCCCGAGAACCGGGCGGCGCTGGCCGACCTGAACGGGCAATGGATCGACCGGTTTCATGGCCGCAATGGTCTGAAGTACATCGTGCTGGACATGGACAGTTCGGTCAGTCCCACCCATGGCGATCAGGAGGGCGCAGCCTGGAACGGGCATTTCGACTGCACCTGCTATCACCCCAACTTCCTGTTCAACCAGTTCGGCATGCTGGAGCGTTGCGCCCTGCGCCATGGCAATGTCCACAGCGCCGATGGCTGGCGGGAGGTTCTCGACCCCGTCATCGCCCGCTACGCGGAGCGCGACCTTGGCGGCCGGTTCTTCCGGGCTGATGCCGCTTACGCGATCCCGGCGATCTATGAGCGGCTGGAAGAAGCCCGGTTCTTCTACGCCATCCGGCTGCCTGCGAACAACGTCCTGCGCGAGAAGATCGCGCATCGGCTGAAACAGCCCGTGGGGCGGCCTTCCCTGAACAAGGTCAAACGGTTCTTCGAGGACTTCGACTATCAGGCGGCGTCCTGGGACAAGGAACGCCGGGTGATCGCTAAGATCGAATGGCATCCGGGCGAGTTGTTCCCGCGTGTCGGCTTCATCGTCACCAGCATGCCGATGGCGTCAGACTGGGTGGTGCGGTTCTACAACCAGCGCGGCACGGCCGAGCAGCATATCAAGGAAGGCAAATACGCCTTTCGCTGGACGCGGCTGTCATACCGGAAGTTTCGCGACAACGAGGTGCGACTGCAACTGCACGCTCTGGCCTACAACCTGGCCACCTTCTTGCGCTGCACCGAGCTGCCCGAGGCGATGGCGGACTGGTCGTTGACCAGCCTGCAACTGAAGCTGATCAAGATCGGGGCGCGTGTCGTCCGCCATGCCCGCGCCATCACCTTCCAACTGGCTGAGGTGGCCGTCACCGGCCCGATGGTCCGCGCCATCCTCGCCGCCATCCGCCGATTGCGAGCACCTCCGTCATGTGCATGACCGCGATCCACGTCCAAACTGAACGAAAGCGGCAGGACAGGTCTGGCCGCTGCGCCGAAAAACACAACCGCCGAGCCAGATCACGGCGCATTCGCGGTCTGATCCGCCCTGTTCCAGCAGCCTGCGCGACCGCAGGCGCCGTTCAGGGCGAAAAACGCTTGTCCAGCGGTCGGATCCACGCGATCCTTACGTCAGACGGCACGCCACTTGGGGAATGTCGGATAGAACCATTTGTCCGAGCGCACGAATGGTTGGGACACATGTAGCAAACGGAGAATCCTATGAACGGAATTGTTAGGGCAACTGTGGTGTTGATTTTTTGTGGAGCAAGTCTTGCCGCTTGCACAAATAATCAAGGCGTGAACGCGGCCTCCGGAGCACTTGTTGGCGCGGCGGTGGGGAACCAAATCGGGTCCGGCAGTGGGAGAACAGCTGCAACTCTGGTAGGAGCCGCTGCTGGTGCGCAAATTGGTGCTAACGCTTGCGGCGGACAGAACCAACCCCCATGCACTTGAGGCGCCATTGGGCCGTCTTTTACCTCTGAAAACAGACAGCACGATCCTATTGAGCGGCAACCAGGGTCATGGCAGTCAAGTGTCTTGATCCTTCGGGAAATTCGGGATCATAACAAACCTGGCGTTGAGATCGGCCGGCGTGATAAACGAAGAAAACAAACACCAATTGAACTGGAAAGTTTTTCTGGCCTACTTCGTGGTCGTCTTTATCATCAATTTGGTGTGGCCGATTTAAAGCTTCAGGGCGGGAAGCCAACCGCCGACCTGACTTGGCTTCCCTGAACGCGCCTCTCGGTGGGACTGACGGCAGGAAAAGCGTGGGCATCGCTGGCTGAAAACAGAAAGGAATACGCATGCGGTTTTTGACGTCCCTCATATTCATTGGTGTTCTGGCAACCGCGGCGAATTCTGACGTCACCAGTCGAAACGGTGGCCCAAGCAACAGCCAGATGCTCTCTAAGGGCAGCGACGGAGGCGTCGATGGCGTAGCTTTCTTTCGCCCAGTCCTAGGCGGAGTTATGTATCGCTCTGGCTTCAAGGGCGGCGACAAGGGTCGAACGGGCTTGAGCGACGCTCAGCGCGAAACACTGTGCGATGACGGGTTTTCGGCCGGGTTTTATGCGGATTTCGGCAAGAACACCGAATTCGGCCGAACCAGTTGTGGAAACGGATCCTTTGACTATCAGAGCGCCAGATCGTCCCGCCCCGGCACCGTCATGGCCGCCATACACGAGGTGATTGAGGACCCTGCAAAGGGTCCTGTCCTTGTGCACTGCATGTGGGGCGTTCATTCCTCAGGCGCATTGTCGGCAATGGCGCTTGTTCAGTTTTGCGGTTGGACGGAAGAAAGGGCCAAGGAATATTGGAATGATGCCAGAAACGGGGCCCCATGTTCGGGCGGGTGTGACCAGTGGATTGACGCAAAGTTCGCCAATTTCAGTGTCGACCCCAAATTGAAGATTTCCGCCGAACAGCAGGCCGCGATTTGCCCCAAATGAGATCTGGAGGACTATTCAGATGAAGCTCAACCTTGTAGGGGCACTTGCTGTCATCGCGCCCACCGTCTTGTGGGCGAACGACGATGTTCTAGGTGAAGTCGCGACATTTGATAGCCCCAATGGCGTTACAGAACGCTGCATTCGGATCGAAAAAATTCCTACGGGCGAGTATAAGAAAAGCGATCTTCAGGAAGAAACGGCCTATTGCGAGATCGATTTCTATGCCTCCGAAATCGCTATTTGTCCAAAAACCTGGAGTACCAGCCCAGGAATGGCCGTCTACGATATTTCGGAAGGACCCTACGTGGGGAATCGCTCTGAATTCGAGAGAAACGCTTGCAAAGAGGGCAAGTCGGCAAAAGCATTAGCCAAGGACAGAGTGGCCAAATTCAAAACCACCATGAACCAAAAGGGCACGAGTGGAACGTTTTCCACCTCGTCTCTGCTTTACTATCATTTCTCCAGGTATTTCGATGCAACGGTGAAAGTGCCGGTGGCGGTCTGGCGCAGCATGGACGCTCAGGCGCATCTCTCCGAGGTCGCAGAGCCCGGTCTTGCGATTTCAGGTGGCTCTCATGGCGGGCGCATGAACCATGAAGGCTGGCGGGTCTTCGCAGCTGCGGATTCCGACCCCAACTCATACCAACCGACCGATGATCTGTTCACCTCGGATCGAACGCAAATATACGGTGTACTAGTTGATAGTCCTGGGCATCGATACGGCTCGGAAATCAACGGCACCCGCAAATCTGGTTGGGGGAAAGGTCAAAACCGCGATTTTCAGGAAACTCCTGCCTTCTTGGCATTGCGTTCTTCAAAACCATTGTCAGAGGCAATTGCAGATGGCGTGAAAGAAGGCCGAAAAGACCGGCAGATCAACAAGGATCTCGGTCCCGATGTCAGTGACCAACAGATGGCATTTTGGATGCAAGAACTTACCGAGATTGTTCTGCTCGACTTCATCTTCAGCCAGCAGGACCGTGTTGGAAACATTGATTTCACGCCCTACTGGTACTGGGTCGAAGACGGAGAACTGAGGCATAAGAAAGCCAAGCACCATCAACCAAACGATGGAGATGTTCCGGCCAACGCAATATTGATCCGCCGCAGCAATCTAAACGACAACGATGCTGGTGGGCGGGTTGAGTATGCCAACTTCGCAAAATCTACTCAAATGCTCGAGAAGATCCGGCACTTCTCTCCAAGCACCTACCGTCGCTTGGTTGCGTTGAACAGTGACCTTCAAACGCAAGGTGCTATTTATGACTGGTTGTCGCAGAGTCTTGGGTTGTCAGATAGGCAGATTGCCCAAGTTGTGAAAAACACCGCGTTGGCAACGTCCATCCTACAGAACAATTGTTCTAGTGGTGATTTGATGTTCGACTTGAACCCTGTCGCATTCTTTTTGCGAAACGACACCGAGGTGGCGGCATTAGACTGTAATGACCCGTAAGCGTTCTGCCCCTATTGCGGCGTTCATTTGGACCGCTATGTTCGCCTGTAAAGCGGCGGCGTTGGATGTAATCGTCATATCGGATCTAAACGGAAGCTATGGCTCGGTAAAATACGATCCCCGCGTCTACAAAGCGATTGAGCGGATAATTGAGATTGATCCCGATCTGGTGATTTCGACGGGCGACATGGTCGCGGGACAGCGCATTCCCAACTTGTCAGACAAACAGGTCAGGGAGATGTGGAAGGCGTTTCACGAGGCCGTATCAGATCCGATAGCGGGTGCCGGAATTCCATTTGCTGTCACGCCCGGAAACCACGACGCATCTGCCTATCGCGCGTTTGAGCGTGAAAGAAGAATTTATGCGAAGGAATGGACACCAAGAAAGCCAGATGTCGATTTCCTGGTTTCAGATGACTATCCTTTCTTCTACGCGTTTGAGATGCAGGGCGTAACGTTTGCATCTTTGGATGCTACGACCTTAGGGCCGCTATCCGGTGATCAGCAGGACCGACTTGTGGAACTGGGTGCAAATGGAAATCCGGTTGTCACTTTCAGTCACCTCCCACTTTGGCCCTTCGCGATCCAGCGAGAACGCGAAATCATTGGTGACCCAACACTTGAAAAAGTCTATCTGGAAAGCGGTGTCGTTCTGCATCTGTCAGGCCACCATCATGCCTTCTTCCCAGGCTGGAAAGACGGTGTGGCCTATGTTTCCCAAGCTTGTTTGGGGGGTGGCACGCGGCGGCTTATCGGCGATAGCGCCAGATCACCTCACAGCTTCACTCATGTTACGTTCCAGCCGAACGGAGAGTTTGGGATAGCGGTATATCGAGGGCCTGATTTCGAAAGGTCGGTAAACTTCAAGTCGCTCCCGAAAGAGATCAGATCCCCAAATGCGGTTTTGAAGCGCTTAGACCTTGTGAAATGACTAGAGGTTGAGTTTCAACTCAACTTTTTCAGGGACCAGATCGTTTACCATCTCTTCGATCCGGGCTTCTGAAAGTCCGCCCGAGGTAATGAAAAGCAAAGAAACGCGAGATTTGCCGGGAACGTGGTGTTTTCTGAGCAGCTTCCAACCAGCGTCTGCTGCCATGGCTTCGATAGCTCCGCTGACTTTCAGTGAATGCTCTTCGTCTGAAGCCTTGAGCGAAATTTCAACACCCTTGTTTCGCCCACCGAGCCAAATGAAACACCAACATACAACCGCCACCAGTGTGGCCATCAAGGGCAAGCCCAACCCTACTGCGAGCCCAAGCACGGTCACTATAATCATTTCCACCGTGTCGACCGGGTCATCCATATTTGATCGGAACCTCAACAGGGCTCCGATTCCAAATATGACAAAACCGATCATTGATCCGTGCTGTACGACCAGAAACCCAACCGCCATACCGACAAGCGCGTACAGGAAGAACAGTCGCGGCATGACGATGTCGCTGACACTTCTGCGGGCTCTCCGCCTCACAGGGTGATAGACGATCAGTCCAGTCAATATGACCGTTACGATGACGTCGAGAGTAAAAAAATACAGTTCCTGTTTGCCCCGAAACTGTATCCAACGTCGTTCGATAACAATTTCCGATCCCGAAGCCCCGGCCAGCATCGTCGCAGGGTCGACTTGTGACACCGCAGTACCCGGCAACAGCAGCATCAACAACACGGTCACAAATGTGAGGGTCGTATTCAACTTGTTTTCCTTCCTGCATGCGCCAAAGGCTTACACTTCACCAAAGGCACGTCATGCCCCATTCAATTCAATCGCAACAGGCGGGATCAGGTAAAGAGATTACAGTGCATTCTTCGGACATCGCATCCGGACTGTGATACGAACGCTGACACAGGGATGTGGTCCAAGCGCGAGAGAATTCAATGACAGAAAACAGAGTGTTTTCGTCAAAAGCTCAAATTTCATGGTGTTTCTGCAAACTTAGACGACTCGCTTTTGCGGCCAGCTTGGTTGCGGCAGCCTTCATGCCTTGGACCGATTTTGCCTGCGCCGAAAGTGCTGGTTTGGTTCTGGTCGATAAATTCAAGGTGGCAGACAAATCAGAGGGATTTTCAGAGCCTTCTGGTTTGGCAATGTCTAACGCCGAAGGCTTCTTGTGGTCTGTAAGTGATGCCGAACCTAAACTGCACCTACTCGGAGTCGACGGGGTATTAGCAAACTCTTTCAAATTGCCAGCATTGGCAGGATCAGATTTGGAGGGTGTTGCATCTCGAAAAGATGGGTCTGTTTTGGTGCTTCAAGAAACTGACCGATCAATCCTAGTCGTTCACCCAACTGACCCCATTCAACTGACTAAAATACCTCTCGCATCTCTTAAAGGTTTCCCGACCGCCGCTGAATTACTCGTCGGCAACCCTTTGAACAAGGGACCCGAAGGCATCGCCGTTGACCCGGATTCCGGGCGGGTCTTCGTTGGCATTGAGGGAGAACCAAGGTTGTTGATGGTGTTATCGCCAGAGCTAGACGAAATTATTGAGATCATTCCTTTAGCCCGCGATGCAGGTTTTATCTCCGAGCGTGTAGATGATGATGAACTGGATTTGAGTGGCTTGGCATGGTCCCGGTACTCACGTTCTCTCTGGATTGTGAGTGACAAAGGCCGTCAGATCTTCGTCTACAATCCAGAATCCAAGTCAGTAAAGTCTATCAGTTTGACGTTCACAGTAGATGGAAAACAAAAAGAAGTTAAACATCCCGAAGGGATCGCTCTCGATGAGACGAGAGGGCTTCTCTATATTCTGACAGACGATGCCAAGAAATCGCGGCTTTATGTTTTTGAGCAGCCGGAGTTGTGAGGACTGTCCTACTAGCTCTCTACTTTAGATGCTAAAATAGCGGGGTTGTGTAATTGAGCGCCGTCGTATGTGCGGCGTATTAAGTAAATCTGCGCTCTGTTCGCTGTGTTTCTCAAAAACATCACCCATCAATATATTCGAATAGCGTCAGGTTCACACATGCGAACCACGTAATACCATTGGACTTCAACATGTCAATCACCTTAAGGTTGTCAAAAATGCGCGTACTCAGCTCGGTTGTTTCTGCGATCATTTGCACTCTTGTGGCAACTGCATCAGTTCCAAAAAGTAGCATTGCCCAAACCTGGGACGTCGCATCCCGGCACTCTGTCAGCGGCGTAACGGTGTATGATTCAGATGAGTTGTTAACTTTTGCCGGTCAGTTGGCCTTTGATCGGTCAGGCCGCATCACAGCGGTGGAGGTCGCATCAACGATCACGCAGATCTACCGAGAAGACGGCTATTTTTTGGCTGAGGCCTGGCCTGGCCCCGATGGGCAGAGCATTGTTGTTGATGAAGGGCGTATTCAAACCATCGAAATTGAAGGCGTAGATACTCGCACGTTCCAAAGCTTAGAAAAGATCTTTCGCCCCCTCACTACCGCATATCCAATAACTCTCAAACGATTTGAGCGGGCGGTTATGCTAGCCGAGGACATACCCGATTTGGACGTATCGACCGAACTTGATTACCCGGATCAGGCTGGTGCTCGGCTGAGAGTCTTGGGAGAACCTCTGCGCAAACAAGCTGGTAGTGCGACACTAGACAATCCTCCGCGTGAGCTTGGAGAAGCGCTCAGTTTCTATGTCGTACAAGAATTTTATTCGACGCTGACCGTTGGGGATTTGCTGCGATTTGAGGGTTCAGGCAATTACAATTGGAACAAAGACGATGAACACTCATTATGGGGCGCTCTTACCTATCGCACGCCTCTTAACAGTAATGGTTTGTACGGTGAGATCTTCTACGGCAATGTAAACGCCAAGCGTGATATCTCTGGCGATTTTGCAAGAACTGATGTCGACGGGGAAAACTTCACCGTCGCATTGGGTTACCCCGTTATCCGCGATGTAGCCCGATATGGATACCTGCTGCTGGACTACCGTCTTTCAGAAGCGGATTCAGTCAGCGGAGGCGTTCCACTATCGAGTGACGCCAGTGTCGTTGGCCTCACTTACCTTTACGGCCAGAATTATCCAAAGGGGCAAGCGCTTGAAGCAGGGTTAACTCTGTCATTTGGTGACAATGACAACGACACGACCGACGCAAGCTTTGATGACGGGGACTCTTCGTTCTGGCATTTGAGGGGCGGCATTGGATACGAAAGCCCCCTACCGGGCTTATCGCCCAACACAGCTTGGCGGACAGAGATCTGGGGTCAGTATACATCAGACCGGCTACCCTCTGTCGAAGAGTACTTCCTTGGTGATCGTTATGCGTTGCGTGGATACCGCTTTGACGAAGTGGATGGTGACTCAGGGATTTCAGCAATCTTCGAAGTATCTCACTCCTATTTCCCAAGCTCGCAGAGCGTAAATCGTCTGACGCCCTTCGCTTTTCTCGACGTTGGCTACATCTCGAATAATGATCCCGCCAGTTTCGAAGTGGGAAGTGCTACACTGGCATCGACCGGGTTGGGGCTGGACATCGAGTTTAAGCGAAACTTATTCCTATCCGGATACGTTGGCGTCCCTTTGAGAGACGGTCCTCTGACCGACTCGGGCGACCCAGGCGCGTATCTTGCTCTGACAACAAGTTGGTGAGGATGTTATGAAACTGAACAGAATTGCGTTACTTACGACAGCTTGTTTGATTGCAGAACTGGCCGCTACACAGGTCGTTGCCGGCGGAAATCACTACGGGTGGTGCCGTGGCGTAGGGAATCCTCACCAGTCAAGCCAAGGCTGCGGGCAGGCCGGTGGGCAAGTAACAGGTAATCAAATTACCGGCCCAACTCAGCCGGTAGCAAATCAGTTGCCGCCTAAGGGAACGCAGCAAACGCCCACGTCCGTTACTGTTCCAGTCCTTGCGCCGGGCGCGATTCCGAACGCAATTCCCGGTCAGGTTCCTATCGCGACACCAATAGCGGTTCCCGGTCAGGTTCCCACGCCGGTAGTAGCGCCGACCCTAGCTCCGCCTTTGACTCCAAATGCGACTCCAAACCGGGTTCCGACAGCCGTTCCAAATCAGGTTCCGCCATTGGCTACCGGGCCTACCGCGGTGCCGCCGCAAGTTCCGACTGCAACTCCCAATCAAGTTCCGATAGCTATCCCTGGCCAGGTTCCGCCTCAACCTACCGGCCCAACAGCGGTGCCGCCAGTTGTGCCCACCGCGACACCAAACCAAATACCAGTCGCAGTTCCTGGTCAGGTCCCGCCTCAGCCCACCGGTCAAACTGCTGTGCCACCGCTCGTCCCGACTGCAGCACCAAACCAAATTCCGGTCGCAGTGCCCGGCCGTGTTCCGCAACCCAGCGGTACTACGGCTGCACCAACGCTTGTGCCAACAGGAACCCCCAATCAGGTTCCCACGGCGGTTCCTGGCCAGGTTCCACAGTTGACACCAAAACCTACGGCAACTCACGTGGCCGTCCCAGGACATCCGAAACCACAAGGCGTCGTGACGATCATGCGTCCAAAGCCGAGGCCGACAACCGGTACTGTCCAACAACCTGGCACAACACAAGTGTCCCATCATTTAACCCACCAAATCAATGCGAAGAAACACGATCACGTCGCAGCAACACCCGGACGGCATGACCCGCACGACCTGCCGAGGTTCCGCAACGCGGCAGACAAGGAAGACTGGGAATGCGTTGCCAGCGGATTTGGACAGCGTCGGTATGATGCCGGGCGCGGCGTGTTGCTGAACAGCGGGGCACTACGACACCTTGGAAATGTGGATGCGATGGCTCGTGATGTACCAGCACGGCACCCGAAGCATTCCGGATGCATTATCTCGGTCAAACGAAAGCAGCGCTGAAGCTCGCTGGGTAGGTTTTGCTCGGACAATGAGATTAATCGACCAGTAGTTCGTCAATTGTCATCTGGTTAACTGGATTTCGTATTGCCCTTATCCTCTGGCGTTTACGTCGGCTGAAGTATCCCGATAATGCTCCGTACCTAAATTTACTTCAACTGGGCCAATAATCTAAAGTGCCGCACTTCCTCGCAGAGCCTCCGACCATCTGGGCCGGTCGGACCAGGCGGTGGTGGTGTCAGAAGGAATTTGGTTGAGGCGGGCAGGGCGGTTTCGTAGCCTCTGGCCATGCCCAAGTGTGATCCATTCCAATACTTTCATAGCAGCCCGGAAATTATCCGCTTTGCGGTCATGATGTACGTTCGTTTCCCTTTGTCGCTGCGGAATGTCGAAGATCTGCTGCACGAGCGCGGTATTGATGTAAGTCACGAGACGATCCGTTTCTGGTGGAACAGATTTGGTCCGATGTTCGCGTCAGAAATCCGGCGTCGGCGGGCGGAAAGACTGCGATCCGAGCGGCAAGTGCAGTGGCATGTCGACGAGGTTTTCGTGAAGATCAACGGCGAACGTCACTACATGTGGCGCGCTGTTGATCACGAAGGCGAAGTTCTGGAAGCCGTGGTCACGAAACGTAGAAACAAGCGAGCCGCTCTGAAATTCCTCAGAAAATTGATGCGGCGCTACGATCGGCCGGAAGTTCTGGTGACGGACCGCCTCCCTTCGTACGGTGCGGCGTTGCGGGAGGTTGGAGCGGCCGATCTGCAGCATACAGGCCGTTGGTTGAACAATCGGGTTGAGAATTCGCACCTGCCATTCCGACGAAGAGAACGGGCCATGCAGCGCTTCCGGCGCATGCGAAGTTTGCAGAAGTTCGCCGCCGTTCATTCCTCCGTTTACAACCATTTCAACCAGGAGCGCCACCTCTACACCCGCGAAAACTTCAAGCTGATCCGCAACGCCGCTCTCGCCGAGTGGCGTCAGCTCTGTTCCGCCTAAGTTCCCGTGGTTATTGGGAAACTGAGACTGGTTAGAATCTGTCTGACAGCACCTCCGTGAATACGTTGACAGGCCGCAGCAGCGTGCATGTTTTCTACATTATTCTAAAGGACGAATCCGGGCGCCAGAAGCACTGGTGAGAGAAAAGCTGCTTTCGTCGCCACCTCTATTTTCGTCCATTTAAACGGCAGCCACTGCCAGAAATTGAACCTGGCGTGGCTGCCCCCACTACGTCAAGTTATCACCTGAACAACTTCCAGCAGTGTTCATAGCCTTGCCTGAAAAAAGGCTCGAACCTGCGGTCATACATGTCAGAGTGCCGCTCGTATGCCATGCTCATGCTCATATGTGCGTCACCGGTACCCTCGTGGCATCCGTCGTCGTAATATGCCCGTTCGTTGGAGCCCGGCGTGGGAGCGTTTTCATGCGAGGGTCGCGAGGGCTTTTTTCGCGCATCGGCAGCAGCATTCCGATATCCTACATCGTAACCCTCGCGATAACAGTTTCCGCGCTCATTCCATTTTCTGGCAACCTTCCGACCATGGTGCATCGGGTCATATTCACGCAAATGAGAACCATCGCCCCGACCATCGCGAACGCCCTTTTCATAGGCATGCTGAAAGTCGGTTCCGCAGTTTGCGGCCAGAGCGTCTGCCGCTTGCATGACCCAAAAAGCTGTGCAGGAAACCAAAAAAACAGTGAGAGACTTCATTGCTCTTCCTCCTCATGCGACTGGTTAAAAAAAACCAGGACTGGAAAAACATTATACGCATTCGGGTTTTTGTCTATGTGCAAGGCAAGCTTTGAGGATACGATCCGCGTCGACCGGGGCAGCGAGTTCATCTCTCGCGACATGGACCTCTGGGCCTACCAGCGGTATCACGCTCGGCTTCTTGCTGCCGGGCAACCGCGCCCGCCATCGCTGTTGCTCAAGCCCAGATACTGAAACAGGTTAATGGGAGAACGACAGCTTCGTCCGCACACCAGTCATCTGAAAAAAAGCCTCAGATGACTGAGACGAGCCCAAGGCAGACGTGAATAAGCTTCAAAAGAGGTCCCGGGTAAACAGCATCCGGTTTCCCTAGGAGGTGATGCCGACGTCCGCTTTGGACGCAGGCATCAATCTGGAAGTTTCCAAGAAATTCGGTTTTGTCGATCAATTTGCGGCCGTTTCGTGATATGATTGCCGCGGAGACCGGTGTGGGGAGGTTCGCGATGAAATCATTTCTTTCAATGACAACGGCACTTGGGGTCCTGGGCGCCGCTGCATTCGCATTCGAGCCGACGCCCGACGGTTCGAGCCTCAGCAAGGCTTTTCCCGGTAAGTCCTATTCCCCCTACGCCCAACGTGGGATACCCGACCGGCCTCTCTGGGGGGATACGCACTTGCATACGTCCACTTCGTTTGATGCAGGTGCTTTCGGCAACCGTTTGGACGCGCGGGCTGCCTATCGCTTTGCCAAGGGTCAAGAAGTGCAGGCAACAACCGGCTTCATGGCGCGGCTTTCACGGCCGCTCGATTGGTTGGTGGTTGCTGACCATTCCGACAACATGGGTCTCTTCGACATGATCTATGCACAAGACCAATCCATCATGTCGGATCCCGAGGGTAGCCGCATCGCAACCATGGTGGCGAATGGCGGCGACGAAGGGGTGGCAGCCGCTCTGGAACTCATCGACGCATATTCGCGTGGTGAGGTGATTTCTCCGGTGCTTGCGGTCCAGGCAGGATCAAAACCCTTCCGCTCTGTCTGGCAGCGCCAGATTGAGGCCGCAGAAGAAGCTTACGAACCCGGTCTTTTCACTAGCTTCATCGGCTATGAATGGACCTCGTTGATCCAGGGTGGAAACATGCATCGCGTCGTCGTATACCGCGACGGAGGCGAAAAGGCTGGCATGATGGATCCGTTCACCACCGAGGCACCCCTTGGTTCCATCAATCCGCGCGACTTGTGGAAATGGATGGCGAACTATGAAGATGTCACGCGCGGAGACGTGCTTGCCATCGCACATAACGGCAACTTGTCAAACGGCATTATGTTTCCTGAAGCCGCGCAGTATGATGGCCGGCAACTGGATGCAGAGTATGCGCAGACCCGTGCAATGTGGGAACCCGTCTACGAAGTCACGCAGATCAAAGGGGATGGCGAGGCACATCCCTTCCTCAGCCCGAACGACGAGTTCGCCGATTACGAAACCTGGGACAAGGGCAACCTGAACTTATCGGAATTGAAGACCGACGACATGCTTGCCGGTGAATACGCGCGTGAGGCGTTGAAAACCGGGTTGCTTCTGGAAACGTCGCTCGGCACCAACCCCTACAAGTTCGGGATGGTTGGATCGACTGACAGCCACACATCACTCGCCACTGCTCAGGAGGATAATTTCTTTGGTAAGCATTCCGGGGCCGAGCCCAATCCTGAACGCCCCGGGCATATAGTCGCCCAGTTCGGAGACGTGGCAATTTTGGGCTGGGAAATGGTCGCATCCGGCCTCGCCGCCGTATGGGCGAGTGAGAACACGCGCGAAGCGATCTTCGATGCGATGGAGCGCAAGGAGGTCTATGCAACGACGGGATCGCGCATCGTGGTACGTTTCTTCGGCGGCTGGAACTACACGATGGATGACCTGACCTCGCGGACCCCTGCAACGGCAGGCTATACCAAGGGCACTCCGATGGGCGGGGATCTTCCGCCGCCATCCGAAGGTTCGGAAGCGCCAACCTTCATGGTCTACGCGCTGAAGGATCCGATCGGCGGAAATTTGGATCGCATTCAGATCGTCAAGGGCTGGCTCGATGCCGACGGCGAGACACACGAACAGGTGTATGACGTGGCCTGGGCCGGTGATCGGGAGCCGGACGCAAACGGCAAATTGCCCTCCATCGGTTCCACCGTCGACGTGGAGCGTGCCACCTGGACGAACTCGATCGGGCAGGGTGAGATGGGAACGGTATGGACCGATCCTGACTTTGATCCCTCTCAATCGGCCTTCTATTACGCCCGGGTTATCGAAATCCCGACCCCGCGCTGGACGGTGTACGATGCTTTCCGAATGGGCGCGTCGCTGCCTGACGATGCACCGACGGAGACGCAAGAACGTGCCTACACGTCACCTATCTGGTACACGCCTGGCTGAGCCTAATTTCTCGGTTAAGTGGTTCTCCGGAAGTACTGGCACGGTGCCTATTAATATCACCAGTCGTCCCCTGAAGAAGGGTGAGCCCAAGGCGTTGGTGTCGGTCGGTTACCCGGTTCTAAGATTGCGCAACATGCGGTTCAGAAAGCAGACATTTACTTCCTTCGGAAAAACGAATGCTTGCGCTTCCGTGCTGTCGACTGCCGGTCGGCAGGTTTGTCCGCATAGCGGAACTCGGGGTGTTTTTCAAAAATGACCGCTTTCGACAGAAACAGACATTCAAGCCGACGAAATCGGGGCGACGTTGTGCGATGTCTGCTTTCACCGAGACCGGACGTCCAGCAAACTAGGGTCTATGTCCGAGTTGCGGACGAAGCGGGCATTGACGAGGCGCGCCCAAAAAGATCCCTCTTACTGTTCGCAAATATCAGGTGCCGGGCTTCAGCTTGTCCGAAATCCAGCGAAACTCGGGCGGCAGAACTGGCAGCTTGGTTGTCATCATCGGTTCCGGGGAGAGCTTGCGGGCGGCCGTCAAGCAAGCTTTGGCCATTTTTCCCATCTGCATTTCATTGAGGGCCATTGCGCGGAGTTTCAGGTGACCTGCTTCGTTCGGGCGCAGGTCAGAAGCCGCGGCAGCATCTTGGGCGGCTCCTTCGAAGTCTCCCGCGCAGAACCTTGCTACACCTCTCATGAACAGCCGGTAAGGCTGAAGCGGGTTCTGAGCGCCTCGTTCGATCAACCGGGAAAAGGCGGCATCGGCACCCTCGAAATCGGACTCTCGAAGGAGGATCTGCCCTCTGAGCTCGTAGTTCTCGAGATACGCCGGATTGATTTCTGCACTTCGCTTCAGATCAGCTCGGGCGCCTGGGACGTCGTCATCAACGGCAAGCCGGAAATACGCTCGGGTCCAGAACACGTAGTCACTCTGCGGCGACTGGATGACCGCCGTATTAAGGTCCTCGGCATAGATTTGCCGTAGGTCTGCTGGCAGGTCTTGGTAGCGTGCTCCATGCAGCATGATCTGGGCTTCTACCCGCATGCAAAGCGATACCGCATCATACGGATTCAGTGAAATCGCACGTTCCATGAGAGCGAGACCATACGTCCAGCTCTCCATCGTCACTTTGTAGTATTCGTTGGCCGCCCGTGCCCTGAGTTCCGAGACACTCAAATCCTCGAGTGGGATTTCGACCAGGCGATCCCCGTCGAATGCATTGGTTTGCAGACGCAGATCACCCTCCGCCAGTTCGAGCACTTCGTCACAGAAGGCAAAGATATCCTCTGTCGGCGCCTCGTATGTTTGCGACCAGACAGGCCGGGCATCTGCCCGTGAGGTCAAGGTCACAGTCAACCGGCCCCTTCCCCCGGCTATGCGCAACCGTCCGCGCAAGTCATAAGTCACCTTTTCCACGTTCTTGTCGGAAGCGTCGAATATCAACACGCCCTTGCGACGCGAGACACGAACGATCAACTGGTCGCGCAAGTCGCCGGCCACAGCACCAGTTTCTGGATCGATCGGAGCGAATTCGAAGGCCTGCACTGCGATTGAAGGAACATCGTCCAGCTTCCGTTTTAGACCGGGAGCCGGGCGCCACTGATACAGCCTGACCGGTTGCGAAATGTTCTTCAGGTTGAACGTGCCTGCGTCGCTAAGAAGCTTGGCGCGGTCGCTGGACAATTGCCGAAACAGATCTTCCGACACCATCACACCTCCCGGCGGTGCTTCAGTCTGGATACGCTGCGTAATATTCACACCGGCACCGTAGAAATCATCTTCATCTTCAACGATCTCACCCAGGTGACACCCGATCCTCAGCTTCAGTTTCCGGTGATCGTAAAGGTTCGTCTGCACCTGAATTGCGCTGTCTAGAGCCGCACTGATGGACGAAAAGGCGATGATCCAGCCATCGCCCATACGTTTGAGAATCTCGCCGCCGAAATCAGAAAGGACGGGCTCTAGCTGCTTGTTCTTCAGCTCACGAACCGCCTCGATCGCAGCGTCTTGATCGGCGCTCATCATTCGCGAGTATCCGACCATATCGACAAACATCAATGTCGTGATCCGTGAACGCATCCAGTTCCTCCGCCGTCCAGCCTAGCAAGAACGATCGGATCGGCAAACTGACAACATGTGGGGACGACTTCTTCGGATAGCTGACCTTGGTTTGATCATCGTCTACTTCCGCTATACGGACAAAGCAGAAATCGCTCCATCACTAAAATACTGCAGGTGGCTTAGCCAAAGGTCCCCAAGTCTCAGGGTCTGGTAGACCGACACTTGACCACGCTTCTTGCAAAACTCTGGAGTCTGAAGATCTTGTCCGCGGCAAATCATCCAAAATATCAAACCAAGGCATTTTGCTTTCTATTCCGGAGTGGACCGAGGGAGCAAAGTTTTCTGGTTGGTCGAGGCTCGAAGTATGCAGGACCAGATAGGCCGTTTCTCGTGGCTTCACGAGCTTATAAGTTAGGCTTGCCCCGCATTTGGCACAAAAGCCACGATTTGCTATCGGCGTAGTTGCGAAGTACCGAGGTTCCTCGGTGAGAAATCGAACAGCAGAAGCGGGAAAGGCCGCCCATGCATTAACTGCTGAGCCAGAAAATTTTCTGCAACAACTACAATGGCAATACCCTGTGCTTATGGCAGGCGCGTTTATTTCATATCGGACCAACCCACAGATGCAGCCACCAGTTATTAAGGTTTTGGCCAATTCATCTTCATCAAAATCCAGAAACCCTCCTTCTTTCCCGGGTTCTGAAATGGTCATGTAGACATGTATTGGACTATCAGTTCTCTTGAGTCTTTTGTGACCGCAATCCGCCAGCGGAAGATCTATCTTGCCAGCTATTTGCGCCATCACTTCCCCTGAAACCGCGATTCCGCCTGGTTCCGCTATTGCCTCAAGCCGTGCGGCAGTATTTACGCCCTCGCCGAGTATATCATCGCCGTGCACAACAACATCACCGAGCGAAACTCCGACGCGTAAAATGAGTGGGTCGTCACTATTCGATTGGCGTGCTTCGCGCGCGCACGCTCTTTGAATGTTGATTGCACAATTGACCGCCTCAAAGACACTCGAGAACTCAGCCAAAAAGCCATCGCCAGTAGACTTAAAAACACGACCGCGGTTTGCTTCCACCTGCATGCCGATGATTTCACGTTCTAGTCGAACCAACTTAGCTAATGTTCCGCCTTCATCTCGTGATACCAATCCCGCGAAACCGACTATATCGGTGGCCAGAATGGCCGCTAATTTGCGTTCCATCTCCGTTGCTCCGAGCCAACAATCTCCAATTTGTGCCTGCCTACTGTAGCATAAAATCGGCCGCATCGAGCTACGGTAGCTGAGGTGTTAATTTCCAGTTCTGAAAGACCGTTCAGGGCTCTCTGCCGCCTTGCGGCGATGCAGCAACATGCAACGCAACCTCGAATCCGGAACCGGCCATTCACGGTCTGGGCTAGAAACACCCCGTCTACACAGTGTCGACGCCGGGAGCGAGAGGGACGGATTGAGGAAATCTCATGTCCTAAGTCCAACTCCCCGCTGTCAAACCGAAACGCCGCCCGTCGAACAAAGGGCGGCTTGTGGGCCAGAAACTCCCGCTGCTCCCAAAGCAGGTATGGGCGATTCGTGCCCGCCTCAAACTGGCGGGGAATCTCAGGGACCTCGCCCTGTTCAACCTCGCGATCGACAGCAAGTTGCGTGGCTGCGATCTCGTCCGGTTGAAGGTCGCCGAATTCGTGATTGGGGGCAGTGTCCGCGATCGTGTCTCTGTCATCCAAAGCAAGACACAACGACCAGTCCAGTTCGAGGTCTCTGAAAACACGCGTGAGTCCATCTGGAACTGGGTTTCGTCTCCCGAGATGGTCGGGGGTGTGTTTCTGTTTCCCAGCAGGATCCACGATCGACCGCATGTATCGACCCGGCAGTACGCGCGGCTTGTCCAGGACTGGGTGTCGGCGATCGGCTTGGACCCGAGCGGATACGGCACGCATTCGCTGAGGCGCGCCAAAGCCGCTCAAATCTATCGAAAGACCGGCAACCTTCGTGCGGTCCAGCTCCTGCTCGGACACACCAAAGTAGACAGCACGGTTCAATACCTTGGGGTCGAGCTCGAAGATGCGTTGGCAATCGCCGAGAAGATCGACATGTAAACGATCGGCGAACGGCATAAGATGCCGTTCGCTTTCCTAGACCGGACGGACAGCCAAGGCCCCGCCAACGACTGCTTCGAGCCCAAAACAGACATGGTCAAACCGCCCGAATAAAGACCCGTTACTTTATCTGCCTTTCTTCAATTCGCGAGCCGTCAATCAGATTGGCTGATGGAAAAAGAACCACCGTATCACCCGGCTCCAATCCACTTAGCACTTGAGCTTCGACACCATTGTTTTGGCCGATGTCCACCTTCTTTAGAACTGCGCGGCCGCCAGCATTGGCAAAGACGGCCCAATTCGCTTCCTGTCGAAACAGCGCAGCTGAAGGAACGATGGTGACGTCTTCTTGTTCCCAGACGACTATGCGGACTTCGATACGATATCCGTGTCCCAAAGTCCTTCGAACCTCGCTTGGACCGTCGAATTGTATCGTGGTTTCAACCCGCTGTTCCTCTACTCCCAGTGCTGAGTACTTCGTGTATCCATAGGGGTCAATCCGGCTAACTGAACCACTCAGATCGCCAAGGCCGCCCCAATTGGTGATAATTACACGATCCCCTTCGCTGACCTGCACCGCTTCTGACGACAAGAGTTCTGCCACTACTTCGAGGTCGCCTTCGATGTTTCCGATTTCCAATATCGGCTCACCAGCCGGGAGTGTTGTTTCACTTTTCTGGATAACTTTCAAAATAGTTCCGTCGATGGGTGCGCGCAGCGGAATACTGTAGGAGGGCGCCCCGCTATCCTCAAGCGCTTCGGCTAGACCTGCGTCATCAAATCCAATCAATCGCGCGCGCGCATTGGCCAGTTCTGCCTCTCGCATCGCGATTGCAGCCTGGACTGTATCGAGGTTGGCTTTAGCGATTCTGGCGGCCTGCTCGGACCTTTCCATCGTGACTTTGCTTGCTATGCCTTTAGCAACAAGCTTTTGTGTGCGCTCAAGTTCGCTTTGCGCGAAGTCGTCCGTAGCCAATGCCGCGTTTAAATCCGCGCGGGCAACCCTGAGCGCTGCTTCGGCGGCGCTGACCGCAGCAAGTGCTTGCTCGCGGGTACGTACATCCAGAGCCGATGGATTGGCCGGCGTCATGCGGGCAACGATCGTTTCACCACCGACGACACGGTCACCGGGCAGAACCGAAACACGTTGCAGTTCACCGGCAATAGGGGAAGAAACGACATAGGGTTCCTTAACCCTCGTTTTGCCTTCTTCGTTGATGGTAACAATCATATTGCCGCGTTCTACCGTCGCAGTATCGACCAGTATCGGGCGCGGCCAGAAAGCGGCAAGGAGAGTAACCGCAACCACAATCGCTGAAACAATTGTTAAGATCGACCGAGAGTACCTTTTTCGCGCGCTCACGAATGCTACTCCCTTGATTTGAGTGCCAGAACCAGATCCGACCGATCCACATTGCGTTTAACCAACCACCCTGAAAGCAATGCTGCAATGACCACAACCACAGTAGCTTGCCCAAAACTCCTGAAACTAAAGTAGGGGGGGATTTGGTACAGGTCCGTACTGAAACCTTGAGAGACCGCGATGGTCAAACCATAGCCTGCTAACGCCCCTAACGGCAGCGCCAGCAACGTGACGACGGCCAATTCACCTAGCAAGACGAAGGCTACTTCTGTTCTTGTGAACCCCAAAACTCGCAGCGCTGCCAGATCCCGGACGCGTTCGGCTTGAGCGACACGAGCTGCATTGTATATTACACCAAACGTTATAACCCCGGCAATCAAGGCCATAATGTAGCGCATGGCGCCTGCTCCTTCGTCCATCACTTTCTGAAACGCACCTCTAGTATCAGATTTTAGCGCCACACCCGCCACCATTGGCATGTCCTTGAGCTGTTTGTAAGTCTCCTCCTCAAGATACTTGTCAGTTCGTATGAATGCTCCGGATACTCGATCCGGTTCGCGGAGAACACGGTTCAGTGCGGTTATCTCCATGTATGCCGGCGATCCCATGAGGCTTTCGGAAATGGCGACTACGGGCAGTTGCAACACAGGACGACGACCTTCGCGTACGTCAACGGAAAGCCTGTCACCCGCTCGGATGTCGAGAATTCTAGCGAGGCCTGATGAAAGAATGACCCCATCCTGGCGCATCGGGATCGATCGTTCAGCACGGTCGATTGCGCGGTTCAACCTTGGAAATTCAGTCAATCCGGTAATCGCACCGCGATAGGAAAGACGACCGTGCTTAAAGATTGCGGGCACGATGCGAACAGGCTCAACTTCAATTACTCCTTCGATTGACTGTACGTCGAACAGGCTTTGGCGAGAAATGGGGTTTATAAAACTGACGGACACGTTGCTCCGATCCATGATATCGAAGGTCAGCTCAGCCATTCTGTCGAAACTTGCTAGAATTGAAGCCATTGCTGCTGACAGAGCGATGCCGGCGCTGACGCCTGTTATCGCGCCTATCATTCGCACGGGCTGGCGCGTAAGCCGGCGCAACACCATTCGAGTTGGTTGGTCCAGATACCCGGCTAAGGCTTTTCCGATTTGCCCGCTTCTGCTGTAATCGGCTGGCGCCGCGGCCCGCATCGCCACTGCAGGTGTCAAGACAAATACCCTACGCAACACCACCATCCCCCCGACCGAAGATGTCAGAATACTCGCTAAAAATCCAAGCGTAACGCTCAGAGGTTCCAGTCGAAAAACTAAAAACGGGAATTTGTAATAAACGAGGTAGACATCTATCAGCGCGCGTCCGGCAACTATTCCCAATATTCCACCTACAATGGCTCCACCCCCAGCAATTATCAGGACCATTTTTAGATAGTGGCTTCCAACCTCCCAGTTCGTGTAACCGAATGCTTTCATCAATCCGATTTCTTCCCTTTCAGAAGCCACCAAACGGGAAATGACAATGTAAAGAAGAAACGCAGCGACGGCCAAGAAGATCGGGGGGACTGTAGCAGACGTACGGCGCAAGCCGTCAATTTCTTCTAAAACAAACTTGTTCGAGGCAAGATCACTAAGCGGGAACGCGCCAAGTCCCCCGAACTTGTCCAAGACCCTATCGGTTGCACGAAGGATCGCAGGTGTTTCCGCTCCGCGGCTCAACGAAAAGAGGGCTTCGTTGAAAGCTCCGTTCAGGTCAAATGCCGCCTCCATAGCTGGACGACTGAGCCAAAGAACTGCAAATCGACTATCGTCAGGCACCATTTCTCCCGGCGCTGCGGCAAAAAGAAACTCAGGCGACATTGCAAGTCCGACGACCTCGAAGTTTCGCCGCGCCCCGTTCATGGTTGCAGAGATCTGATCTCCGGGTCTTAAGCCGTGAGCCTGCGCAAAGCTTTGCAAAACAATTATTTCATCAGGCCGCTCGCGAGAGAGGTGTCGACCATCGGTCAAATAGATCAAATTCAATTTGGCTTCGCCGATTTCGGGAAGCGAAATGGCCAGAGCGCGAATGGGCAGTTCTATATTCGGTAAGTCCACCAAAGCCTGCCCGACCACTCGGGTGTCGACCGATGAAACTCCAGGTAAATTCCGTAAGTCTTCGGCAATATGTTCTGGAGCTCCGACAACCGGCGCAAAAACGTCTGCAAGACGATATCTTTCGTAATACGCCGTACGGGTCTCATCCAAGCTGACAACCAATCCGGACTGCATGACTTGCATCAGGACGCCGAGTGCAACAACTAAACCGATCGCCGTAGCCTGACTTTTGATGTGCCACAGATCTCTAGCGAGCTTTTTTGCCATTGCAGACATTCTGCAGCTACCACTCGATATCTTCTGGCGCGACTTTGGAGGTGTTTTGCGTAACTTCGATTACAGCGCCATCACCAAAGCGGATGACCCGGTCAGCCATGGCTGCCTGAGACGTCGCGTGGGTCACAATCAGAACAGTTGCACCCAGCCGCTCATTCACATCTTTCAGGACCTGTAAAACAGTCCTTCCCGTTTTACTGTCTAAGGCACCTGTTGGTTCATCGCAGAACAGCACGTCTGGCTGTTTCGCAACCGCACGTGCAATCGCGACGCGTTGTTGTTCGCCACCAGACAACTGGGCGGGGAAGTGATCAACGCGATCGGTCAATCCGACGAGCGCAAGCGCGTGATCAGGGTCCATTGGGTTTCGTGCGATCTCCGTGACAAGCTCAACATTCTCTCGAGCAGTTAGGCTAGGCATCAGATTATAGAATTGAAAAACAAACCCCACGTGATCTCTGCGATACCGGGTAAGTTCTTTGTCTGACATCAAAGTCAGATCTTGGTCGCGAAAGTGAATGCTGCCGTCGGACGCTCGATCTAGGCCTCCGAGAATGTTCAGCAAGGTCGATTTTCCGCTGCCTGAAGCGCCAAGTAGCACAACGATTTCTCGTTCCGGAATGTCCAGATTTACTCCGCGCAATGCGTGCACGGCCGCAGGCCCTTCGCCGTAGACTCGCTTTAGGTTTCTTATTGTATATGCATTCTTTTCCACGTCTGTAACGTAGCGCATTGTAGGTTTAAGGTACATTTGAAAGCGTTTCCGCTTGACACGGAAGGGAGTGCCGCTTCGAATTTCCAAAAAATGGAGACTCTGCTGTGTAATGGATACCATTTTTGGTATTCCACGACACCATAGCGGTTCGTGGCTGCATAACTATGGCCAGCGGCGCCAATGTGCTGACTTTCAGAAAAAATGTAGCGGGGCGCAGGAAATTACACCCCAACAGCCCTCGGCGGATAGTATTTGGCGTTACTCAGGTTGCCATCTACACGCGCCGGTAGCCTTGAATTAAGTCAATGATAACTTGTTCCGTTGAAGGCTTCGCCTAAGCCGTTGATTGCTGAATACAAGCGACCGACAGTTTTGTCCGCACATCGGACGTAGAGCATGATGCCATGAGCGTCTGCTGTCGGCGGAAAGCTGCTGTTTCCGCTGAAGATCGCGGTTCAGCGACTGCCAACGACCGCATTCAAATAGACCGGACGTTCATCGAAATCCAGGCTATGGCAGCAACGCGGGACTTAGCCGCCATTCGTTATGGCGCGCGAACGACGGCTTGTGTACGACGCGGGAAAATTCATACTGTCTTTGTATTGGCGAATGCCGCGCTCTTTTTGTAGGGGAATGCCCATGAAATTCGTTTTGTCGATGGCGGTTGTTCTATCTGCGATGCCTTTGTCGGCGTTATCACAGGATGATGGGCACAAGCATGGTGGTACACCGTACGCCGGTTTCGAGACACGTGAGATCAAAAGCCTATCCAATCAAGATATAGCTGAGCTTCGCCGGGGCGGCGGTTGGGGACTGGCTCTTCCTGCGGAGTTGAACGGCCTTCCTGGCCCCGCTCATCTGCTGGAGCTTCAAGAAGAGCTTGCGCTTTCAAACGATCAAGTTGCTGAAATTACCGCGTTGTTTGAAGAAATGAGAACCGAAGCCATCGCGGCAGGAGAAAAATTCATCGCTGCTGAAGCTGCGGTGAGCGCAGCTTTTGAAGACACCGAAGTTTCAGAAGATGAACTCGCAATTCTTTTGGCTAAAGCTGCTGAAGCCCAAGCCGCTTTGCGTATGGTTCATTTGTCGAGACATCTCGCGACACCAGCTCTTCTGAGCGATGATCAGATCCGAAGATATAGCGTACTGCGCGGCTACTCAGATGATCCATGCGCCAATGTCCCAGAAGGGCATGACCCAACCATGTGGCGACGCCACAACGGTTGCGATGGGTAGGCCGATCTTCGTTCGTCTTGCAGATACGGAACTCTGGGCCGACGGCCCTTGTTAGCTGGTTGGTCGAACTAAAGGACATTTAATCCGCCAATAACTGTATGCTTTGAAGGGCGTGGGTTTTGCTTACGTTCTAAGGATGGTCATTCTGTTTCTGACGACCGCGCCCACAAATTGATATCTTCTTCCGAACTGATTTCATCGATCTTTTTGAGCTCGTCAGCACTGAAGTCGAGATTATCGACGACGCGTGCGCAATCGACGATTTGTTCCGGCCGGGACGCACCAATAAGTGCGGTCGTTACACGCCCACTTCTGAGCACCCAGGCCAGGGCCATTTGCGCCAGAGTCTGCCCGCGTTCCTCGGCCATGTCGTTCAGAGCACGGACACTTGCCAGAGACCGCTCGTTGATCATGCCATCGAGCAATGACTTCCCTTGCGTGGCACGGCTACCACTCGGAATACCGGTTAGATACTTGGAAGTCAGAATGCCTTGTGCCAGCGGCGTGAATGCAATCGATCCTACCCCAAGGTCGTCCAGTGTATCGAGCAAACCGTCCCGCTCTACCCAACGGTTGAGCAGGTTGTAGGAAGGCTGGTGAATCAAACAGGGCGTCCCAAGGTCGTTGAGAATTTTCACGGCCTCGCGCGTGCGTTGGGAGTTGTAGCTCGAGATGCCTGCGTAGAGCGCGCGACCCGACCGTACGATATAATCCAACGCGCCCATTGTTTCTTCGAGAGGGGTATCGGGGTCAAAGCGGTGGGAATAAAAGATGTCGACATAATCTAGCCCCATGCGCGCGAGTGATTGGTCACAGGACGCAATCATGTACTTGCGTGACCCCCATTCCCCATAGGGACCCGGCCACATGTCGTAGCCTGCTTTGGAGGAAATGATCAGTTCATCCCTGTAACCCGCGAAATCCGTTTTGAGGATCTCGCCAAATGCTTCTTCGGCTGAACCGGGTGGTGGACCGTAGTTGTTCGCCAGATCAAAGTGAGTGATCCCATGATCAAACGCGGTTCGACACATGGCGCGCTTGTTTTCGTGCGTCGAGTCCGCACCAAAATTATGCCACAGGCCTAGGCTGACAACCGGAAGCTTCACACCGGATCGCCCACATCGCCGATACACCATCCGCTCATAGCGGTTCAGCGCCGGGGTGTAAGGAATGGGTTTTGGCTTTGGCGGTCTTTGAGCTTTGGTCATGCGCACATAATCAATGGATTGTCGGGCCTGTCAAACGGATCACCTCCAGCAAGATCGACGCGACTCATTTTCATCCTATTGGTTAGCCTTGCTCCACGTGTGAAAGATTTCACGATCCGATCATTCGCATTCATCGCCAACTCTCAAACGCAGCCAATGAATCTTATGGCGAACTACACTGCGGCGATGAGAAAAACACAGGGGAAGATTTTGAGGCGTGAACCGGAAATTGCCGGTCTGTCGCTTAGGTTCAGGACTCATAGCCAGTAAATGACGAGTGCTGCAAGGACGATGGCTGACAGGAAGACCTGCGGGCATCTGTCGTATCGCATTGCGACACGCCGCCAATCCTTCAGCCTGCCGAACATGATCTCGATCCGGTTGCGCCTCTCGTAGCGGCGCTTGTCGTACTTGACAGGTTTATGCCGCTGCTTCCGGCCAGGGATGCAGGCGCGTATCCCTTTGTCTTTCAACGCTTCCCGGAACCAGTCGGCATCATATCCGCGGTCCCCGAGCAGCCAGTCGACATCGGGTGGGCTGCTCAGCAATGCGCGTGCGCCGATGTAGTCGCTGACCTGACCGGCGGTGACGAACAGGTTGAGTGGACGTCCCCGGCTATCGCAGATGGCATGCAACTTGGTGTTCATGCCGCCCTTGGTGCGGCCAATCAGGCGTCCACGCCCCCTTTTTTGACGCCCAAATTGGTCGCGGTAAGGTGGGCCTTCAGGTAGGTGGCGTCGATCATTATGGTCTTCTCTTCGCCGTGAGCGGCAGCCAGACCTGCCATCATCTGGGCGAAGATGCCTTTGTCGCTCCACCGCTTCCAACGGTTATAGAGGGTCTTGTGTTGGCTACAGGCAGAAGGGGCATCGCGCCATCTCAACCCATTGCGATTAATGAAGATAATTTCACTCAACACGCGCCGGTCATCGACGCGGGGTTTGCCGTGGGATTTCGGAAAGAAGGGCTCGAGACGCGCCATCTGCGCGTCCGTAAGCCAGAAAAGATCAGACATGTTCACCGCTCGTTTTCGAGCCGTGAATCACGCTGCTGGACGAAAATCAATGGGTCCTGACCCTTCTGTATCTTCTGTTTGCTATCCTGATCCCGTCACCGACCTTGGCCGAGGCCGGACTAGGCCCGTTGCCAGCAACCGGCACAGCTCGGCGCGGCGTTCGGTCGAGGCTATCCGGTCGGGCGGCAGCGGGTTGGACCCCAGTCGCGATGTGTTGATCTCGTTTCGCATGGGGCAACGCTACCCGCGCGCCCGTCGAAAACAATGCAGTTCAATGGTTTGCGGGGATTGTGCGGAGGGAGGCGGACGCATGCGAAACGACCGCCGCCGGATTTTGTGGTCTGGAAAGCCAAGGCGGGCCGCCTAGGTTCTGCTCATGCGCCTAATCACATTCATCCTGCTTCTCCTGCCCGCATCGCTTTTTGCCAACGACTGGGACGCCCTGGAACAACCCGGCGCGATTGCGATCATGCGGCATGCTCTCGCCCCCGGAACAGGCGATCCCGCCAATTTCGAACTTGGGAATTGCGAAACCCAGCGGAACCTTGACGCGCGCGGCCGCAACCAGGCCCGCGCGATCGGTGCGGCCTTTCGGGAGCGTGGGATAGAGTTTGACCGGGTGCTGACGAGCCAATGGTGCCGGACCCGCGAAACCGCCGAACTTCTCGATCTCGGGCCCGTGGTGGACGCGCCCGCGTTGAATTCGTTCTTTGGCAGATACGAGCGAAGAGACAGTCAGACCCGCGACTTGCGGGCCTTGTTACGGGAACAGGATGGCCGGGTGATGCTGGTGTCGCACCAGGTCAATATTTCTGCGCTCGCGGGGCAAGCAACGCGATCCGGTGAGGTCCTGATCATCCGGCAGCACGAGGGCGACATCGAGGTTTTGGGCAGCATCCTGTTGGATCCCTGACGGACCCTTCACGCCTTCGTTACCTTGATCCGTTTCGACGCAGCCTATCATGGTCTGTTCATGACCAACCAGCGGCAGGTCAAGGACTATCCCCGGCTGACCGACTACGTCACGCGGATGCTCGACTTGCCCAGCGTGCGGGAAACGGTGAACATGGATCACATCCTGCAGGGCTACTATTCGATTAAGGCGCTCAACCCCAATGGGATCGTGCCGAAGGCACCCGATCATATCGCGGGGCGGTGTCAGAGGGAATCTGGTTGAGCGGAGCAGGGCGGTCTCATAGCGTCTTGGGATGACGAAAGACGACCCATTCAAGTATTTCCGAACCAGCCGCGAGATCATCCGCCTGGCGGTCATGATGTACGTGCGTTTCCCGCTGTCGCTCCGCAATGTCGAGGATCTGCTGCACGAGCGCGGTATCGACATCAGTCACGAATCCGTCCGGTTCTGGTGGCACAGGTTTGGTCCGATGTTCGCTTCCGAGATCCGGAAACGCCGGATCGAAGGGATGAAATCGAGCCGTTGGCGTTGGCATCTCGACGAGATGTTCGTGAAGATCAATGGGGAGCGGCACTATCTGTGGCGGGCGGTCGATCACGAGGGCGAGGTGCTGGAAAGCTACGTCACAAAGACCCGGTACAAGAAAGCCGCATTGAAATTCCTAAAAAAAGCAATGCAAAAGCACGGTCGTCCCGAAGTGATCGTGACTGATCGGCTCAGGTCGTTTGGCGCTGCTCCAAGAGAGATTGGTGCGGAGCAGCGTCTGGAAACGGGGCGCTTGTTGAGCAACCGCGCTGAGAATTCGCGTCTGCCGTTTCGACGAAGAGAACGGGCGATGTTGCGTTTCAGGCGGATGCGCAGTTTAGAGAAATTCGCCGCCGTTCACGCCTCAGTTCTAAACTTGTTCAACTCAGAGCGCAGCCTGTCTTCTAGAACAAATTTCAATCTTAACAGCGCTGCCGCTCTCGCAGAGTGGCGCGGTCTCTGCGCCGAATAAAGTGCAGGCATCCTGCCCTTTGTGAGACTGGTTCGCACTAGTCTGCCAGCACCGCCATGGCAGCTCGTTGAGGCCTTTGGGTTGTTTTGTCTAGTTAGAGAAATCCAGATCCAAAAAGCAATGCACTGGTGATCACCCCCAGGAGCGGTACCACAAGAGGAACGCGAAAATGCTTGGGGGCCTCGTCCGGCTGCATCTTCAGCAGGATAAGCGAAATGTTGACGAGCACAAAGACGCCCAGAACGATCTGGGATGTGCGCTCTGCCAAAGTACCAATCGGTATAATTTGAGTCAGCAGAACGATGATCGCTACAACCAGCAAAGTAGCAACAACCGGTGTCTGCGTTGCCTTAGGGACTATCGCCAGAACCTTCGGCAAATGGTCACGGTCTGCTAGTCCGTAGATCACCCGCGAGGCCATAATCATCTGGATCAGTACTCCATTGACTGTCGCCACAATCGCGACCGCGGAAAAGCCCTGTTTAATCACCTCGGGGGCGTTTGAAAACACAAGCGCGAGGGGTGCTGTGGATGTCGAGAGAACATCGATCGGAACAACAAGTAGAACCGTCATTGAGGTTCCCAGATACAACACCGTCGCCAGAACGAGGGTTAGTAAAATCGCTTTTGGGATGGTGCGCACGGGGTCTTTGACCTCTTCCGCAACATTGGCCATGTCTTCGAAGCCAACAAATGCAAAGAAGGCTAGAAGTGATGCCGCGAAAATGCCTCTCCACGCGTCGAGTTCAAGTGGCGGAAGCATCGAACTGATCCCGTATCCCTGCGGATCCTGAACCGACATGCCCCAGCCAATCACAAAGAGAAGGCCTGCGATCTCGATGATCGTGATGACAGCCGCAACAAAGACAGATTCAGTGATCCCCCAAAGCGCGATTAGACCCATGATCAGAACGACGCTGATGGTCAAAACAGGAATCGCAAAACCGGTCAAAGCATGAAGGTATGATGCTGCGCCAATTGCAACGGCAGAAGCGGAGATAACGCCCGAGGCTGCCACCGCAAACCCAACGAAAACCGCCATCCATCTTTTCTGAAATCCCGCCTCAACATAGGCTGCTTCACCTGCGCTGACAGGAAATCGAGTTGCGAGTTCTGCATAGGAAAGCGCGGTGAGTGATACGACGAGCGCGGCTACAACGAACGACAACGCCGCAAACGGTCCGGCAATGGCTGCTGTTGCACCGACTAAAACGTAAATGCCCGCTCCGACCGTTACCCCAAGGCCATAAAGCGTGAGCAACGGGGTAGTAAGGGCCCGTCTGAGTTTCTGTTCGCTTGGATCAACAGAGCTCATAGGTGGTTTCCGCCAACTGCCCATTCCGAACGTCGTCAGTGGCGTCCTTCTCTTTTTATCTCGATTGGCGCAGCGGCTTAATCCTATGGTCAAAGCCGCACCGAATGCCTTGTGTCTCAACGTTTGGGCGCATTGGGCGCCAATCGACTAACTGGGGGCTCGCCATCACTCTTGCCGAGCCCCCGTGGGTGGAACCTCCACTTCTTCAAAATTCCGTTCACCTTTGTGTTTACTTGGGGACAGGACGGTGAACGTAGAATATGTTGAAACATTCGAATTTCACTATGCAATTCGTGTTGGTGCTTTGATCTATGTCAATCAACTCGCGGCGTCGGGTCTGCGAGGCTGAACGCAAACCAACTGACTTTTGTCGTCGGATTTAAAGGCAAAGCAAACATGCTAGGCGGTGTGAGACTTAGGGTGGAAAGCAATTCGTGATGTTCTGGAACCTGTTACCGGCCTTAGGCGGCATCGGCCTGTTCCTTGTCGGCATGCTGTTGATGACCGAAGGTTTGAAGGCTTTGGCAGGGGCGAAATTGCGAGACGTTTTGGGCCGGTTCACGTCGACACCGTTTACCGGGGCCGTAACAGGCGCGGTCACGACAGCTGCAATCCAGTCTTCCAGTGCGACCACCGTTGCGGCCGTCGGGTTTGTCGCGTCTGGTCTGCTCACATTTCCCCAAGCGCTTGGGATCATATTTGGGGCCAATATCGGAACGACCATGACAGGTTGGCTCGTCGCGCTCTTGGGGTTCAGGCTAGACCTGGGACAAGTGATGTTGCCAGTTGTTTTTATTGGGGCTTTGCTGGCTCTTTCGGGAAGAAAAGCGGTTTCCGGCCTTGGGTTGGCGTTGGCCGGGTTCAGTTTGATTTTCATTGGCATCGAGCAGCTCAAGTCCGGGCTTGAGGCGTTTCGCGGCGTAGTTACTCCTGCCGATTTTCCGCCAGATACACTGCTAGGCAGGCTGAAGCTTGTATTGATCGGCGTCCTGATAACGATGGTGACGCAGTCTTCGAGCGCTGGCGTTGCGACAGCATTGGCTGCGTTGAGCGCTGGTGCTGTGAACTTCCCTCAAGCGGCGGCGCTCGTCATTGGAATGGACGTGGGGACAACTTTCACCGCTGTTCTAGCCACCTTTGGTGGGGGCACGATGGCTCGTCGAACCGGTTTTGCTCATGTGATCTACAACGTGATGACAGGAGTAATGGCATTTTTTTTGCTGGGGCCATTTACTTCGGTCTTTGTAAGCGGGGTGGGGGCAGGAAATTCTCTGACTGCGCTTGTCGCGTTCCATAGTTTCTTCAACGCCATAGGCGTGGCGCTGATCTTGCCCTTCGCCAAACCCTTTGCCAGATTTGTCGAGGCGCTCGTACCCGACCGAGGTGCAGAGTTAACGAGATCTCTGGATCCGCTTGTCATTGGGACGCCGGAAATAGCTGTGGATGCAGCAAAAGCTGCAGTCGAACAAATTGTTAGGGCCGAAGTAGCGCACCTTCGGTTATGTATGGGGGCATCTGAGCCAAACGGAATCAACTTTGGGCGGGACAGCATTGAGACTGCTATTTCCGAAGCGCGCTCGTATCTAGATAAGATAGAACTGTCCAGCAGGTCCGACGTAGAGTTATCCAGCATCAAGGGTATGTACCATATCCTCGATCATCTCGATCGGTTGCTTTACCGGTGTAGCCAAGATGATCGGATAAGCGAGTTGCCGAAAGACCCGCGCTTGAAACGGCTTGCTTCAGTGGTGATTGCGGCGACTGATGGCTATTCGGAAATCGACAATCCAGCGCAGTGTGAAGTCACGCTGAATCGCGTTCGCCGTTTTCTGCGACGACAGAGGAAACTTCGCAGAGACTTGCTCATCGCCGATGCTGCGACTGACAGTCTGCCGGACGACGTGGTCTGGGCTCGTTTGGATGCCCTCAGATGGTTACATCGCGTGTCTTATCACCTTTGGCGAATTCGTTGGCATTTGAACGCATTGGAAGGAGTGCCGTCTGGGCGCGAGGGTGGTAAGGTCAATGACGAAGTGGCGTAGTTGGAGGTCTGCCCGGATTAGATTGGGCGTGTGCTCAAACGCTATTCGACTGAAACGCCAATGTTCGTGCTGGTGCGGACAACATGAGCAAGGTCAAAGACGTTCCTTAGCTATACTGTTTAATGAGATCTTCATTAGTGGCAGCGATTTGGAGGAGAATATGCAGGTTTATCGAGGGATTTTACTGGCACTGTTAGTCACCGGGCCTGCACTAGCACAGGAGGTCAGCGTCAGTGCGGGAAGTGATTTGTACCGGACGTATTGCTGGCAATGTCACGGTTTCGAAGCGACCGGAGACGGGCCAATGGCCGAAATGTTGGCTATTCGAACACCCGACCTTACCAAATTGGCGGGCGAAAACGACGGTGTGTTTCCGATAGTTCGCATAGCTGAACAGATTGATGGTCGTTCACAATTGCTCGCCCATGGGGGCGAAATGCCAATCTTTGGCGCGGTGTTTGAGACAGACCAAAAAATCGCGGTGGCTCTACCTAATGGGCAATCTATGATGGTAGGCCTGCCGTTGGCGAATTTGCTCGCCTTTCTTGAATCGATCCAGTCTGAATAGTCACTGACCAATCTGCTCATCCGCGTCAGCCGTTCGTCTGATTGACATGAGAGTCAACGGCGGCCCCAACACCTCGAAGGCCACAGTACTGGCTAGAGTAAAGGCCATGATCAACGCGGCCCAATGCGGAAATTGCTCTCCGGCTACAAGGGCCATTCCTACCGCGACACCGGCCTGTGGTAACAAAGCGGTACCGTACCAGCGGGTCTGACGGCGAGGCAGGCCGCCCAGTATTGCTCCGCAGTAACCTCCGACAAGTCGGGCCACGGCACGCAAGAATAGGAAAAGAGCACCAGCCCAGCCCATCAAGCCGAAGGCTTCAATTTCCAACGTGGCGCCAGCCAACAGGAAGAACAGGATCATAAATGGCCACTGAATGTGCTCGATCTCATGAAAAGCATGGTCGTGATGGCGGGCAAGATTCCCGATAACTGCGCCCGCAACCATGCCTGCTACCAAGAAGGAAACCTCCAGCCAAAGCGCGAGGCCCGCTGTAAGAAAGACTATGCCCACTGCTTCTGCTTGCGTTGGCTCCCCCGGTTTCAAGCGGCCGGTCAGGTAAGCGGATGGCACGCCTAGTGCGCAACCCAGCAAAATAGCCCCTCCGAAATCCCACATCGCTGTGGTCGTGACAGTGGCCCAACCGTCCGAATGACCGGCCAGAACCAAGGCGATGCTGAAAACAATCAGACCCCAAGCGTCATCAATTGCGACAACGCCCTTTAATGTCTCGGTGAAGCTGTTGGACACCCCAGATTGTTTGATCACGTCTGTCATGGCGGCCGGAGCTGTAGCCGTAGCAATCGCCGCCAACACTAACGCCAACCCGAAGGGTACGCCGATTGCGGTCAGTCCAGCAGGCACAATAACAAGGGTTGCAACCACGATTGAAATCGAAATCGTCAGAATGGCTCGGCCATGCCGTACCAGGTTCTCGTATGTCAAAGATCCTCCAAGAAGGAATGCGACCATCGTCAAGGCTACAATCGATATCTCGTCGAACCACATTGCGACGTCGAGTGGGATCAACCCCATTCCGGCGTTCCCGGCGATCAGACCGAGGAAAAGTAAGGTTGTAACACGAGGAAAATGCGTGGCCCGGCCAAGTTGGTCGGCCGCCAATCCGGCAAGGAAGAGGATACCAAGGGTAATCAGAAAGCCGGCAATGTGCATAGAAAACCAAGCGTTAAGTTCTTGTCTAGACTACTCTAACTCCAACACTGCCCTCTAGGAACCGATGTCGGAGAGAATGTGAGTGCCCTGTCGCGGTCTAAGCCGAGAGTTCTAAAGATAAGCGTAATTGATCTGTATTAAGGCGAAAGCATGCCGCAGGTGGCACAATAGCTTATTCAGGAAATGAGGAGGAATTTTCGATGCCGAGAAAGAAATCTAGCACAAATAGCCCGACCTCAGTTGTGGATGTTTTCAAGCAAATGCAGCCGCCCATGTCTGGCAATCCGGCCTTCGGTGCCCAGATCGAACAGTTTTGGGACGCACAAGAAAAATTGCTCGAAGAAACAGAGGCCTTTGCACAGCATTGGTTCGAACGGCGTCATGAGGCGGTCCGGACGGCTCTAAAAGCTGCACGAAATGTGTCTTCCGCGAACCCGTCCGATCCCTCCAAAGCCCTTCAGAGCATGGCGGAGTGGCAGCGCCATTCGGCGGAGCGGTTGGTTGCTGACATTCAGGAATGGTTCGAAACCGTGTTCCGTTGTGCATCTTATGTCGCTGAAACCGAAGCTGAAGCTGTTGAGAAAACAGTTGATGAGGTTGTAGCCGCTACAAAGAGCGCGGGGAAATCGTCAAAGTCTGAGCCTGTTTAGGTTTCCTGCTGCCGAGGAACCAAACTGGAATCACCGGAGCAGTAGATAGGCGGTCAAATGTACAAGAATATCCTGATCCCGGTTGCTCTGGACCAAGAACACGACACACAAGCGTCGTTTGAAGCCGCGCGCCAATTGGCTGATGCGGACGCTGTATTCACCGTGATACACGTCCAAGAACCAATTCCGGCGTATGTAGCGTCTCAGATTCCCAGCGAAGTACTTGCCAATACGCGGCATGAAATCTTGGAAAACCTGCATCAAACTGCTTCTGAAATTCCAGGCGCGAAGGTTCGGCTCATCTCTGGTCACGCGGGTAGGGCTATTGTCGACTGCGCAAATGAGAGCGACGCGGATTGCATCGTCTTGGCTTCGCACAAGCCTGGTTTTGAGGACGTTTTCTTAGGTTCCACTGCGAACAGAGTCGTGCATCACGCCAGGTGCTCGGTTCATGTAATTCGTTGAGCGGTCTTGTCAGAAGAACTTTGCTTGAGTGGGGCGGGGGTGCTGCGTAGCTATTGCCCAGGTCCAGACCTGCCTCCTTCAAATACTTTAAAACCAGTCCCGAGATCATCTGCCTTGCAGTGATGCTGTACATTCGTTTCCCGCTCTCGCTTCGGAATGTCGAAGATTTGTTGCACGAGCGAGGCATCGACGTGAGCCACGAAACTGTCCGGTATTGGTGGAACAGGTTTGGCCCAAAGTTTGCTGCTGAGATCGGAAGAAAGCGTGTTCAGCAATTGAGAGCCTACACCAAATGGAAGTGGCACGTGGACGAGGTTTTCGTGAAGGTGAATGGCAAGAGAAACTACCTCTGGCGGGCCGTTGATCGTGAGGGCGAAGTGCTGGAAGCAATCGTTACCAAACGCCGAAACAAGACTGCAGCACTGAAATTCCTCAAGAAATTGATGAAGCGGCACGGTTGCGCCGAGGAGGTCGTCACAGATCGATTCCCTTCCTACAAGGCTGCGTTCAGAGAAATGGGCGCGCTCGAAAAGCAACAGACGGGCAGGTGGATTAACAACCGCGTCGAGAATTCACACCTTCCTTTTCGACGGCGTGAACGCGCCATGCAACGTTTCAGGCGCATGCGAAGTTTACAGAATTTCGACGCCCTCCATCTCTCCGTTACAACCACTGCAACCAAGAAAGATCGCTCACCAGCAGAGACTCCTTCAAGCTGAACTGGGCCGCTGCTCTTAGCGAGTGGCGTCAACTTTGTTCCGGATAGGTTCGCGGTTTCCGTGGCAAACTGAGACTGGTTCGCATTCGTCTGACAGCACCTTCGGGGCTAGGTTCAAGACTATTGGACGTACGAAACCTACAACCCAAAGCCCACGTTTCCCGTTGCTTGAGCATAATATTTGCCAAACATACCAGCGTCGCGAGCTGGGCTCTGGAGGCTATGTGTCAGTTTCCGGCTTTGCGACGCGTGACGCTTGATCAAGTGTGCTCTTTAGCCATCACATCCGCAAAGGACTTGAAGAACTTTGCCGCCAGTTTCTTGGCAGTGCTTTGGATAAGTCGGCTGCCCAGTTGGGCGAGTTTCCCGCCAACATCTGCTTTGGCAGTGTATTTGAGAAGGGTCGCGCCGTCTTGGTCTTCCAAAGTCACGTCTGCGCCGCCCTTGGCATGACCCGCCGCTCCGCCATTGCCCTGACCGGTGAGCGAAAACGCATCCGGCGCGCCGTCGGTATTCAGCGTAACATTGCCGCTGAACCGCGCCTTGACGGGTCCGACCTTCAACACAACCTTGGCTTCAAGTTCGGTGTCTGAATGCTTTATTAATTCTTCGCAGCCTGGAATGCACTGTTTAAGGATTTCCGGGTTGTTCAACGCGGCGTAGACCTCGGCCTTGGGAGCGTCAATTCTGATTTCGTCAGCAAGTTCCATGTGTCTTCTTCCTTAGCAGCAGGGAAATTTTATGCGGGCCTGTTGGTCGGCCTGCACGGGGGTGAGTTCGACGGATCGAGTCATTTTTGCCCAAAGACGGCTTAGAGTGTTCATGCTGCAACCTCCTTCATGGGCAGGCAGTGGGTCTGGTAAGCTTCGGGCGTGTCGATATCGATAAAGAGCCCGGGCGTACGCAGGGGCAGTTCCTGAACCAGATCGGCATTGGCGCGCGTGAACTTTTGGCAGCCTGGGCTCTTTGGATCCTGCAACAGCCTTGCGCGCAAAGATCGCGGCACAACCAAGGGGTTGCCGCGGTTACCCTGATGAACAGGAAAAGAGATCTTGTCGGGGTCGGCACAGTAATGCGCCGTGAGCAATGCGAGGATATCGGTGCTGGACAACAGAGGTTGATCCCCCAGCCCGATCAGCAGCGTCTGAGCATCAACAGCATTCCGCAAGCCCGCCGCGACCGAGGTAAACTGGCCAGCGGCGAAGTCTGCATTGAAAACGGTGTCCACTCCGGTGCCGTCCAGCGCCTCTTTAACCAAGTGCGCATCGTGTCCGAGAACGACCAGAATGGGGCCATCAATCGCCGCCTGATATTGTTGGGTGACATGGCGGATCATCGGGACGCCATCAACTGGCAACAATAGCTTGTTTTGCGCACCCATGCGCCGCGACAGACCTGCGGCCAGCAATATTGCCGTCGTTTCAGTCATCGTCGTCCCGTTTCACGTTCGAGCGCCGAACCTTGACGAGTTCCGCCAGAATGGAGAGTGCAATTTCTTCGGGCGTGACAGCTCCGATGTCCAAACCGGCGGGAGCTTTGACCGCGCGGATGTCGGCCTGATCTATGCCTTTCGCGATTAACTTGTCTGACAGCGCGCCGTATTTTCGTTTGCTCCCGACAAAGGCGATATACGCAGGTTTGGACAGCAATGCGCGTTCCAGAGCGGCCAGATCACCCTGGCCTTGTGTGGCGATGATAATGACGTTTTGGCCGGCGACAGGGCTGTCGGGAATGTCCGAGCCCACTGACCAGTGAAACTCGCGCGCGAGCGCTGACAGGGCTTCGGCCACGGGCGAGGCACCGATGACAGTCAGCAAAGGCATGGGCAGGCAGGGTTCGATAAAGATGTCGATGCTGCCGCGTGATGGACAACCATTGCGGGCAAATCGGGTGCCATCAATGGTCTCTCCGGAACTGACGCCCTTTTCCGCCAAAAGCTCTTCGGGCGCGACCGAAACCAACTGCGGTGCGCCACTGCGCAGAGCCTCAATCGCGGCCTTTTTGACTGCACCGCGTGTGCAACCGCCGCCCAACCAGCCCTGCACGATGGTACCGTCCGCGCTCAAAAGCGCCTTTGCGCCGGGCTTGGCAGCGGTTGACCCGGCTGTGCGCACAATCGTGGCAAACGCGAACGGTTGCTGGCGGTCGCGCAGGTCCTTTGCGGTTTGTGCAAGATCTCCGTCAAGGATTTCAGCAGGTGTCATAGTCGGCTCAGTTCCCCTTCCAAAGCGGCCAGATCCCCGAGCGTGTTCGCGGGGGCAAACACGTCCAGATGCGGCAGTGCAGCCGCCATTCCGCTGGCAACGGGGGCATAGTCCGCCCATCCCTTCAGTGGGTTCAGCCAGATGACCTTGCAGCCCCGTTTCTTCAGCTTGGCCAGCGCGGCGTCGATCTGGTCCGGCGGCGCGGTGTCGTAGCCATCGGACAGGATCATCACGACGCTGCGCCCGTCGACAAAGCGCTTTGCATAGGTATCGGCAAAGCGCAAAAGCGATGGCCCGATCTTGGACCCGCCACCAAAACCGTCCGCCATCAGTGACATCCGGCCAATGGCGCGCATCGCGTCCTTGTCCCGCAAGGCCTCGGTAATGCGCACAAGCCGCGTGTGAAAGAGATACGCATCCGCAGACGTATCGGCGCGCATAAGCCCTGACAGAAAGGCCAGAAACACCTGTGAATAGACAGTCATTGACCCTGACACGTCGCACAGCGCGACGATCTTGCGGGTCCGGTCGGGGCGGCGCTTGCGCAACAGCTTCAGCGGCTCGCCCCCGGTCGATAGACTGTGGCGGATTGTCTTGCGGAAATGCAGACGATCGCCCTTGCGCGCGGCAATGCGGCGGCGGGACCGGCGATCGCGCAGCGCCGCACCCAGGCGGCGTGCCACGCCTTCGGCCTCGGCCACGTCTTCGGGGCGGACGATGTCTCGCAGGTCCTTGCGCATCAGGTTGCGCACCTCGGTGGCGATCAATTTGCCTTCGCCGTCGCTTTCCGCTTCGCCCTCGCCATCGCTGGTGTCCGGCGCGGTCGAGGATCCGGCGCTGCCGGTGTCCTCGCCCTTTGCATCTCTAGACGAATGCACGCCCTCACCGCTGGGGGCCGATAGGGTTGGCATGACCTTTGTCCGGACGCGTCCGGCGTCCATCCAATAGCTGTCGAAAAGCGCGTCAAACGCGTCCACGTCGCCTTTGCACCCGGTACAGACCGCTTTTAGAGCCCGCCGCGCATTTTCTGGACAGGCGGCTTCGACTTCGTTCAGCGCGGCAAGCGCCGTATCCGTTTCGGCCACGCCTAGGCGCAGTCCGTTTTCGCGCAGATGTGCCATGAACCCGGCGACGCGTGCTGCCGGCCCAGGATCGCGCCCGGCGAATTTGGTGACCCGGCTCACGCCGCGCGTCCCGCGATGCGCTGGGCCACTTCAGTAGTGATGTTGGCCTGATCGCTCTGGGTTTTCAGAAGCGTGGTCAGCGTCGATTGCAAAATCGCCGGGTCCGCCGTCAGATCGGCAAGGCCAAGCCCCATAAGTGCCGCGGCAAAATCCAGTGTTTCTGCGATGCCCGGAGTCTTTTCCAGCTCTTCCTTGCGCAGGGATTGCACAAAGCCCACGATCTGGTTGGCCAGATGCGCTTCGATGTCGGGGCAGCGCGCCTTCAAAATCGCCAGCTCCGTGGCGCGATCGGGATAATCCACATGGGTATAGAGGCACCGACGACGCAACGCATCAGACAGATCGCGCGTTCCGTTGGACGTCAGGATCACAATAGGCCGTGTCGTGGCCGTAACGGTTCCCAACTCGGGGATCGAGACCTGATAGTCTGCCAGAATTTCCAGAAGGTAGGCTTCGAATTCTTCGTCGGCCCGGTCGATCTCGTCGATCAGCAGAACCGGCGCAACATCCTGGGTCAGCGCCGCCAGCAGCGGGCGTTCCAACAGAAAGTCGCGGGAAAAGATGCGCGCTTCGACGTCTTTGCCGGTTTGGCCATCTTCGGCAGCCGCGCGGATGCTCAGCAACTGGCGCTGGTAATTCCATTCATAGATCGCCTGCGCCGCGTCCAAGCCTTCATAGCATTGCAGCCGGATCAGGCGGGTGCCGCGAGATGCAGCCAGAGTGCGCGCAACCTCAGTTTTGCCAACGCCCGCCGCGCCTTCCAGAAGAAGCGGACGGCCCAGTGTCAGTGCTAGATGCAGCGCCACGGCCAGATCGGCGGAAGCGACATAGCCTTCACCTGCAAGGGCACCCTGTAAATCGGTCCAAGTCATAGTTGGATGTGGAGGTGCGCGTGACCACGCACCTCCTCCCTCTTGTTAGCCGTGCAGGCCCAGATCATTGGCGGTCTTCCAGATCCGCCAGTGATCGTGGGGCATATGACTCTGACGCAGACCAAAGGCCCGGAAGGCATCATGCACCGCGTTCGAAAACGCCGGCACGCCGCCCACATTGGGGCTTTCGCCCACACCCTTGGCGCCGATCGGGTGATGCGGGCTGGGGGTGACGGTGTGGTCGGTGGTGTAATGGGGCGTCTCCCATGCAGTGGGCAGGAAGAAGTCCATCAGCGTTCCGGTTTTCACATTGCCCATGTCATCATAGGCGATTTCCTGACCCATCGCGATGGCCAGCGCCTCGGTCAGGCCGCCATGGACCTGGCCTTCGATGATCATCGGGTTGATCCGTGTCCCGCAATCGTCCAGCGCATAGAACTGCCGGATCTCGTGCTCGCCTGTATCGACGTCGATTTCCATCACGCAGATATAGGCACCGAACGGATAGGTCATGTTGGGCGGATCGTAATAGCTGACCGCCTCCAGACCCGGCTCGATCCCTGGGATCGCCTGATTGTAGGCGGCAAAGGCGATTTCTTTCATCGTCTTGAACCGCTCAGGCGCGCCTTTGACAACGAACCGATCCACGTCGAATTCCACGTCATCGTCGTGAACTTCCAGCAGATAGGCTGCGATCATCTGGGCCTTGGCCCGGATTTTTCGGCCCGCCATCGCGGTTGCCGCACCAGCCACAGGCGTCGACCGAGACCCATAGGTCCCCAAACCATATGGTGCGGTGTCTGTGTCGCCTTCCTCGACCGTGATGCTGTCGGCAGGAAGTCCAATCTCGCTGGCCAGGATTTGGGCGAAAGTGGTGGCATGCCCCTGACCTTGTGAGATGGTGCCCAACCGCGCGATGGCAGAGCCCGTCGGGTGGATCCGGATTTCACAACTGTCGAACATTCCAAGACCCAGAATATCGCAGTTCTTGACCGGACCGGCGCCGACGATTTCCGTGAAGTGTGTCAGGCCAATGCCCAACAGCTTGCGGGTTTTTCCGGCCTTGAAGTCCTCGACCCGCTGTGCCTGTTCGGCACGCAGATCCTCGTACCCAACTGCAGCCAGCGCCTTGTCCCAGGCGGTGTGATAATCGCCCGAGTCGTATTCCCATCCCAGCGCAGACTGATAGGGGAACTGATCGGCCTTGATAAAGTTGATCCGCCGCAACTCGGCCGCGTCCATGTTCAACTCAATCGCCAGAACTTCGATCATCCGCTCAATGAAATAGGCCGCCTCGGTCACCCGGAACGAGCAACGATAGGCCACACCGCCCGGTGCCTTGTTGGTATAGACACCGTCAACCGCCAAGTAGGCTGTCGGGATGTCGTAGGACCCGGTGCAGATGTTCATGAACCCGGCGGGGAACTTGGTGGGGTCCGCGCAGGCGTCAAACCCACCGTGGTCCGCCGTGGTGTGGCACCACAGACCGGTGATCTTGCCCTCTTTGGTGGCCGAGATCTTGCCGTGCATCCAGTAATCCCGGGCAAAAGCAGTGGTCATCAGGTTGTCCATTCGGTCTTCGATCCACTTGACCGGCTTGCCGGTCACGATTGAGGCCACGACCGAGCAGACATAGCCCGGATAAGCACCCACCTTGTTGCCAAAACCGCCGCCAATGTCGGGCGAGATGACACGGATGTTGTGCTCTTCAATGCCGGAAATCAGGCTGACCACGGTCCGGATGGCGTGCGGTGCTTGGAAGGTCCCCCACAGCGTCAGCTTGCCATTGACCTTGTCCATGGAGGCCACACAGCCGCAGGTTTCGAGCGGACACGGGTGTGTCCGGTGATAGTACACCATCTCTTCGGCCACGACGTCTGCTTCGCCGATGACCTGCTCGGTCGCTTCTTTCTGCCCGGCTTCCCATGTGAAGATATGGTTGGGATGCTTACGGGGACCGTGCGCGCCATCGGCCGTCGGGTCGAGGTCTTCGCGCAGAACCACATCGGTTTTCAGCGACTCGAACGGATCGACAATAACGGGCAGCTCTTCGTATTCGACCTCAACTGCTTCGATGCCATCGGCTGCGGCATAGCGGTCTTCGGCTACGACAAAGGCCACTTCCTGGCCCTGGTACAGAACCTTGCCGTCGGCCAGCACCATTTGTTTGTCACCAGCCAGCGTCGGCATCCAATGCAGGCCCAGCGGCTCGAGATCGGCAGCGGTCAGAACCGCCAGAACGCCCTTAACCTTGAGGGCTTCTTCAGTGTTAATCGATTTGACGCGCGCATGTGCGAAAGGTGAACGTACAAAATCGCCGAACAGCATGCCGTCCAGCTTTATGTCGTCGACATAGTTGCCTTTGCCCTGCGTAAAGCGTGCATCTTCGACGCGCTTGCGCGAGCAGCCCATCCCTTTGAGATTGGCGACGCGGTCTTCGCGGGTTTCCACTTCGTCCTTCATTCTGCGGCCTCCTTGGCTGCATTCATCACGGCCGCGGCGGCTTGGATGGATTTGACAATGTTCTGATACCCTGTGCAGCGGCAGAGATTGCCGGCCATGCCGAACCGAATTTCCTCTTCGGTCGGGTTCGGGTTTTCTTCCAGAAGTTTGGTGGCGCGTGTGATCATGCCCGGGGTGCAGTATCCGCACTGCAGACCGTGGTGTTCCTTGAAGGCCTCCTGCAGTGGATGCAGGCTGTCTGGTGTGCCGATGCCTTCGATGGTGGTAACATCCTTGCCGTCGGCCTGGGCCACGAACATTGTGCAGGATTTCACCGATTTGCCGTCGATGGTCACTGTGCATGCACCGCAATGCGAGGTTTCGCATCCAATATGCGGGCCTGTGATCCCCAGGCGTTCGCGCAAGGTGTAAATCAGCAGTTCACGCGGCTCGGCCAGAAACTCCTCTTCCTTGCCGTTGACCGTGAGTGCGATGTGCATTTTCTTTGACATTCTGGTTCCCCCTCAGGCCCGCGACCAAGCGCGTTCGATGGCACGGGTCAGGATGACGCCGGCCACATGTTTCTTGAAAGCCACGGGACCGCGGTTGTCTTCGGTCGGGTCGATGTCTTCCATCATGGCGGCGACGGCGGCCTTGATGGCGTCCGCGTCCACAGATGTGCCGACCAGCGCCTCTGCGGCGGCCGCGGAGTAGATCGGTGTGTCGCTCAGGTTCGTCATCGCAATCGCAGCGGACGCACATGTGCCGCCCGATTTCACGATCTGCACGGCCGCAGCGGCGGTCGCGTAGTCACCGATTTTCCGTTTTTGCTTTTCGTAGGCATATCCGCCTTGCGGCACCGGGATCGAAATGCTGGTCAGCACCTCTTCGTCTTCCCGAGCGGTCATGTAGGCAGCCTCATAGAATTCACGGGCCGCAACGGTGCGTTCGCCATCGGCACCGACCAAAGTGAATTGTGCATCGAGGCATTGCATTAGGCCGGGCATATCATTGCCGGGATCGCCGTTGGCAACATTGCCACCGACCGTGCCCATATAACGGACTTGCGGGTCTGCGATCTGCAACGCCGCTTCGCGCAGGATGGGTGCTGCGCTTGCAAGATCTGTATGGTCGATGATTTCGGCTTGTGTCACCATCGCGCCGATGGTGATGGTGTCTGTGCCGACCGTGATTCCACCCAATCCGGCAACGTCTTGCAGATCGATCAGATGGGGCACGTCCGCCATCCGAAGTTTCATCATCGGGATCAGGCTGTGTCCGCCTGCCATGACGCGTGCGTCATCCCCGTGTTCTTCCAGAAGAGCAATTACCCCATCCAAATCTTTCGGGCGGTAATACTCAAACGCCGCTGGAATCATCTCGCTCCTCCCTGCTTGATATTCTGGCTGGAGCGAAGCCTGCATCCATCGGTATACGCAGGCTTTAGAAAACCACTGATTTTCGCAGTTTTTGCACGAAATGCGCCTTAAGCTGCACCAGTTGCGCCCAGTTCACCCGAGAGGATCGACTGAATATCCTTCAGCTTGGACCGGCTGACCGGGACGGGCGGGAGTTCCGGTTCGTTGAAGGTACAGCGACCCTTGTCTTTGGTGCGTTCAAACCGGGCAACCTTTTCGGGGTTTACCAGATAGCTGCGGTGCGTCTGCACAAATCCGGCATTCAGAAGGCGCTTTGTTGCCTCTGTGATCGGCCAGACGCAGAACAGGCGATCCTTGCACGTGTAGACCTGTGTGTAATGACCGTCTGCCCGGACGAATGCGACATCCTGAGGTGCGACGTAGATTTTCGCTCCCTCCCTTTCGCAGGGAATTTGCAAAGTCGCCTCGGGCGGCAGCATGGCTTCCGGCGTCGTTTCATTTGCTGCCTCGGATTGCTGCGCGGGCCCGTCTAGATAGGTCGTGCTCACCCAAAGAAAGGCACCAAAAATCACGAAGCCTGACAATACTACGCCAATGGCCAAAGTTTCGTTGCTCATACCCGGGCCAAAATCTCCAGGAACGGGTACCGCAACAAAATTTGTTCCTGCCATGGCTAGGAAGTGCACGGAACTGACCGCCAGCCCAAAACAGACGGTAGCAAGAAAGATGTGCAAATTGGTGCGTCGTTGATAGGCCACCCAGACCGCGAGCATGCACAAGGCAATCGCCATGGCAGAGGACAACGCGACACCGGGAACTGTGTATACCGCTTTGCACAGTTGCAGCCCGGCCATCCCGACATAGTGCATCACCAAGACGCCCAGCCCAACAATTCCGCCAGCTGCCAATATCATTGGCGTCGTACGTTCCGTGAAATGCAACAAAATCAGTGCACAGCCGACGATCAATATGGCAATCAGCGCCGAGGCGAGCGTTATGGCCGCATCATAGTAATATGGGATCGGCATTTGCAGACCGAGCATGGCCACGAAATGCATCGACCAGATGCCTCCACCGAGCGCGACGGAAGCAAGAGAAATCGCGATCTTGCGTTGCGATGTCGATTTGGCCGCCATGTTTCGGGTCAGCGACAAGCCCGTGAACCCCGCGACAATTGCCATCGCGCAGGACATCACCACCAGAATTGGGTCGTGGCTGAACTCCAGCATCTGCATTCACTAAGAATGACCAAGAAATCCCGATTTGGCAAACGCCGTTCGCCACAGAGCGATCACGTTCCACGGAACTGCAAATCGGCACCCATAGGCGCCGAGGCGGTTGCATTGATCCTGCTGGAGCATAAAGAGGACGCAACATGCCGGAGTTCAGGATTATAAGGTGTACCCGGCGCGAAACAACCGCCGCAACGTGCGCCCACGGATGGATACCCTGGTGCCAACGGCTGGATGTACCGATGCTCGACCGCTTTGGGCTCCGTGCCGACGGTCAGCCCGAATTGCGCGAGAGACCGCTTCCTAATGTCGAATGTCGGCGCATCAGGCTACGCCACTGAAACCGAAAGGCTGTCTCGATTTTGTCAATGTATGCTTGCGTGGCCAGGCTGCAGTTCGGACCGTCGCAGCGCCGAAAGACAGTTCTGAGCCCAAAGCAGACGCTCTTGACTCAGCGTGAGCAAGGCTCTTCTTGTCCATCATGACTGACCTTTCGACCCTGTTGCTGGATGAACTCAGCCTCGACGAAGCTGCCCGACCGAAAGCGCCGCCGGTGGCGGACGCGACAGAAATACACCGTCAACGAGGCCAACAACTAGCCGCGATCCACCGACATTATCTGATGGAGATGGCCCAAATCGGCGCCGTCCTGACCCGGATCGAAGCGGGGGACACGCCGCCTGAGCACCTGAAGCAGATCGTGCTTTCACTCGACATGGCTGAGAATTTTCGAGTATTCGGATCGCTTTGCGGGCGCGAATGCCAGGTGCTCAAGTTCCACCACGACATTGAAAGCGCTGATATGTTTCCACGTATCGAGGCAGCCAGCGGAGACAGGTTCCGCGAGATTGTGGTCAAATTGAAGGCAGAGCACGAGGTGGTCCACGAGCTAATCATCCGCCTCGGTCGTGCGGCTGAATCTTTGGCGGAAGACCCTTCCGATGCAAATTTCAAAAAGACCGCCGCCATATTTCGGAAATTGGAAGAGGTTGTACGCTCCCATTTCGGCTACGAAGAAACCGAATTGGCGGAGGCTATTGGGTACTATCTCGGGTCGATCTAAAGGTGCCTTTTAGACTCCGAACCATCGTCGTCATCAAGAACTCTTTAAACCGAAAAGCGGTCACCGGCCAAAAAAACGGTTAAAAATCTGTGAGCTAACACTGCGAATGCAGAGCGGACCCTGCCAAGAAACGCTCGGCGGCATCCTGCCAAAAGCAAAAAAAACGCATTTCTCGCCGCAGCAACGTTTAGCGGTCCAACGAACCGGCAAATTGGAACCAAGGGCTTGTTCCTAAGGCGTTGCGCTTGACGCAGGTTAAAGAACTTTAAGGTCAAACGTAGATATTGGCTTGTCAATGGAACGAGGGGATAGTTGCGATGCGAGTAAGTCTAACTGCCTTGGCTTTGGCAGTGATGGTCGGAACAACGGGGCAGGCGCAGACGACGACGAACACCCTCGAGGGCCTGATCGAGAGTGCGGAGGTGCCGATCACCTCGGACAATTTCATTCGGGCCGCCACTGACCTTGAGCTTCAAAAATACGTGTCGCTCGCGGGTGGCATCAATCGGTTTTTCCACTTCCGGGAACCGACCCCGGTCGAAAACCAACCGACGATCCGGATGAACCGCGACACGCTCTACAGCACCGCGGTTGTCGACATAAGCGAGGGCGCGACGTTGATCCTTCCAGACGTTGCGGATCGCTACATGACGGCAATGGTTGTCAATCAGGATCACTTCATAAACGAGGTGTTCTTCGGTGGCGGCACCTATACCCTCGACATGGAAACGTTCGACACCCCTTACGTGATTGTCTATCTCCGCGTGCTTGTCGACGCCGCAAACCAAGAGGATGTGGCGGCTGTCAATGCGATCCAGGACGCAATGACAATCGAGGCCAACGCTTCGAACGCGTTCGTGGCCCCAAACTACGATGAAGACGCCTTTGAGGCGGTAGTCGAACAGCTGCTGCCGCTCGGTGCTCTTGGTTTCGTTCCAGACAGTTCCCGCATGTTCGGCAAAAAGGAAAACGTCCACCCCATACGTCACATGCTTGGCACGATAGCCGGTTGGGGCGGGCTTCCGGAAGAGGAAGCATTCTACCCGGCGTTTTTCCCAGGTCTGCCCGTCGGTGCCTACAAGATCGAAGTGCCGCAGAACGTGCCGGTGGATGCTTTCTGGTCGGTTAGCATGTATAACGCCGACGGCTTCTATGAACCGAACGCTCTGAACGCCTACAGCATCAACTCCGTCACCGGCGCGCGGAATACTGACGGAAGCATGACCATCCATCTTGGAGCCTGCGACGACGGGCGGGTGAATTGCTTACCTATCACAGAGGGCTGGAACTATGTGGTGCGCCTGTATCGCCCCCGCCCGGAAGTCCTAGATGGAAGCTGGACCTTCCCCGTTGCGCAACCTGTGAATTGAGAAGGGCGCCCATAATGTTGAAGAAATTGATTCCGATTGCGCTGCTGGCCCCATCTCTGGCTGTCGCAGAGCCAGTAACGCTGGACACCTTTGTCCGGGCCGAGACGGATCATATGTTCCGTGCCAATATGGCCGCTTTTGACGTGGGCGTTGGAGAATTGATCCACGTTCGCAAACCGACGACCCCTGACAACCAACCGGTTATTCGGATGAACCAGGACACGCTCTACTCCGGGATTGTCCTGGACCTGTCCGATCCGGTTGAATTCACTCTGCCCGATTTGGGCGAGCGATACATCTCGATGCATGTGGTCAACCAGGATCACTACATGTACGTCGAAACCGCGCCTGGGACATACACGCTGACCGAAGAAAACGTTGGTACTCGTTTTGCCTATGTGACTGTACGAATATTCATGGACGCCAACGATCCTGACGATGTGTTAGAGGCACATGCCGCTCAGGACAGCCTTGTCGTGGCTGGGGGTGGAGCAGGTCCGTTCGAGGCACCGGATTGGGATCTGGATGATTTGGCAACTGCACGCACGGCCCTAAGCAACCTTGCCGAACTCGGTTTCAGCAGCTTTTACTCGTTCGGTACCGAGGGAGAAACAAAGCCTATCGATCACCTGGTTGGTGCCGCCGCCGGCTGGGGCGGTCTGCCACGCACTGCGGCGCTCTATGAGATCGACAGCGTCGATGCAAATGATGGCGTAACACCACATTCGGTCACGTTGAATGCAGTACCGGTTGACGCGTTCTGGTCAATCACTGTCTACAACGCCGACGGCTACCTGGAAGCAAACGATCTCGGCCGCAACAGCCTCAATAACGTAACAGCCGAACCCAATTCCGACGGCAGCATTACCATCAATTTTGGCGCCTGCGAGGATGGGCGCGTGAATTGCATTCCTATTACGCCAGGTTGGAACTACACCGTTCGGCTATATGAACCTCGTGAAGAAATCTTGAACGGGAACTGGTCCTTCCCTGCAATCGAGCCGTTGGAGTAAGGGGCACTCAAGCTGGTTTCCAGGTGACCGCATCGTCCGCATCTCGGACATCGCGACCCCAAATCTCGCTGAGCCGGCCACCAATGACCGCTTTTTCCGCTGCATCGCAGCAGCCAAATGTAGGGGGCCATGCTGCATTTGCAGGGGACCCTGCGAGGCCACGTCCGGAGTGGGCTCAGAGCGGTCTCGCGGCGCTGCGACGGTCCGAGCTGCAGCCCAGCCCCGAAAGCCGCCATTGAAGAAATCGAGACAGCCTTTCGGTTTCAATGGCGTAGCCTGATGCGCCGACATTCGACATTAGGAAGCTTTCTATCGCGCAATTCGGGCTGACCGTCGGCACGGAGCCCAAAGCGGACGTTCAGATGCAGCACAAAACATTGAATGTGACTTCAACTGGAAACACGAATAACGCCTTGTTGTTAAGATCATCACGTTATCCAGTTAGCCTGAAAATTAGACGCTCCTTCCAAAGACAGCTTCCAACCAAGCCTGAATGACTTGAAAAATCTGATCTATGCGTAAAACTTAAAGTATGAGTGAGTATTTTGATGAAATGTTCAACGGCGATGGATCACTCAGAGGTCCATACGAAGAGATCGGTCGCTGGTTCAACGCGGAAGACGTGTCACGACTGAGGGCGAAACAGCGCGAAGCCGAAAAAGTTTTTAGGCTGACGGGCATCACTTTTAACGTATACGGCAAAGCCGAGGCCGAAGAACGTCTGATACCGTTTGATATCGTGCCACGAGTTATTTCAGCGCGGGAATGGCAGCGGTTGGAACGCGGTATCGAACAGCGGGTGCGCGCAATCAACGCATTTCTACATGACATTTACCACCGTCAAGAAATTGTCCGGGCCGGGCGTGTGCCGGCTGAGATGATTGCCGGAAACGAGGCCTTCCTGCCACAGATGCTTGGTGTCTCACCGCCCGGTCAGGTCTATACGCACATTGTCGGCGTCGATCTGGTGCGAACCGGACCAGACGAGTTTTTCGTTCTGGAAGACAATGCTCGTACGCCATCCGGGGTCAGCTATATGTTGGAGAACCGGGAAACGATGCTAAAGATGTTCCCCGAACTCTTTAGCGCAACCAATGTTCGGAATGTTTCAGACTATCCCCGTAATCTGAGACGTTCTCTTGCTGCCTGCGCACCAGCTGTAGCAGACGGAGAACCCACTGTCGCGGTGTTAACCCCCGGAATCTATAATTCAGCCTACTACGAACATGCGTTTCTTGCTGATCAAATGGGCGTGGAATTGGTCGAAGGCCACGATCTGCGGGTTGTCGACGGACGAGTCTGCATGCGCACCACCAGAGGTTATACTCCCATCGACGTACTTTATCGCAGGGTTGATGACGAGTTCCTGGATCCGCTGAATTTCAACCCCAACAGCGCATTGGGCGTGCCGGGTATTCTGGATGTCTATCGTGCTGGCGGCATCACAATTGCGAACGCGCCGGGAACAGGTATAGCCGATGACAAGGCGATCTATTCCTACATGCCGGAAATCGTTGAGTTCTACACGGGCGAGAAGCCCCTGCTAAAAAACGTTCCTACGTGGCGCTGCAGCGACCCCGAGTCGCTGTCCTACGTATTGGACAACCTGTCGGATCTTGTTGTCAAAGAGGTGCACGGGTCGGGCGGCTATGGGATGCTGATCGGTCCGACCGCCAGCAAGAAAGAGATCGCGGCCTTCCGTGACACGCTCAAGTCGCGGCCGTCGAACTACATCGCTCAGCCCACATTGTCTCTCTCGACGGTGCCCATCTTCGCCCGTTCGGGGCTTGCCCCCAGGCATGTCGATCTGCGGCCGTTTGTTCTGGTGTCCCCGCAAGGGATCGAGATCACCCCCGGCGGCCTGACGCGCGTTGCGCTAAAAAAAGGGTCCTTGGTCGTTAATTCAAGCCAAGGCGGCGGGACCAAAGACACCTGGGTTCTGGAGGACTGACCATGCTGGGAAAAACTGCTGGCGGGTTGTTCTGGATGTCCCGGTATCTTGAGAGGGCGGAAAACACGGCCAGATTGCTGGAAACAGGCCAGAGGATGGCGCTGACCCGGACCAAGAATTCCGATGCGGAATGGGGCTCGGTTCTGAAAACCGCCGGCGTTTATAGCGGATACAGCGCCAAATATGATGAGATTTCGAAAGACAATGCCGTGGATTGGATGTTGCGTGATGCCGACAATCCATCGTCGATCAAGTCGGTCATCAAACAGGCGCGGGACAACGCGCGCCTTGTTCGAACCGCATTGACCAATGATGTCTGGAGTGCGGTGAACGCCACTTGGATGCAGATTGATCAAGCCATGAAGCGCCGCGTGAATGAGAGGGACCTGCCTGCAACGCTGGAACTTATTCGTCAACAAGCCGCTCTGGTTCGTGGCGCAACTCTGGGGACCATGCTGCGCAATGACATTTTCGATTTCACCCGGATCGGCACCTTTGTCGAGCGGGCCGACAATACCGGGCGTATCCTGGACGTGAAGTACTATGTCCTTCTGCCCACGGCCTTCTCGGTCGGCTCGTCGCTGGACAACATCCAGTGGGAAAGTATCCTGCGGTCCGTTGGGGCAGGCGGTGGCTATCGCATGACCCACGGCCAGAACACCCGGCCGTCGGAAATTGCGCAGTTTCTGATCCTTGATCAGAGGATGCCCCGCAGCCTGCATTTCTGCTGTAGGAAGATTCAAGAGAACCTGTCCTACCTCAGCAAAGACTATGGCTTTGCGGGTCCGTCCGTTACGGCGGCCAACGCGCTTTCCGAGAAGTATCTCGACCGGCAGATTACCGATATCTTTGACCTCGGGCTGCACGAATACATTCAGGACTTTTTGAAGGATCTCGGGGACCTGAGCCGCCAGATCGAAATTGATTACCGGTTCTATGAGTGACCAATGAAACTGCATATACGCCACGAGACACGATACGATTTCGACGCGCCGGTTCCCTTCGGTTTGCAACAGCTGAGGAAGACACCAAAGTCTTTTCGCAATCAAAGCATTGAAAGTTGGAACACCGAAATCACCGGCGGGCGCAAAGAGCTGGTGTTTGAAGACTACCATCGTAACACCGTGGAATTGATCAGTTTCGACGCAAACACCCAAAGTATCTCGTTGATCTCCGAGGGTGTGGTCGAGGTTGAAGACACCCACGGCGTCTTGGGGCCTCACGAAGGGTCGACTCCTTTGTGGCTGTTCAAAAGGCGCACCCCTCTGACAACGCCGGGGAAAGGGGTTGCCGAACTGATAGGCGCGTTGCCCAAAGGTGAACCGCTGGAACAGCTACATGCTCTGTCCGAAACAATTCGAGCTCAGGTCGCGTATGAAATTGGAGGTTCGCACCCGGGCTGGAGCGCAGAAGATGCACTCAAAGCTGGGCGCGGTGTGTGTCAGGACCATGCGCATATCTTCATTACATGCGCACGACAGATTGGAGTGCCGGCACGCTATGTATCTGGTTATTTGATGATGAACGAAACAGAACTTCAGGACGCGACCCATGCTTGGGCAGAAGTGCATTTGGACGGGCTTGGCTGGGTAGGGTTTGACGTTTCAAATGGGATTTCACCTGACGATCGATACGTACGCGTCGCAACCGGGCTGGACTATGCCCAAGCCGCACCGGTAATAGGGAATAGAATTGGGACAGCGGGCGAGCAATTGACAGTGCAGTTGAAAGTCGCACAGCAGTAACGGAGAACATGATGACCTATGCTGTGGGCATGCGGCTGAATAGCGGGCTGGTGTTCATGTCGGATACGCGCACGAACGCAGGCGTGGACAATGTTTCGACCTTCAACAAGATGTTCAACTGGACAGTCGAAGGGGACCGGTCGATCACAATCCTGACGGCCGGAAACCTGGCCACTACTCAGGCCACGATAAGCCTTCTGGAAGAACGAACAAAAGCGCCGGCAGATCGTTCACCATCGATCTTAGAGGCGCCCACAATGTTTCAAGTTGCGCAACTGGTCGCGGCTACGCTGAACGACGTCATCGAGGGGCATGCCCGGTCTGGTCAGCAAGCGGACAGTGCTTTTCACGCGACACTCATTGTCGGAGGCCAGATCAAGGGCGGCCCGTCTCGTCTGTTTTTGATTTACCCGGAAGGCAATTTTATCGAGGCCGGCGACGACACCCCGTTCTTTCAGATCGGTGAGACAAAATATGGCCGCCCGATTCTGGTGCGTGCCTACGATCCGGAAATGAGTTTTCCGGAAACCGTGAAACTCTTGCTTGTCAGTTTTGACTCCACGATTAAGGCCAATCTGTCTGTCGGGGCTCCGCTTGACCTGCTTCTCTACGAGGAAGACAGCCTTACGGCCGGCACGCGGTCAAGATTCGAGTCCGACGACCAGTACTTGCGCGTTGTTTCTGACAGATGGGGTGACGCTTTGAAGTCGGCTTTGGCCAAACTTCCAGAATACAAATCGGGGCGAAAATCAAACGATTGAGCGTCCGCTTTGTGCGCATAGTTGCCATTCGCGATTTTTCGCTCAACGTCCGCACTGAGCCCCAAGCGGGCGTTCTTGTCGCTGCGCACATACACCTTTTGGAGCTCTGTTATAGAAGACGGCTTGAGACGTGGAGGTCTGATTTGTAGCGTCAGTTTATGCCGACACGATCCCCGTTTCGCTACTTCAAAACGAGCCCAGAGATCATCCGCCTGGCGGTGATGCTGTTTGTCGGTTTCCACTTTCGTTGCGCAACGTTGAGGATCTTCTGCATGCACGCGGGATCGACGTCAGCCACGAGGCGGTGAGGTTCTGGTGACATCGGTTCGGACCGATGTTCGCCGGTGAGATCCGAAAACGTCGAACCGACGGCATGTGTTCCAGCAAGTGGCGCTGGCATCTCGACGAATTGTTCGTGAAGATCAACGGTGAACGCCATTACCTTTGGCGTGCGGTTGATCACGAAGGCGAGGTTTTGGAAAGCTTCGTCACGAAGACGCGTGACAAGAAAGCTGCGCTGAAATTCTTAAGAAAAGCAATGCGCAAGCACGGTCGCCCCGAAGTGATCGTGACCGATCGGCTCAGATCCGACGATGCTGCCTTGAAGGAAATTGGCTCTGGCCACCGCCAGCAAACCGGTGGGTGGTTGAACAACCGCGCAGAGAATTTACACTTTTCACTTCGACGACGAGAACGGGCGATGTTGCGCTTCCGGCGGATGCGAAGTCTGCAGAAATTCGCGGCCGTCCACGCTTCGGTCTACAACCTGTTCAATTCGGAGCGCAGCCTCTACTCCAGACCAAGTTTCAAGCTGACCCGCGCCGCTGCTCACGCCGAGTGGCGCGGTCTTTGCGCCGAATAGGGGGCAAGCATCCTGTCCTTGTAGAGACTGGTTAGAATTTGTCTGACAGCACCCTTAATCCTGATCGTCGCCACTACGAAGAACCGTTCGGACGGCGCGACGGGTTATCATCATGAGCACGCGCAGCGTTTGGGCAAGCTCAATCCGCAGGCGTAAATCTTCGGCCCTTACCTTGTCATCGGTCGTCAAAACCTGTGCCGCAGCAAGCGATGCGAAGGCCCGTTCTCCGGCATCCTTGTATCCGAGCACACGCATAGCTGCGTTTTTGTCTCTGTCGCGAACGGCGCTGACGGCGTCCCGAACCGACATTTCCATCAACTTATACATATCGGAGAGTCCTAATTCTTCGTCATTAGAACGTATCGTACGGAGAACGGGCAAGATCCGAACATTGAGGATCTCCGAAACCATGTTGAGTTCGGTGGCTGCAATGGCGAGATTGACCCGTTCGTCTGCATCCGCTTCACGCAGTTCGCTTTCACCAACGCGCGCCAAAAAACGCGTAATTTGCGGCAGCAGGGCCGCACCCGTTTTTGCCTGGCTTTCGGCTTCGTCGAGTCTGGCTTTGTCCCCCGATTGTACAACTGCCCAAATCTCGTCGAGCATGTTTTGGGCGAGACCTCCTAGCCGTGCCGTCTCTTCACGCGCGGCTTGCAGCGCCATGACTGGCGTACTCAGGAGCGCGTCGTCAAGAAACTCCGGAACGACAGAAACGGTTGCCTCTGTAGACTTTGACTCTGGCACCAGGCGGATGGCAAGGGCGGCGATCTGCTGAGTGAAGAACAGGAATATCACCGTGTTGATAACGTTGAAAAGCGTGTTCGCATTCGCAATCTGCCGTGGGGTTTCAACGGCCAAGCGCTCCGCACCGACAAGATCCGGGTAGCTAGGCGAAACAGAGACTGTCAGCGAGGCGAGGAACGAAATCAGGGGCAACCAAAGCAAAACACCCGCGACGTTGAATATGACGTGTACTGCCGCTGCACGACGCGCATCCAGCGGTTTACCGATCGAGGACAAAGCGGCTGTCACGCATGTCCCGATATTGGCGCCGAGCGCCATGGCGATTCCAGCCTCTAGGGAAACCAAACCCTCGCTGGACATAACCACGATTATGCTTGTAGTGGCCGAAGAGGATTGCACTAGCGCAGTGAAGAGCGCCGCAATAAGTATGGCAAGAAACGGGCTTTCCGCAATCGACTGCATCAGGCGGAGAAATGGCTCGTAGCCACGCAGCGGCACCATTGCGGCACTCATCATGCCCATCCCGAAAAAGACGAGGCCGAGACCCAAAAGGATAGAGCCAAGATGCCTGGTTCGGTCCTTTTTGGCGATGAAGTTGGTGAAGAAACCCAGCGTTATCATCACCGGAGCGTACTCTTCAACGCTAAAAGCCACAATTTGAGCGGTCATGGTGGACCCTACGTTGGCGCCCATGATCACACCAACAGACTGTTGCAGTGACATGACACCGGCGGACACGAACCCTACCACAAGCACTGTGGTGACGGACGAAGACTGGACCACGGCTGTCACGCCGGCACCAGTGATGGCGGCCATCACCCTGTTCTTGGTGAACTTCTGGAGCACAACACGCATCTGGTCGCCGGCAGCGTTCTTGAGACCATCTGACAGGAAGTTCATTCCCAGAAGAAATAGCGCCAATCCACCGAAAAGTCCCATCGACATCCCGCCAAAATCGAGCGAAAGGACGGCGCCGGTAGCATCAGCCGTTGTCGCGGCAAGAAATACTGAGGTGAAGGCGACAGCGGCAATCAAGCTCATTTTCGCAGATTACCTCAGCGCTTCGACAAGCGGCTGGCCCAGCGCACCTGAGGGCGGCTTTGTGCCCAAATAGGCTGCGAGGGTAGGGGCAACGTCAACCGTTTCAACCCGTCGAAAGACCCGGGTAGGTTGTATGCCAGGGCCTGTGACAATTATTGGTACGTGCGTGTCGTAAGTCCAGGGCGATCCGTGGGCTGAGGCCACATGCAGCCCGTCGAAATCGGCGATGAACCAGTGCGGTTCGAAGACGAGGTAAATGTCGCCCGAGCGGTCGGGGTGGAAGTTGGCCAGAACTGCGTCCTGGATCTTGCCTCGAGGCACTGCTCCCACGCGAAGGTCTGAGCTGGCGATGGCATGGGCGATGCCTGGCAGCCGCTCCAGTTCCTTTGCCACTGCGCGCTCCACCAAGACGGGGTCTAAGCCGCGGGCCGCGATTTCTTCCGTGTCGAGATACAAGTAAGGGTTGGAAAAATTGAGGATCAGGTCGCGACTCTCGCCGAATTCGGCAGTCAGGCGCACGAAACCCGGCTCGGTGTCGATGCGCTCGAAGTCGAAGGTCCCAGCTTCGATGCCGAGTGTGGCCAGGTAGTCTGGATGCTCTGGCGCGCCGTGGTCGGCCGACAGAACCACGAGCGTCCGGTCCAGCCCGACACGGTCGTCGATATGTGCCAGCAAGTCGGCCAGCGTCCGGTCGAGCCGCAGAATGTTATCCTCTGACTCTAGGCTGGAGGGGCCGAAAATGTGGCCGACATAGTCGGTGGAAGACAGGCTGACGGCGAGGTAGTCGGGCACATCGTCCTGCCCGAGCCCCTCGTTGTCAATCAGCGCCTTGGCGAAGTCGGCAGTGATCTCGTCGCCGGCGGGGCTCAGCGTCAGACGCGTGGTGAAATACTTGTCGTCCGCCGCGCCGAATGCGTGCGGGAACGTTCGTCCGAAGCCAGGGAAATCGGTTTCCCATGGCTGATCGTCGCGGGTGCCGAACATGTAGGCGTCTCGCGTGGCGGACAGCTCCCACGCGGTGTCGGCGTAGCGCGCCACGACGCCCTTTGCCTCCCACTCGGTAATCCAATCCGGGTAGGCTTCCCGGTAGAACGTGCTGGTGACGAACCGTCCCTCCGACTTCGAGAACCAGTAGGCGGTGCCCGCGTGCCCTGCCATCGAGATAGCACCGCGATCCTTGATAGAGACGCCAAAGACCTTCGCCTCGGGGCCGAAATGCAGCGCGATCTCGTCTGAGATCGTGGACGTCAGGATGTTGCGGGGCGACCGGCCATCCGTCGTCGCGGCCCGCTGGGTGGGGTCGATCTCGGCGTCGGTATCGACGCCTTCGGCGCCTACGAGCGGAAAGTCGGGATCCTGTACGTTGTAAAACTGCGAGCCTCCGATCCGGTCGAACCACAGGTTCGCGACCATGCCGTGGATCGCCGGATCCGTGCCGGTGGCGAGTGTCGTGTGTCCGACGATAGTTTCAGTGTTCGCATGTCGGTGATGGGCATCGACGAAATGCACGCCGCTTTCGATCAGGCGGCTAAACCCGTCCTCTCCCAGGTGCTGGCCGTAGCGATCGATCAGGTCGCCACGCAGCTGATCGACGGTGATCTGCAAGACCAAGCGCGGCTTCTCTTGCGCGCTTGATGTACTGGAGAGAAGCGTTAAGAGGCCCGCAACCAAATACAGCGTCTTCATTTGCCTCTCCTCGTATTCGATGGTTTTTTGATCACGGCATCCCAATGAGGCACGCCGCAATCAGTCTTTTTGGGCCTAATCACTGGTATGCGGGTGCAATAATACCCTTTTCAGTGATCTCCTTCAAAACCTGATACGCTCGCAGTGACTGGTAATTGATGCCGCTGGCATTCAAGACCTGCCCCTCTCGGAAAGGGTAACCGTCCATAGACGCAATGAAATCACGGATTTCTTCTTGGATCGGCACGAAGAGCCACATCTGATCCGCCATCCATCGCAGGTACATTTCCGATTCCAGCCACATTTCTTCGAGAGGGTCGGATCGCAAGTGAACGATCTTGGGCCAGTTCGAAGCGAAGCGCACGGCGTCAGTGATATTCCCCTCCAGCGTTGCGAAATGCACCTTCCAGTCATTCCACCTCACCGCATTCAGTTCACCGTTGGCTGAGAAGTAGAAGATCCGGTCGCGTGGGCTCTCGTCGACCTCGCCCGAGAGATACGGCATCATATTGTAGCCGTCGAGATGCACCCGGAAATCCTTGCCGTTCGCCGTGTGGCCCTGCAGCAGCTTCTCCTTGATATCCGGCTCGCCGGCCGCTGCGAGAAGTGTCGGCATCCAGTCTTCATGGCTGATGATGTCGTTAAACTTCGTTCCCGGTTTCACAGTGCCAGGCCAACGAATCAACTGTGGAACGCGAAAACCGCCCTCGAAGGTTGTGCCTTTTTCGCCATGGAAAGGGGTGATGCCGCCGTCTGGCCATGAAACCTTCTCGGCGCCGTTATCGGTAGAGTAGATAACGATTGTGTTATCCGCAATTCCCAGTTCGTCAAGCTTGTCGAGCAATTGTCCGACATGGCCGTCGTGCTCGGCCATGCCATCCGGATAGAGACCCATTCCGGTCAATCCGACGCTTTCCGGCTTCAAGCGAGTCCAGACATGCATTCGCGTTGTGTTCATCCAAACGAAGAAGGGTTTGTCCTGTTCCACCGAGCGATCGATGAAGTCCAGGGCGCCTGCGAGGAATTCCTCGTCGGCCGTTTCCATGCGCTTACGGGTCATCGGGCCAGTATCTTCAATCTGACCGTCCGCCGATGCCTTGATCACGCCACGCGGGCCATACCGCTCGCGAAACTCGGGGTCTTTCGGGTAGAAGTAGCCCTCAGGCTCCTCTTCTGCGTTGAGATGATAGAGGTTGCCAAAGAATTCATCGAACCCATGGTTGGTTGGAAGGTGTTCATTCTGATCACCGAGGTGGTTCTTGCCGAACTGTGCCGTGGCGTAGCCATGGTTCTTGAGCAGCGAGGCGATCGTGGGTGACCATTCGGGCATTCCATGCTTGGACCCGGGCATGCCAATTGTCAAAAGACCGGTACGGAACGGATGTTGGCCTAGAATGAATGAGGCCCGACCAGCTGTGCAGGATTGTTGAGCATATGCGTCGGTGAACATTCCGCCTTCGGCCGCCAGACGGTCGATATTTGGCGTCTGATAACCCATCATTCCGTGGTTATAGGCGCTGATGTTGAACATGCCGACATCGTCGCCCCAGATCACGAGAATATTTGGTTTTTCCGTGTTTTGCGCCGTAGCGGCCGCGGACGTTAGTCCCAGAGCTGTCGCCGCTATGGCGCACATTCTGGTTATCTTGGTGAATAACATGATTTCCTCCTTTGTTTCGGGCGATGCCCGACAGTGCTTTCCGACAGTTACGCCTAATTGCCTTGCTGTTGCGCGATCTCGCCAGAACGGACAGTCACGGCGGCGTTCATTCTCTCTCCGGCGGATTTATCCATGGACTGCCCGATGATGACGGAATTACTATCGTCCGATATGAAGCGGTCCCTTTAAGTTGCCGCTGCTTTTGTCTTGTCCTTGCTAAACGCCAAGGCGAACGAAGACACACCGTCGGCGACAAGCTCTACCCCGAGGAGTATGCCGAGAGTCGAGACGGCGGAAACCGGCCAATCCATGAAGATAATGACGCCAAGCGCAAGCGAGGCGACACCGGAGATCAAGACCATCCAGAAAGCTTTTCGATCCTCCAGAGCAAACGCATACGCGATCTTGGCCGCGCCGCCAAACAGGAACGCAATTGCTATCAAAGTGGTTAGAACCACCATGCCCATCAAAGGCCGACCCAAGATCATCAAGCCGATGAGAAACCACATGATCCCGAGAAGGATAGTCCAGAACTTTACGGTGTTTGTTTCATCACGAAAGGCGGCGATCACCTGAGCGACGCCGAAGGCCATAAAGACAAAAGCTATCACTAAGGTCGCGAAACCGCTGGCCAATACCGGATTTGCAAGGGCAAATAACCCACCCAGCAGAGATACAATCCCCATGAGAACCCAAAGAAACCTGTTTTGCATGTCTGTACCTCCTGAGTTGATTGGGTGGGCTTTCCAGAAGATCTGATAGGATTGACCGAAAAGCCCAGCCTGTCTTGGTTCTTGCGTGTCTCCCGACTTTTATGCTCCCGACAGATACTCTACCCAATGGAATAGAAAGGATTTGCGGTTTTGGACCTGTCCGGGAGCCACCACGAAATCAGGGTTTCAACGCCTCGCGCGCCAATTCGGCAGAGTTTTTCAGCTTTTCCTTGCGGACCTTGTACTCTTCCTTGATCTCGGCCTTGCGCTTTTCAAATTTTGCCTTTCGTTCAGCAGAGGCTTTGGCGATCTGCTCGTCAAGAGCATCCAGACGCTCGTCCATTTCTGCATCCATTGCGTCAAGGCGCTCATTGATCTTCTTGTTGTTTTCCGCGATCCGCGCCTTCACGGTATCAACTTTGGCCATGATCGCGGCCTTGTTTTCTTCGTGGGAAGCCCGCAACTCTTCGTCCAGTTCAGCAAGTTCGCGGTCCATGGCACGCATTTCCGCTTCCCACTGCTCATCGACCGCATCGACGCGGGGTTTGCGGAAAATTGTGCCCCCGATTTCAGCCATCTTGGTGTCGAGGGGTGCCGTCCATATCTCGTCGACGGACGCAACGATGCAAGATTTGCCCGGAAGCAACTCAATGGAAACCTGATCGAGCATCGTCATGTCTACGCCGGAAACCATAAGGTCGCGATAAACGCCAAAAAGACCACCGGTCATACTTCCCATGGCCATGCCGCCAAGCGCGGCCTGGCTGGCAGCGGCTGTCCCCGCGACGGCCGCGCCAGACGCGATGGCGGCGGGTCCGGCCAAAACACCGACCATGGCGCCGATCATCATTCCGAAGGCCGTGCCGATCGGGCCTTCGTCCTGGGCTTTCTTGACCGCGACCTGTCCGTCTTCGTCTTTACCGATCACGGCAGCTGCGTATACCGCCAGTTCACCGTTCCGGTGTAGATCCCGTAACGCCTCCGCCCCTTTGAAAGCGGCCTCTTCTGAGTCGAACACGACTGCTACAAACTTTTCCATAAAATTGCTCCTCTTTTGGTTCATATGTGGATGGAAACGGGGGAACCCGGCTATTTGAGAAACTGCATGTTCAAAGCCAGGTAGATCTGCCATTCCGGCACGCCGGCCCCGCGCCTGGCAACGGAGTACTGGGGTTCGACAAAAACGTTGAAGATAGTCTTGTCTTGCCGGGTCACTTTACCCAGCCTCAGCCCCAGCGGGACTGCATAGTTGTCGTTCTCGAAATTGTAGCTCCAAATCGGGGCGCCACCTGAATACCAACCTTTGCCCAGCTGATAAAAAACAAAGGGTTGGAATGCGGCCACGCTGGCACGGGGTTTGCCATTCGTATCACCGACGCCTCCGCGGTAGGTCAGCAGGTAACCGTACTGAACCAATGGCGAAATCGCGTTGAAGTAAACGTTGGCAAGACCCAATTGCCACTGGTCCGCCCCAAGACCGTTCTTTCCTGTAGGCGCCACGATCTGAGGCCCGATGGCAAAACTGGTTGCAGGGTTCCCGGTGTCGAACTGATAGGCAGCAAAAATATCCAGATCGCCGATGCCGGAGACGGTTGAGAAACCCGGACCGACGGGTAGAGAGTTCGTCGGAAGCGAGGCTCGTATTAGCCAGTTCGAAGCCCCGATCTGCAAAGGCTGCGCATAACGCAGAACGAATTGGTTTCCTGAGCCGTTCGGAACGCCATTGAACGCGCCAACATAGTAGTTTTGGAAGTTGAGCGCACGGATGTCCGCCAGGGGATTGTTGGCTTGGGCAGCGGCCTGGTTTTCGCTGTCTGGCGAAGCCAGGGCGACACCCGCAGTCAGGGACAAACAGATCGAAGCGAACAATATGAACGCTTTGATCGGAACGGTCGCAGACGCCGCTCCGGTTATGCCTGCTGCCTGCCCCGGCGACACTGCACAGGCCCTGTAAGAAATCCGTCGAAGCATCTTTTGGGAAGCGTCCCCAAGGGTCATCTGGCCAATCCTTCCCGGATCACTTGAAGGTGTTCATGCAGAGCCCGATCGAGCCTCCGCATTCCAACCCCAACAGGCAATGCCCATTAGGCCAACCGCCGGAAACAAGGCGAAACGCTTTGATACCGCGTTGCCGCACTCTAAACTCGAACTCACGCTATCTGCTTTTCTGCATGCGGTGATTCTGTAGAACATATTAGATCACAAGGGCTTGAGACATGTCGGCGAACGCGCAAAAATCGAATGCTAAGCTCTCGGAGGTGGAGGAATCTCCTAAGGTCCGGTTGGCGCTCGTGCGCGCGCCCCTTGAGCTCTTTTCAAAGACGCATCCCTCTAAGGCGGCGCGGATCAGGCGGGACCTGAGAGACAGTGTTGGTCAATGGTTTGCCGAGGCGCGGTTGCCTTATTTCGACTATCTGCACGTCTTGGCGCGTGTCGGTTCCGATGACGAGGATGGAAATCTGCTTTTACGGGCCGGAATGGCACCAGATTTGGGAACACTAGGTTTATTCGGAAAGGCCTGCATCCACTCCGACACTTTATGGACAGCGTTGAAAACAGCACAGCGGCTAATGGACGGCCTTGTCAGCGCAGGGAAAATAAACATTCGTTTGCAACGAAACCGGTGTCGAGTATCGGTGTCTACTGCGCCGCTTTTCCCCGATGGCTTTGATGAGAGCTCCAAGTATTTGATTTCATTGCTTTGCTATCTGGTTTGTCTATCGGATAGAACCTCGAACGCTGATCTGAAAATTTTTTTCCCGGGTGCTTCGTGCGCACATCTGGGCGTGTTTCCAAAAGTACAGCGGTTCGTATCTGCTTCGGAATATGCTTTGGAGTTCGATGAACATCTGCTGAAAAGCCCCCTGAAATTCTCGAACCCGGAACTAAACGCTTTCTTGCCCTTGATCGTTGAAGAATTGTATCAACTTGAAAACGACGCGGACTTAGCCCTGCTGCTTAACAAGATGAACGCCGCGGCTTTGAACACGCGCTTTCGCCCGCTCCGACTGTCCGAGGCAGCTTATCTGCTCGACACCAACGCGCGCACCCTTCAGTTGCGCCTAAAAAATAGGGGAACGACATTCAGCGATCTTAGAAAAACTGCTGTGCACCAAAAAGCACGGATAGAACTTGCTGCCGGACGATCGATCAACGAGACGAGTGACCTGTTGGGGTTTGAACATAGGCAGAGTTTTTCAGAGGCGTTTCATCGTTGGGAGGGGACGGCACCTTCTGTTTTCGCGTCACTTGCGAAATGTTAAAGACAGTAAGCCCGAAACGACCGCAGGGAAAGATGCGGTGGCGCGGCACAGAGCCCCTGTCGCAGCTCAGGATAGTCCCGGTTCATCTTTATTCGTGTCGAAAGACAGCGCGGGGTTGGACGCAAGCAGACCTTCGAGACTGACTGGCGCTCTCCGGCTCACTTGGCACGGTTCTTTTCATACTCTTCCCTAAGCCGATTGGCCTCGATCTCCAGATCCGTCTGTGAGGTATTCTCAGCATCGTCGATTGTGGGCCTAACGGACGCTGTCTCCTGATCGGGTGTCGAGAGCCTTCCGTCGCCAGACATCAAGATCGCCGCCCATCTCAGGCCGGGAACATGGGCAAAAATTATCATTACGCAAACCGTAATGGGAACGCTGAGAAAAGCGCCAGGCAAACCCCAGATCGTCGTCCATGTCGTCAAGGCGACAATGACCATCATCGGGGATAAGTTGAGAGATTTCCCGGTAAGAGCAGGCTCCAAAATGTTGCCGATGACGAATTGGACTGCTCCGCAGCCCAGAACGATGATCAATAATGCGGAATAGCCATCGAACTGGACCAGCGCCACAACCGCCGGGAAAATGACGGCCAGCACCGAACCAATGGACGGAATGAAGTTCAGGGCGAACGTCAGGACGCCCCACGTTTCGGCAAAGTCCAGGCCGACGGATTTCATGATCGCATAGCACAAAAGCCCGGTTAGAGCGCTCACAAATGTTTTAATGCCCACATACCGTTGCAGGGACTCTGAGATGTGAATGACGGTCCTGCCTATTTCCGCACCCAGCTCTGGGTCATTGGCAGAGATTGCCAGCTTTTCCCGCATTGGGCGGCGTTCAATCAACATGAATGGCAAGTACAGGAGAACCAAGAAAGCGCCGGACAAGAACGTTTTGGCCGAGCTGACCGTTTCCACTGCAAACCCCGAGGCATCCAAGTCCTGGATGACGTTGACAACCGCGTTTGCATTATCGTCCCCAATGATCTCGACGATATTCGCAAGGATTCCGGCGAACCGGTCTTGATATCGTGGGACCGCGGCTGCCACTTCCTTTGCCTGAGCCGACAGTACACTCAAGATAGCGAGTATACCGGCCACGATAAGCAAGAAGCCCAAAACATATGACAGCCAAATCGGAACCGAACGGCCACCGATCCGAATTGCTGCGATACGATCAATGACAGATACAATGAGTACGAATAGCAGGCCAGAAATGGCCAGAGGTATCAGCAGCTCTTTAAGAACAAAAAGCCCTGTAACGGTAGTTCCCACAACAATTGAAGAGTAAGCCCAAAACGCCAAGGTCGCAGCTGGTCGGGCAGGCGTGTTTTGGTCCATGTTGCGTGGTCCTATCCTTGGATCGCGAGCGCAGGCTGACCTCAGCGTAATTCGTCAGCGTGAGTCTGGCCTTTTCCTTGTGGAGCAAATGGCCTCTGGCGAAAGATCCTAGCTGCATTCGGCTGGTTGCTCCATACGCAAAAATCTTCTGCTCGTGCGTGACACGGCGATCATGGCGCAGCGAGGTTCGCAGATCGCCAAAAGTAAAGGTTTGATGTATTTTCAAGACGGCACTACGCTATCAGCATGTGATGACACAGGAGGAATGGGTATGGAAATCAAGGATCTAATGGAGGACCTGCAGCGGCGTCGAGACGAGCTGCGGCTCCAACTGCACCTGGCGACGAAGGAAGCCGAGGACGAATGGAAAGAGTTGACCGCTCAGTGGGACAAGTTCCTGACACGCGACGAGTTCGAAAAAAGCGCCGAGGAAGTGGGCGAGGCGGCGCGGGCGATTGGCCTGCAGATGAAGGCGGCCTACGACAAGTTCAAGAAGTCTTAGGTCCGAGCTGCCCCGACCGCGCGCAGCGAAAGGGGCCGTGGGCATGGTTCCCGGCAAGAGTGGCGATGGAAACGTCCTGCGCTGAATGAGCAGAAGTGTCTCTGCCTTGTAAAGTGTCCGGTTTCACGTGCCTCGACCTCGGACAACGCAACCAAATGGGAGATCGCCCCATGGCGACAAAAGCTGAGCTCGAAGCTGAACTGGCTGTTCTTCGCGAGAAGCTCAAGGAAAATGGCGGTTCATCAGCGCAAACGCAGAAAGTGCCCGACAACATCGATGAAAAGCGGGAGCCGGGGGGGTGGGACAGCGAGCTTTCTGAGCTTTTGGCACAAATCGAAGAATTGCCGAGCAAACATCCCCTGCTTCTTACATTGGGGGTATTCGCTCTGGGATATTTGATCGGTCGCTCAAAGTAGGGAACTTGTCATGAACCGCATCTCCAGAAACGTTTCTATCGTCCTTCGTTCCGAGCGACTGATCGCTCAGCGGCACTTGGCCGTATTGCGGCGACAAACCGGTCTGATGGCAGCGGCGGGTATCGCTGCGGCAGTCGGTTTGATCATGTTGAACGCGTCGGCATACTTGGCGCTTTCGCAAAGTGTTTCGGCGCCAATTGCGGCTTTGGTTGTGTCGCTGGCGAATTTGATCGTCGCCGCGATCTTGATTTCGATTGCAGGTAAGTCCAGCGCGGAACAGGAAACAGCACCGGTTGCAGAGGTGCGGGACATGGCCCTTGAAGACATCGAGGCCGAGATCCGAGCCTTTTCCGAAGAAGCCAAGGCCACGGCGGAAGCCGTCAAGAAAATGGCGAATGACCCGTTGGGTTCCATCGCCCCCAAAGTTGCAAGCAGCGTGGTCAGCGCAGTGATCCGGAACACCACGGAGAGCTCAAAAAAGGACAAAAGCTAGCGCATGCTCCTGCCTTCAATTTACCAGCTGCTCTGCACTTTTTGGCGCCGATTATCGATACTGCGAGCGTAACACTTGCCCCAAAAACAGGGCGGGCAAAATAGGCTTAGAACTTGTAGTTTTTCGGACAGTGATCAGCCAAGGATCATGAAATCAGGCTGCTTGGCGAGTGTAATTTATGGGAAGTCTTTTGCTGTGACCACTCATCTGGACAACACTTTTGGGAAATCAAGCATAGAGAGAACAGCAGAAAACATATCCATTTGGGTTGAGAGCATCGATCCAGTTCTTGCGATCAGTTTACTGGCTTTCGTTGTTTTGGTGTACGTTTTTAGAAAGCCATTGGCAAATTGTGTGCTGCAGCTTCTGAGTTTTCTCATGCGGCGCCTTGAAAGCGCAATATCAGAGGAAATACGCGGCAAGCTGCGTGAAGCCGTTCAAGTGCTTCTCGTCACCTTTGCTATGTTTATAGTTCTAGAGATTATCCAGCCTCCGGAACTACTCTCCCGATTTTTGCGTCGAGTGTTGACATCGATATGCATCATTGCGGTGTTTTCTGGCTGGTATCGATTGGCAGCCGTATTCGTTTCCATGTTGAGCAGTGAAGAACACGCGAAGTCTATCCGTCTCGAGCAGGACTGGACTGTTAGAGTGACACAGTTCTCAGTTGTTCTTTTTGGTTTAGCTGCATTGCTCGAGGTCTGGGAGATCGACATTTCTGGTGCGCTGACGGGTGTCGGCGTGCTTGGCGCGGGGCTGGCAATCGCCTCACAAGACCTAGTAAGAAACTTGCTTGCCGGCATGACCAACAGCAGCGAAGAGCGCTTCGTGTCCGGAGATACGATTGATGTTGAGGGTTTGGTCGCCGGTGTTGTGGAGCGGGTGGACCTGCGCTCGACTCTGGTTGTTGGATTTGACCAGATCCCACGCTTCGTTCCGAACGCGGAACTGGCCAACAGCGTTGTGCTGAATTATTCCCGGATGAAGCATCGTCGGATCATGATGACCTTCGGCTTGGTGCTCTCTGCCAGCGAAAGTCAGGTGATCGCCGTTCGCGACGGGCTGCAGCGCTACATGCACGAAAGCGGCGATTTTGATACCTCGGATGACGCCCCGTGCTACGTGCGCGTCACGGGGCTGAGCGACCATTCGATAGATATTTTGTTCTACGGGCGTAGCCGATCGCCGACTTATTCAGACTTTCTACGCGTCAGCGAAAACCTCAGCCTGAAAATCCTGTCTCTGGTCGCAGAAGTGGGAACCCAACTGGCCCATCCGACCCAAACGATAAAAACGGTTTCCCCGGCGCCTCATCAGACGCCCGGCCCGGACAAGGAGGACCTCAATGACTGAGTTTATCCTGGCCTTTCTGGTTGTCCTCGAGGGGATTGCCATCTTCTTCGCTTGGCGCGCCGTTCAAACCGCACGCACGCCGCAAGGGGCGGTGGGCTGGGCCATCCTGCTGATCGCCGCGCCTTACCTGGGCGTGCCACTCTACCTATTCTTGGGCCATCACAAATACCGGGGATTCATCCTTTCGCGCAAGGGCAGCGAACGCGTGATGGAAGGCCTGCGCGTCCATGCTGAAACGTATAGGCCCGTGGCACCGCTGCCGGTGTCGCCCCGGCCGCTGGAGGCGATTTCCGGGTTTCCGGCAGTGCGCGGCAATTCCATGCGGCTGCTTGTCGATGGCGAGGAAACATTCGCAGACATCTTCAATGCTATCGATGAGGCCGAGAATTATGTGCTGGTGCAATCCTATATCGTCAAGGACGACGGTGTGGGGCGCGCACTGGCCGAGCGAATGATCGCGGCGGCAGGCCGGGGCGTTAGCGTTAGGTTCCTCGTCGATGCGGTCGGCTCGATTGCGCTGCCCGCAACCTACTTCGATCGATTACGTGCGGGCGGCGTAGAATTCGTCGACCCCAAAAAAATGCCCGGGCCCCGGACGCGCTTTCACCTCAACTTCCGCAACCACCGCAAGACAATCATTGTGGATGGTAAGACCGGCTTTACCGGCGGGCTGAATTTCGGCGACGAGTACAAAGGACTGGACCCGAAATTTGGCGAGTGGCGCGACACCCATGCCCGGCTGCAGGGGCCGATTGTGTCACAGCTGCAGCTGATCTTTGCCGAGGACTGGCACTGGGCCACCGAAGAGGTGCTGCTTGACGATCTGCTCTGGGATGCCCCCCTGGCCGGGGATGACATGGCCGCGATGCTGATGGCGACCGGCCCGGCGGACGAGATGGAAACCGGGGCGTTGTTTTTCTTTGCCTGCATTTCCATGGCCAAAGACCGCATCTGGATTGCCTCGCCCTATTTCGTGCCGGACACCGACGTGATCGCGGCCTTGAAATTCGCCGCGCTGCGTGGCGTTGATGTTCGGATACTCGTTCCCGAAGTCGTCGACCACAAAGTGCCCTGGCTTGCAGCCTTTGCGTATTTCGACGAAATTCGCGACGCGGGGGTCAAGGTCTTTCGATACGATGCAGGCTTCATGCATCAGAAAGTCGTCCTGGTCGATGATGCCGTGGCGGCAGTGGGCACAACAAACATGGACAACCGCTCATTCCGTTTGAACTTCGAGGCCATGGCAATGCTTTTTGACACTCGCGCGGCTTCCCAGTTGCACGCGATGCTCGAAGCTGACTTTACGCGGTCGTTTGAACTCACAAAGACACTGATGGAGCAACCTTGGAGAGTTCGCGTTGGCGCTCCAATTTCGCGGCTGTTTTCCCCATTACTCTGACTGCTTTGCTGGTGCGATCTTTGAAGTTTCATTCCTTCTTCAGAGTTTTTCGTAGAGTTGTGATTTTGACTGGGGGTAAGCATGTGGCGTATCAATCGCGCCTAGTTTACCGGAAAACCTGCCGCTGTAGTCGCCGATCGTGATCGTGCAGGGCTCGCGGTGGACGACGAGGCGCCCGATCACTTCGGGCGCAAGCCAGGCGAGGCGTTTGAGGTGGCCAAAGTAGCGGTCGGACAGGCCCTCGTCGGCGGCGAGATCCGTGAGTGTGGCGACCTAGCCGGCCTCCAGAATCTTCCGCTAGCGCCATGCCCGGCCGATGGCGCGCAAGAGGCGGAGACCTTGTGCCGAGGCAGTGCGAACACCGCCTCTTTGCCATGCATGATACCGAAGGCGATGCGTCTTTAACGCTCAAGCTACCTGCCTTGGAACGGTTTGTGTCCGCCATTCTCCACCTGGCCGATAGCGAGCGGCGACGCGTCCAGATTCGAGTTGCAGCAGGTGGAGCCAGCCGTTGTTGAACAGCGCCGCAACCTCGCTGTGGCGGGCGAGGATGTCCGAGATCGCTTCGCGCGGGGCCTCGATGAGCACGGTCAGGCGCTGCGGCTCATGCATCTGACGCATGCCGTCATGCACTGCCTGCCAGGGCAGTCCTGCCCGCAGCCGCCCGCCGTTTCCCTCGACCACGCCGATGCCGCCTGCGACATTGTGGATGAGTTTGTTGCCGGCCCCGAAGACTTCGGGTGCGAGGCTTGAGCCGTAGTATTGCAGGGAGATCCAGCTTGCCACCACGACAGGTGCGGTCAGGATCAACTCGAGCGTGGCAAAGCCCTCGTCCGCCTTCCAGTCGTAACTGTGCAGAAAGGCACGCCCGCCGAGATCCTTGCCAGCGGTCGCCGCGCGCGGGGCGGCGATAAACACGGAACAGCCCGCAAGCCCCCATTCGGGGCGGATTTCGGACCAGTCGCGCGCCCGCGTCGCCACGGTTTGGGGCGTTGCGCCGGGAAGCTTGAGAGCGCGCTCCATCCGCGCCTGATTGCTCGCCGCTGCAAGCCACGCGCGGGTCTGTGCAAGCTCCGGCGCATGCGTGGCGGGGGCTTCGGCATCGAACAAACTCACTTCCTCGGTTGTGGTGTCGTGCAGCGCGGCCACGAAGTGCGTGTCCTCGGGCAGCGCGATCCCGAGCCCCGGAAGATGCGCACGGGTTTCTGGATCGTTCAGTAGTGCGGCCAGAAGCCGCGCCGAAACTGCACCTGTGTGACCTCCGCAGGCGCCGCAGTGATAGGCGCTTTCGTGGGGGTTGTTGGCGGCCTGCGCGCCATGGCCGACGAGTAACATCAGCCGTGCGAATCCTTCACGAAGGCCCATTGCCTTGAGCACGTCGGCCACGATTTCCGCCCGGCGTTCCGGCGAGAGCGTATCTGCAAGGCGAGGGGCGGGTTCTGGCGTCGCTGCTGCGGCGGCCTTGCCGAATGTGCCGGCCAGAAGCTTGCAGCCGTAGACGAGCCCCGCCGCCTCCACAAAGGCAAAAGACGAGACTGCCGCCTGCCGGAAACGCCCCCAGGCGCGCACTGCCCGCGCGTCAATGCGTGTCGCCTTCTCGGCGGTCCCGGGCTGCTGGCTCGAGCTGCGAAGGGCGGGCGTCAGCAACACCGGCAGATGCGCCTCGACCGCATCGGAGCCATGTGGAGAATGCGCGACCGGCAGGCCGAAGAAACCAGCGAAACCAAGGGTCTCGATTCCCGGTGCCTGCGCCTCGAGAGCGCGGCGAAACGGCTCGGAGCGCACGTCGATGCAAAAGGCCGCCTGCAGCGTCGAGCGTGCCGAGGGCAGGGCGGCGGGCCCATCGAGCCGCTCGTCGAGGCGCCGCTGGAGGGCACGTTCGGCGGCATCCTGAAGGATTGCGTCAATCACGAGGTCCGGGCTTGGCGCGACGGGTTCGGCATGCGCCCGAACCACCTCGGCCCAGCGGGGCGCGAGTTCGGGGTACTGCGCAAAAAGAGCCTCCTCCCAGGTCAGACGGATCGCTAGCAGCGCCGGAAGGGTGCGGTCGGTCCCTCTCTCTTGCTCGGCCTTCCACAGCAACCAGCGAGCGTGCTGCTCCCAGCCACCGAGATCCAAAAGCAGCCGGTGAAAGGCCGTTTCGGCCGCGTCTGCCTCGATGCCCAGCGACTCGGCCGCTCTGGCGATCGCTCGCTCGGGGGTGTCTGGGACGGCTGCGACATGCGCGCAGAAGCCATGGAGTCCGGCGATCTCGGGGGTCAGGTCGCGCGCGGCCCAGGCCCTCCAGGCGGCCCAGGCGGGGGCATCCGTCGCAGGTAACCAAAACGCTTGCCCCCGGTCGAAGTGACCGGCCGCCCAGAGGCCGACGCAGCGTTCGATCACGGCGGGCCAGTCGGTCCCGCTCAACTCGGCAGCAAGATCGGCAACGGTTGGCAGAGCGCGGGGCGCTGGTGTCGGCGCATGCATCTTGGCCTTTAGAAGCGCCAAGTTGGCCGGTTTAAGCGGTGAGGTGCAGGCAATCAGCGCCGCTGCGAGATCGTCATCGGTGATACGCCCTGCTGCAACCTCGGCTGCAAGCTCAGTGCGCGGACGGAAGAGCGCCGCACCGGATACGCGCGCAAGACGTGCCGCCGCTACGGTCATGTTTTCTCCCGCCTGTCCAAGAAAGGGGTTGACTGCCACCGTGGCATCAAGCGGGAAGGCGGGCGGGATCGCCCGCACGGCGGCCTCGGCGGCCTTCAGAATCGCCGACAGCCGGGCTGGCGCTATGTCGATTTCTTGCATGAACATTTCGTAAGATCCTTATTTCGCGTTTATTTGGGCTTCACAGTGCGGAAGCCGCCGATCGCCTGGTCAATGAGCGCATTTAGGTACAGGCCGTTGGTGACATGCACGCGCAGCCCTGCAGCGGCTGGGTGGTTCGCCCAGAGCGGAAACAGAGCCTGAGCAAGCGCCACCAACCCGAAGGACGTAACCGCGAGCACGATCAGCGCCCATTCCAGCGGGCCCGGAACGGGCGGTGCGGGCAGATGAGCGCCCCAGAGCGCTTGCGCGCCGAGTTGGAAGGCAAAATAGGCCACCGTGGCGGCGAGCGCGGCGCGCGCGGTGCGGCGCGTCAGGGCCCGCGGCGCGGCATCGGCCAGCCCCTGCGCCACGAGGTAGGCGACGCCGAAGACAAGAATCGCGCCCAGCGCCAACGCCTGCGGTGACTTCGGCCCGGCGATGGCCATGAAAGCCCCCGCCATAGCCGCATAAAGTGCCAGCGCCAGGGCAAAGGCCCGAAACACTGCCCCCCAGCCCGGCACCGCCACAGGCCCCGGACGGCGCGCGGCGTTGACCTCGGTCACGGCCATACCGGCAGTCAGGAAGGCATGGCTCTTGTAGAGCCCATGGGCGACGATGTGCAGGAGCGCAATCGGCCACAAGCCCAGCCCGCATTGCATCAGCATGAAGCCCATCTGTCCGACCGTCGACCAGGCCAGTGCCGTCTTGACCGCGCTTTGTGTCAGCATCACCACCGCCCCAAAGAGAGCAGTGAGCCCGCCCATCAGGACCAGAACTGCCATCGCCGCAGGGCTGGCCTGCACCAGCTCTGCGAGCCGGATCAGCAGGACTCCGCCTGCATTGATGATCCCTGCATGCAGTAGCGCCGAAACCGGGGTAGGCGCCTCCATCACCTCAGTCAGCCAGCCGTGCACGGGGAAGGCTGCCGTCTTCAAGAGCGCTGCCAGCACAATGAGCGCCACGGCTGCCTGTCCCGCAGCGCCCAGGCCTTGCGTTTGCACAGACTCGCGCAGTGCGGTCAGATCGGCGGTGCCGAAAGACACCCAAAGCAGACCTGCTGCAAGCACCAGCGCTATATCGCCGGCGTGCCAGACCAGGGAGAACTTCGTTGCCGCTCTCCGCGCCGCCGGCCTATCCGAATAGAAAAGCAAGAGTTGACGCAACACTATCCCGGTTGCCAGAAAAGCTGCGACCAAAACGGCAATATGGCCGGCTTGGACCAACGCCAGAACAATGGCCAGCGTGGTCAGCATCAATGCGTGAAACCGCCCCTCCTGCGCTTCGCCGTCCATGTAGCGCTTTGAATAGCGTGTCACGATCCAGCCGATAAAGGCGACAAGCAGCGACATTGTCGCGCCGATTACGTCGAGCATGAGCAGCTGTCCGAATCCGCTGACGCCGGTCTTTGGCGCGGAACCTGTCGCGAGCATGGCGGCCCCGGAAAGGGCCAGCACTAGCGCGACAAGGCTTGCGCTTTCCGGCAGCCAGCGCGCACGGGGCGGACGACGGCCCGGTGTGACCATCATTGTGGCAGCGCCGATCAGCAAAACCAGAGGCGCGAATTGGCCCGGGAAGGCAAGAAGGGCATCCATTGTCAATCTCCACGTTCAAGGAACTGTGGAGCGGACATAAACTCTTGGCGTTATCCAGAAAATTACATAATTTTAGTGTAAACGTTCGATCTGATGGAACAATGGCCAAGCTCAACCTTCACCATCTTCACCTGTTCCGTGCAGTCGCGCGCGAAGGCACGCTCACCGGCGCGGCGCAGCGGCTGAACCTGTCGCAGTCGGCGATGTCGACACAGATCAAGACGCTCGAAAGCACGCTTGGCCATCAGTTGTTCGAGCGCCGCGGACGCGGGCTGGTGCTGACCGAGGCAGGACGGATTGCGCTCGACCATGCCGAGTCGATCTTCCGGACCGCAGACGATCTCGTGGCCACTCTGCGCGACCGCCACGCCGGTCGGAGAGCTCTGCGCGTCGGCGCATTGTCCACGCTGTCGCGCAACTTTCAGATTGGTTTCATCGCGCCCTTTCTTGTGCAAGAAGATGTCGAAGTTATTCTGCGCTCCGGTCCGCAGTCTCAGCTCATCGCCGGTCTAGAGGCACTAACGCTTGACGTGGTGCTTACCAACCACCCCCCCGCGCAAGACGCAGCTAGCCGTCACCTGATCCACAGCATTGCCGAGCAACCAGTCAGTCTGATCGGTCCGCCCGATCTTGCTGGGCAGCCGCTGCACGACTTGCTGGAAAGCCGTCCACTGATCCTGCCTGCCTCCGGAAGCGCGCTGCGGGCGGCCATCGACGCTATGTTCGACGGGTTCTCAATCCTGCCCCGCATCGTCGCCGAAGCCGATGACATGGCCATGCTGCGGCTTCTGGCGCGCTCGGGTGCGGGGCTCGCTGTAATCCCACCCATCGTTGTACAGGACGAGCTTGCGTCAGGCCGGCTGGTCGAGCTTGCCAAGCTCGACGGGCTGTCGGAGACTTTCTTTGCTGTGACTCTGCGTCGCCGCTTCCCCAACCCTCTCATCCGCGACGCGCTGGAGGCGGCCATGGCCGCGGAGTTCGGCTGAGGCTGATCTGTGTAGCGTCAAGAAAACTTCCGTGCTGTCCAGCCGAATATTCCTTGCGTAAGCTTATGCAGCCACAGGCAGTGCTGGAGTCTTGGTTTTGTCAAAATGCTCGCGCGATTTTTTGCGAACCTCAATCTCGGTTCTGGCATCCGGTTTTGGACCCTGAGTCATCCTTGGCCACTGATGAAACGAAACCCGCGCAATTTGGAGCGGTGCCATTTTTTCACAGGGATTTTCGATGGACTGAAAGTCAGCCCCGCCAAAATTTCGGCACCGGTTTCGAACGCGTGCAAGCTGAGCAACGGGGCAAGCCGACAGGAGGCAAAGCGGGCATCGCCGTTGATCGACTGGCGGTCAAGGATGATGAAATATGTCGTTCGTGCGGCTGAGACGGCCGGACCCAATCCAAAGGCCGTCTATTGCAGCGCCAGTTGCCTGTGTCGGCGTACTCTTTTTTGGTTTTCTGGAGGGACTCGTCGCAGAGGTCCTTGCCACAGAGCCGGATGGTCTGCGGCAAGAAATAGCAATTGACCCTTTGGGAGCGAGCGTGGATATTTTGCCAAGGAAAAATGGTGGCACATTCACCCGGAGCGCAGATATGAACCTCACCCGCCGCATGTTCGGGGCAGCGACTCTCGCCTGCGGAATTGCCGCCATTGCGCAACCCGCAGCGGCACGGGCGCAGGAACCGCCCATTATTGCCGCGGCATCGGATCTGCGCTTTGCGGTTCAGGATATCGCCGCCGCCTTCGCCATGGAAACCGGCCACGAACTGCGGCTTGCGTTCGGGTCCACCGGCAATTTCGCGCGGCAGATCCGCGAAGGCGCGCCTTTTGAAATGTTCATGGCGGCCGATGAAAGCTTTGTTCTCGATCTGGCCCGCGATGGGTTCTTGCGGGACGAGGGCGCTCTCTACGCCCAGGGGCGCGTGGCCATCGCCGTTCCGAACCAAGGGTCGACGCTGGCGGCCGACGGGACGCTGGAAGACCTGCACCGCGCGCTTGGCGCCGGGCAGGTGTCGCGCTTTGCAATCGCTAATCCCCAGCACGCGCCCTATGGCATGCGGGCGATGGAGGTCCTGCAGCATGTGGGCATCTGGACGGCAATCGAACCGTCGCTGGTGTTGGGTGAAAATGTCAGCCAGGCCGCGCAGTTCGCGCTGTCGGGCAGCGCCGATGGCGGCATCATCGCTTGGTCCCTGGCCCAGTCGCCGCAGCTCCAGCCGCTGGGGGAATTTGCGCTCATTCCCGCCGATTGGCACCAGCCGCTGATGCAGCGCATGGCCCTGGTGCGGAATGCGGGGCCCGTGGCGGAGGCGTTCTATCGCTACATGAAAATGCCTGTTGCGCTTGAAATCTTGGCGCGCCACGGCTTTAGCGTGCCGGGTTAGACGCATGGATTGGCAGGCGCTCTGGCTTTCGCTTTCGCTCGCTGCGTGGACGGTGGCCTTGCTTCTACCGGTATCGATCCTGTTCGGGCGGTTTCTGGCGACCCGTAAGTTCCGGGGAAAGGGTGTGGTCGAGGGGCTTGTGATGCTGCCGCTGGTCCTGCCGCCGACCGTGTTCGGCTTCTACCTTCTGGTCACGCTCGGGCGGAACTCTCCGATCGGTGCGGCCTGGCAGGGGCTGTTCGGCCACCAATTGGTCTTCAGCTTCGAGGGGTTGGTCGTGGCCTCGGTCATCTTCAACCTGCCATTTGCCATCCAACCGGCGCAGCGCGCCTTCGAGGCGATCCCGACGTCCCTGCGCGAGGCGGCGGCGGCCAGCGGGTTGCGCCCCCTGAGCGCGTTGCTGCGCATAGAACTTCCCCTGGCATGGCCGGGGGTGATGACGGCCATGGTGCTGACCTTCGCGCATACGCTGGGTGAATTCGGCATCGTCCTCATGGTGGGGGGCTCGATCCCCGGCGAGACCAAGACCATCGCCATCGCGATCTATGACCGCGTGCAGGCCTTCGACATGCAGTCGGCAGCGACGATGTCTTCGGTTCTGGTCGCCATTTCGCTGTTCACCATCGCTGTCACCTTCGCCCTGTCGGCCCGCATGGGGCGAAAGCTCGACTGATGACGCTCAGGGTCACACTCTGGGCCAAGGCGCCAATTCCGCTTGATCTGACCTTCGCGGTAGGACCTGGAGAGTTGCTTGCACTGGTCGGACCCTCGGGATCGGGCAAGACCACGACCTTGCGGACCATCGCTGGGTTCTGGCGGCCCGAAGCGGCGCGGGTCGAGGCCGCGGGGATCACATGGCTCGATACCGAGGCGGGGCTCTGCTTGCCGACGCACCGCCGCCGCGTGGGCTTTGTGTTTCAAGACTATGCGCTGTTTCCGCATTTGACGGCGGCGCAGAACGTGGCCACGTCCCTGGGGGATCTGCCCCGCCGTGCGCGGGTGCGTGAGGCCGAACACCTGTTGCAGCGCGTCCATCTGGACGGGCTCGGCCATCGCCGGCCGGCGGACTTGTCGGGCGGGCAGAAGCAGCGCGTGGCGCTGGCTCGGGCCTTGGCGCGGCGCCCCGACGTGCTGCTTCTGGACGAGCCGTTCTCGGCCGTGGATCGTGCCACGCGTGAGCGGCTGTACGGCGAGATCATCGCCTTGCGGTCCGATCTGGAAATGCCGGTGGTTCTAGTGACCCATGACGTGAACGAGGCGCAGTTGCTTGCGGATCGGATGTTGGTGATCGACTGCGGCCGGGTCGTGCGCGACGGCACCACGGCCGAAGTGATGGCCGACGCCGACGCGCTGCGGGCCATGGGAATCCGCGAAGCGGCTGTCATGCTGCCCGCGATGGTGGCCGAGCATCTCGACGACGGTCTGACCCGACTTGACGCCGCGACCGGTCCGCTGTTCTTGCCCAGGATCGACGGGGCGCCCGGCACCGGTGTCCGGGTGCGGATCATGGCGCATGACGTGATCCTGTCGCGCGCCCGGCCTCTGGGGCTGTCGGCGCAGAACATCCTTGGCGGAACAGTGACACGGATCGTACCCGGAGCAGGACCGGGCGTGCTGGTCCATGTTGCGGTCGGTGAACACGAGATCCTCGCTCGGATCACACGCCGCGCGGCAGCCGATCTTGGTTTGCGACCGGGGGATCCGGTCCACGCCATCCTCAAATCCATGTCCGTTGCCCGCGATCATGTTGCGCGTGCCGCTGATGACGCGGGGGGCGGAGGCCTGGGCTGATCAGATCGGGCAAGGGTCCGTTGCGGCACAGGCCGGGGTCATGCCGGGGGCGTCCTGTCGGTTTGCGGCACTGCGAGAGTACGAGCTGTCATCAAACCGTCACTTGCGCTGCGCTTTTAATTTCGAATATTCATGAAATATGGAAAAAATGATTCCCGAACGCCTGTCCACCCTGGGACATCCACAGCGGCTTACCGTATTTCGGCTGCTGATGCGGCGCTATCCCGACCGCGTCCCGGCCTCGGAGATCGCGCGCGCGCTGGGGCTAAAGCCCAACACGCTGTCGAATTACCTGAGTGCATTGCTGCAGGTGGGCCTGGTTTCGCAGGAGCGGGCAGGGACCTCGTTGCGCTATGCCATCGAGATGGCGGCAGTGCGCGGGACGATCGACTATTTGCTGCTGGACTGCTGCCGCGGCCGCCCCGAGATCTGCGCGCCCGCTTCCTGCACCACGTCTGACAAGACCGATCGGGACCGGAAGCTGAATGTGCTGTTCATCTGCACCGGCAATTCGGCGCGGTCGATCTTTGCCGAGGCGATCCTGCGGGACGAGGCGGGCGACCGGTTCAACGTGTATTCGGCCGGCACCCGGGCCCGGGCTGCGTTGAACCCGGTTGCTTTGCAGGTGCTGAAGCTCAATGGCCATGACATTTCGGATTTGCGCGCCAAGACCATCACCGAGCTTCAAACCCCGGGCGCGCCGGATTTCGATTTCGTGTTCACGGTCTGCGATCAGGCCGCGAACGAAGACTGTCCCGCCTGGCCCGGCCAGCCCATCAGCGCGCATTGGGGCGTGCCCGATCCGGTCGGAGCCGACGGGACGCAAGAGCAGAAAACTTGTGCCTTTCAAGATGCTTACGACGCGATCCGCAACCGAATCCTGACCTTTTCATCGCTGCCGCTTGAAACCCTGGATCGCATATCTCTTCAGAACGCCGTGGATGACATCGGCCGGATCCATACCGAAGAAACCTCATGACCGTTTATGCTCTCAACGGCTTGGGCCGCATCGGCAAGCTGGCCCTGAAACCTCTGCTTGAGAAAGGCGCGCAGATCGCCTGGATCAATGATGCGGTGGGGGACCCCGCGATGCACGCGCATCTTCTGGAGTTCGACACCGTGCATGGCCGCTGGGCCGCCGACTTCAGTCATGACGAAAACTCGGTCACCATTGACGGCGTGCGGCTGCCCTTCATCGGAACCCGCAACCTGTCGGAGCTGCCGCTTGAGGGCGTCGACGTCATCATCGACTGCACCGGAGTTTTCAAGACCGAGGCAAAGCTGGCCCCTTACTTCGACGCCGGCCTGAAAAAGGTGGTGGTCTCGGCTCCGGTCAAGGATGGTGATACGGCCAATATCGTCTTTGGCGTGAACGAAGGCACCTATGACCCGGCCCGCCACCGCATCGTGACCGCGGCCAGCTGCACCACGAACTGCCTGGCCCCGGTGGTCAAGGTGATCCACGAGAGCCTGGGCATCCGGCACGGCTCGATCACCACGATTCATGACGTGACCAACACGCAGACGATCGTGGACCGTCCGGCCAAGGACCTGCGCCGTGCCCGGTCGGCGCTGAACTCGCTGATCCCCACGACCACCGGCAGCGCCACGGCGATCACCCTGATCTATCCCGAGCTGACGGGGCGGCTGAACGGGCATGCGGTGCGGGTGCCGCTGCTGAATGCCTCGCTGACCGATTGCGTGTTCGAGGTTGAACGCGAAACGACGGCCGAAGAGGTGAACGCCCTGTTCAAGGCCGCGGCCGAGGGGCCTCTGGCCGACATTCTGGGCTATGAGGAGCGTCCGCTGGTCTCGACCGACTATACCAATGACACCCGGTCCAGCATCGTGGATGCACCGTCGACCATGGTGGTGAACGGAACGCAGGTAAAGGTCTATGCCTGGTACGACAACGAGATGGGCTATGCGCACCGTCTGGTGGATGTGGCGATGATGGTCGGGGCATCGCTTTGACACGCGCTTCCCAACGTCCGGACGGGCTGTCGGCCTATATGGCCGTCACGGCAGCCTATTGGGCCTTCATGCTGACCGACGGCGCCCTGCGGATGCTGGTGCTGCTGCATTTTCACACTCTGGGCTTTTCACCGGTCCAGCTGGCCTATTTGTTCGTGCTGTACGAGATCGCCGGGATGGCCACCAACCTGGCCGCCGGGTGGATCGCCGCGCGGTTCGGGCTGACCGCGACCCTGTACGCAGGGCTGACGATACAGGTGCTGGCGTTGCTGGCGCTGGCGCAATTGGATCCGGGCTGGACCATCGGTGTGTCCGTCGCCTTCGTGATGGTCGTGCAGGGCGCCAGCGGAGTGGCCAAGGACCTGACCAAGATGTCGTCGAAATCGGCAGTCAAACTGTTGGCGCCCACAGAAGGCGGCGGGCTGTTCCGCTGGGTGGCGGTGCTGACAGGGTCGAAGAACGCGGTCAAGGGGCTGGGCTTCCTGCTGGGGGCGGCCTTGTTGGCCGGGCTCGGCTTCACGGGTGCCGTGCTGGGCATGGCGGGGGTTTTGTTCCTTATCTTGGTGGCGGTGCTGCTGACGATGCCGCCGGGGCTGCCTAAAGGGCGCAAGGACGCGAAGTTTTCCGAGGTCTTTTCGAAATCGGCCAATGTGAACTGGCTGTCCGCGGCGCGGGTCTTCCTGTTCGGGGCGCGCGACGTCTGGTTCGTCGTCGGCATCCCGATCTATTTTTATGCTGTGCTGTCGGATGGCAGCGAAGCAGGCAACCGCGCGGCTTTTTTTCTGATCGGCGGGTTCATGGCCATGTGGGTCATTCTGTATGGCATCTTTCAGGCCGCCGCCCCGCGCCTGCTGCGGGCAGGGGCGCGGGATGAGGCCGATCTGGTCGCAGCGGCGCGCAGCTGGGCCTGGGGGCTAGCCTGTGTGCCGGCCCTATTGACGGTGGCCGCGCTGCTGTCCTCTGGTCCGACGCCATGGCTGACGCTGACGCTGGTGGGTGGTCTGCTGGCCTTTGGCGCGGTCTTTGCGGTGAATTCCTCGCTGCATTCTTACCTGATCCTGGCCTTCACCCAGGCCGAGCGGGTGACGATGGATGTGGGGTTCTACTACATGGCTAACGCGGGCGGGCGGCTGTTGGGTACGCTGCTGTCTGGGCTGACCTATCAATGGGGCGGGTTGCCCTTGATGCTGGGGACGGCGGCCGCCATGGTCTCGGTGTCCGCCGTGGCGGCGGGGCGCTTGCAGCCCCAAACAACTTCGGAGATCTCGGCATGAGCGTATTTGAACGGTATCTGTCCCTGTGGATCGCGCTGGCCATGGCCGCTGGGATCGCCATCGGCTCGTTCGCGCCGGGTTTGGTTCAGGCCATCGCGGCGGCCGAGGTGTCCAATGTCAACTTGGTGGTGGCGGTGCTGATCTGGGCCATGGTCTATCCGATGATGGTAGGGGTGGACCCGGGCAGCCTGCGCGACGTGGTAAAACAGCCCAAAGGGCTGGCGATCACTCTGGTGGTCAACTGGCTGATCAAGCCCTTTACCATGGCGGCGCTGGGCGTGCTGTTCTTCGAATACGTCTTCGCCGACCTGATCGCGCCCGCCGATGCCCAGCAATATATCGCAGGGCTGATCCTGCTGGGTGCGGCACCCTGCACGGCAATGGTGTTCGTCTGGTCGCATCTGACCAAGGGGGACGAGAACTATACCCTGCTGCAGGTGTCGGTGAATGATATTGTCATGGTCTTTGCCTTCGCTCCGATCGTGGCCTTCCTGCTGGGCGTGACCGACATTTCCGTTCCGTGGCAGACGCTGGTCCTGTCGGTTGTCCTGTTCGTGGCACTGCCACTGGCGGCGGGTGTCTGGACGCGCAACCGGCTGGGCTCGGCTGAGCGGATCGCGGCGTTCCGCGACCGGGTCAAGCCGTGGGGTGTTGTCGGCCTGATCGCGACCGTCGTCATCCTGTTCGGACTGCAGGGGCAGGTGCTTCTAGACCGGCCGGCGGTCATTGCATTGATCGCCGTGCCGATCCTGATCCAGTCCTACGGGATCTTTGCGGTGGCCTACGCGGCGGCCTTTGCCCTGCGCGTGCCGCACCGGATCGCGGCGCCCTGCGCGCTGATCGGCACGTCGAACTTCTTTGAACTGGCGGTGGCCGTCGCCATCAGCCTGTTCGGCCTGAACTCGGGTGCGGCTCTGGCCACGGTAGTGGGTGTGTTGGTCGAGGTGCCGGTAATGCTGTCGCTGGTGACTTTCGCCAACCGGACACGCGGCAGGTTCCAGCAACGCGAAACAGGTGCCGTGGAACGTGCCGGCATCTGACTGTCGGTTTAACATGCTGAAAGAAAGCACGTCTTGCCCATCTCGGAGGTCGCGAAAAATTCTCTCGGCGCCCACTTGAAATCTGGTTTCAACGAAACTTTGGCCGGTTGTGAGACGCCCGATTGGGGTTTCGTGGTTACGTGACAGGTTCGGCTGAAACAGCGGACCGCCAGCCGTTCGCCAGGACGGGAACAGATGACTGACGCGACTACACTGCGCTGCCCTCGGGGCGGCCCAACTTGCCGCATGTCCGATCTCCGTCGGGGGGGGCGCGGCGCGATACGTCACAGGTCGCGCCCGGGAAACGACACCAGAGGAGGACGCGCATGCTTGCACCTGCATTCAACCGACGCAACGATCCGTTTGCAATCATGCGGTCGATGATGCGTGACTTTGACCGCCTGTCCGGTGATGGTCCGGCCCGCTGTTCTGGGCCGGCGCGGATCGCCGCGCCGCGCTTTGGTCCGTGGGGCGTGTATAGGTGACGGCGGCGGTCAGTTCCCGTTGTTGCGCGCTTCCAGCCGTTCAAGATTGACCACCGTCGACAGCATCAGCCTGTCGTGGCTCCAATCCTGGGTCTGGCGGAACGATGCCGCCGCGAATGCCACCAGAACGGCAAAGATCAGCGTCGTCGCAAGAAAGAAGGCGGGCACGGGCGCGTTCAGTCGGGGCGCGTCGGCCAGGGCGATCACCCGCTGCCGCAGGACCCGCTTGGCCTTGCCACCGGGAACCAGGGCCACGTTCAGAACACGCGGGCGGCCCTGCGAGACCGTTCTGGCGCAGTAATCCAGCAGACATTTGGTATAGTCGCGGGCGTCGATTCCGCGGCGCATGACCACGGATTGGTCGCAGGACAGTTCGCGCAGACGGCTGAACTGATATTTCAGCAGCCAGAAGGCCGGGTTCCAGAACAACAGCGGACGCAGCAGTTCGATTCCAAGCTCCCATTCGACGTCCCGGGCGCGGACATGCTCGAGTTCATGTGCCAGCGCAAAGCGTAGCTCGCGCGGGGTGTCCAGCAGATGGCTGGGCAGCACCACATGGCGGCGGCGCAGACCGCGCACAGCGAAGGGAACGGTGATCCGGTCCGAGAGGCGCACGTCCACGCGGGTCGAGCGGCGCCAGAGGAAGCTGTTCTGAACGGTTTCGCGAATGGCCAGCGCATCCCGAACCGTCCGTGCCAGAATGCGCAGCGCGGCAAGGATCAGCGCCGCGACAAGCCCGGTCAGAACCGGGCTTTGACCGGACAGCACAAGATCGACCCAGCGCTGGCGTGTGTTCAGCAAGGCCTCGAACTGGGTCGCCGGCATGGCGATGTCGCCCCGCAGATAGGCCGCGACGGCGATGTCCCCGATGGCCACGGCGCGTCCGGGCCACATTTGCGCGGACAGTGCGGTCACCGTCAGCGCCAGAACCGGGCTGAGCAGAACACACAGGCAAAGCGCCTTGAGCACACGCAATTGAACGACGAAATTGTGCCGCTGCACCGTTGGGCGCAACGCCGCCCGGGCGGCCAGCCAAATTAGCGCGGACAAGGCCAGCACGACATTCAGGTCCAAATAGGCGTCGAGTACCGGTTTAACCGCTGTCATTTTGCAGTCTCCTCTCTACCAGTGCTCGAATTTCCTCCAGATCAGCTTCGGTCAGGCCGGCGTCATCGACAAGACGTGCCACCAGCGAGGCCGGGGTGTCATCGAACAACGTGCGAGACAGGTTCTGCAGCGACCGCGCCTGATAGGTGTCCTTCTCAAGCAGCGGGCGATAGATCAGGGTTTTGCCATCCTTGCGGCTTTGGACAAATCCCTTTTCATCCAGGATACGCAGGATCGTCGCGCCCGAGGTGTAGGCTAGGTTCCGCTCGGGCGGCAGCCGGTCCAGCACGTCGCGTACCGAGCCTTCGCCAAGTGCCCAAAGCTCGTTCATGAACTCCAGTTCAACCTCGGTCAGCAGATTTCCTGTCTTTCTCTTTCGCATCGGTTTCGGTGTCACCATTTTGCCTGTAATGCTTGCCAGACAAGCATCCTTTCACGGTTGCGCAAAGCCTAAACTTTCCAGAAAACGAAAATGCCCCAGCCGATCGACAGGAAAAGCGGGGTCCACACCGGTTGGCCGACCAGCCCCAGCCAGGCCAGAAAGATATAGGCCGAACCCAGCAGGGTGATGAACAGTCGGTCGCCCAATGTGGTGGTCAGGCCCAGCACGCCCCGGCGTTCGATCCCGTCGCGAAACTTGACCACCTCGAGTACCCCGATCAGGGCGATGGCCGAGAAGATGCCCACGAAAACCGCCAGCGTTGCCGGGGTCCAGGCCATCCAGAAATCGGGCCAAAGCGGGTCGGTCCACGAAAAGCCCTTGGGTTCTTCCTGGCCGACATTACCCCAGCCAGCCTTGGCTTGCGCCAGCGCCGGGGAAGGGGCGAACAGGGAGAGGGAGAGAAGGAGTTTGCGCATGTCGAACCTCATACACGTCCCATCGCGAAACCGCGCGCGATGTAGTTGCGGACAAACCAGATGACGATGGCGCCGGGGATGATGGTCAGGGTGCCGGCGGCAGCCAGCAGGCCCAGCTCGTAGCCTGCGCTGGACGCGGTGCGGGTCATCACGGCGGCGATCGGTTTGGCCTCAACCGCCGTCAGGGTCTTGGCCAGCAGCATTTCCACCCACGAGAACATGAAACAGAAGAATGCCGCCACACCCACGCCCGCCTTGATGTTGGGCAGGAAGATCGTGACGAAGAACCGGGGGAAGGAATAGCCGTCGACATAGGCGGTTTCATCCAGCTCTTTCGGGATGCCGCGCATGAAACCTTCCAGGATCCACACTGCCAGCGGCACGTTGAACAGCGTGTGCGCCAGTGCCACCGCCAGGTAGGTGTCGAAGAGGTGGATCGACGAATACAGCTGAAAGAAGGGCAGGGCGAACACGGCCGCCGGGGCCATGCGGTTGGTCAGCAGCCAGAAGAACAGCTGCTTGTCGCCCAGGAACCGATAGCGCGAGAACGCGTAGGCCGCAGGCAACGCCACGCAGACCGACAGGATCGTGTTGATCGTCACATAGGTGATTGAGTTGATATAGCCCCAATACCACGTCGGATCGGTGAAGATGGCCTTGTAGTTCTCCAGCGTAAAGGTCTGGGGAAAAAGGGAGAAGCCTGACAGGATCTCGTTCGTGGTCTTGAAGGACATCGCCACCAGCCAATAGATCGGCAACATCAGGAACGCGATATACAGGATCGGGATGAGGGACCGCTTCTTCATTGCGCGTCATCCTTTGTCATGAGGGTGTAGAAGACCCAGGAAACCAGCAGCGTGATGGCGAAATAGATCAGGCTCATCGCGGCCGCGGGGCCAAGGTCGAACTGTCCCAGCGCGATCTTCACCAGGTCGATCGACAGCAGGGTGGTCGAGTTGCCGGGACCGCCCCCGGTCAGAACGAAGGGTTCGGTGTAGATGTTGAAACTGTCCATGAACCGCAGCAGAACCGCGATGGTCAGAACCGTCTTCATCTTGGGCAGCTGAATATAGCGGAACACCGACCACGGGCTTGCTCCGTCGATCTTGGCTGCCTGGTAATAGGCGTCGGGGATGGACACCAGACCGGCATAGCACAGCAGCACAACCAGCGAGGTCCAGTGCCAGACATCCATCACCACGATGGTGATCCAGGCCGACAGCGGTTGTTGGGTCATGTCATAGTTGATGCCCAGCACGTCGTTCAGGAAATACCCCAGCAGGCCGATCTTGGGCAGGGTGAAGATGTTCCACATCGAGCCGACCACGTTCCACGGGATCAGCATCGGCAGGGCCATCAGTACCAGGCAGACCGGCACCCAGAAGCCCTTGCGCGGCATCGACAGGGCCACGATGATGCCCAGCGGCACTTCGATCATCAGGATCAGCGCGGTGAACAGGAACTGTCGCCCCAGCGCCGCCTGGAAGCGGTCAGACCGCAGGATCTGTTCGAACCAGCCCAGCCCTTCCCAGAAGAACTGGTTGTTGCCGAAGGTTTCCTGGACCGAGTAGTTGACCACCGTCATCATGGGCACCAGTGCGTTGAACGCCACCAGCGCCAGCACCGGCAGGACAAAGAACCACGCTTTCTGATTTTCCGTTTTCATCGGGCGCGCTCCTCGGTTGCGATCCAGCCGTCACGATAGACGCGCGTCTGTTCAGGTTTGAATTGAAGACAGACTTGCGATCCGGGCTCGGGGGGCGCGTGTTCGGTCACCGCCTTCACTGGGCTGGTGCCGACCATGGCGCTGACCACATAGTGCCGCCCGATATCGGCCACCTTGGTGATATGGGCCGGGATGCCATCGGGGCCAAAGCCCACATATTCGGGCCGGATTCCCAGATCGGTGCGACCGCCGGTGCCGCTGACCGGACCTTCCAGCATCACCTCGTGCCCTTCGAACAGGGCACGGTCGCCCCGCGCCTCGCAGGGCAGCACGTTCATGCCGGGCGAGCCGATGAAATGGCCCACGAATGTGTGTTGCGGGCGCTCGAACAGCTCGACCGGAGTTCCGATCTGGACCACTTCGCCTTCCTGCATCACAACCACCTCGTCTGCGAAGGTGAGCGCTTCGGTCTGGTCGTGTGTGACATAGATCATCGTCGCCTTGACGCGCTGGTGAAGCTCTTTCAGCTTGGACCGCAGCTTCCATTTCAGATGCGGGTCGATCACGGTCAGCGGCTCGTCGAACATCACTGCGTTCACGTCGTCGCGGACCAGACCGCGGCCCATCGAGATCTTCTGCTTGTTGTCCGGGCTGAGGCCGCTGGCGCGGGTGTTCAGCATGTCGGTGACATCCAGCATCTCGGCGATCTCGTCGACGCGCCGCTTAATCGTCGCCGGATCGACGCCGCGGTTCTTGAGCGGAAAGGCCAAGTTCTCGCCGACGGTCATCGTGTCGTAGATCACCGGAAACTGGAACACTTGCGCGATGTTGCGCTGATCAGGGGGCAGGGCGGTCACGTCGCGGTCGTCGAACAGGATCTGCCCCTCGGATGGGGTCAACAGACCCGAGATGATGTTCAGCAGCGTGGACTTGCCGCAGCCCGATGGCCCCAGCAGAGCATAGGCCCCGCCATCACGCCAGGTTACGTCGATTTCCTTCAGCGCATAGTCCTGTGGGCCTTGCGGCGATGGCATGTAGCTGTGTTTGAGGTTTGCAAGCTTGATCTGTGCCATGTCAGGCCACCCTTTTGCCGTCTTGGCCGAAATACCGGCAATGGGCCGGGTTCATGTAGAATGTGTGGTCCTCGCCCACCTGATAGGGGTGGACCCCGGCGGCCAGCGACACCCAGGCGTCTTCGCCATGCTGGAAATGCGCGCTGGAATCCGATCCGGACAGTTCGGTCACGATCACGCGGCCGGTCAGCTCGACGTCATCGGCCGAGGCGCGCACGGGGGTGACGCGGTGCGGGCGCACGGCGACCTTGTATTGCCCGTCGGACAGGCTGATGCCCTCGCTCAGCCGCCATGTGCCGCCGCCGGCCAACTGAACCTGGCCACCGGTGATCGTGACGCGGGCCACGTTGATGGGCGGGTCGGAAAACACCCGCGCGGCGGCGAGGTTTTCGGGATTGCGATAGATGTCCGCCGTCGGGCCGAACTGAGTCACGCGGCCGTCCTCCATCAAGGCGGTGTAGCCGCCCAGCAGCAGCGCCTCCTCGGGTTCGGACGTGGCATAGACCACCACGGCGCCGCGCCCGGCGAACAGCTCGGGCAATTGCTCGCGCAATTCCTCGCGCAGCTTGTAGTCCAAATTGGCCAGCGGCTCGTCCAGGAATACCGCGCGGCTGTCCTTGGCGATGGCACGGGCCAGAGCGGTGCGCTGCTGTTGGCCACCCGACAGTTCATGCGGGCGACGGTGCAGCATCGGGCGCAGTTGCAGCAGGTCGGCGGCCTCTTCCACGCGGCCTTCGATCTCGGATTGCGCCATTCCGGCCACGCGCAGCGGCGAGGCGATGTTGTCGAACACAGTCATATGCGGGTAGTTCACGAAGAACTGATGCACGAGGCTGATTTTGCGTTTCTGAGTGCTCAGCCGTGTCACGTCCTGCCCGTCCATCAGAACCTTGCCCGAGGCAATCGGATCCAGGCCGGCCATCATCTTGATCAGAGATGTCTTGCCCGACCCGGTCGCGCCCAGAAGCACGTTGAAATGGCCGGTCTGCAGCGTCAGGGACGTGGGTTTGATATGGGTAACGGTGCCGACCCGCTTGGTCGCGTCTTGTAATTCGATCATGTCCGTGGGTTCCGATCCCGCAGCGCGTGGCAACGCTGTTTGGTCTTGGTTGGCAAGGGGCGCCGGTACCGGCGCCCCCCGGGGAGTAGTGGCTTACTGGGACTGCCAGCGTGCCACCAGTTCGTCATAGTTGACGGTCTGGCCTTGCGGCTTCTCGTTTTCCAGCTTCGGCTTCGGCGCGCCCGGCTGGCTCAGCCAATATTCGGGGTCGCGCGGCTCGTTCAGGCGCGGACCACAGCCGCCGTAAACGCCAGCGCTTTCATCCGCGGCCTGCATACGGGCCATGGTGATGTCCATCTCTTCGGCCAGACGGTCCATCGCCTCTTGCGGGGTGAAGGCGCCCGAGTTCACGTCGCCGATCTGCTGCCACCAGATCTGGGCCAGCTTGGGGTAGTCGGGAACGTTGATGCCGGTCGGCGACCATGCCACGCGGTCAGGCGAGCGGTAGAACTCGACCAGGCCACCCAGCTTGGGTGCGCGTTCGGTAAATGACTCATGATTGACCGAGCTGTCGCGGATGAAGGTCAGACCCACATGGGACTTTTTCACATCGACGGTCTTGGACGTCACGAACTGAGCGTACAGCCACGCGGCCTGTGCTCGATCCGACGGGGTGGATTTCAGGAAGGTCCACGATCCCACGTCCTGATAGCCAACCTTCTGGCCTTCTTCCCAATAGGGACCATGAGGGCTGGGCGCCATCCGCCACAGCGGGTTGCCCTCGTCGTCGACAGTGTTGTTGCCTTCGGACTTGGGCTTGACCATGTCGGCGGTAAAGGCCGTGTACCAGAAGATCTGCTGAGCCACGTTGCCTTGCGACAGAGCGGGCAGCGACTGGTAGAAGTCATAGGACGCCGCACCCGGAGGCGCGTACTTGCGCAGCCATTCGTCCCATTTGCGGATCGCATAGACCGCCGCCGGGCCGTTCGCGGCACCGCCACGCGACACCGAAGCGCCGACCGGGTTGCAGGTGCCCGCTTCCATGCGGATGCCCCATTCATCGACAGGTATACCGTTGGGCTCGCCCTTGTCGCCGGCGCCAGCCATCGACAGCCAGGCATCGGTCATGCGCCAGCCAAGATCGGGCGCGCGCTTGCCGTAATCCATGTGGCCATAGATCGCGACCCCGTCGACTTCCTTGACGTCCTCGGTGAAGAACTCGGCGATATCCTCGTAGGCAGACCAGTTGACCGGAACGCCCAAATCATAGCCATATTTTTCCTTGAATGCGGCCTTGTTGGCTTCATCATCGAACCAGTCCTTGCGGAACCAGTACAGGTTGGCGAATTGTTGGTCGGGCAGCTGGTACAGCTTGCCGTCCGGCCCGGTAGTGAACTGGATGCCCATGAAGTCGTCCAGATCCAGCGTTGGAGAGGTCGTAGCCGCCCATTCGCCTTCCATCATGTCCGAGAGGGGATAGGCCAGTTGCAGGCGCGAATGCGTCCCGATCAGGTCGCTGTCGTTGACATAGCCGTCATACAGGTTCCGACCGGTCTGCATCTGGGTTTGAACGGCCTGGACGACCTCGCCTTCACCCAGGATCTGGTGGTTGACCTTGATGCCGGTGATTTCCTCGAATGCCTTGGTCAGAACCTCGGATTCATAGGAATGGGTCGGGATGCCTTCCGACAGGACGTTGATTTCCATTCCGGCAAAGGGTTCAGCAGCCTTAATGAACCACTGCATCTCCGCCATCTGCTCGTCTTTCGACAAGGCGGATGGCTGAAATTCGTCGTCGATCCAGCGTTTGGCTGCGGCTTCGTCGGCCCAAACCGGACCGTGCCCCGCAATGACGGCAGCCGCCGCCACTGCGGACAAAAGATGTTTCCGCATCTTTCTCCTCCCAAGATTTATGGTTCTCCGGTGCGACCCGGATGAAAGGCAGCATCGGCGATTTTCCGCGAGTCTGTCAAACTAAAAAATTAGTAATTGAGGCGGCGCCCGGTTTCGATCTCTCAGAGATATGAGGTAAGATCTTGAATTAATGAGACATTAAATGGGTTCGACGTAGCGTCGCGGGCGATGAGGACGCGTCGGGCTGTGTTGCCCAGCCACCCGAAAGGTGTCGACGCCGAACCTCAGACCCAGCCGGACCCGGGCTGTGAACAGTTCACCAGCGACGGAACGCCATGGATTTGGTGGAAAGTAAGAGTGGCAGCCCGTAGGGGAATCGAACCCCTCTTTCCAGGTTGAAAACCTGGCGTCCTAACCGATAGACGAACGGGCCACGCAAGCCTTGCACAAGCACAAGTGGCAGCCCGTAGGGGAATCGAACCCCTCTTTCCAGGTTGAAAACCTGGCGTCCTAACCGATAGACGAACGGGCCACGCTGGCTTGTGGAGGGCCTTTTACGGATTACGTTCCGCCCCCGCAAGACGAAAAATGCAGCCATGTGAAACTTTTTTGCGCCCCGGTTCCGGCAGGCTCGAAAGGGGTCATTTCGCCTCGGCCGCGTCTTCCAGGCGCAGCTGAACGCTCTGCCGTCCGCCCCAGGTATTGATCTCGAGCCGGCCTGCGAAATGGAACCGGGCACCGCCGTGATTTGACAGCCGATCGCCCATCGGGCCATCAAAGGCGCCAAAGGCGATGGCGTCGATCCCTGCGCCCATACCGTCGGACAGGGACAACTTCAGATGGGTCTCGCCCACGCGTTTGGCAAAGCGCACCTGCAGGTCTGGCAGGGCAAAGCGTGGGGCAGGGGCACCGGCCCCGAACGGACCCGCCTGCTCAATCTGCTCGATCAATGCCACCGTGGCGGCGCCAGGCATCAGAACACCGTCAAGTTTCAGGTCGGCGGGGCCGCCTTCGCCCGCCCCCTGTTTGGCCAGCAACTCGCTCAGGCGCGCCATGGCGGGTTCCAGCTGATCGCGCATCACGGTCAGACCTGCGGCCATCTTGTGCCCGCCTCCCTTGACCAGCAGCCCTTCGGACGCCAGCCGGTGAATCGCGGCCCCCAGATCGACACCCGAAACCGAGCGGCCCGACCCTTTGCCCTCGTCGCCGTCAAAGCCGATCACGATCGCCGGGCGGTTGGCCGTCTCTTTCAGGCGCGAGGCCACGATGCCCACGACGCCCGGATGCCAACCGTCGCCCGCCGCCCAGACCAGCGGTGCGTCCAGCCCACGATCTTCGGCCTGGACCAGCGCGGCGGCGCGCACGGCGTTTTCGATGTCGCGCCGTTCGGTATTCAACGCGTCCAACCGCTTGGCCAAGGCTTCTGCTTCGACGGTAGAGTCGGTACTCAGCAAGCGCGCGCCCAGATCGGCTTGACCGATGCGCCCCCCGGCGTTGACCCGTGGCCCCAGCAGGAACCCCAGGTGATAGCTGTTGGGCGCGGTATCCATGCGCGCCACGTCGGACAGAGCCACAAGGCCGGGCCGCAGGCGCTGCGCCATGACCTTCAGCCCCTGCTGTACCAACGCGCGGTTGATCCCGACCAGAGGCGCAACATCGGCAACCGTGGCCAGAGCCACGAGATCCAGCATCGCCATCAGGTCAGGGCCCTTGGCGCCCGCCGCGCGCAGCTGCCGGCCGGCCTCAACCAGCATCAGGAACACGACGGCGGCGGCGCACAGATAGGCGAGGTCTCCGCTTTCGTCCTGGCGGTTCGGGTTCACGACGGCCACGCAGTCGGGCAGGGTCTCTCCGCCCAGGTGGTGGTCCAGGACGATCACGTCCGCCTCCTGGGCCGCCGCGATGGCATCATGGCTGAGCGTCCCGCAATCGACGCAGATGATCAGGTCATGCGTCGCGGCCAGCTGGGCCATCGCGGGTGCGTTCGGGCCATAGCCCTCGTCGATCCGGTCGGGCACGTACAGCGTGGCGTTCAGCCCCATCTGACGCAGCCACACGATCAGCAGGGCGGCCGAACTGCCACCGTCCACGTCGTAATCGGCAAAGATCGCGATGCGCTGTTTGTGCCGCACGGCTTGCAGGAAACGGGCGGCGGCGGTTTCCATGTCCTTCAGCTCGCGCGGGTCGGGCAGCAGGTCGCGCAGCTTGGGCGCCAGAAAGCTCTCGGCCTCGGCTGGGGCCACGCCGCGGCGGGCCAGCACCTGGCACAGCGGGCGGGGCAGGTCGGTCTGCTGTGCCAGCATTTCGGCGGCGCGGTCCATCTCGGGCGGTGGGCCAACCCACCTACGGCCGGTCAGAGAGTGCTCGACACCCAGAAAGCTCAACCTATCCCTCCTGACGGGCAAGGCCGAGCCCGGGCGGGCACGGCCTGTGAGTTGGTTTTGACGATGCCGATCGGGCAATCACCCGTTCAGGTGCGGCCAGATCGGCGTACGGTAGGTCATGCGCCGGACCGAGCCGGTTTTCGACCGCATCAGCAGCGTGGTGGTTTCCACCCAGCCCGGCTGACGTTTGATGCGCGGCAGCAGCGACCCGCCGGTCACGCCGGTTGCGGCAAAGATCACGTCGGCCGTCACCATTTCGTCACGCGAATAGACGCGGTCCAGATCGGTGATGCCTGCCTTGGCGGCGCGGCCGCGTTCGTCATCGTTCCGGAACAGCAGCCGGCCGAAGATCTGGCCGCCCATGCATTTCAGCGCCGCGGCCGCCAGAACGCCTTCGGGGGCGCCGCCTTGGCCCATATACATGTCGATCCCGGTTTCCTCTGCCTCGGCGCAGTGCATCACACCGGCCACGTCCCCATCGGTGATAAGCCGGATCGACGCGCCAGTTTCACGCACTTCGGCGATCATCGCCTCGTGCCGGGGACGTTCCAAAATGCAGACGGTGATGTCGCTGGGCTCGCAGCCCTTGGCCTTGGCCAGGGCCTCGACCCGCTCGCGCGGGCTCATGTCAAGCGACACAACCTTTTCCGGATAGCCCGGGCCCACGGCCAGCTTGTCCATGTACACGTCGGGCGCGTGCAGCATCGACCCACGCGGCCCCATGGCGATGACGGTCAGCGCGTTGGGCATGTCCTTGGCGGTCAGGGTAGTGCCTTCCAGCGGGTCCAGCGCGATGTCCACGCCGGGGCCGTTGCCGGTGCCGACCTCTTCGCCGATATACAGCATCGGCGCCTCGTCGCGCTCGCCCTCGCCAATGACGACCACGCCGGCGATGTCCAGCAAGTTCAGCTGTTCGCGCATGGCGTTGACGGCGGCCTGATCGGCTGCCTTCTCGTCACCGCGCCCGACCAACGAGGCCGAGGCCAAGGCGGCCTGTTCGGCGACCCGGGCCAGGCCGAGGGACAACATGCGGTCATTGAAATCGATCTTGGCAGCGCTCATGCGTGGGTATCCTTTGGCAATCTTGGACGTTGTTGACTGGCATAGCCTGCCCGTGGCGCAGGCCGCAAGGGTTCAGACCTGCTCAATGCGCAGCGCGACCGGTTCACCGGAAACCACGTCAGTCTTGCGCAGTTCCTCCAGCGCGATGTCCAGGGTGGCGCGGGTGGTCTTGTGGGTGACGATCAGAACCGGGGCGGTGTCCTCGGCATGGGCGTATTGGCGCATCCGGTCGATCGAGACGCCGGCATTGCCCAGAATGGCTGCCACCTTTGCCAGCGCACCGGGTTTGTCCAGCAGAGCCAGTCGCAGGTAATACGGGGCGGGCAGGCCGGTGATGGCGGGTTTGGCATCGACCAGAGTGGTGGCCGGACGCCCGAAGGTCGCGATGCGCAGCCCGCGCGCCAGGTCGCAGACATCGCCCATGACTGCGCTGGCCGTGGGGCCTTCGCCCGCGCCGGGGCCGCGCAGAACGACCTGTTCCACCGCGTCGCCCTCGATCACCACCATGTTGGTGCCGCCTTCCAACTGTCCCAGCGGCGAGTCGCTGGGCACCAGGCAAGGCTGCATCCGCTGTTCCAGCCCGCGCGGTGTGCGTTGCGCCACGCCCAGCAGCTTGATGCGGTAGCCCATGTCGTCTGCCTGGTGGATGTCGTCCAGGCTGATGTGTTGAATCCCCTCGATCTCGATCCCGTCGAAATTGGGTTTCGTGCCGAAGGCGATCGACGCCAGCAGCGCCAGCTTGTGCGCCGCGTCGATGCCGCCTACGTCCAGGTTCGGATCGGCCTCGAGGTAGCCCAGCTGCGCGCATTCCTCAAACAGGGCGTTGTAGCCCAGACCCTGCGACTGCATGCGGGTCAGAATATAGTTGCAGGTGCCGTTCATTACGCCCATCACGCGGGTGATCTCGTTCCCGGCCAGACCTTCGGTCAGCGATTTGATGACCGGGATACCACCCGCGACGGCCGCCTCGAACCGGATCACGCGGCCGGCAGCCTCGGCCATTTCGGCCAGCGCCTGACCGTGGATCGCCAGCAGCGCCTTGTTTGCCGTCACGACATCCTTGCCGGTGGTCAGGGCCGCCTCGACCGAGGCCTTGGCTGGCCCGTTCTCACCGCCCATCAGCTCGACGAACACGTCGATGTCGTCACGCCGGGCCAAGGCGACCGGGTCGGTCTCCCAAGCGTAGCCCGACAGGTTGACGCCGCGGTCCTTGGTGGAATCACGCGCTGAAACGGCCACGATCTCGATGGGTCGGCCGGTGCGGGACTGCAGCAGATCGGCGTGGCGCCGGATGATCTTGACCACGCCCACGCCCACGGTTCCCAAGCCAGCAATTCCAAGCCGCAGCGCCTGTGTCATTCCGTGGGTTCCTTTCTGCTCGGGTTTCGGCTGTTCGGGGCATTCCGCCCGTTCTTCGCTGCCTTAGCGGGTTCGGACCGGCGGTGCAATCGGTCAGCGTCCCAGCAACCGTCTGCACCGGTCGATGGCCGGTCTTCCTTTAGTCGATCGGAGTGTTCTGCAACCGGTTGGCGCGCTTGCGCAGGGACTTCTTGCGCTCGGTCAGATCCTTTCTCAGATCAGCAGCCTCGCTGGCCACGTCAACCGGTGGCCCCAAGGCCTCGTCCAGCGGGATCAGTTTGGGGTAGGGGGCATCCACGACGGTTGCTGCCTCGCGGCCTCGGAGCTCGGGGAAGTCCGTGCATCCGGCGGACAGTGCCACAAGAAAAAGGACAGGCAGCGGCTTCATCGCGGATCCCGTAGAGTTGCGTACCCTGTCGTGATGCACCTTCCGACGCCCGGGATCAAGCGGGGTTCTATTTGAACGTTTGTTCATATAAACTGCCGATCATGGCACGCACACAAGGTTCTCACTCGGATATCACAGGCCCGCGCATACGCAAAGCGGCGTTGCATCTGTTCGCGCGATATGGATATGCCGCTGTTTCCATGCGGCAAATCGCGGCCGAGGTCGGCGTACAGGCCGGTGCGCTGTACAATTATACGCCCGACAAGCAAAGCCTTCTGTACCGGTTGATGCGCGACCACATGGAGGAGTTGCTGGCCGCCCAGAAGGGTTTGCCGCCGCAGGATTGCGCGCTTGATGCGCTGCGTCAGTTCGTCGGGTTCCACATCCGGTTCCACATGCAGCGGCCCGAAGAGGTTTTCATCGCCTACATGGAGCTGCGCAACCTCACCCCCGAGAACTTTGCCGAGATCGAAGCCCTGCGGCGCGATTACGAGGACGCGCTGCAGGGAATCCTGGTCGCCGGACAGGCCGAGGGGTTGTTCGCGCTTCAGGATGCCAAGATTGCCACGCTTGCGGTGATTGCGATGCTGAACGGCGTCATGACCTGGTATCGGGCCGGCGGGCGCCTGTCGCTGGATCAGGTCGAACAGATCTATTGGGACATGGTGCGCAAGGCCGTGTCCGCCTGACCCGTCTCTCCGCCTGGGCCGTCAATGGGCAGGTCGGATGAAGGTGCCGTTGCGCAACTCGCGAAAGGCCTGTTCAAGCTCGGCGCGGGTGTTCATGACGATCGGTCCGTGCCAGGCCACGGGCTCGTTGATCGGAGCCCCTGAAATCAGTAGGAACCGTACCCCGTCCGGTCCCGCCTGGACGGTTACTTCGTCACCCGTTCCAAAGCGCACAAGGGTTCGGTTTCCGGACATGTCCCGGATGTTCACTTCCTGCCCGGCGACTTCTTTCTCCAGCAGGACCCCTCTGGGCTTGGAGGCATCCGCAAAGGCGGCCTGCCCTTCGAACACATAGGCAAAGGCGCGGCGGTAGGTGTCGATCTTGAAGGTCTTTCGGACACCGGCGGGAACCGAGATATCCAGGTATTGCGGGTCGGCCGCGATTCCGTCCACCGGGCCGGTCTTTCCCCAGAACGTGCCGACGATGACCCGAACCCGGGTGCCGTCGTCATCTACGATTTCGGGAATGTCCTTGCCTTGCACGTCCTGATACCGGGGTGCAGTCATTTTCTGGGCCGAGGGCAGGTTGCCCCACAACTGAAACCCATGCATCTGCCCTGACGCGTTCCCCTTGGGCATCTCTTGATGCAGGATTCCCGATCCGGCGGTCATCCATTGCACGTCGCCAGCGCCGAGGGTCCCGCTGTTGCCCAGCGAATCCTTGTGTTCGACCGTACCGGACAGCACATAGGTGATCGTCTCGATTCCGCGATGGGGGTGCCAGGGAAACCCAGCCAGATAGTCCCGAGGGACCTCGTTCCGGAAATCATCGAACAGAAGGAACGGATCCAGCTCGGACGGGTCCTGAAAACCAAATGCGCGGTGCAGCTTAACGCCGGCGCCTTCAAGAGTCGGAACGGCTTTGCGGGTTTCGAGGGTGGGTCTAAGGGACATAGGGCCTCCTGCGGTTGTGATTGTGAATAGGGGCGGCGACGCGCTGCGGTCAATTCAACGAAAACTCACCGCGCCTGTGCGTGTTTCAACAAATCCGTCAATGGTCTGTTGTTGTCGCGGAATTTCAGGTACGGGGTCTGAAACGAATGGAGGTTCGGATGCAGGACGAGATTCTGGCGACGGTGCAGGCCTCGGCGGCACGTCGGTGGATGGGGGTGGCGATGCTGCTGTCGGTTGGGGCGCTGGTGATCTATGTCGCCTTGGCCAGACCGCCCGCGCCGCTGTGGCAGGTTTTTCTGTTCGCCGTCGGCGGCTCGGCCCTTTGGTTGGCGCATCGGGTCTGGCACGCGACTGCCGACCGGATCGAGCTGACGCGCACGGAACTGCGCACGGGCAGCGGCATCAGGATTCTGGAAGTGGCGGATATCGAAGGCGTGGACCGCGGTGTGTTTGCGTTCAAACCGTCAAACGGTTTTCTGGTCACGACCAAAAGCAGGGCCGAGCGCGCCTGGGCGCCCGGCCTGTGGTGGCGCATCGGGCGACGGGTTGGTGTCGGCGGCATGACGGCCGCCGCCGAGACCAAGTTCATGTCTGAGATGCTGTCCGCGTTATTGGCGGGCGAGTCCGACGGCTAAACTGCGCCCGCAACTTCGTTGGTGAACCTAGGTCGCGTAAACACGAAGTTATCAAATGTAATTCCTGTTCCGATGCCCCATCCTGGAGTGCGAAACGGTACATAGTCGTTGGATGTTTCCACGAGGATCAACGTGTCCTGATCAGGCATTGGCGGAAGGCTGTTTTCTATTTCCTTGATGTTGGCGTTGGTCCATTCAAAATCGTACCCACGCACCGTGGACCAACGTACTTCGTGACGCTTTTCTTCCTCATCATAAACGATCAGAGAAATGCGCATCCTCATTTCCGATCGATTGTTTACCATCGCTTCCATAAGTTCATGAAGCGTGTCGACATATGTCTCTGTGATCGTTCGGGTTTCTCGCGAGATTAGGTCGCCAATCGTGTATGCGGCTTTCAAATTCGATGCGCTCTGGCGAAATCCCTCAAACACGACATAGGTCGCGGTTACCGCCCAAAACAGAAGCGGAAAGATCATTATCGCTTCGACGGTCAGAATTCCACTTTCGTCTCGCTTGAACTGGCTGATACGGGTTCCTATGCGCCTTAGACTAGTCCACATTTTACGAAGGCTCCTGTACAAACGCAGTCGTCGCGGTCAAGGCGTATTGCCCGGTTTCATCCACCAACGCTCGTCCCATTGCCGACGTGGGGAATACCGGATCAATTTTCGCGCAGACCCGCAATATCATCAGTTCGTTCTCGAGGCCGTTTTCAAAGTTGCGAACGGGGTTTACTTGCTCCGAGTTGTCGGTGCAGTCTGGCGTTTCTGGAAGAGCCAAAACCTGAAATGGGTCTTGTTTGATCATCTCCAGGCGAAGGTTTTCCGAGCAGTTCTTGATAAACTGGGCACGCTCACAAACGACGTCCTTGATATCGTCATGTTGCAGGTTGTTGCCGGTTCCAAGACGAATGTCCCTAACTGTTATGTCGACGGCCCTTTCCAGCATGCCCTGCTGCGTCGTCAGCAAGGCGAGTTCGACACCCGACAACACGAAGAACATGAAGGCAGGGAAGATGAAGATGAACTCGATTGTTGCGTTGCCATCTTCCGAGCGTCGGAACCGACGCATTCTGGACTCGAGCAACTTAATCATTGGGTCAACCGAAGTTTTCTGATCGAGGATGCAATCGACGCGAAGGCTTTTTCCAGGTCCAGCCCTTCGACGTCATACACATGGCTGTCCGAACTCGCGCAGTTTTTGATCGTTCTGTATCCGGAGCGGGGCGCTTCGAAAGCGATGCCATAAACGATGATGCCCTGATCCTTGGCCGCATCGCAAATGTGCTTGGTGTGCTGGTTCTTGGCGGATGTTTCCACCTTGGAATATGCCTTGGAATACCATTCGGCCCAGCCGCTGGACTGCCAATAGTAGTTGTACTTGGCATTCCAGGCCAGCGAGACGCGGTTGAACAGTTCCGGATAGCTCAACCGAACAGCCGTCCCGACCTCTTCATTGGCTGGCGTTTCGGGGTCGGGGCTGCCAAATGGATGATCAGCCCACATGTCTTGCTGTGGCCAGAAGTAATTGGGTTTGCCCTGAGAATGGTAAATCGTGTATTCTTCTGCTTCTTCGTTGTACCACACATCAGACATTCCTTCGCGCAGCGATGGGTTCAGCATGTACTGATCCGTGTTCTGACCATCGGTCATAACGATCGCAATCTTTAGAACGTCGCCGCCGTAATCCGTCGGGCGGTTGGCAAACTTGGCTGGCACCAGACCTTCTGCGGAAAGATCGGCCACGATACCACGCATACTGGGGTCCAAGAGGGCGGTGCCCCATTTCATGCCCACATCGATTGATGTGTTCCCCTGAGCGGTCAAGGCCTTGATCTGGTTCTCCAATGCGACCAGATTATCGGTCACCGGGGTGATCGCGCTGCCGGCACGAACCGGGCACACCGGCATCCGGATGGTGCCCTCGGAATAGGTGAATGGATCGAAATGAGCGGTCCGTTCGAGCGTGTCATCCCGATGCAGGTCTGAATCGCTGTATTGCTCGGGAATAAAGTTCACGCAGTGAGAGTAGCTATGCTCTTGCGTTACATTTGTGAACTTGCTCAGGATCGGCTCTCCAGCGTTGACTTGGGTGGCATAAGGAATAATCGAAATCGATATGCCGTCCGAACCACCGTCTTCCCTGTCCAGCATAAGTCGAACGAAATCGACAGCAGCGTCCTGCAAAACCTGCAGTTTCGTTTTTCCGGCAGTGGCCGAAGCATTGCCCATTGATCCAGAAATATCCAGCACCAGCGAAATCTCGACGGCACCGATCGACTCCTCAGCGGCGCTTGCTGCAGGAGCTGTCATGGTTTTGATACCGGAGAGGCGCATGAAGTTCGTTTCCACCACTGCTTCTGCCGTTGCCGACACTTTGCGGGTTCCGAATGACTCCTGAACCTCTACTGTTTTCAGTTGCTCCAGCAGACCGGCTTTTTCGAGATAGGCTTCGACCACCTTTTGGGGAGGTTCTTTCTGGTCCAGATCGGCGGCAGCAAGTACCGCCCGGTCAAGAGTCGACTGCAAGTTGGCTCTGTCGCGCTCGTAATTCATCAAGTCCGCGCCGATCCCGGCTGCGGCAAGAAGTGCCAGAAACAGGAAAACGACCAAAATAGTGAAGGTGCCGTCTTCGTTCGCGGCAAATTGACGGACGCGACAAAAAACACTGTTGGCACGGACCTTTTTGAAATAGTTATTCGGCGTTGCCATTTTGGATACCTCGCGGAGCAGAGAGCGGACGCGTAAAAATTTCGTGTACAAAATTACCCACAGAACGTGGCGAGAATTGGGCGGATTTGCCCCTAGAGCGCTCTTTTTGAATGAGAATCGTCCGCATTCCGGGTGATGGCGGGGCTTTGTTTCCGGTAAGTTGACAATTTGACCAAATGGTTAACCTGCGGCGACTCAGGTCTGCGCGCGCAAACCTGCCGTTCACAAGCTGATGAAAAAAAGTGCAGATCGTGATTGCAGCCACCTGCCAAGGGTGCGACAAAACGCCATTGCTTCGTCGTCTACCGTCATGGAGGATTTTATGACGACCATCAAGGAACCCAGCTTTCGGGAAAGCGTGGATCTGATGTTCAACAGGGCGGCCGCCCTGATGGATCTTCCGCCGGGGCTGGAGGAGAAGATCCGGGTGTGCAACGCCACCTACACCGTCCGTTTCGGGGTTCGGTTGCGAGGGCAGATCCATACCTTCACCGGATATCGCTCGGTTCATTCCGAACACATGGAGCCGGTAAAGGGTGGTATCCGCTATGCCATGGCCGTGAACCAGGACGAGGTCGAGGCGCTTGCCGCGCTGATGACCTACAAGTGTGCCCTGGTCGAGGCGCCTTTCGGCGGGTCCAAGGGCGGTTTGCGCATCGACCCGCGCAAATATGAAGAGCATGAACTGGAGCAGATCACCCGCCGTTTCGCCTATGAACTGGCCAAGCGCGACCTGATCAACCCCTCGCAGAACGTTCCGGCCCCCGACATGGGCACCGGCGAGCGCGAGATGGCCTGGATCGCCGACCAATACGCGCGGATGAACACCACCGATATCAACGCGAGGGCCTGCGTGACCGGCAAGCCGCTGAATGCGGGCGGCATCTCGGGCCGGGTCGAGGCGACGGGGCGTGGCATCCAATATGCGCTGCGCGAATTCTTCCGCCATCCTGAGGACGTCAAGAAGGCGCGCCTGTCGGGGTCGCTGGAGGGCAAGCGCGTCATCGTTCAGGGGTTGGGCAACGTAGGCTATCACGCGGCCAAATTCCTCAGCGAAGAGGACGGATCGTTGATCGTGGGCATCATCGAGCGCGACGGTGCTCTGTATGACCCCGAGGGGATCGACGTCGAGGCGGTGCATCAATGGATCGTCAAACATGGGGGCGTGAAGGGCTACCCGGATGCGACGCATACCGCCGAAGGCACTGCTGTGCTGGAAGAGGAGTGCGACATCCTGATCCCGGCGGCGCTGGAAGGGGTGATCAACCTGTCCAATGCCGAGCGCATCAAGGCGCCGCTGATCATCGAGGCAGCGAATGGTCCGGTGACCGCCGGGGCCGACGAAGTTCTGCGCAAGAAGGGCACCGTGATCATTCCCGACATGTATGCCAACGCGGGCGGTGTGACGGTCTCGTATTTCGAATGGGTCAAGAACCTGAGTCACATTCGTTTCGGCCGGATGCAGCGCCGTCAGGAAGAGGCGCGACACGAGCTGATCGTGAAGGAGCTGGAACGGCTGGACCGCTATCTTGGCGATGCATGGTCGATGTCTCCGGACTTCAAGGCCAAATACCTCAAAGGCGCGGATGAGCTCGAGTTGGTGCGTTCGGGCCTGGATGACACGATGCGCATCGCCTACCAAGCGATGCGTGAGGTATGGCACGATCGCAATGACGTCGAGGACCTGCGCACCGCGGCCTACATCGTGTCCATCGACCGCGTGGCCAAAAGCTATCGCGCCAAAGGCCTTTGACGTCTCGGAAACTGGGCAATCGGGCTTTGACAAAAAGTCCGGTTGCCGCGCATCCTGCGCTGGAGTTCATGCAGTGAAGCCACCGAGGATCTCATGCAAATGACCCGTTCTGTAGCTTGGGCCGCGGCGATTGGGTCCGCGACCTTGGCGCTTGCGACTGCTGCCATTGCCCAACCCCGACAAGGCTGGACGCCGACTGTGGAAGGGTTGGTTGTCTATCAGGGCAGCGCCGATCTTGAGGGCGGCGGTGATTTCAGCGCATCGCGCGCGTTCCTGCGGGCAGGCGGCATTTACGGCTATGGTGACGGGTCCTTTGTGGGGTTGCTGGCTAGTTTCGGTCAGTTTGCCTACGATTTCGGGTTGCCCGGAAACCAGCCGTGGGACGACATCCGCGACATTCGCCTGAGCGTTCCATTGCGCTTCACTTTGGACAACGGGGCTAAGGTGATCGTCTCGCCCCAGTTGAGATGGGATTACGAGACCGGCGCCAGTGCCTCGGACGGCTTCACCTATGGTGCCTTCGCCGGCATTTCATGGGCGGTGAACCCCAATCTGCGCATCGGCCCGGCATTTGGCGTGTTCTCCGAGGTTGGAACCAATGACCTCGAAGTCTTTCCTGCGCTTCTGGTCGACTGGACCTTTGCCGAGCGCTGGCGTCTGAGCACCGGGCGCGCGCTGGGGGCCACTCAAGGCCCCGGCGTCACGCTGGAATACAAGGCTTCGGAAAGTGTCAGCGTGGGGCTTGCCGTTCGGTCCGAGCGGGTCCGCTTTCAGCTGAACGAAAGCGGGTTGGCACCGGGCGGCGTGGGCGAGGACAGCAGCATTCCAGTCGTTTTGTCGGTTGAATACGCGCCAAACCCCGGAGTTTCGCTGTCGGCATTTGCGGGTGCCGAGTTTGACGGCGAGTTGCGCCTGGACAATGCAGCGGGGCAAGAGGTCAGCCGGCAGGGCTATGATACCGCTCCGATCGTCGGTGTTGCCTTCCGTCTGCGGTTCTGAGGGCGAATTCGTTTGCGACCGGTTCGGTCGCGCGTTGACAAAATCTTGTCGAAAACGGATGCGGAGCCCCGAGCCCGGATTGCTACTCCTTTTGGAAGTTGGTTTGATGCCAGCAAACCCGCAGGGAGATCTGAATGCGCTTTTCCGGCTTACGCGTCCTGAAGGAAGGACTGACCGGCAACAAAGGTTGGACGGCGCATTGGCGTGATCCCGAGCCCAAAGCCGAATACGACATCGTCATCATCGGCGGCGGGGGGCACGGTCTCAGCACCGCGTATTATCTGGCGAAAGAGCACGGGCTGACAAATGTCGCCGTGCTGGAAAAGGGCTATATCGGCGGCGGCAATGTGGGGCGCAACACGACGATCGTTCGCGCCAACTATTTTCTGCAAGGAAATTCCGAGTTCTATTCGCATTCCCTCAAGTTGTGGGAGGGGTTGGAAGAGGACCTGAACTACAACGTGATGCATTCACAGCGGGGCATCATCAACCTGTTCCATTCGGACGGGCAGCGGGACGCGGCCGCGCGGCGGGGCAACATGATGATCAGCCAGGGCGACGATGCCATCCTGCTGGACCGCGATGCACTGCGCGAGATGCTGCCGTATCTGAACTATGACGATCTGCGCTTTCCCATCTATGGCGGTCTATACCATCCGCGCGGCGGCACGGCCCGGCATGATGCCGTGGCCTGGGGTTATGCCCGCGGGGCGGACCAGCGCGGGGTGGATCTGATCCAGAATTGTGAGGTCACGGGCATCGACATCGAAAACGGCGCCGTGCGCGGGGTGCAGACGACGCGCGGGGCGATCCGGGCCAAGAAGGTGGGGATCGTGGTTGCGGGCCGGTCCAGCCAGGTCGCGGCGATGGCCGGGATGCGTTTGCCGATCGAAAGCCATGTGCTTCAGGCCTTTGTGACCGAGGGGCTGAAGCCCTGCATCGACCACGTCGTGACTTTCGGGATGGGGCATTTCTACATCAGCCAATCCGACAAGGGCGGGCTGGTGTTCGGCGGCGACCTGGATTTCTATGCCTCCTACGCGGCGCGGGGCAATCTGCCCACGGTCGAAAGCGTGATGGAGGCCGGTATGGCGCTGATGCCGATGATCGGCAAGGCCCGGGTGCTGCGGTCCTGGGGCGGGATCATGGACATGTCGCCGGACGGGTCGCCGATCATCGACCGCACCCCTATCGACGGGCTGTATCTGAACTGCGGCTGGAACTACGGCGGGTTCAAGGCGGTTCCGGGCTCGGGCAACGTGTTTGCCCACCTCATGGCCACCGACCGGTACCACGAGAACGCGACAGGGTTCCGGCTGGATCGTTTCCGCACCGGGCGCGGGATCATCGATGAAGAGGGCAAGGGCTCTCAGCACAATCTGCATTAGGGGCGGGCCGGGATGTTTCGTTCGAATACTTGTGAAAGCCAGGAGGCGCGGCCATGAGGATCACCTGTCCGTATTGCGGCGAGCGCGACCGCCGCGAGTTCTACTATCGCGGGGCCGCCGTCGACCTGGACCGGCCCGTCCCGGATGCCGGGCCTGACGCCTGGGACGATTTCGTCTATCTGCGCGACAATCCGGCGGGCAGGACGCGGGATCTGTGGTATCACGAGGGCGGCTGCGGCGCATGGATCGTCGTGACCCGAAACACGCTGACCCACGAAATATCGGCGACCGAGCCTGCGTCCGGGGGCAAACGATGAGGGTCGCTGGAAGGGGGCTGATCGACCGCGGCACACCGGTCGAGTTTTCCTTTGACGGAATCCGGTATTCGGGCTTTGAGGGCGACACACTGGCCTCGGCGCTGCTGGCCAATGGCGTGCGCCTGATGGGGCGGTCGTTCAAGTATCATCGCCCACGCGGCGTTCTGACTGCTGGCAGCGAAGAGCCGAACGCGCTGGTCACCGTCGGCCGAGGTCCCGCGCAGGACCCGAATGTGCGGGCCACGATGCAAGAGATCTATCCGGGCCTCGAGGCGCGCAGCCAGAACCGCTGGCCCAGTCTGAGCTTCGACGTGATGGCGGTGAACGATCTGGCCGCGCCCTTTCTGGGGGCGGGCTTCTACTACAAGACTTTTATGTGGCCCCGCAGCTTTTGGGAGAAGCTGTACGAACCGATGATCCGCCGCGCCGCGGGGTTGGGCGCGCTGTCCGGGCAGGCCAATGCCGACACGTATGAAAGTGCCTATGCCTTCTGCGATCTGCTAGTGATCGGGGCTGGCCCCGCGGGTTTGATGGCCGCCTTGACGGCCGGCCGAGCCGGGGCGGATGTCATTCTGGCCGACGAAAGCAACCAGATGGGCGGGCGTCTGCTGGCCGAGACGCTCGAGGTGGATGGCAAGCCGGGTCACGTTTGGGTAGACGAGGTTCTGGCCGAGCTGCGGGCGATGGAGAATGTGCGGCTGATGACCCGCACGACGATTGCCGGGGCCTACGACCAGGGCACCTTTGCCGCGCTCGAACGGGTCTTGCACCATACGGGCGACCGTCCTGCCGGTGCGCCGCTGGAAACATATTGGAGGATCGCCGCCCGCCGCTCGGTTCTGGCGGCCGGGGCGCTGGAACGCCCGGTGGCGTTTCGAAACAATGACCGGCCCGGCATCATGACCGCCGGGGCCGTGCGGGCCTATCTGAACCGCTGGGGCGTCGCGGCCGGCCGGAGTGTCACGATCTTCGGCAACACCGATGACATCCACCGGACGGCCCGCGACCTGTTGGCGGCTGGGGTCCACGTTGCCGCCGTGATCGACAGCCGCCATGACGGGCCGGTGACATCCGATTATCCGGTGCTGCGCGGGGCGCAGGTCTGTGGCAGTTCAGGGCGCAAGGGGCTGGAGTCGATCACCGTGCGCCGCGCCAGCGGAGAAGAGCGCATTCAGACCGATTGTCTGGCGATGACCGGCGGATGGAACCCCTCGGTCCACCTGACCTGCCACATGAACGGTCGACCGACCTGGCGGCGTGACATTGCCGCCTTCGTGCCCACGCCGGGCGCCGTGCCCGGGATGCGCACGGCCGGGGCCTGCAACGGCGCGTTTTCCACCGCTGCCTGTCTGCGCGAAGGCATTTCGGCTGCGACCGAGGCGCTGGGTGTCCTGGGCCTCAAGGCGCCCAAGCCCGAGCCGCCGCAGGCCGAGGACCAGCCCTATGAAATCGCGCAGCTGTGGGCGGTACCGGGCAAGGGGCGCGCGTGGCTGGATTTCCAGAACGACGTGACCGTCAAGGATGTCAAACAGGCCGCGACCGAGAATTTCCGCTCGGTCGAGCACATGAAGCGCTATACCACGCAGGGCATGGCCACCGATCAGGGCAAGAACTCGAATGTCGCGGCGCTGGCCGTGCTGGCGGATGCCACCGGGCGCGGGATTGCCGAAACCGGAACCACCACCTTTCGCCCGCCTTACACGCCGATTGCCATCGCTGCGCTGGGCGCGGGGTCCGAGGGGGCGGGTTTCAAACCGCAGCGGTTCACCACCTCGCACAAGGCGTCGGTGGCGCGCGGGGCACCGATGGTCGAGGCCGGGCTATGGTACAGGCCCAGTTATTTCCCGCAGCCGGGCGAGACCACGTGGCGTCAGTCCTGCGACCGCGAGGTGCAGATGGTGCGCACGGCGGTCGGCGTGTGCGATGTGTCGACCCTGGGCAAGATCGACATTCAGGGGCGCGACGCCGCGCAGTTTCTGGATTTCGTCTATACCAACACGTTTTCGACGCTGAAGGTCGGGCGCGTGCGCTATGGGCTGATGCTGCGTGAGGATGGGTTCGTCATGGATGACGGCACCACCGCGCGGTTGGGTGACAGTCATTTCCTGATGACCACCACGACCGCCGCCGCCGGTGACGTGATGAAACATCTGGAATTCATGCGTCAGGGTCTGCGGCCCGATTGGGACGTGTCGCTGGTTTCAGTGACGGAACAATGGGCGCAATTCGCCGTGGCCGGCCCCAAATCGCGCGAGGTGCTGAACGGCGTGCTGGACACCCCGCTGGATGATGCTGAATGGCCGTTCATGGCCTGCGGTCCGGTTTCGGTTCTGGGGGTGCCGGGGCGTCTGTTCAGGATCTCTTTCTCGGGCGAACACGCCTATGAGATTGCCGTGCCTGCGCGGTATGGAGCCAGCCTGTTCGACATTCTGGCCCAACGGGCCGAGGCGCTGGGTGGCGGCCTGTATGGGATGGAGGCGCTTAACGTCCTGCGGATCGAGAAGGGGTTCATCACCCATGCCGAAATCCACGGGCGGACCACGGCCTATGACATCGGGATGGGGCGGATGGTGTCGCAGAAAAAGGACTGCATCGGCAAGACCATGTCCGAACGCCCAGGGCTTGAGGCGCCGGGGCGCGAGCGGTTGGTCGGGCTCAAACCCATCGGGGAAAGCCGCCAGTTGCTGGCAGGTGCGCATCTGTACAACGAAGAGGACGCGCCGGTACGCACCAACGATCAGGGCTATGTGACCTCGGTCTGCTATTCGCCAACGCTGGGCAGCATGCTGGGGCTGGCGTTTCTGGCCGATGGCCCCGACCGTCATGGCGAGATCGTCAAGATGGTCGATCACCTGCGCGGCGTGACCACGCTGTGTGAGGTGACGGACCCGGTGTTCTTTGATCCAGAGGGAGAGCGTGTGCGTGGATAAGCTGATTGCTCAGACCCCGTGTGACGGGCTGCTGCCGCTGACCATTGGAACGGTCTCGGTCACCGAGGTCGACCCGGGCGCGATACATGCGGTTTCGGCCTTTCAAGGGCAGACCAAAGCACTGTCCGACGCGATGAAGGCGGCGCATGGCATGGCCCTGCCGGCCCCGAACCGCGCCACTGGGAAAGAAGGCGCGCGGGCCATCTGGTTCGGCCCGGGTCAGGCCATGCTGATCGGCCCCGCACCGGACCCTTCGCTGTCCGCCCACGCCGCGGTCGTCGACCAGTCCGATGCCTGGGCCGTGGTGCGGCTTGAGGGCGACGTGGCCGAGGATGTTTTGGCCCGTTTGGTGCCCGTCGATCTGCGCCCGCAGCACTTCAAACGCGGGCATACGGTGCGGACGCTGCTGTTTCACATGAACGCCTCGATTACCCGGATCGGTGAGAAAGCCTTTCAGATCATGGTGTTCCGGTCGATGGCCGCATCATTGGTGCATGATCTGAAAAGGGCCATGGAAGGCGTCGCCGCGCGCCGCTAGACTGGGCCGAGGTAACGATTCCAAGAGGACCCAATGCTGCGCATCGCACTTGCCGCCGCCCTGCTGGCCACGCCGCTGGCTGCCGCTGAAACCAAGGAACAAAGCTGCAAATACCAGGCCGAGGTCGTTGCCGCGATCCAGAAGGCGCGGCTGGATCGCGTGAAGGAACGGGACGTCCCGCAGGCGGTGGCCGAGGCCGGCCCGACATGGCCCGAGAATTACAACGCCGCGATCCCGTTGATCACCCCGTGGGTCTACGAGCAGAAGATGCGCGATATCCGCAAAAAAGACCTCGGCGCCGCCTGGATGGAGCTGTGCCTGCAGCAATAATCCACAGGGCCGCCAATTGGCTGTGGACAAAGGCCTGCCGCGCCCTTGGCGGGCGGTCCCGTTTCTGCCATGTATGACACATGTCATTGCCCCCTGGATTTCTGGATGAGCTGCGCACCCGTCTGAGCCTGTCTCAGGTCGTTGGGCGCAAGGTCATGTGGGACAATCGCAAGTCCAATCCGGGCAAGGGCGACATGTGGGCGCCATGCCCGTTCCATCACGAAAAGACGGCCTCGTTCCATGTGGATGACCAGAAAGGGTTCTATTACTGCTTCGGGTGTCACGCCAAGGGCGACGCGATCAGCTTCGTGAAAGACACCGAGAATGTCTCGTTCATGGAAGCTGTCGAAATCCTGGCTCGCGAGGCCGGATTGCCGATGCCCGCGCGCGACCCCAAAGCGCAGGAAAAGCAGGACCATCGGGCGCAGTTGGCCGATGTCATGGAGCAGGCGGTGCAGTTCTTCCGCCTGCAACTCAAGACCGGGGCAGGGGCCGAGGCGCGCGCCTATCTAGACCGCCGCGGTTTGGACACTCAGGCGTTGGACCGCTGGGAAATTGGGTTTGCGCCCGACGGCTGGCAGGCGTTGTGGGACCACCTGCGCGGCAAAAACGTGGCCGAGGACCTGATCTTGGGCGCCGGTCTGGCTAAACCGTCGACCAAGGGCAAAAAGCCCTATGACACGTTCCGCAACCGCATCATGTTCCCGATCCGCGACCCGCGCGGCCGTTGCATCGCGTTCGGTGGGCGGGCGATGGATCCCAATGATAACGCCAAATATCTGAATTCGCCCGAAACCGCGCTGTTCGACAAGGGGCGAAGCCTCTACAACCACGGACCGGCCCGTCAGGCTGCGGGCAAGGGGCAACCGCTGATCGTGGCTGAGGGCTATATGGATGTGATCGCCCTGTCCGAGGCAGGTTTCGGCGCCGCCGTCGCGCCGCTGGGCACCGCGATAACAGAACATCAGTTGCACATGCTGTGGCGCATCGCCGACGAGCCGATCATCGCGCTGGATGGCGACACGGCCGGTCTGCGCGCGGCGATGCGGGCCATCGACCTGGCGCTGCCCCTGCTGGTGGCCGGCAAGTCGCTGCGTTTCGCCCTGATGCCCGAGGGCAAGGACCCCGACGACCTGCTGCGTGCCGAAGGCCCGGCAGCGGTTCAGGCGGTGCTGGACGCGGCCATACCGATGGTCAGGCTTCTGTGGCGGCGCGAGACCGAGGGCAAGGTGTTCGACAGCCCCGAGCGCAAGGCGGCCCTGGACAAGGCGCTGCGCGAAAAGATCCAGCTGATCCGCGACCCGTCGATCCGCGCCCATTACGGGCAGGAGATCAAGGACCTGCGCTGGCAGCTTTTCCGCCCGCAGCGGCAGTCCGGCCCCCGCACTTGGCAGCCGCGCGGGAAATGGCAGCCCGAGCGGCGGGCGCCGACGCCAAGCGCGCGATCGTCGTTTCTGGCGTCCACGGAAAACGCTGAAATCCGCCTGCGTGAAGCGGCGATCCTGGCGATTGCGATCCTGAACCCTCAGGTCGTGATCCAGTTCGAGACCCAGCTGGAGGAGATGGAGTGCCTCGACCCCGAACTGGCCGCTCTGCGCGATGCCGTTCTGCGCCACGCGATCGACGACCCGGACAACCTAAAGGACCACATTGTCGAAACTTTGGGGGCCGGACCTCTTGAAAACCTGCTGGGCCTTCGCCATGTCGCAGTGATCCCCTGTGTGCACAAACCGGGCGACGTCGAAAAGGCACAGATGACACTGGCCGAGGAACTCGCAAAAATCAAAGCGCTCCGGGGGCTGGATGCCGAGATTGCCGAGGCCGAGGAGGAACTGTCTGACGTAACGGACGAGGCATTGACGTTCCGGTTGGCGCAAGCCGCCGAAGAGCGAAACCGCGCAAGTCGCAGCCAGAACGAGGACAGGGCCGTATTCGACATTGCTGAGAACGGGGCGCGAATCAATCGCGATGAGAAGGACGCGTTTCAGGCGATCATGTCGGGCATCAAGTTCGAGCGGAAACGCCGCTGAGGTGGTGTTTTCATAAAGCACTGGAAAAGAAAAACGGGTAAACGGGTGGCCGAATCACTTCTACGCGCTAATGATTCGGTTCCATCGAATCACCCATCCCTGCAGGAGCACTGAATGGCCGCCAAGGATACCAACGAGGAACGGAAGTCCGACGACCAGGAACAGGAAATCTCGCTGGACATGAGCCAGGCCCAGGTCAAGAAGATGATCGCCGAGGCCCGCGAGAAAGGCTATATCACCTACGACCAGCTCAACCAGGTCCTGCCGCCGGATCAGGTCAGTTCGGAACAGATCGAGGACGTGATGTCGATGCTCTCCGAGATGGGCATCAACATCATTGAAGACGAAGAGGCCGAGGAGGAAGAGCAGAAGGGCTCGACCGATCTGGTCACGACTGACAGCAACCGCGAGGTTGCGCTGGCGGGGTCGCAGACCGAAAAGCTGGACCGCACCGACGACCCGGTGCGCATGTATCTGCGCGAGATGGGCAGCGTCGAGTTGCTGAGCCGCGAGGGCGAGATTGCCATCGCCAAGCGGATCGAGGCCGGACGCAACACCATGATCGCCGGGCTTTGCGAAAGCCCGCTGACCTTCCAGGCGATCTCGATCTGGCATGACGAACTGCTGTCCGAGGACATCCTGCTGCGCGACGTGATCGACTTGGAGGCCACCTTCGGCAACCAATTGGACGAGGACGGAGACGTTGAGGAGCCCGTCGTCGATACGTCGAAGGTTCAGGCGTCGAAACCCGCTAAGGACACCGGCCCCGAACTGGATGCCGACGGAAACCCGATCGCTTCGGACGATGACGACGACGAGGAAGATCAGGCGAACATGTCGCTGGCGGCGATGGAGGCGGCGCTCAAGGATCAGGTCCTGACGACGCTCGAACGTATTTCGACCGACTTCGCGATGCTGTCCGAGATGCAGGACAGTCGGATCTCGGCCACGCTGAACGAAGATGGCTCGTTCAGCGCGGAGGACGAGGCGACCTATCAGAAGTTGCGCTCGGAAATCGTCGAACTGGTGAACGGGCTGCACCTGCACAACAACCGGATCGAGGCCCTGATCGACCAGTTGTACGGTATCAACAAGCGGATCATGTCGCTGGACAGCGCCATGGTCAAGCTGGCCGATCAGGCCCGCATCAACCGGCGCGAGTTCATCGACGAATACCGTGGTCGTGAACTTGATCCCAACTGGCTTTCCGACATGGCCCAAAAGCCGGGACGTGGCTGGCAGATGTTCATCGAACGCTCGTCGGACAAGGTCGAGGAGCTGCGCAACGACATGGCGCAGATCGGTCAGTATGTCGGTCTGGACATCAGCGAGTTCCGCCGCATCGTCCAGCAGGTTCAGAAGGGCGAGAAAGAGGCACGTCAGGCCAAGAAGGAAATGGTCGAAGCCAACCTTCGCCTGGTGATCTCGATCGCCAAGAAATACACGAACCGTGGCCTGCAATTCCTTGATCTCATTCAGGAAGGCAATATCGGCCTGATGAAGGCCGTGGACAAGTTCGAATACCGCCGTGGCTACAAGTTCTCGACCTACGCGACCTGGTGGATCCGTCAGGCGATCACGCGCTCGATCGCGGATCAGGCGCGCACCATCCGTATCCCGGTGCACATGATCGAGACGATCAACAAGCTGGTGCGGACCGGCCGCCAGATGCTGCACGAGATCGGCCGCGAGCCGACGCCCGAGGAACTGGCCGAAAAGCTGCAGATGCCGCTGGAGAAGGTTCGCAAGGTGATGAAGATCGCCAAGGAGCCGATTTCTCTGGAAACCCCGATCGGCGACGAGGAAGACAGCCAGCTGGGCGATTTCATCGAGGACAAGAATGCCGTGCTGCCGCTGGACAGCGCCATTCAGGAAAACCTCAAGGAAACCACGACCCGGGTTCTAGCTTCGCTGACCCCGCGCGAGGAACGGGTTCTGCGGATGCGGTTCGGCATCGGCATGAACACCGACCACACGCTGGAAGAGGTCGGCCAGCAGTTCAGCGTGACCCGCGAACGGATCCGGCAGATCGAAGCCAAGGCGCTGCGCAAGCTGAAACACCCCAGCCGCAGCCGCAAATTGCGGTCTTTCCTGGATCAGTGATCTCAAAGGCGCCTCGATCAAGGCGCCTTTTTTTCGTTGCGGGGCAGACAGGGTCACACTGTCCAAACATGTAATCAACTTGGCATAACCGCGCATGCGGTTGGCCGTCACGCGCTCCATATGGTCAATGTCCACTCATGGGACGGGCCGGGGCGAGGTGGTGACGCCGATGACCCTCGGCCACCCTTCACGGTTGGATTGGATGGTCCACCCGGGCCTTCAAGGTGCTGGGCGGGTGCCCGGTCCATCGTTTGAAAGCCGTCGAAAACGCCGACTGATCGGCGTAGCCAAGCGCATAGGCGACCTGGGCCAGGGTCATCTCGTTTCGCAGCAGGGTCTGGGCCAGATCACAGCGCAGGTCATCGACGATCTGGCGAAAACTGGTGCCTTCGGCTCCAAGACGACGGGCAAAGGTACGCGGGCTCATGGCCAGCGTTTGAGCGGCGTCTTCGGCGCGTATGATCCTGCCCGGGAGGGATTGCGTGATCACCCCCTCGACCCGGCTGCGCAGGGTTTGCCGCTCTTGTCCGTTTTCGGCCAGCAGCCGTTCGCCATAGGCCAGAAGATGTTCTCGAAGGCGGGGATCGTAAGTGGGGATGGGCAGGTCCAGCGCCGTCAGCGGAAGCAGGATCTCCATCTGCTCCATGCCGAAGCGGACGGGAAAACCGGCAAGCCTTGAAAAGCGTGCCTCATGCCGCCCGACCTGGTGCTGGAACCGGATCTCGATCGGGTTGAGGTGCACTCCCGTCAGCGTGCGCATTCGGGCGATGGCGGCGAACATCAGAAACTCGGTCCGGCGGTGATACCGGGCGAAACGCGCATCTTTCCAATGCAGCCCCAGCGTGGCAGCGTTGCCGGACAGGTCCATGCTGAAACCAAGGGTCGGGTCGATGAAGCGGTGAAAACGAATGGTGTTTTCCATCACCTGCTTCAGGTCGCGCGAATATTTGCTGATATAGGCCGCGAGGCTGGACGCCGAAGTGACCCGCAATCCGGCCTTGGCTGCAAAGGTGATGTCGCCCAGCACATCACAGGCGTGCCGGATGAAGCTAGCCTCGGTTTGTGCGCTGATCCGGGCTTCGGCCGCCGAGAGTTGGGCCGGGGTCAGGTCGGCGCGGTCAAATACCCGTGCGACCAACTCCGGGTTTTCCGCCGCGCGTTCCAATTCGGCGGCCAAAAGCTTAAGCCTTGTGATTTCGACATCCATGGGACCCGTCCAAGCCAGCGCAGTTCGTCGGAGTATGCGCGCAAACCTTGTTCTTGAACAACCGGGACGGTCGTGCTGGGGTCTAACATTGTGCAGAAGGCACTGTTTGGCCCGAGTTCGAATGACTCTGGCACCCGATCCAATGCCGAGTGCGAAGCACAGGTTTAGATACCCGTTCGTGCCGGGTCGGTTCCCATTGGGGAGTGGGACGAGCCCGGAGACGAGACGCACCACACCGTCCGCGGCTCCCCGGCACACGCATTATCTTGTGGCCGGGCCTGGCACATACCGCGATACGGTGACTGGCCGTGGGGACTCCCTTTCGCAAGGGCAAGGCAAAAAGGCGAGATTGTCGGCTGGATTCCTTCCCCAAAAATTCGACCGGGTACGATGAGGCGTGCTTCTGGTGCCCGGGGTGATAGCGGTACTTTTGGCCGTCGTCCTGCGCGGGGAGGGGCGGTTCCGCGACAACCCCCGGTGATTGAGGCCCTGGCCTGATATCACCGTTGGTTGACAGTGGCGCGCACGGATTGCGAGGATTGCTGAAAACATCGTGATCGGTTCTGGCCGGGACAAGCCCAAGCGCTAGCCTGAGTACGACAGGACAGGAGAAAAGGAACAGACATGAAGCGGATCGTGGTTTGCGCGTGGCTTGCGGTCGGAGCGGTCGGCGTCCCGTCGATGTCCTTCGCCGCGCCGAACGGGTATCGCACCGAACCCATCAACAGCACCGATTTCGAGGTCATCCCGCGCTCGCGTCAGGATGTCGACGGGTATTGGTGTGCAGCTGCCGACTTCGCCCGCCGCGAGCTGGGCGCCGGCTGGCAGCAGCCGATCTATGTGTTGCGCGGCTATGGGCCCAGCGTCACGACCGGTCGCAGAACCGCGGTTCAATTCTCGCTCAACCCGCCGCCCGGTGGCGTGCCCCAGCAGAACAGTTTCATCACCTCGGGGTTTCAGCCCGGCTACAGCATGTCGGTTCAAGGCGCGAATGCCCGGTGCAACGTGCGCCCGTTTCAACGGTAGGTGCCGGGCCGATGCAGGTAGAGTTTGCCGTTCAGACCCGTGGTCAGGGCTTGTACGAGTTCACGGACCGTATCCGGGGCTGGCTGTCCGCAACCGAGGCCGACGGACTGCTGACGCTCTTCGTGCGGCACACCTCCTGTTCGTTGCTGATTCAGGAAAACGCCGACCCCGAGGTGCAGACGGATCTCGGGGCGTTCTTCTCGCGGCTCGTGCCGCCTTCCGACCACCCGTCCATGTCCTATCTCAAGCACACCTATGAGGGGCCGGATGACATGCCGGCGCATATCAAGGCCGCGATGATGCCGGTATCGCTATCCATCCCCGTTCGCGGCGGTCACCCCGTGCTGGGGACTTGGCAGGGGATCTACCTGTTTGAACACCGCACGGCGCCCCACCTGCGGAAGGTGGCCGCGCATTTCGCCTGACCCATTATCTAGCGGTGGAAATTTCCGACTACCCAAATCCTAGCGGCTGGCCTATAGTTGTGGATAAGTCGGCCCCAGCGCTGACAAAAAGAGGCGGAACAAGGGACGAGGAGACGGCGGATGCGCTGCCCGTTTTGCGGAAACATAGATACTCAGGTCAAGGATTCACGCCCGGCAGAAGATCATGTGGCCATCCGCAGGCGCCGGTTCTGCCCCGCATGCGGGGGCCGTTTCACCACTTACGAGCGTGTTCAACTGCGCGATCTGGTGGTGATTAAATCCAACGGCAAGCGGGAAGACTTCGATCGCGACAAACTTGAGCGTTCGATCCGCATCTCGATGCAGAAACGCCCGATCGACCCCGACCGGATTGACCAGATGATTTCGGGCATCGTGCGCCGGCTGGAAAGCATGGGCGAGACTGACATTCCGTCCAGCAAGATCGGCGAGATCGTCATGGAAGCTCTGGCGCGGATCGACACCGTCGCCTATGTTCGCTTTGCAAGCGTGTACAAGAATTTCCAGGCGGCCGATGATTTCGAGGAGTTCGTCCACGAACTGCGCCCGCCGCAGCCATCGACGGACGAGTGACCGACACTGACAAGCGATACATGGCGCTGGCCCTGTCCCTGGGGCGGCGCGGACAAGGAATGTGCTGGCCCAACCCGGCTGTGGGCTGCGTCATCGTCAAGGATGGCCGGATCGTCGGGCGGGGTTGGACCCAGCCGGGCGGGCGTCCGCATGCCGAAGCTGAGGCACTGGCCCAGGCCGGTGAACGCGCCCGCGGAAGTACGGCCTACGTTTCGCTTGAACCCTGTGCGCACCATGGCAAAACGCCTCCGTGTGCGCAGGCTTTGATTGATGCCGGTGTTGCGCGTGTTGTTTCAGCGATCGAGGACAGCGATCCGCGCGTTGCCGGGCAGGGTTTTGAAATGCTCCGGGCCGCCGGGGTCGAGGTAACGACCGGTGTCATGGCCGATCAGGCCGCCTTGGATCACGCCGGCTTCTTCATGAAGACCGAACAGGGGCGCCCCTTCGTCACGCTGAAACTGGCCAGCAGTTTCGATGGTCGTATCGCAACCGCCTCGGGGCAGAGCAAGTGGATAACCGGCCCCGAATCCCGGCGGGCCGTGCACGCCATGCGCGCGCGACACGACGCGGTGATGGTCGGTGCGGGAACGGCTCGGGCCGATGATCCGTCTCTGACCGTGCGCGACCTGGGGGTTGGGCATCAGCCGGTGCGCATCGTGGTGTCACGCCATCTGGATATCCCGCTGCTGGGGCACTTGGCACGCACCGCTTCACAGATACCCGTCTGGCTGTGCCATGGTCCGTCGCCGGACTCGGAACGCGCCCGCGCCTGGCGGGGATTGGGGGCCACGCTGATCCCCTGTGCAGTCCGGGGGCACCACATCGATGCCGTGGATCTGCTGCAGCAATTGGGCCGGCAGGGTCTGACACGGGTGTTCTGCGAGGGCGGCTCGGCCTTGGCGGCGTCGCTTCTGGCCGACGACCTTGTTGATGAATTGGTCGGCTTTACCGCCGGTCTGGCGATCGGCGCCGAAGGTCTGCCTGCCATCGGGGCTCTGGGGCTTGAAGACCTGTCCGAGGCACCCGGGTTCGAACTGGCAGAAGCGCGCCCGGTGGGCGGCGATGTCTTGCAAGTCTGGCGCCGCTCCGCGCGTTAGGGTCGGTTCAGCGCCACAGATGCGCATGCGTGGCCAACGCGCCCTGAAGCTTGGACAGCAGCCGGTTTCCCGCGCCCGATGGCGTGGGTTCGCCCTGGGCGAGGCGGTCGACCGCAACCTCGACCGGGCAGGGGGCACCGGTGATCGGATCGAAATACCGCGGGTAATCAATCAAAGCCGCATGCACGAGGCCCAGCAGCGACGGCCGCGCGCCGCGACGGGCGGGCACCGCGCCCAAATCGGTGGTCAGACCCCAGCCCGCATAGAACGGTGCCCCCAGCGTCGTGACCTTGACGCCACGCAACAGGGCCTCGAACCCCAGCGCCGACGTCATGGTCCAGATCTCCTGCACCTGCGGCAGAACCTGGGCTGGGTCGACGCCGGTCAGAACCATGTCGGCCAGCCCATCGGCATCGACCTGGCCTTCGCGCAGCCCGGCTTCGACATCCGGGTGGGGTTTGTAGATCACAACCGCATTCGGGTTCGCCTTTCGGGCCGCGTGCAGCAGGTCCAGGTTGGTGCGCACCGTGCTGGTTCCCAACAGAACCGAGGCGTCATCCTCGACCTGTCCGGGGACAAGAATGCGATGCCCGACCGGCAGATCGGGGCAGGGGCCGCCGATATTGTATTTGCTCAGGCCGGCTCGGGTCAGGCGTTGCACCAGATGATGGGCACGGCGTTCCTGATCGGGGCGCAGGGTCTCGCGCCGCGCGATCCAGTCCTCGAGCCGGCTGGGTCGGGTCGGGTCGTAGTAGATGCCCAGATCATCGGCCACCAGCGACAGCGGCGGCACCAACTGGGCCCCCAACCCGCGCGACCGCAAGAATCCGTCTTCGATGCGGAAGACGCCCTCGGAGTCGCGGTCATGCTTGGCCCAGACCATATGCGGTCGGGTTGGGCTGGCGGGGCGCGCAGCGGTGAAACGCATCTTGCGATAGCTTCCAAAGCCGCGCTGTAGATGCCGGCGTTTCCACAGCCGCATCCCCGATGCCGTCCAGCCCCGCCGGTCTTCGTGCCAGGCCCGCATGCGCGCCTCGAGCGTGTCCAGAACGGTCTCGATTTCGCACAGCCGGTCCCGGAATGGATCATACCATTTGGGGTAGAGGATCATCGCGGCGGCGAATAACTGCGCGCGGGTCAGGTTGCGCTGCCGGCGCGGCATTTCGGCGTCGTCGCGGGTCAACCCCCAACCGGCATAGAAGGGCCGCCCGAACACACGCGGCTTGTGTCCGGCCAAAATGGCCTCGAATCCCAGTTGCGACGACAGCGTATAGACCCCGATTGCGCCTTCCAGCAGGTCCCAGATGTTGACCCGATCGCGCAGCAGGCGGATGCGGTCGGTTTCATCCTGCGGCGCGAAATGTCCGGGGCGGTATCCCAACGCGGTCTCGGGGTGGGTCTTGACGATGATCCGGGCGCCGGGGTTTTCCTCTTGCGCGATCACCAGCATCTCGCGAAAGCGGGCCAGGTCGCCGCCGCTGGCGGTGACGGCGGCGTCGCCCTGGGTCTGATCGACCACCAGCACATAGCCGGGTTCGGGCAGTTCTGCCTCGGGGTCGGATGCGGAATATTTGGTCAGCCGCAATTCAGCCATCCGCAGCATCGCGCCGCGCGCCCTGTCCAGAAGGGCGGTGTCGTCCAGCGGATGCGTGGCCAGCAGAGTCTCGAGATCCGAAGGGCGGTCGGCGTCGAAATGCACACCTGAGGCATCGAGCAGCAGGCCAAGCGGCGGCTCTTTTCCGCGGCCGGGGTGCAACGAGCGCAGAAAGGCGTCTTCGACGCGCAGCAGCGGGGCGTCGTACCGGGCCGCAACGCGTTCCCCGCGATGGGCAGTTGGGCTTTGCCCCCAGACGCCGATCCGGTCGCCCGCGCGCGGCAGTCCCAGCGCGACCTTGTGGCCTGACAGGGCCAGAATGCGGCGGATGCGCCGCTGGGTCAGAAACCCGCCATTGTAGACAAGCAGACGCGCCAGGTTGCCGGAATCAGATGTATCGGCCACCGGTTGCACGGATCAATTGCCGGTCAGCGTGGCCACGTTCGCAACCGGCGTCAGGCCGCCTGCGATCAATGAGATCGACTTGGTCCACTGGGCATAGGGCGCTTCGGTGACATAGATCGTGTCATCGTCGCGGATCACGAAATCTCGCGCCACGAACAGCCCGTTGGGCGCCGTCAGGTTCAAAAGGTAGATCATGCGCTGCTCGCCCTTCAGGTCCGAGCGGCCCACGATCTTGCGGGCGATGTCCTCGCGCTCGTTGCGCAGAACGAAGATGCCGGTCGGGTCGGACGAGAGCGACTGCAGCCCGCCCACCTGGGCCAGAGCCTCGAGCGCCGAGAGGTCCTGACTGTCGAAAGCGACGCGCGACTGCCCCCCGGTGGCCCCCAGCGCGATGTAGGATCTCGTGTCCTGCTCGACCAGAATCCTGTCGCCGCCGCGCAGGGCGATGTCCATTTCGGGGTTCTGGAAAAGATCATTGTACCAGATCGTCCCTCTCTGGTTGCCGCGGATCACGGTGACCAGCGCGATGTCCGGGGCAACCGCTACGCCGCCGGCGCGCGCCAACATCGTCGACAGGGTTCGGGTGGGACGCTCGATCGTATAGATGCCCGGGGCGCCGATGGTCCCGGTCAGCGATACGGTCGAACCATCGCCGGCCACGCGGCGGATCTGCACCTGAGGGTCAGGGGTCTGCTCGCGCAGTTTGTCGGCGATCGTAGTGCGCAGTTGTTCGGGTGTGTTGCCCGAGGCCCGCAGGCGGCCTGCATAAGGGATGAAGATGTACCCTTCGCTGTCGACCTGCACTTCGTCCAGGCTGGTCGCGGGGCCGGTTTCACCGGACAGCAGACCGTCGTCGACGTTTTCCCAGATGGTCAGCCCCAGAACGTCGCCCGGGCGGATTGTGTCCGAAGTGATGTTCTGGGCGCCGCGGAAGGCCTGTGGGAACCCGTACTGAGGAATGGCGGCAGTAGTTTTAGCAACAAAATCGTCTACTTCTACGACAAATGCATTGCCGCCGTTCTGAACCGCACCAGCCAGGATTTCGGTCTTGTTGGGCCCGGACTTGGGAAGCTGGCATGCCGCCAGAATTGCGACGGTCGCGAAAAGAGTGACTTTTCGAATCCACCGGGTTGGGAAGCACTGCACGTTGTTGACCTCGACAGCCAGTGTTGTGTTTTTTGGTTTGTCGCGACGCTACTGAGTTTGGCGCTCAGATTCCAGACGTTGCCAGCCGACGGGCCGGACGGGATTGAAACTGTGGCCCTTCGGTCGCGCCCCCAGCCAGGGCACGCGCGTAGGGGTCGTGTGCCTGCAGCATCCGGTCAACCACCTGCCGGAGCAGTTGTTTGCGGCCCCGCCGCGAATAGTACCCGCCGGGGATCTGGCAGGTTCCCAGCAGGAACTGGCGGTACGTGCGATAGGCGTCGGTGTTCGGCCCCCTTGGGTCGGCGAAAAACACCTCGATCGGCTGGTCGGACACCAGCTCGGGCTTGTCATAGACCGACCGGCCGAACACGCGCAGCGGGACGCCGCGCCACAACGCCTGCTGACCTGCCGTCGAATTGATGGTGACCGCCGACTTGGCGTGATCCAGAAGACGGGCCAGTTTACCGCCGGGCACATGGTGGACACGGTCGGCGATGCCCAGCCGGCGGGCCGTCTGGCGGATGAAGCGCGCCAGAGGCTCGCGGCAGTTTTCGAGCGGGTGTTCCTTGATGACCAGGTGGTGATGTGGCGGGGCGCCCTTGGCGAATCCCTCCATGACCGGCAGCAGGAAAGCGCACATCGACGAGAATTCGGAATGGGCCCGGACCGAACTGTCATGCGCCAGTTGCAACAGCACCAGATGATAAGGATACCCACCGCGGCGGATGCGGGCGGTCGCCAGACTACGCCGGATTCGATGCAGGGGCATCCGCATCAGACGTTTGAAATACAGCCCGAATTCCTGAGAAACATGCAAATCGCGGTGCGGTCTGAAGTTCCGGTAACCGTGATTCAGGAACAATACGAACCAATGGTACAGCGCGCCGTAGAAAACGTGTTGTCGCATGTCGCCCCAATGCGCGGGTGGCGGCGGAGTCGGTCCCTCGGTCAGTTCCACGGCTCGCTGCATTGTTGCGATGTCCAGGTCCATCAGCCGGGAATGTGCGTTCGATCCGTTCCGCTCATAGGTCACCCACCATGGGCGCAGATAGCCTTCCTCGAAAACATGGACCCTCAGGCCGCGCGCCCGGGCGATCCGGATCGCCACGGCATGCACCGGGCGAACGTCGCCATACAGAACGACATCGGTTACCCGCCGGGTCTCGAGCAGGTCGGCAAAGGCCTGCGGCCACGCGTCCAGCGTTCCGCGATACGGCACATAGCTGCGCTTGTCGAACCAGAAGGCGCGGTCGCCCGCATTGAACCCCACCCGCCAGACCGCGGCGCCGGCCGCCCGCAGCATGCGCCCCAACCCGTGAAAGAACGGCCCATGCGGCCCCTGCAAAAAAAGGAACACGCGACCGTCTTGCGTTGAAATCGGAGCGTTCATGCCGTTTGCGCACACCTGCATGCGTTTGAGAATTGCGCCGAAACTATGCCCGTCCGCCCCTGGACGCGCAAGCCGGGGCTTGCCCCGGCGGCCGGTTGGGCTTACCTCGGGCCAGATGACTTCGGATAGTTTGCGCGCAGAGGGTTAACGGAATGTTTACTGGGATCGTCACCGACATCGGCACCATCATCGAACTGGAGCAGCAGGGCGATCTGCGGGCGCGGATCAAGACGGGCTACGATACCGCGGGGATCGATATCGGCGCCTCGATCGCCAGTGACGGGGTCTGCCTGACCGTGATTGCGCTGGGCGACGACTGGTACGATGTGCAGATCAGCGCCGAGACGGTTTCCAAGACTAACCTCGACGGGTGGCAGGTGGGCAAACGCGTCAACCTGGAACGCGCCCTCAAGGTGGGCGACGAACTGGGCGGGCACATTGTCTCAGGCCATGTGGACGGCGTCGCCGAGGTGATCGCCGTTACGGACGAGGGTGACAGCACCCGGGTGACCCTGCGCGCGCCGCAAGATCTGGCACGGTTCATCGCGCCCAAGGGCTCGGTCGCGCTGAACGGCACCTCGCTGACCGTGAACGACGTGGACGGGTGCGATTTCGGCATCAACTTCATCCCGCACACCAAGGAGGTCACCACCTGGGGCGACGTCAAGGTAGGCGACCGGGTGAATCTCGAGATCGACACGCTAGCCCGTTACGTCGCGCGGCTGTCGGAAATGACCTGACGCCGGACGAAACGCCGCGTTAGCCCCGTGCGGATTCGTTTGCGGACTGGCCTTTGCGCGCGTGCTGGTCTATCCCGCGTTGCAACACCTGCTCTGTGAAAGGCTGCCCCATGAGCTTTGAAACACCCGGACCGGTCGAGGCCCAGCTGCGCGACGCGATCAGCCCGATTGAAGAGATCATCGAAGAGGCGCGCCAGGGCCGGATGTATATATTGGTCGATCACGAGGACCGCGAAAACGAGGGAGACCTGGTGATCCCGGCGGAATTCGCCGATGCCGAGGCGATCAATTTCATGGCCACGCATGGCCGCGGGCTGATCTGCCTGCCGATGACAGCTGAACGGATAGACCGTCTGGGCCTTCCGATGATGGCCGTGAACAACTCGTCGCGGCACGAGACGGCCTTTACCGTTTCGATCGAGGCGCGCGAAGGCGTCAGCACCGGGATCTCGGCTGCCGATCGGGCACTGACCATTGCCACCGCGATCAACGAACAGAACACCATGGCGCATCTGGCTACGCCCGGCCATGTCTTTCCGCTGCGCGCCAAGCGGGGCGGGGTGCTTGTACGCGCCGGCCACACCGAGGCCGCCGTGGACATTTCGCGCCTGGCCGGATTGAACCCCTCGGGCGTAATCTGCGAGATCATGAAGCCTGACGGCACCATGGCCCGGCTGCCCGATCTGGTCGAATTCGCCAGGGAACACGGGCTGAAGATCGGCACCATCAGCGACCTGATCTCGTACCGTGCGCGCCACGACAATCTGGTGGTCGAGACCGCGCGCAGGATGGTCACGTCGGAATATGGCGGCGAGTGGGAGATGCGGATCTTCACCGATCAGACCCACGGGATCGAACATGTGGTGATGATCAAGGGCGACATCAGCACGCCCGAGCCCGTCCTGACCCGCACCCATGCGCTGCACGAGGCCTCGGACATTTTGGGATTGGGCCCGAAATCGCCGCAGGAACTGCCGCGCGCGATGGAAAAGATCGCCGCCGAGGGGCGCGGCGTGGTCTGCCTGTTCCGCAACCCGCGCCACTCGCTGTACGCGGCCGAGGACGAAGGCCCGCGCACCATCAAGCAAACCGGTCTGGGCGCGCAGATCCTGTCCAAGATGGGCATCAAGGAACTGGTGCTGCTGACCGACTCGCCGCAGACGAAATACCTGGGTCTGGACGCCTTTGGCCTGTCCATCGTCGGGACCCGCTCGATTCTCAAGGGTGACTGAGCATGGCTGAGCAAGACAAACACGGCGTTCTGCCGACCCCGAAATTCGATGACCCGGTCAAGCTGCTGATCGTTGTGGCCCCGTTCTATCGCGCCATCGCCGAGGACCTGGTTCGCGGCGCCAAGGCCGAGATCGAGGCCGCCGGCGGCAGCTGCGAGGTGGTCGAGGTGCCCGGCGCGCTCGAGATCCCGACCGCGATTGCCATGGCCGACCGCCAGTGCAACTTCGACGGCTATGTGGCGCTGGGCTGCGTGATCCGGGGCGAGACCACGCATTACGAAACCGTCTGCAACGATTCTAGCCGCGCGATCCAGCTGCTGGGCCTGCAGGGGCTGTGCATCGGCAACGGCATCCTGACGGTTGAGAATGACGCGCAGGCCGAAGTGCGCGCCAATCCGGAAAAGATGAACAAAGGCGGCGGCGCGGCGGCTGCGGCCTTGCATCTGATCGCACTCAGACGTAAGTGGGGCGCTTCGAAAAAGGGCGTCGGATTCAAGCCGCCGTCCGAGTCCATCCTTGTGGCGGGCGACAGCAACGGATCAACGACAGCATGACCCAGACAGACACGCCGAAACCGGCAAACCGGAAACGCCTAATGAAATCCGCCGCGCGGTTGTACGCCGTGCAGGCGCTGTTCCAGATGGAGCAGTCGGGCCAGACGACCGAACAGGTGGTCAACGAGTTTCTGGATCACCGGTTCGGCGCGGTCTACGAGGGCGACGAGATGCTGGAAGGCGACAGCGCGCTGTTTCGCAAGCTGGTGGATGACGCGGTGAACTATCAGGCGCCGATCGACCAGATGACCGACCGGGCGCTGGTGGCCAAATGGCCGATTTCGCGCATCGACCCGACCTTGCGGGCGCTGTTCCGCGCGGCCGGCGCCGAGCTGAGCCAGAGCGACACGCCGCCCAAGGTGGTCATCAACGAATTCGTTGACGTGGCGCGCGCCTTTTTCCCCGAAGGCAAAGAGCCGAAATTCGTCAACGCGGTTCTGGACCACATGGCCCGCGAAGCCAAGCCCGAGGCGTTCTGACGCGCCACGGGCGATTTTACCCGGCATGAAATTGCGCTAGACTCCTATCGTGTGAGGGAGGTGCGTCATGCCGAAACTGATCCGTCTTTACATCACCCAGGTCGCACTGGGCTTTGTGATCTCGGCTGTGTTCGTCGCCGTGCTGCTGCTGTTGAACGTGGCCAACCTACGCCACCTCATCACCGGGTCCGACATTGGCTTTATCGCGCTGATCATGATCTGGTTCATGAACGGGATCGTCTTTGCGGGCGTCCAATTCGCCTATGCGATCATGAGCATGGCCGAAAAGCCCAAAGGCCCGCGCGGAGGAACCCCGGTTGCAGTCAAGCTGGAACCCGTGCGCGTTGAAGCGCGCCGGTCGTGATAGGTGGTTCCTGGCGCTTGCAATTGGTCTTCCCCTGACATTGGATGCGCAAGCGTATCGAGTTGTCCATGAAAGACCGTTTCCTTGACCAAGCCAAGTTATGAAGACGCCATCAATTCGCGGGCGTTTCTGGATGATCTGTCAAGTTTGAATCAGGCGATTGCCGACGGGCTGAAACAAGCAGGCGAGCCAGTCGCGATCAATGGAAATGTGTGCTATGCACACATGCGGGAAGACTTTCACACATCCGATCTCGCGCCATCGATGGAGCCGAAACGGCGTGCTCTTCATCGGCTGGCACAGGAAAGCAATTGTTTTGCCGAGGTCGGAGTGGCGGGTGGTCACGCGGCTTTGTTGGCGCTGCACTCGAACCCCGGTTTGAAATATATCGGAATCGACCTTGGCCAGCGTTTGCGTAATTCATGGCCGGCGGTCGACATCTACGTGCCGATCGCGTTCCGATGGTTCGAAAACCGCTTCCCTGAACGCGTGAAGTTCTACCTCAGGCCGGCGATCGAAGGGCTGGAGCAGGCTGTTCAGGATCGGCCGTTCGGCCCGATCGACCTTTTGCATCTGGATGCGCAAAAGAACAACCGGGTGGCCGAGTTGGATGCAGTCTGGCCTGGCTTGGCTGACAGATGCTACTTGATTCAGGGCGACAACCGAAACGGCCATGTGCAAGCAAGCTCGGCTCGTTTGGTCGAGCAAGGGCGAGCGCGGCCGGTCAGCCTGATTGGGCCGGAAACGCTGCATAGCGCGAACTTCGGCCTATTGGAGACCGGTCCAGGCGTTGTGCGCAACGGACTCAGCCTAGACGGGCTTGCCCATCAGCGCATTCTTGTGTGCGTATGCCATCAGGATGATGAAACACTGTTTGCCGGCTCACTTCTGGCGCATCTCAAGGGGCGTGCCGAAGTTGTCGTTGCAAGCTTCTTCCGGCCTGCGTCCAGCCGTCGAGACACCGATACGCGCGAGGCAGCGATGCAACAGGCGTGCGACATGATTGGTGCCACCCGGGTGCAACTGCCCTTTGCGGTCGAAAGTGATTACCCGAGGCTGCGCCGTTTTATTCGCATGCCAACCAGCGATAGCATGCCAGAACCTGAAATAGTCCGGCCATTGCGCCGCCATCCGTTGTTTGGGCTGTTATCTGGATCTGCCTATGCGTTGATGAAGCAGTTCGCGCCGACAACTGTCATCACTCACAACCGAGTCGGCGAATACGGGCATATCGAACACGTGCTGTTACATCATGCGGTGAAGCAGGCATCTGCACGTTACACGGACGCTCAGTTGTTGACGTTTGGATTGAACCTGCCAGCGGCAGATTTGACCGTGCCAAGCCTGCCGGATCAGAAAAATAGGATGTTTGACTGCTATATGCCGCAATGGAACGGGCGCAAACTCTATGATTTTGCTCTGGATGACGAAACATTCGTACGGGTCAATCCGCAGGAATTCACCTGATCGGAAGGCGGCGGGACCACCAGGCAACCGTGCGGTTTTGATTCCCGAGGACCTGTATGTACAGGTGGGCGCCAGGTAATCAGGCCAGGACCTGAACAGAGCCAGCTCCCTCGGAATTGCTTAAGGCCACCGGAATGCTACCGGTCACGAGAAGGGCAGAACCCGCCAATGGCCTAACTAGGGTGCCGCGCCGGGCTGCGCAAGGGGGGCAGTTGCAAAAGAAGGCATGCGGGGTCGCCCGAACGGGCCGGCACGGCGGTGGCTCGTTCCGGTCCGATCCTCATGGCGAAGGTCCTTGATTTTTGTTCTTGAATTGTTCACATTCTGCGCATGACGTTGGATCTGCAGCCCGGTCAAAGGCTGGCCCGCGGGGTTGCCCGACATCTGGCCAGCCACGGCTTTGTTTCTATTGAGGAATTCGTACCCGCGCGCGGGTTGCGGGTGGATGTGATGGGTCTGGGTCCCAAGGGTGAGCTGTGGGTGGTCGAGTGCAAATCCAGCCGGGTCGATTACCAGTCCGATTCCAAATGGGGCGGATACTTGGATTGGTGCGACCGGTTCTTCTGGGCCGTGGATACTGATTTTCCAACCGACCTCTTGCCGACGGAAACCGGTCTGATCATCGCCGACGCCTATGACGCCGAAATCATACGGATGCCGCCCGAGGCCAAGCTGGCGGCAGCCCGGCGCAAGAAGCTGATCCAGAAATTTGCGATGGACGCCGCGCGGCGTCTGCACATGCTGCGCGATCCGCGGCCCTGAAGGTCAGCGTTTGACCGCGCGGGCAGCCTGGGCGGCGGCGCGGATCTCGTCGGCGATTTCCTCGGCCTCTTCCGGGTCGAAATCCATTGGGATTTCGAGGTTGTCGGCTTCGACGAACAGGCGCACCATGCCTTGATCGGTGGGGCCGATCTGCAGGTTCGCTTCGATGTCGCGTTCGGTATTGATGCCCATTTTCGCCTCCGGAGACTGAGCGTTTCTGCTAGCGCGCAACCGGGATTGAATCAAGCGCAGTCTGGGTGTGTCACGGCGCGGGCGGGCGGAACGATGTGTTTTCGGGGTGGTCGGAGTTTGGTCGGCGGAGGCAGCGCGGCCCGAGTGTCCCCCCGGGGCCGGCAGAGGCGGGCGGCGCTTTGGGCTGCCGAAACTCGTGGCGCCCGCGATTTTCTTTGCGCGATCCGCTGTGTCGGACAATGCCAGAAAATTCGCCTACAAGGCACTTGCAATCCCCCGGCGGCTTCGTTAAATCGCCCCTCACGTGCCGCCTTAGCTCAGTTGGTTAGAGCGCTGGATTGTGGATCCAGAGGTCCCCTGTTCAAGCCAGGGAGGCGGTACCATCTCTCCTCAAGCTTTTGTTGACAAGTCGCCCATCCGGGGTCCGGTCTGCGTTGTGCCGCTCCCCTAGGACTAGCGTGACATTCTTAGATTTTTTCGATCCTTCCGGGTGTGTGCATCGCTGAGACGGTTCACGTTGCCCCTGGGGCGGGTATCGGACAGTTTCGGTCGCGTCCGGCAGCGCGGCGCAGCTGCCCGCTTGGGTGCAGTCGCGCACCACTCGGGTGTGCAATGCATGTACCAGCCTATTCCGGCCTCGCGGCGTCGGGACGGCTTGTGTAAGAAAGGGCAAAAGGCAGATCGGAACAGGCGTAAATGTCTCAGACCATTACCGTATTCACGACGATGAAGAACGAAGGCCCCTACATGCTGGAATGGGTCGCCTTTCATCGCATGCTGGGGGTCGATCATTTCCTGATATTCACCAATGACTGCGAGGACGGAACCGATGACATCGCCCGCCGCCTTCAGCAGATGGGGCTGGCGACCTATGTTCCGAATGCCGTGCGCGACGGAGGTAATCCGCAACACCAGATGCTGCGCCGGGCGCGCAGGCACCCCAAGGTGAAAGAGGCCGATTGGCTGATGTGCCTGGATGTGGACGAATTCTGGAATATCCGCGTGGGGAACAACAGCTTTGCGGCATTGATCGACGCGGTCGAACAGAAGGCGGGCCGCCCGGTCGACGCGATTTCGTTCGCCTGGCGCCTGTTCGGCACTTCGGGCAACATTGGCTTTGACGACAAGCCCGTGACCGAAAGCTTCACCATGGCCGATCGCGAATTTCCCTATCATTCCGGCCGGGCTTACGGGCTGAAGACGCTGTTTCGCAACAATGACCGGTTCAGCCGCTTCGGCCCGCACCGCCCCAAGGGCATCGAAGAGGGGCGCGAGCACGAAGTCGCTTGGTCGGACGCGGGTGGAAACCTGTTTCCCGCTGACAAGGTCGGCTGGCGGGCTTGGCGGGGGTTCGACCATGCATTTGGGCGCCTGCACCACTACTCCGTGCGTTCGCTCGAGGGGTTTCTGGTCAAGCGTGACCGTGGCCGCACCAATCACGTCAAGGTAGATCAGGGGCAGGCCTACTGGTTGGATATGAACGCCAACAAGGTCCGGGATACCTCGATTCAACCCATTGCCCGGCGGGCCGCACCGGTTCTGGCCAAGCTGAAGGCCGATTCCGAGCTTGCCCGTCTGCATGACGAGGCGTGCGAGTGGCACCGCGCCAAGATCGCCGAGATCAAGCTGCGCCCCGACTGGGTGGAATTCCGGTCATGGCTGGCGGACAATCTGGTTTGAGACCCATGGCCGACGAACTTTCGAAGGATCAGCTTAAGCCCGAGCATCCCGACCGTAAGACGGGGTACGAGCGCATTCTGACCGATCCCGCGCCGCCCTGGTTCGTCGAGATCTATCCGGGCGGGGAAGGAACTGGATTCCTCCGTAAGCTCGAACGCCATTCGATCCTGTTCCATCAGCGGGACGCGGCGCGTCTGGTCGTCAGTTTCGACAATATCGGCAATGCCAACGATCTGTCCTTCGCGCGCGAGCCCTGGGGCTGGAAGTTCTTCCGCGACGAGGGCTGGTCGCATATGGGCGTGTTCGCGCGGTCCAAGGCCTGGTACCGCGACCCCGAGATCATCGACTATTTCCAGGCCAAGGCGCGCGAAGGGTTTTTCGAGCGCTTCGAACAGGTCGTGTTTGCCGGCGCCTCGATGGGTGGGTTCGGGGCGCTGACCTTTTCGGCGCTGGCGCCCGGAGCGGTGGTGATCGCCTTCAATCCGCAATCCACGCTGGATGAACGTCTGGTGCCGTGGGAGACCCGATATCGCTTTGGCAAGGTTCAGGACTGGGACCTGCCGCTGGGTGACGCGGCCGACTGCATCCGGACGGCCAAAAAGGCCTATGTTTTCTATGACCCGTTCTTCGAGCCCGATCGGCGGCACGTCCACCGATTGCAGGGCGCGAATGTGGTGCCTCTGAAGACGTGGTTCTCGAACCATTTCGCCGCGCCGATGCTGCGCAAGATCGACGCGCTGAAGCCGGTGATGCAGCAGGCCATGGCCGGCACGCTGGAACCGCAGGCCTTTTATCGGATGATGCGCGCACGGCGGCGCCTGCCCATCTACATGCGCGGGATCGAGGCGGTGGGTGAGGACCGGCATCCGAAACTGGTCGGGGCCGCGCGGCAGCGATTCCGCGCCCTGCGGCGCCAGGCTGCTGCGGGTGGCGCGTCATGACCCCAGACCGGGGCGTGTTCATCGGCCAGCGCAAGGACCGTCTGGGCGCGCGGCTCCTGATGATGCTGACCTGCATCCGCCTGGCCGAGGATTTCGACACGGACTATCGCGTCAACTGGTTTCCGCAAGGAGCCGACGCGCCGGAACTGGACGCCCCGCAAGAGCTGTTCGCCACCGATTGGATGGCGGCCCATTTCTTGGATGGGCAGGCTTACGACGAATTGGCCGCGGGTGCCGTCCCCGTCTGGAGCTTTCAGGGCGATCAGACCCCCGACAGGCTGCGCGAACATCTGGCCGCGGGCCGTTCGGTGATCGTCGAGGAGGGGTTCGAGGTTTTGGCCTTTCCCTGGGAAGATGTCGAAGCCATCCGCCCCCGATACCACGATTTCATCCATCGGATCGGCTTTGCGCCGCCGATCCGCGCGGTCATGGACCAGGCCGACGCCCGGTTGTCGGGCAAGGGGGTGTCGGCCTATCACATCCGGCGCGGCGATATCTTGAACGGCCTGCCCTGGAAGCATACGACCTGGCCCGCCAAGATCGAGCCCGAAGAACTGTATGACGCGCATCTGGATAAGTTGCGCGGGCAGATGGCCATCATGTTTTCCGACCAGCCCGAACTGATCGCACGGTTTCAACAGCGCCACCCGCAATTGATCCAGATGGCCGACATCGCGGATCTGTCCGGCATGACCCGGGCCCAGCGGGATTTCCTGGAACTCTACACGATGTCGCGGGCCGACCGGGTGATCGCTCCGTTCATTTCGGCCTTTTCGATGGCTGCGGCCCGGATTTCCGGTCAGCAGCGGCTGGTGTTCCGGGACGTGCTGTCCGAGGACGAGATCGGCCGCGCCAATGAACGAGTCATACAGCGGGTCGCCCGGGGACCGTCTGCATTTCTCAACCCGTCCGAGGCCGCCCATGTCTATGCCAAAGCGTGGCAATACCTCTGCGCGCAGGACCGCTGCCAAGAGGCCTATGACCTCGCCCAGCCGATCCTCGATGCCGGAGCGGACAATGCGTTTCTGCCACTGCTGCAAGCGCTGAACGCCTTTTATCTGGGCAAGTGGAAGGAAAGCGAACACCTAGCCCGGACCGGGTTGGAAAACTCCGACCTCTGGCCCGAGGACCGAGCCGTTCTGTGTGCCTTGCGCGGCGCTATCTTGGGTGCCCAGAAAAAGCGCTGGGCCGCAGGGCGACAATTCGCAAAAGCGTTTTGGGCCAAGCCCTTGCGGCCCGATGTGGTCGTGTTGGGTTCGCGGATGCTTTACCGCGACCAACTGCCGGTCCGCCTGTTCCCGCCGGTCGACTGGGCGTTGCAGCGCCGGCTGCGGCAGCGCCGTTTCGCGCCGTTCAACAACCTGTATCTGGTCCAGCACAAAGTCATCGCACGCCAGCCCTGCAATTTCGACATGGTGCTGCTGGACTGGGCGGACCTTTCGTTGGACCAGCGCGCGCGACGGTTGCCCAAATCGCCTGCGCGGCTGGCCGCGCTCGAAGCGGCGGTTCGGGCATCGGAGGACCTGTCCGGTGACGATCCGGCCGTGCAAAGCCTGATTTCGACGGTGCACCGGCACACCGGCGAGGTGTCACTGTCGGCGGCGATCGACGTTGCGCGCAGGGTCGTGGCGGCCTGTCCCGACGCCCCACTGTACCACAAGCGCCTGGCCGAGTTGTATGCTGATGCCGGCGATGCCGGGGCGGCGCGGCTGTCGATGGCGGATGCGCTGGCCTGCGACCCCGACAATGCGTTCCTCGTCTTTGCCATGGGCCAGTTGTTGATCCGCCTCGGGGCCAAAAGGCAGGGCGAGCAGCAGATCCTGAATGCCGCGGAACTGGACGAGGTCACCGCCGCCATCCAAGGGGCGGCCGGCCGCATTTACCTTAGGCGCGGGAACAAGCCGCAGGCCAAAAAGTTCTTGGAACGGGCCGTGGCGCTTTGCCCGACCTATTCGCGGTTTTCCAACCAGCTGGGGCGGGTCGATGGGTGACATGCGCGCATCGACGCCCGAAGCTGCGGCGGGGCGGGGCAGTTTGCCCTTGGTCTGCCGGGGCGAAGAAAATAATCTGAATGAAAAACCGGTGCCCGCGGCGGGATCGCCCGACCGGGCCGATTGATCCGAGGCAGAACCGCATGGTCGAACAGCCCCCTCGCTTTGTCAGCGTGACCCCGATGAAGAATGAGGGCCCCTTCGTTCTGGAGTGGGTGGCGCACAATCTTGCAATCGGAATCGACCAGATGGTCGTGATGACGAATGACTGCACGGACGGCACCGACGCCCTGTTGCAGCGACTGCACGACCGCGGCGTTCTGATCCATGTCGACAACAACTCGGCGCGTTCGAGCAGCCCGCAGAAGCGTGCCTACAAACGGTTCCTGCGCATGGACGTGGCGCGGCCGCAGGACTGGGTCGTAGTTATCGACGCAGATGAGCACATCAATGTAAAGACGGACGACAACACCCTGCAATCATTGGCAAAAGCGGTGCCGGATGCGCGCATGATCTCGATGACCTGGCGGTTGTTCGGAAATGCGGGGGTCGTGGGCTATGAAGACAGGTTCCTGTCCGAACAGTTTTGCCGCGCCGCCCCGGAACACATGCCGCGCCCGCCGCAGGCCTGGGGGTTCAAGACCATGTTCCGCCGGGACCTTTGGAACGTGATCGGCGTCCACCGACCCAAGCGCCCCAACGTCGAAAGCATGGCGGAGTGCCATTGGTACAACGGATCGGGGCGGCCGATGCCCGAACGCTATTTCACCAGCAGCTGGCGCTCGGCCCGGGACTCGGTCGGGTACGATCTGGTGCAGGTGAACCACTATGCGCTGAAATCCTGCGAAAGCTATCTGGTTAAGAAGGTGCGGGGGCGGGCGCATCACACGGGTGAAAGCCTTGGGTTGGACTACTGGAACATGATGAACCACAACGCGGTCGAGGACCGGTCGATTGACGCCATCGCCGATCGAAAGCGGGGCCATTTCCACGACCTCATGTCGGACCCTGAAACCGCGCGCCTGCACCACCAGTCCTGTGACCTGCATCGCCGGCAGATTGCCGAGCTGCTGAATACCGCCGAGATCCGCGCCCTGATGCAGCAGATGACGGCCGGGCAGGAGGACGCCTGATGCTCTGGTTGCACCTCGGCATGCCGAAAACCGGTACGACCGCGCTTCAGTCCTATTTGCGCGGTCATGCGGATATTTTGTCCGAGAACGGGCTGCGCTACATGAAGGCCGGGCGTCAGCGGCCGGACACGGGCGAGCGCCCCAAGGTCAGCCACAACATGATGGCGTTTCACCTGAATCAGACGGCCCAGCCGCTGGACGCTTTCCGCGAAGCGATCGCTCGCGAATACGAAGATCACGCGGACAAGGCCTGTGTGGTGTCGTCCGAGATGTTCTACACCGCCGACCTGGCGCGTCTAGCGCAGGTCTTCGCGGAAATTCCCGCGCGCGAGATGCGCGTGGTGTTCTATTGCCGCCGCTATTCCGATTTCTTCGAGGCCGATTACAAGCAGCGGGCCAAGAACGGACGGCTGCCCGCGGATGGCTCGGGCTTTGTCCGTGACCGGCTGGCCGCGATCCGGTCCAACCCGAACGGGCACAGCTATGCCGGTGCGGTCGGTCGCATCCGAGCGGCTTTTCCGGGCGTCGCGATCGTGCCGCTTCTATATGAACGGGCGGAGCTCGCCAACGGCAATGTCATCGATGATTTCCTGTCACGGCTTGGGGTTGCGCCGCCACCCGGGTGTCCGACCGACCTGCCGGCCAACCCGTCCTTGTCGCGGGTCGCCAGCGAGGCCTTCGGCGTGGTGACCCGGGCAATCGGGCGCAAGCGCAGCCGCCAGTTGCGCCGTCAGGCGGTGAGCGATCCGGTGATGATCCGCCGGCATGACGTGCTGGAACCTGATGAGCGCGCCTGGCTGGATGACTTTCTGGCCGAGGCTGACGAAGGGTTCCTGCAAGAATTCTTTCCCGACCGCAAAGTTTTGTTCTCTCCGGTCCGCCTTGGTGCCGAAGGCCAGCGTTTCCGCCGCGACAGCGCCGAAGAGGTCGCTGCTCTCAAGCAGGCATCGGAAATCGTGTTCCGTATGGCACTGGACGCCTGAGGCGCTTCAATCCAGAGGAATTTCCTGCCGCTGGCGTCCGGTGGTCTTGTCGAAGATCAGGATACGGTTGTCATCGGTCACCACGGCGAACCAGTTGCTGCCGATGGTAACGGCCTGGGCGCGGGCACCGTCGGGCAATTCGATTTGATCGGGCAGGGTGGGGGTTCTGTCCGATAGGCGGATGACAATCAAGGCGAATGTCACTAGAACGCCGCCAATCATCACCGCGGTCAGCAACATGACCATGCGGCGCAGCAGGCGCAGCTGAGGCGTTTCCTGCGGTTCTTGAGGATCTGAAGGGACAGTCATGGGCACCCGGCAAATAGACTTCGTGATCGCGGACGCTCCGCCGCCTCGCCTTGATAAGGCGCTTTCGCGGGATGTGCCAGAAGATGAAAATCTGTCGCGGACCCGTCTGGCCCGCCTGATCGAGGAGGGCGCGGTTTCGGTGGACGGCAAGGTCGTGACCGATGCCAAGGCCAAGGTGGCGGAAGGTGCGGCTGTCTGCATAACCGTGTCCGAGGCGGATGAGAGTCATATCGGCCCCGAGGACATTCGGTTGGAAATCGTGCACGAAGATGCCGACCTGATCGTGATCAACAAGCCTGCGGGGATGGTCGTGCATCCGGCGCCGGGATCCCCCAACGGCACTTTGGTGAATGCGCTGCTGCATCACTGCGGCGATGATCTGTCTGGCGTGGGCGGGGTCAAGCGGCCGGGCATCGTTCACCGAATCGACAAGGATACCAGTGGGCTTCTGGTGGTCGCCAAATCGGATGCGGCCCATCAGGGGCTTGCGGCCCAGTTCGAGGCGCACAGCGTCGAGCGGTATTACCGCGCGGTGTGCTACGGCGTTCCTGATGCCAACGATCCTCGGCTGCGCGGCATCAAAGGCGTGAGTTTCGAACCCGGCAACGTGATGCGGATCACCACGCAGCTGGCGCGGCACAAACACGACCGGCAGAAACAGGCCGTGCTGTTCCACGGCGGTCGCCACGCCGTCACGCGCGCCCGGGTCGTCGAGGTGTTCGGGCAGCCCGGCGCGGTGTCGCTGATCGAATGCTGGTTGGAAACCGGGCGCACCCATCAGATCCGGGTGCACATGGCCCATGCCGGGCATGGTCTGGTGGGCGACCCGGCCTATGGAGGCAAGCGCAAACTGTCGGCCCGGTCCTTCGGCGCGGACGCGGCAGAGGCGGTGCGCAGCTTTCCCCGGCAGGCGCTGCACGCGGCGGTTTTGGGGTTCGAACACCCCGTGACCGGCGCTCGGATGCGGTTCGAAGCCCCTATTCCGCAGGACATGCAGGCCCTTATTTCGGCGTTGAAACAACCCGCAAGGTCTCGTGACTAACGCATTCTTAGGTTTCCTTTATCAATCTTTAATCCCACACTGTTAACACCTGCCCTTGAATGGTCTGAAACGTGGCCCCATATCCATGTTAAGGACATAAACATTGGTCCAAAGGGACGTGATACATGGCAAATTACAAAAACCTCCCCGTGCCCACGCCTGAAGGCGGGCTGAACCGGTATCTGCAGGAGATTCGCAAGTTTCCGCTGCTCGAGCCGGAAGAGGAGTACATGCTGGCCAAGCGTTGGGTCGAAGAGCAGGACACCGAAGCGGCGCACAAGATGGTGACGTCGCATCTGCGGCTGGCCGCCAAGATCGCCATGGGCTATCGCGGCTATGGGCTGCCGCAAGCCGAGGTGATTTCCGAGGCCAATGTAGGCCTGATGCAGGCCGTGAAACGGTTTGACCCGGAAAAGGGCTTCCGCCTGGCGACCTATGCCATGTGGTGGATCCGCGCCTCGATCCAGGAATACATCCTGCGGTCGTGGTCGCTGGTTAAACTGGGCACCACGTCAGCGCAGAAAAAGCTGTTCTTCAATCTGCGCAAAGCCAAGGCACGCATCGGTGCGTTGGAAGACGGCGACCTGCATCCCGACAACGTCAAGCAGATCGCCAACGATCTGGGCGTGACCGAAGAGGAGGTCATTAGCATGAACCGCCGCATGTCCGGCGGGGATGCCTCGCTGAACGCCACGGTCGGCTCCGAGGGCGAAGGCACCATGCAGTGGCAGGACTGGCTGGAAGACGAAGATGCCGACCAGGCCGGCGATTATGAGGCCCGCGAAGAGCTTGAGGTTCGGCGTGAGTTGCTGGCCGAGGCGCTCGAGGTGCTGAACGACCGCGAAAAGGACATCCTGACCCAGCGCCGGTTGATGGATCAGCCCGTCACGCTGGAAGAGCTGAGCTCGCAATACAATGTCAGCCGCGAGCGCATTCGCCAGATCGAGGTGCGCGCCTTTGAAAAGCTGCAGAAAAAGATGCGGGAACTGGCGCGGGAAAAGGGGATGCTGACGCCGGCCTGATGCGCGAGGCCCGACCAGAACAACCGGCCCGGATCGCTCCGGGCCGGTTTTTTCGTGCCGCTACTCCAGCTGTTGGCGGAATACCCGTACCATGTTTTCGCCCATGACCTTGCGGATCTGCGTTTCGGTCAGGCCTTCGTCCTGCAAGGCCGAGGTCAGCGCCGCCAGTTCCGACGTGTCAAACGCGGTCTCGACCGAGCCGTCGTAGTCGGACCCGAGCGCCACATGATCTTCGCCCACCGTTTGGATGGCGGCCTTGATCATTTTCGCGATGCCCGTCGGGGTGATGTCGCCGCAGGTGACATCGGCCCAGTATCCCATCCCGATGACACCGCCGGTCGCCGCGATTCCCTTCATCAGGTCATCGGGATAGTTGCGCTTGACCGGGCAGAACCCGTGCAGACCGCCATGGCTGACGATCAGCGGCTCGTCTGTCATGGCCAGCACGTCGCGCGCCACTTGCGGGCTGGAATGAGCCAGGTCGATCACCACCGGGCGCTTGGCCAGTTCGGCCACTACCTGCCGTCCGAATTCGGTCAGGCCCGTGTTCCCGGTGCCGTGCAGCGAGCCGCCCAGTTCGTTGTCAAAGAAATGCTGCAGCCCGAACACCCTGTGGCCGGCATCGAATATCGGCTCGAGATTGGCCAGATCGCCCTCCAGCGGATGGGCGCCTTCGATTCCCAGAATGCCGCCCACGACCTTTTCGCCGCGCGCCCGGGCGTCCAGAACGGCCTCGAGATCCGCGCGGGTCTTGATGACCTTGAGGTGCTCGTCCGAGGCGGCCTCGAACCGATGCAATTTCTCGGCCTGATAAATAGCGCGTTCCTTAAGGCTGTCCCAGGTACGCAGCGGCCACATCTGGCCGATGGCCAACAGCGTGATGTTGTCGAATGCCTCGGCCGAGTTTGCCTCGTAGTTCTGCCCGGCCGGTGACTTGGTCACGGCGGTGAACACCTGCAGGGCCACGTTGCCTTCGATCAGCCGGGGAATATCCACCTGGCCGCGGGTTCCGCGCTCGGTCAGGTCGCGGCTCCACAACAGCGGATCGGCATGCAGGTCGCCCACGAGCAGGGTTTCGTGCAGGGCCGCGGCGGTGTCGGACACCGGATATGGGTCGTGGTTGATCACGTTGTTGCGCGCGCCTTCGACATAGGCCGGCACGAAACCAAAGAACACCACGGCTCCGAGGACAAGCGCGGCCACCACAAGGCCGGCCAGCCATTTCAGTAGTCTCTTCACGTTTTTCCTCCCCAAGCGTTTCCGGCAGCTTATGGGCGAAAACTGATGAGAAAAGCCTGACTTGGCGTCGCTTGGCTGATACAGAGGTCGCAACGGATGTTGGCGCAAACATTTCAGTGCCCAACGTGGTCAAATACGGAGGACACCATGCACAAGCCGGTTCAATGGGGCATTCTGGGGGCGGCGAAATTCGCGCGCCAATTCATGGGGCCGGCGATCCATGCGGCTTCGGGCGCGCGACTGGCCGCCCTGGCGACCTCGGATCCGGCCAAGGCCGAGCCGTTTCAGGACTTCTGCCCGGACCTGAAGGTCTTTGACGACTATGGCGCGCTGCTGGCCTCGCCCGAAATCGAGGCGGTCTACATTCCGCTTCCGAACCACCTGCATGTGGAATGGAGCCTTAAGGCGCTGGAGGCTGGCAAGCACGTTCTGTGTGAAAAGCCGATGACCATGCGCGCCGAGGAGTTCGACGCCCTGATCCACAAGCGTGACCAGACCGGGCTGCTGGCCGCCGAGGCCTATATGATCGTGCACCACCCGCAATGGCAGCATGTGCGCGATCTGATCGCCGACGGCGCCATCGGAGATCTGGTGCATGTCACGGGCGCATTCAGCTTCGACAACCGCACCGACACCGGCAATATCCGCAACCGCGCCGAAACCGGCGGCGGCGGGCTGCGCGACATCGGCGTCTATGTCATCGGGTCGGCCCGTTTCGCGACGGGGCAGGAACCGGACACCGTGCAATCGGCCATCCGTTGGGAGGATGGAATCGACGCGTTCACGGAAATACGCGCGCAGTTTCCGGGCTTTACTTATTCGGCCTATGTCTCGATCCGCATGCACCCGCATCAGGAAATGGTCTTTCACGGGGAACGCGGCCTGATCCGCCTGACCGCGCCGTTCAACGCGCGGGTGTTTGGCGAGGCTCGGGTCGAACTGCATCGTCCGGGTTTGGAAGTTCTTGTGACGCGTTTCCCAGCCGACGATCACTACAAGCTGCAGGTCGAGGCGTTTTGCCGAACCATTCGCGCGGGGGACGAATACCCGTGTCCGCTGGAATTCTCGCGCGGGACGCAAGCGATGATCGACCGGGTGTTCGATGGCGCGACACCGCTCTGACTTGCGTGACGTACCACTGCGCGCCTAGACTGGCCGGCGGCTGAAACGGAGGAGACCATGGCCGGAGGCTGGGCGCGTGACGGCGCGGTAAGCGAACAGATCGAAGCGTCGATTTCCGACGAGCTGGCTCGGATGCAGGCGCGCAAACGCCCCGTGGGCGACAGCCTGACCCATTGCGCGGAATGCGAGGAACCAATCCCGGAAAAACGGCGTCAGGCCATCCCGGGCGTCAAGCTGTGCCTAGACTGCCAGCAGGAGCACGACGGCGCCTACAAAGCCCGCGGCGGTATCAACCGGCGCGGGTCCAAGGACAGCCAGCTGAAATAGGGTTGCCCCGACCAGATCAGCGAACCCGGCCGTTCCGACGCGTTCGCCTCCAGCGTATCAACAGCCGAACATCCATCGCGGCGACCATGATCCCCAGTGGAATCATCCAGAACCCCACCACTGGCAGGAATCCGAAAATTCCGCCGATGATCAGCAGGACGCCCACGACGAAGCGCAACCCGCGCGGAACCTTCTGGCGAATGCGGGCCAGAACCGGGCGCAGCTGCGCCTTCAGCGCGGCCCAGCGCCCGGTCTTGGGTGTCACTCTTCCATCGCCTCCAACTCGTCGATGAAGCCCGAGATCATCGACAGGCCCTTGTCCCAGAATTTCGGGTCGCTGGCATCCAGGCCGAACGGGGCCAATAGCTCTTTGTGGTGCTTGGAGCCGCCCGCGCGCAGCATCTCGAAATACTTGTCTTCGAACCCTTCCGCGCCGCTTTCGTACACCGAGTACAGCGCGTTCACCAACCCGTCACCGAAGGCATAGGCATAGACATAGAAGGGCGAGTGAACAAAGTGCGGGATATAGGCCCAGAAGGTTTCGTACCCATCCATGAATTCAAACGCCGGGCCAAGGCTTTCAGCCTGAACGCTCATCCACAGGGCGTTGATGTCGTCCGGCGTCAGTTCGCCCTCGCGGCGGGCGGCGTGCAGCTTGCATTCAAAATCGTAAAAGGCGATCTGGCGGACTACCGTGTTGATCATGTCCTCGACCTTGCCGGCCAACAGAACCTTGCGCTGCTCGGGCGTTTCGGCCTGATCCAGCATCTTGCGGAAGGTCAGCATCTCGCCGAAGACGCTGGCGGTTTCGGCCAGCGTCAGGGGCGTCGAGGACAGCATCTCGCCCTGACCGGCGGCCAACACCTGATGCACGCCGTGGCCCAGCTCGTGCGCAAGCGTCATCACGTCGCGCGGTTTGCCCAGGTAGTTCAGCATCACATAGGGGTGCACATCGGTCACGGTGGGGTGCGCGAAGGCACCCGGGGCCTTGCCCGGTTTCACCGCAGCGTCGATCCAGCCTTTCGAAAAGAAAGGCGCCGCAATCTCGGCCATTCGGGGATCGAAGGCGGCATAGGCCTCCATCACCGTCTTCTCGGCGTCTTCCCACGACACGGTGCGGGTGTCTTCCATCGGCAGCGGCGCGTTGCGGTCCCAGACCTGCATCACATCCAGCCCCAGCCATTTGCGCTTGAGCTCGTAATAGCGGTGGCTGAGCTTGGGATAGGCGGCCACGACCGCCTCGCGCAAAGCTTCGACCACCTCGGGTTCGACATCGTTCGCCAGGTGCCGCGCGGTCTGCGGGGTTGGCATCTTGCGCCAGCGGTCGATGATTTCCTTTTTCTTGGTCTGGGTGTTGTGGACCCTGGCAAAGGTCTTGATGTTGTCCTGAAACACACGGGCCAGTTCGCGAGCCGCCGCCTCGCGCTTGGACCTGTCCTGTTCGGTCAGCAGATTCAGGGTGCCCTCGATGTTCAGCTCTTCGCCATCCACGGTAAAGGTCAGCCCGGCAATGGTTTCGTCGAACAGCCGTTCCCACGCGTCGCCGACCACCCCCAGATCATGCAGGAATTTCTCCAACTCGTCCGACAGTTGATAGGGCTTCATCGCGCGGATGCGGCGGAAGACGGGCTCGTACCGGGCCAGGTCCGCGTTGGCCTTGAAATGAGCGGCCAGTACGTCGTCGTCGATGCGGTTTATCTCGAGCGTGAAGAACACCAGAGGCGTGGTGAACAGCGTAACCTTTTCCTGCATGTCCGAAAGGAACTTGGCGCGCTCGGCATCCGTGGTCAGCTGGTAATAGCGCAGCCCGGCAAAGGACATGATCCGCCCGGCGACGGCGTTGATCTTTTCGTTGCGCTTCACGCAGGTCAGAAGGCCCTGAGCGTCCAGATCAGCCAGCTTGCCTTCGTAATCGGCGGCAAAACCCGCGCACTCCTGTTCCAGCCACTCAAGATCGCGGGTCAGTTCCGGCGCGTCCTGTCCCTTGTAAAGATCGTCCAGGTTCCACTCCGGCAGGTTGCCAAGGTTGTCGGCGCCGCCACCGGCATTTGCGTCTCGGACGGGGAAGGGAAGCTCGTGCATGAAACACCTCGATTGTCTGCGTTGGACCACATCTAGGCGCAGGGCGCGCGGATCACAAGCAGCCGAGGCGTCAGCGCGTCATCGCAAGATTGGATAACCGCCCGTTGGCGGCGGCCGAGAAATGCGCGGCCATCTCTTCGAATACGGGGCCGCGGACCTCGGGCGGTTCCATCATCACCTCGTGTTCGCCGTCGGGGATTTCGACCAGCCGGCCGCTGGGCCAATTCGTCATCCGCGCCCGGATCGCCTTGCGGTCCACGATCTGCTCGTGGGTGCCAAGATAGGTCAGGCAGGGAATGTCCGGCGCGGTCTGCGCCACAAGCCATTCACATTCGTCCAGCGCCTCGCGCAGCCATATGGTGGACGGGGCGCCCAAGGCCAGTTCGGGGTGCGCTTTCAACTGGTCCTGCATCATCCGGTACATCCCGGGGTCGCGGGTCAGAACGTTGCCCTCGAACGGCTGGGTCAGCACATAGCTGTCCAGCGATGTCGTGGGCGGCGTGCGTTCGCCCAACCCGAATCGCGGCCCCCAATAGGCGGTCAGGCGGCTGAGTGGCTTCATGAGGGGGGTGAAGAAAATGCCCCACATCGGGCCGGTGAAAGCGCAAGAGGCAAACCGGTCGGTCTCCAGAACCGCGCGCAACCCGATCGCGCCGCCCATCGAATGGCCGATCACGTGCCAGGGTTTCGGCAGGCCCAGGTGCTCGGCCAGTTTCAGCGTTTCGCGCACGTCCTGCTGATAGTCGGTGAACTTGTCCACATGTCCGATGCGCGGATCTTCCAGCAACCTGTCGGCCAGGCCCTGTCCGCGCCAGTCCACGGCCAGTACGGCAAAGCCGCGCCGCACGAACTCGCCCGCCGCATTGCCATATTTTTCAATGTATTCGGTGCGGCCGGGAAAGATCATCACCGTCCCGGTCGCCTCACCCTCGGGGCGCCAGTGGCCCCCGCGGATGCGCGTGCCGTCGCTGGTGGTCAACCAATGCGCGGCGCCGCCGACGGGACCGCCGGCCACGTCTTCAAAGAAAGGGGCCGGCGACAGTTCCATCAGGCCAGTACCGAGGCAAGTTTCATGGCAATTCCCATATCGCCATCGACGCTCAGCTTGCCGGCCATGAACGCACCGGTGGGGTTCAACTCGCCGTTGAGGATCTGTTCAAACGTTTCCGCGTCGGCGCTCAGGGTGACTTCAGCGTCCTCGTCGCTGACCCGCGCGCCATTCGCGTCCAGCACGATCGAGCCCAGCTCGGCAATGGCGAATTTCGCCGAAGAATCGAATTCGCCCCCCGACAGTTTTTCGTTCAGCGCGGCTGCCGCTTTTTCAAGAGTGTCGCTCATGGTCTTCCTCATTTGTTGGTGCGCCGTGAATGGACATCCGCGGTCGCAACGCTACACTGAACATTGTTATGAGCATTGCAATCAACAATCTCAAAGGTACCGTTGCGGCATTTGCGGTCCTAGTCACGTTTTCCACCACTGCGTGGGGACAGCAGGCCGATCTGCGCGACGAGGCGGAACTGCTGCGGCAACTGGCCGAGGCGACGCCGCAACAGGCCATTGGCCTGGATCGGCAGTTGCAGGCGCTGTGGTCGCAATCCGGCTCGGCCTCGGCGGATCTGCTGCTGGAACGGGGGCGCGATGCGATGGAACAGGGGAACATCGACGCTGCCCTGGATCACCTGACAGCGCTGACCGACCACGCGCCCGATTTTGCCGAGGGCTGGCATGCGCGGGCCTCGGTCTTTTTCGGGCTGGAACGGTTCGGCATGGCGGCGGCGGATCTTGAACATGCCCTGACCCTGAACCCGAACAATTACCAAGCCATTTATGGTCTGGGCCTGATCTTCGAGGTTCTGGGTCAGCCCGACCGGGCCTATGAGGCCTATTCGCGCGCGCTGGCTATACATCCCCATCACGAAGAAGTAACCAATGCCGTGAATCGGCTGAAACCGCAAATCGCGGGCAAGGCGCTTTAAGGTCCGGGCAGGGGGCAAAGGTGAACGGGGCATCCCGAATCGTGGCCGTACTTGGCCCGACCAACACAGGCAAAACCCACTATGCGATCGAACGCATGCTGGGGCACCGGACCGGTGTCATCGGCCTGCCGCTGCGGCTGCTTGCGCGCGAGGTCTATGACAAGATCGTCGCCATCCGCGGCCCCTCGGTGGTGGCTCTTGTGACGGGTGAAGAACGCATCGTGCCGCCGCGCACGCAATACTGGGTCTGCACGGTTGAGGCGATGCCCGAGGGGATGGGCACCGATTTCGTGGCCATCGACGAAATACAACTGTGCGCCGACCCCGAGCGCGGTCATGTCTTTACCGATCGGCTGCTGCGGATGCGCGGCACGCACGAGACGCTGTTTCTGGGTGCCGACACGATGCGCGGCCCGATCGCGGCGCTGGTTCCGCAGGCGCAGTTCGTCCGGCGCGAGCGGATGTCGCAACTGGTTTACACCGGGTCCAAAAAAATCAGCCGCATGCCCCCGCGCAGCGCCATCGTCGGGTTCTCGGTCGAGAACGTCTATGCCATTGCCGAGCTATTGCGGCGGCAAAAGGGTGGGGCGGCCGTGGTCATGGGCGCACTCAGCCCGCGTACGCGGAATGCGCAGGTCGAGCTGTACCAGAATGGCGAGGTCGACTATCTGGTAGCCACCGACGCCATCGGGATGGGGCTGAACCTCGATGTGAACCACGTGGCGTTTTCGTCCCTGTCCAAATTCGATGGCCGGCGTATGCGGCCGCTGGCTCCGAACGAACTGGCCCAGATCGCCGGGCGCGCCGGGCGCGGCATGTCGGATGGCACCTTCGGCGTGACGGGCGAGGCATCGCCGCTGGACGAGGGCGTGGCACAGGCCATCATGGACAGCCGGTTCACGCCGATGAAAAAGCTGAACTGGCGGAATGCCGCCTTGCGGTTCGGGTCGGTCGAGGCGCTGATCGACTCGCTCGAGGCCAGCCCGGACAACGAACACTTGGTCAAAGCCCGGCCCGCCGACGATTTGAACGCGCTGAAATCGCTGGCCCAGGTGCCCGAGGTTGCGGCCCGTGCCAGTGACGGCCCGTCGATCCGCCTCTTGTGGGATGTCTGCCGAATCCCCGATTTTCGCGGCATCAGCCATGCCGAACATGCCAGCCTGCTCGAATCGATTTTTGGGCATCTGCACGAACGCGGTACGATCCCCGAGGATTTCCTAGCGCGCCAGATCCGCCGGATCGACCGAACCGACGGCGATATTGATGCGTTGTCCAAAAGGTTGGCGTATATTCGCACCTGGACATATGTTGCGCAACGAAACGGCTGGGTGCGCGACGAATCCCATTGGCGCGCGGAAACCCGCGCTGTAGAAGACAGGGTATCGGACGCTTTGCATGAACGTCTGACGCAAAGATTTGTGGACCGGCGTACATCTGTTCTGCTGCGCCGGCTCAAACAGAAGGAGGCCCTTTTGGCCGAAGTGAATGACAAGGGTGAAGTGACCGTCGAAGGCGAATTCGTCGGTCGTCTGGAAGGGTTCCGGTTCATCCCGGACAAAAGCGCGCAGGGAACCGAGGCGAAAGCGCTTAAATCGGCCTCGCTGCAAGCACTCGCGCCGCAATTCCATCTGCGTGCCGATCGCTTCTACAACGCGCCCGATACCGAAATTGATTTTACCGAACAGGGTGGCCTGATGTGGGGCGAATATGCCGTCGGCAAGCTGGTTGCCGGGGCCGAGCCGCTCAAGCCGATGGTCGAGGTGTTCGTGGACGAGGCCGCAGGGCCGGAGGTCGAGCAGAAGGTTCAGCGCCGCCTGCAGCACTTCATCGACCGCAAGATCGCGACCCTGTTCGAACCCCTGCTGAACCTGTCGCGCGACGAAGAGCTGACGGGCCTGGCCCGGGGCTTTGCCTTCCGCATGGTCGAGGCGTTGGGCATCCTGCCGCGCGCCGGTGTCGCCCAAGAAGTTAAGGATCTGGACCAGGACGCCCGCGGCGCGCTGCGCAAACACGGCATCCGGTTCGGTCAGTTCACCATCTTCATGCCGCTGTTGTTGAAGCCTGCCCCGACGCGTCTGCGTCTGGTGTTGTGGGCCTTGGCCAACGGCCTGCAGGAGTTTCCCGAAGCGCCGCCCCCGGGCCTCGTGACAGTCCCCGTCGCCAAGGATGCGCCCGAGGGCTATGACACCATGTGCGGGTACCGCAACGCGGGCGAGCGCGCCATCCGCATCGACATGCTGGAGCGCTTGGCCGACATGCTGCGGGCAGAAGACAGTCGTGGCGGGTTCGAGGCCAAGCCCGACATGTTGTCGATCACCGGCATGACGCTGGAGCAATTTGCGGACCTGATGCAGGGGCTGGGATACAAGGCTGAACGCGGTGAGCGCGTCAAGGTCCGGCCAGCGATGGCCGAGCCTCAACTGACGGATGAATCCGACGCGCAGCCGGCAGAGACCGGACCCGAAGCTTCTGATGCCCTGGTGGATGCGGCAGGCGAACCCGCCGAGCCGTCAGCCGAGGCCACCGAAAGCGCCGAGGCGCCCGCCGAGGCCCCGGCCGCCGAACCGGCATCGGACGAGCCCGAGATCGAGGTGTTCTATACCTTCACTTGGGGCCGTCAGCGGCAAGGCAATCGCGGCCCGCGCCGGGATGCACAGCAGCCGCGCGGCAAGGGCAAGCCGGGCGGTAAGCCGCGCGAAGGCCGTGGCAAGCCGCAAGGGGGCAAGGGGGGCAAGCCGCAAGGGGCCAAGACCTTCTCGTCGCGCCCACCGAAAAAGGAAAAGGCCATCGACCCCGACAACCCCTTCGCCGCGGCGCTGATGGGCCTGAAGGAAGGCAACTGATCCGCCATGGCAGAGGCGCTGGCCAAGCTGCGGATCGACAAGTGGCTGTGGCATGCTCGGTTCTTCAAGACCCGCAGCCTGGCCGCCAGACAGGTCAGCGCTGGCCATGTGCGCATAAACGGAGACCGGGCCCAGAAGCCGGCGCAGACCGTCGGGCCCGGGGATGTCCTGACCTTTGCGCAGGGGCGAGTGGTCCGGGTCGTCCGCGTCGAATTCCTGGGCGAGCGTCGCGGCCCCGCGTCCGAGGCGCAGACGCTGTACACCGATCTGATGCCCGCGCAGAACGCTCTGCCGGGAAATCCGGGTTTCGAGGGAAAAGGTCGTCCGACCAAGAAGGAACGGCGTGCGCTTGATCTTTCTCGCACCCCAAGGGGGTGATCTTCTCTTGAAGACCGGTGCGGGTTGAATTAGCTAGTCGCCGAAACCGATATGGGAATTCGACCATGACCTATGTTGTCACCGAGAACTGCATTGCCTGCAAATACACCGACTGCGTCGAGGTTTGTCCGGTCGATTGCTTCTACGAGGGTGAGAACACGCTGGTCATCCATCCCGACGAGTGCATCGACTGCGGTGTGTGCGAGCCGGAATGCCCTGCTGACGCGATCCGCCCCGATACCGAGCCGGGCATGGAAGAGTGGGTCGAATTCAACCGGAAATACGCCGAGATCTGGCCGGTGATCGTGTCGAAGAAGGATCCGCTGCCCGATGCCGAGAAGCACGACGGCGAAGAGGGCAAGATGGAGAAGTATTTCTCGGAAGCCCCGGGCGAAGGCGGCTAAGCGATTCGGCCGTCGCAATCGCGGCTTTCAGGTCATCAAAGCTCTGAAAAACCTCGATATCTTGCCTGTCGCTGTTAGGCCGGCTTCCAGATGTCGTATTTTTGTGATATGATCAAACTCAGAAATCGACCGAGATGGGGATGACTCCGTAAGTATGTTCGCTTTGGAGTGCTGAAATCAATAAAGCCGGCAACCCGACGGGGGTCATTACAGACCCCGGTTCGGCTTTTGCCGTCTGTTCCCGCTCTGAAACCAAGGAAGCAAGTGCATGTCAAAATCGAAGAAGCTCGAGTTTCGCCCGAACGATTTTGTTGTCTACCCGGCCCATGGGGTTGGGAAGATCATATCGATCGAAGAACAGGAAGTTGCGGGATTCAAGCTGGAACTATTCGTGATCTCGTTCGAAAAGGACAAGATGACACTGCGGGTGCCGACCAACAAGGCCACCGAGTCGGGGCTGCGGTCGCTGAGCTCGCCGGACGTGATCAGCCAGGCCATGAAGACCCTGAAGGGCAAGGCCAAAGTCAAACGGGCCATGTGGTCGCGCCGGGCACAAGAATATGAACAGAAAATCAATTCCGGAGACCTGATCTCGATCGCCGAAGTGGTCCGTGACCTGCATCGCACCGACGAACAACGCGAGCAGAGCTACTCCGAGCGTCAGCTGTACGAGGCCGCGCTTGACCGGCTGACCCGAGAAGTCGCGGCTGTCTCGGGGTCCGACGAGATTGCCGCTGCCAAGCAGGTTGACGAAGCCTTGACCTCGCGCGCAGCCTGATCCGATGTGATCCGACAGATTTGACCGCCCCGGTTACGGGGCGGTTTTTTCATGGGCGCGCCTTGGTCGGGCGACCGGTTGCGGGTTAGGTTTTCGGGGATGGTACTGATCGAGAGGCGGTGATGAAACAAACGGTTAGGGCACTGTATGTCGGTCGCGCGGCGGTTTCGGTGTGGTTTCGGTATTTCCTCATCTTATTCGATTTCGCCTCGATCGTGTTCTTCGTTTCCACGGCCAACATACCCCACGGGCCGGCGCTGATCGCGGTCAGCTGGGGCGTGGGGCTGATCATCCTGCTGGATTTCCTGGCCCGATTGTGGATCGCCAAGGATCGCCGGAAACTGTTGTTCAAGATCTACACGATGGCCGATCTGGTGGTGATCTTGTCGATCGTCCTCGATCCGTTTCTGACCGGCAGCCTGGCCTTCCTAAGGGTTCTGCGGGCGCTGCGGCTGATCCATTCCTACCATCTGCTGCGGGATCTGCGGCGAGACAGCACGTTCTTTCGCACGCATGAAGACGCGGTGATTGCGGCGGTCAACCTTCTGGTCTTCGTGTTTGCAACGTCAACCGCCGTTCTGGTGTTCTTCATTCCATCCAGCAGCGAAACTCCCTATATCGACGCGCTGTATTTCACGATGGCTACTCTGACCACCACGGGGTTCGGAGACATCACCCTGCCCACGCCGGGCGGCAAGCTGTTTTCGGTGTTCATCATGGTCGTCGGGGTGGCGCTGTTCGTGCGCCTGGCGCAGGCCGTCTTCATGCCGCAAAAGGTCCGATATAAATGCCGCAGCTGCGGATTGTTCCGGCATGACCCTGATGCGGTGCACTGCAAGCATTGCGGCGCAACCTTGCGGATCGAAACAGGTGGCGTGACCTAGGCCGCAGCGGCCAGGACCAGAAGAAACACGATCTCGGACACTTGCTGGGTGGCGCCCAGGATGTCGCCGGTCTGGCCACCGATCTTTGCCTTGGCAATTGCAGCGACCGTCATCACCGCCAGGCCCGCGCACACCGTCGCGGCAATCGCGGGCCAGCCCGCCAGGGCCATGCCCAGAAAGCAGGCCAGAACCAACCCCGCGATCACCGCCGAGCCCGGAGGCGTTCCGACCTGATGGCTCAACCCCGCGCCGCGCGCATTGGGCAGCCCCGCCATCAACGGCGGCATCATCGCGCGCGAGACCACCGCCGCTGCCACGAGGCACGCAAGCCCTCCGCCGGTCAGAAGGGCGACGATCGCGGCCACCCGCATTAACTGTGAAAAAACCAACGCCAACACACCGAACGTGCCGATGTGGCTGTCCTTCATGATCTCGAGCCGCCGCTCGACCGAATAGCCGCCCCACAGCCCATCAGCGGTGTCGGCAAGCCCGTCTTCGTGCATGGCGCCGGTCACGATGGTCAGGGTTGCGGCGATCAGGGAGGCCGTGCACCAGGGCGGCAGACCGGCACCCGACGCCACCCAGCCGACCAGACCGGCCAGCAGGCCAACGACCAGTCCCGCGAGGGGAAAGGCCCAGACCGCGTGCGCCTGACGGGCGAAAACCTCATCCGGCAGCCGGGGCAGGGGCAACCGCGTGAGAAGAACCAGCGCCAGCGGTATGTCCCGGGGCGAAAACAGCCGTGTGTCGTTTTTGTGCACCTGCGCGCCTTTCAAGGGGTTGTTGGAGCCTCGCGTTCGGTTAAACACGCAGGACGACTGTGATGCAACGAGGCTTTGAATGCTGCCCGAACTCGATGATCTGAATACTTTCCGGGATGCTTTGCGTACTGCGCCCGGTCCGGACGGGGACGCGCTGCGGGGCGCTTCCGACCGCAACGGCCAATTGACCAAGCCGCCGGGGGCCTTGGGTCGGCTCGAGGAACTAGCGATCTGGTATGCGGGCTGGCGCGGCGACGCGCAGCCGCGGATCGAGGCGCCGCAGGTGATCGTGTTTGCCGGCAATCACGGGGTGACAGCGCAGGGGGTTTCGGCCTTTCCGCCCGAAGTCACCGCGCAGATGGTCCTGAATTTCGAACATGGCGGCGCCGCAATCAACCAACTGGCCAAGGCGGCCGGGGCCAGGATGACGGTGCAGGCGCTGGATCTCGATCGACCGACGGCGGATTTCACGCAAGGCCCGGCCATGACCGAGGCCGAGCTTCTGGACGCGTTGCGTACGGGGTGGCGGGCGGTCGACCCCGATGCAGACCTGCTTGTGGTCGGCGAAATGGGCATCGGCAATACGACCCCGGCGGCGGCGATAGCCTGTGCCCTGTTCGGCGGAGAGGCCGCCGACTGGACCGGGCGTGGCACCGGTGTGGACGATGCCGGGCTTGCCAACAAGACGCGCGTCGTGGCCGAAGGTGTCGCACTGCACGGGGCCTCGGGTGATGGGCTCGAGATCCTGCGCTGCCTGGGTGGGCGGGAACTTGCGGCCATGGCCGGGGCGATCGCGGCGGCACGGGTGTTACGGATACCTGTCATTCTGGATGGGTTCATCTGCACGGCGGCCGCCGCCTGCCTGGATCGTGTGGCGCCCGGCGCGCTGGATCACGCGTTGGCCGGCCATCAAAGCGCCGAGGGCGCCCACGCCGCCATGCTGGCAAAGCTGGACAAGGCCCCCTTGCTGAACCTCGGGCTGCGGCTGGGCGAAGGGTCGGGTGGCGCGCTGGCGATCAACATCCTGAAAAGCGCCGTTGCCTGCCATTCGGGCATGGCCACCTTTGCCGAGGCCGGCGTGTCGGAAGGATGACGCCCATCTGATCCGGCCCCGCGCCGGATCAGGCGGATTTCTTTTCCTTCTTCTCGGCCAGTTCCAGCAGCGCGGTTTCCAGGTCCTTCTCCAATTCGCGCGCCTTTTCGATGTATTTCTTGTTCTCGGCCGTCGGCTGGCCGGGAACCCACAGCTCGGCCAATTCGCGGATTGCCTGCCGGTCGTGGTGATAGAATGTCTGTTGGGCCTGCGCGGCTTCGTATTCGCTCAGCCCGATATTTTCCAGCACATAGCGGCCCGCCCGAAGCGAACTGTCGAACAGCTCGCGGACGATATCATCGGCGCCGGCCTGGTAGAGTTCGTACACATGGGTGCGGTCATGAGCGCGCGCGACGATGTGCAGATCGGGGCGCTGCCGCCGGGCATAGGCAACCAGCCGGGTCACTTCTTTGGGGTTGTCCATCGCGGCCACCAGGACTGAGGCCTTTTCCAGCCCCGCCGCCCGCAGCAGTTCGGGCCGCGTCGGGTCGCCCAGAAACCCCTTGACGCCAAAGCGCCGCATCAACTGGATGGTCTCGATGTTGTGGTCCAGAACCACCGTCTTGAACCCGCTGGCGCGGACCAGGCGATTGACGATCTGGCCGAACCGGCCGATCCCGGCGATGATGACGGGCCCCTGTTCGTCGATGTCCTCGGGTTCGACCTGAGGGGCCCGGTCGCGGATGCGGCGCGACAGGACATCATACAGGATGAACAACAGCGGCGTGATCAGCATCGTCAGCGCGATGATCATCAACAGCTTTTGTCCAAGGGCAGGCGGGATCACGCTCTGCTTGGTCGAAAAAGCCAATAGCACGAAGCCGAATTCGCCCGCCTGTGCCAGGCCCAATGTGAAAAGCCAATGATCGCGCCCACGTAGCTTGAAGGCGCGCCCGACGATGTAGAGGATGATGCCCTTGATCAGGATCACCAGCAGCGCCAGCCCGATCAGGTCGAAGGGATCGCTGAAGAAATACCCTACGTCAATGCCAGCCCCGACGGTGATGAAGAACAGACCCAGCAGCAACCCCTTGAACGGCTCCAGATCGCTTTCCATTTCGTGCCGGAACTCGGAACTGGCCAGGACGACGCCCGCCAGAAAGGCCCCCAGCGCCGGCGACAGGCCCACCAGCGTCATCAGGAACGAGATCCCGACCACGATCATCAGGGCCAGCGCCGTATACATCTCGCGCAAGCGGGTCGCGTGGATGAACCGGAACAGGGGGCGGGTCAGGTAGACGCCGACCAGGATCACGACCGCGATCGCGCCCAATGTCACCAGCGTCACCGCCCAGCCGGGCAGGCCGTCGACCAGCGACAGCGCATGGTTCGCGTCGCCGTGCCCGTCGCCACCGCGCGTGATCGAGCCATCATCCTCGATGAAGATGCTGGCCGGCATGGCCAGCAGCGGCAGAAAGGCCAGGATCGGGATCACCGCGATGTCCTGCGTCAACAGAACCGAGAACGTCGCCCGGCCACCATTGGTGCGCATCAACCCTTTTTCGGACAAGGTCTGAAGCACAATCGCCGTCGAAGACAGCGACAGGGTCAGCCCAACCGCCAGGGCGACCGTCCACGGTTGCCCGGTATAATAGGTCACGGCCGCGATGGCCGCGGTCGAGATTGAAATCTGCAACCCGCCCAGCCCCAGCAGCTTGTGCCGCATGTCCCACAGCGCGCGCGGTTCCAGTTCAAGCCCGATCAGGAACAGCATCATGACCACGCCGAATTCGGCCACATGCTGCAGGTCTTTGGTTTCCGCCCCCACCAAGCCCAGAATCGGCCCGATGGCAAGGCCGGCGGCGAGGTAGCCCAGAACCGACCCCAGCCCCAACCGCGCCGACAGGGGCACGGCGATCACCGCCGCCGCCAGATAGATCGAGGCCTGGTACAGAAATTCGTTCATCTCGTTCCTTTCGGGGCCGTCAAGTGGGTAGCGGGGCGTCGCGCTTGAGCTGATCCATCACGATTTGGCTTTGCACGCGGGCCACGGCAGGATGCGGCAGGATCACCTCGTGCAGCAAGGCGTTGAGCGCGGAAAGATCCGCACAATAGACGTGCAGCAGGTAATCCGCCTCGCCGGTCATCGTCCAGGCGCTGGTGATCTCGGGGCGGGAATTGACCATGCGGGCAAAGCTGGCCGATTGCTCGGGGCCGTGCGTGCCCAGGTGAACCTGGATGAAACCCTGCACGTGCAGGCCCAGTTTCAAGGGGTCCAGCTTGGCAGCATAGCCGGTGATATAGCCCTCGGCCTCAAGCCGCTGACGACGGCGGCCCGCCTGGCTGGGCGACAGGTTCAGCAACTCGCCCAACTGATGGGCCGTCAGATGGGCATCCTTTTGCAGGGCCGCCAGCAGGCGTGTGTCGATTGCATCCAGCATGTGCGAGTTTTTTTCAATCTTTATTATTTTCGCGCGAATTTCACGCATCAATTAGAAGTTTACATGAAAAATATGCGCAAAAACAGTGTGAAAAAATGCGTATTCTTGAATCAGCAAAGAAATTCCTTTCGTCGAGGAGACACGCCATGGGTCCTTTCCCCCACAATGCCCCGAAATCAGTTGTCAGCGCAGAAAACCCCGCCGGGACCGACGGATTCGAGTTCGTCGAATTCGCCCATCCCGAGCCGCAGGAGTTGCGCGATCTTTTCGCGAAAATGGGTTTTGAAATGGTTGCCCGCCACAAGGATAAGCCTGCAATCGAGCTGTGGCAGCAGGGCGACATCACCTATATCCTGAACGCCGATCCAGACAGTTTTGCCGCGAAATTCGTGGCTGAGCACGGGCCCTGCGCCCCGTCGATGGGGTGGCGCGTAGTCGATGCACAAAAGGCCTATGAACACGCGGTCTCAAAAGGGGCCGAACCCTATGATGGCGCCGACAAGACCATGGACGTGCCCGCGATCAAGGGCATCGGTGGATCGCTGATCTATTTTATCGACCAATATTACGAGACCTCGCCCTACAACGAGGAATTCGAGTGGCTGAAGCAGTCCAAGCCGCGCGGCGTGGGCTTCTATTACCTCGATCACCTGACCCACAATGTCTACAAGGGCAACATGGACAAGTGGTTCAAGTTCTACGGCGACCTGTTCAATTTCCGTGAAATCCGCTTCTTCGACATCCAGGGTAAATACACTGGTCTGTTCAGCCGCGCGCTGACTTCGCCCTGCGGCCGGATCCGCATTCCGATCAACGAGGACCGCGGCGAGACCGGGCAGATCGTGTCCTATCTGAAGAAATACAAAGGCGAAGGCATCCAGCACATCGCCGTCGGCACCGAGAACATCTATGACTCGACCGATGCCATCGCCGAGCGGGGGCTGAAGTTCATGCCCGGCCCCAACGATGCTTACTACCAGATGTCCTTCGACCGCGTGAAGGGCCATGACGAGCCGGTGGACCGGATGAAGAAGCACGGCATCCTGATCGACGGAGAAGGGGTTGTTGATGGTGGCGAGACCAAGATCCTGTTGCAGATCTTCTCGAAAACCGTGATCGGGCCGATCTTCTTCGAGTTCATCCAGCGCAAGGGCGACGATGGCTTCGGCGAGGGCAACTTCAAGGCCCTGTTCGAATCGATCGAGCGCGAACAGATCGAGTCCGGTGAAATCGACGCCGCCTGATTTTCGGCGATAGGCCTTTCGGAACCCGCTGAGGGTTCCGGACTTCTCGGTGTCTCATCCCTTGGGCATTGTCAGGGTCAGGTTGCGCCCCTGCTTCTGATAACGAAGCTCGCTGTCACCGATCGCAACGACCTTGCCGCCGTCGATCCGGTCGCCGATCTTCAGCTTCTTGTACCGGCCGCTGGGCAGCCGGACCAGGGCGCGGCGGTTGGCCGGGGTGCCATAGACCCCGATCAGGTTCAGTCGTCTGAGGTTGATCGCGTTGTCCATCGTCGCCTGCCGGGCAACCGATGCGGTGCTGGGGATCTTTGGCGCCACGGATTTTGGCTGGAACGACCCCGCGTCGTCATCCGATTCCTCCACCGCAGCGACCGAGCCCAGCGTGGCGCCGCTGGTCTTTTGCCGTTGGGCGGCCAGTGCGGCAACCGTCGATGGGCGCACCCGTGGGCGCGGGACCCGGACCACCGCCTGTGCGGTGGGGGTTTGATCTGTCTGCGCCCTGTCTTGGACGGACTTGGGGCGGGCTTTCGGGCGTATGCCGGCCAGTTCGGTCAATGACCGCCCCCCAAGCTGTTCCCGCTCGAACCTGTCGATCAGATCGGCCGGGCGCGTCTTGGGGCGAAGGCCGGCCAGCCGTTCGTCGGCCTGGGTGACCGTCGGGTCGGTTTCGAATCGAACGGGCACCGCCGGCGGCACACGCGCTGGCCGTCCCATATACACCATGACGCCGTCCTGGTTCAGCGTCCCCTCGGGGGTCGGCGTCACCAACCCGCGCGCGTCCAGCGCGAACCGCGTGCCCGGCGCCGCGGGAGCGCTGACCTGATCGACCGGTGCGTCGGATGCAAAACTCAGGACATCGGGCAGTGCAATCGCATCCTGTGACAGGTCGGTCGAGTCGATGGATGCAAGATAGAGTTCGTCCGGGTCCTCCAGTGGCGGTGTCGGCGGGGCCTCTGGCGCAACGATGGTCAGGCCGGTGACCTCTTGGAACACCTCCTGACTTTCGGGGTCGCGCTGGACCTGTTCGACCGGCGATGGCGCGACCGTCAGCGCATCCAGAACGGCGGCGTCGATCGGGTCCGGCCCGGGTGTGGGTGCGTCCGGGGTTTCAACCGGCGCCGAGACCAGATCGGCCAGGGCCTCGGGGTCGGTTTCGGAAGGAACAGGCGGCAATTCAACGGGCGCGCGTTCGGGTCCCGTGGTCGCCGCCTGCTCGAGGGAAGGCGGAGCCGGCTCCTCAGGCGTGGTCACGGGCGCAGTGGTCCGAGGAACCTGATCTTCGGGTTGGTCCAGTACGGGGGCCTCGGCAACCACAGGCGCGGGGGGGGCAGGGCTCGGGGCAGGGGTGTCATCCGAGCGGTTCAGAATGCCAAATGCCACACCGGCCAGTACTGCAACGACGGCCACCGGCACCGCACGGCGCAGGCGACGGTCGTTCCACAAGGTGCGTGCCGAGTGTCCGTCCAAGGTGTTCTGCGGGCGAAACGTCGCCGCGCCGTGCGGTTCAGCAACGGGGTGGACTGCGACCGAGGGCTCTGCGGCGGTCACTTCGGGCGAGGGTGCCGGTGCCGGCTCGGTCGGTTCAGTGCCCTCTGGGCGCGCGGGCAGGTCGGTTGCAATCGGCGCGGTTGCCGCCGTCGTATTGCCAGGTGCTCCGTCGAAACGAAACTCGAAGGATCCGGGCCAGGACTCACCCTGCGGAGGGGCCGCAAAACACAGGGGCACGAACCCGTATTGAACGGTAAATCTTCGCGCCTCGTCCAGAGTTTCGCGGGCGATTGCGGCCACTTGCAGAACACCGTCCCGACGCTGAGAATCATGGAGCAGCTCGTTCGCCGCATAGGGCGTCGCCGCGGCCAGTTCGGCCTCGATCCGCGCGGTCGGATCGCCCAAACCGGCGTCATCGGCTGGAATCCCAAGATAGCGGACATGCTCGGCCGGGATCACGACGATGCAGCTTAGGTCGTTGGCCAGCGCAAAGGCCTGTTTGCGCAGTTCGGTCAGGTTCTCGGAAAAATCCGGATCGTCCAGCGTAACGGATCCGATCTCGAACCATTCGCCATCGGACTGGTGCAGAAGCGTGATGCCGTTTTCCGAAAGGGACAACGCGAAGGCGGGTATCATGATCCGAAGATGCCGTAATTGCCAGAACCAAAGCAAACGCCCATGCGTTCGCCCAACGAGGTTAAAGCAGGAACCCGCCGAGGGAAAGGCAAAGCCGGATTCTCCCCTTGCTCGGCAAGGGTCTGCCGGCCCATTGTCCGAGACAGGAAACCGGAGGGATCACCTTGAAGACATTTGCTTTTTTGGCGGCAATGCTGGCGGCGACCGCGGCCGGCGCCGCCCATGCGGAAGAACGTCGCATCCGTGTGTCCGCGACCGGAACGGCCGAGGCCGCGCCCGACATGGCCACCATCATGCTGGGGGTCACGAACGAAGACAGGGCGGCCTCGGCCGCAATGCGCGCGACCTCCGCCGCCGTCACGAAGGTTCTGGCCCGGCTGGACGACATGGGCATCGCGCCGCGTGACGTGCAGACGCGCGACCTGTCGGTTTCGCCGGTCTGGAGCGGGCGGGGCTATTCGGGCGACGGCACCCCACGGATCACCGGCTTCGTGGCCTCGAACCGGGTGGTTGTGCGGGTGCGCGACTTGGGCGCGTTGGGCGCGATTCTGGATGGGGTCATGGAAGATGGTGCAAATGATTTCGGCGGCCTGAGCTTTGGCCTGCAGGAGCCCGAGCCGCTGGAGGCCGAAGCGCGGGCCAAGGCCGTGGCTGACGCCATCGAGAAAGCCCGGCAACTGGCGCAGGCCGGCGGCGTTACCCTGGGGCCGGTTCACTCGATCGACGAGCAGAGCGGCGGCCTGCGGCCGGTGATGCAGATGCGCGAGATGGCCATGGCCGATTCGGGCGGGGTCCCGGTCGCCGGTGGCGAGGTTTCGGTTTCGGTCACCGTGTCGATGGAGTTCGACATTTCCGACTGACGTCAGCTTTCGCTGCGGGCCATCAGTGGTTTCCGCTGTTGGCCCGAGGCATCGAAATTCTCAGGTGACAACCAGGTTTCGAACGCCTGCCGGATGCGTGGCCAGTCCGTATCGATGATCGAAAACCACGCCGTGTCGCGGTTGCGCCCCTTGTAATGGGTGGCCTGCCGAAATTCGCCTTCGAAGACAAAACCCAGCCGTTCGGCGGCCCGGCGCGACGGGGCATTCAGCGCATCGCATTTCCATTCGTACCTGCGATAGCCCAGTTCATCGAAGACGCGGCGCATCATCAGGAACATCGTTTCGGTTGCGACCGGCGTGCGCTGCATCAGCGGCGAGAAATGGATGTGCCCCACCTCGATTGCGCCGGCATTGCGGTCGATACGCAGGTAGGATGCCATCCCGACGGGCTGTCCGCCTTGGTCCAGAACCGTGTCGAACAGCGGATCGTCCCCCGTGCAGGTCTGCGCCAGCCAGGCGGCGAACCCCGCTTGCGAGTCGAACGGGCCGTAGGGCAGGTAGGTCCAGTTGCGTCCGTCGGTATCGGCGGCAAACGCCCGGAACAGGCCGGGCGCATGCGCATTCGCATCAAAGGGCACCACGCGGCAAAACCGCCCCTGCATGGGCGCGCTCGGTGGGGCCGGGCGGGGGAACTCCCCCGCAACCGGCAGGCCCACGGGCTGGCCCAATGCGTTGATCCGGTGCCCCGGCATTTCGGACTAGGCGCAAGCCTTGGATAGTGCCTGATCGAGATCGGCGATCAGGTCATCGGCATCCTCGATCCCGATCGACACCCGCACCACGTTCGGCCCGGCACCGGCGGCCTCTTGCTGTTCGGGGGTCAGCTGCCGGTGCGTGGTCGAGGCCGAATGGATGATCAGCGACCGCGCATCGCCCAAGTTGGCGACGTGGCTGAAGATCTCGAGCGCGTTCACCAGCTTGACGCAGGCGTCATAGCCACCCTTGACCGCAAAGGTGAACAGGGCCCCGGCGCCCTTGGGATAATATTTCTTGACCCGGTCGTGATAGGGTGACGAGGGCAAGCCCGCATAGGTCACATAGTCCACGCGGTCGTCTTTCTCGAGCCAAGCGGCGATCTTCTCGGCGTTTTCGACATGGCGCTGCATACGCAGGCTCAGCGTCTCGATCCCCATCAGCGTGTAATGCGCAGCCTGCGGGTTCATCGTCATGCCTAGGTCGCGCAGGCCCACGGCTATACCGTGGAAGGTGAAGGCCAGTGGGCCGAAAGTTTCGTGGAATTTGAGGCCGTGATAGGCGGGCTCCGGCGCGCTGAGCGAGGGAAACTTGTCGCTGGCGGACCAGTCGAACTTGCCCGAATCCACGATGCAGCCGCCGGTGACCGTGCCATTGCCGGTCAGGTACTTGGTGGTCGAATGCACGACCAGCGTGGCGCCATGCTCGATCGGGCGGCACAGATAGGGCGTGGCCGAGGTGTTGTCGACGATCAGCGGAATGCCGGCGGCGTCGGCCACATCGGCCAGCGCACGGATGTCGGTGACATAGCCGCCCGGGTTTGCGATGGATTCGCAGAACACCGCGCGGGTGTTGTCATCGATGGCGGCCTTCACAGCATCCAGATCATCGGTATCAACGAACTTGGCCGACCAGCCAAAGCGCTTGATGGTCTGGCTGAACTGCGTGACCGTTCCACCATACAGCCGGGTCGAGGCGACCACGTTGCAACCCGGCCCCATCAGCGGGAACAGCGCCATGATCTGCGCCGCGTGACCCGAAGAACAGCACACTGCGCCAACGCCACCTTCCAGCGTCGCCACCCGCTCTTGCAGAACTGCCACCGTGGGGTTGGTCAGGCGCGAGTAGATATAGCCGACCTCTTGCAGGTTGAACAAAGCGGCCGCGTGATCGGCATCGCGGAACACATAGGCCGTGGTCTGATAGATCGGGGTCTGGCGCGCGCCAGTCGCCGGATCGGGGCGGGCGCCTGCGTGAATTTGCAGCGTATCAAAACCATAGGTGGGGCCGTCGGACATACGTCACTCTCCTGTTGGGTATATGCGTTGCAGAATCTCTAGGCGATTGCCGGGCCCGGCACAATGTCCGCGTCAGCGCAGCCACAGCCCCTTGTTCTTGATGACCTTGCGGATGGCCTGCTCGCGCTGGGGCAGGTTGTCCCGGTCGAACATGGCGCGGATCTTGGCGCCCTTGCCCTGATACACCAGCCGTTTCAGCGGATCGTAGTTCTTGAGCACCTTCTTGACCTTATTGGGCGCGGCAACAGTTTCCAGCACCTCGACCACCCGGTCGCTTTCGCGTGCGTAAAGCAGCGGGAACAGGCGATAGTGGCAGCTGACCGAGCCATCCAGCAGGTCCGCGGGCAGAACATCGCGCCCGCCGCCAAGCGCGTGGATGACCAGCGGCAGAGCCGCCTGGTCCAGCCACGGGTCCAGGTTCTGGCCGGTCAGGGCGGGGATCTCTTCATCCCGGATGGTGCGCGCATAGTCCAGAAACCGCGTGCCGAATTGCCGGGGGCATTTGTAGAAGAAATAGCCCGCATTGAAATACAGATACCGCCGCCAGTATTCCGCCGGTTGGGTAGGGTCGATCGAGCTTTGGAAATCCAGCCCGAACCGGTCATAGAGCGCCCGCCAGATGCCATCGAACCCCGGCCCGTACAGGGTCGGCTTGGGCCAGGTGCCCTCGACCTTCTGCGACGCACCGGGCCGGTCGAAATCGAACGGCACGGCGGCCAGGTCGCCTGTAATCAGCGTGTCGGTGTCGAAGAACACGAACGGCTCACCCTCGGGCAGGGCGGCCAGCGCCTCGATCTTGTTGCCGTAGGGATAGCTTTCGCCGAACACCTCGGACGAAAAGGGCAGGATCTCGGCATCGAGCTGTTTCAGCGCCTTCAGAACATCCTCGTTGCGGATGCTTGGGTCCTGGCTCCAGCGCGGGCCGGGTTGCGGAACGCCTACGAACAGGCGGCCCGAATATCCGGGCGCGGAGTGGCGCAGTGAGGCGGCGAACAGGACGGCTTCGTATTGCAGGCGGTTGTTCTGCCCGATGATCAGGATGTTGAATTTCTGCCGGTCTGCCTGCATCTGCGCCTTCCGTTCAGGGCGCTTGCCCGCCCCTTGCCGTTGGTTTCGACCTACAGCATCGCTGAACCTGCGTCAAAACCGTTGACGCCGCGTGTTTGAAATCGGGCCCGGCACGCCCATGTTGATGGAGGAGATCAGACAGGAGCGCGACATGCGGATCAATGCGGATTTCACCCAGCGGGTGGCGGTTCACTTCGACCAGACCGAGTGGGTGGCCTCGCCCGCCGCCGGGGTCGAGCGCAAGATGCTGGACCGGATCGGCGACGAGGTGGCGCGCGCCACCACCATCGTGCGCTTTGCGCCCGGCAGCGCTTTTGCCGCCCACACCCATGACGGGGGCGAGGAATACCTGGTTCTGGACGGCGTTTTTCAGGACGAGACCGGAGATTTCCCGGTGGGCAGCTATGTCCGCAACCCGCCGACCTCGTCGCATACGCCATCGGCCAGCCAAGGCGCGACGATCCTGGTCAAACTGCATCAATTCGACCCAAACGACCGCACCACCGTGCGCCGCTCGATCAACGGTGCGGACCAAGTGCCGCTGTTCAAGGACGACCACGAAACGGTTGAAGTGCGCAGTTGGCCGCCCGATCAGGTCGTGCCGATTGACGCGCCCGGCGGGGCTGAGGTCTTCGTGATCGACGGCGGCTTCACCGAACAAGGCGAGGAATTCGCGCGATGGGACTGGCTGCGTCTGCCGCCCGGAACGCGCACTGAATTGCGGGCAGGTCCGGATGGCGCCCGCGTCTGGATGAAGTCAGGGCACCTGTCCGTCATGGTCTGAGGCCGGTTTCGCCTGAAAAACGGGCAAATGCCACCAAAGAACCGGGTCATTCGGCCCGGTTTTCGCTTTTTTGACCATTTGGCAAATTTTACCAATTGATAAAAAATTTGTTTGTGGCAAGCTGGTCTCAATAACAAACATATCTACAGGGAGTAGAGTGATGGCACAGGGCCAGATGGCACCCGGCATCGTCGCCGGGCGGCTTTCCAGCGATGAGCTGACCTCGAATTTCACCGATCTGCATCCGCCTCTGGCGCCGCACGAGGCTGCCGTGGCCGCCGATCGGTGTTATTTCTGCTATGACGCGCCGTGCGTGACGGCCTGTCCAACCGATATCGATATTCCGCTGTTCATTCGGCAGATTCAGGCCGGGCAACCGGAATCAGCGGCAAAGACGATCTTCGATCAGAACATCCTGGGCGGCATGTGCGCCCGTGTGTGCCCGACCGAAACGCTGTGCGAGGAAGCCTGCGTGCGCGAAACGGCCGAGGGCAAGCCGGTCGAGATCGGGCGCTTGCAGCGGTATGCGACCGATACGCTGATGCAGGCCGGTGTGCATCCGTTCACACGTGCGGCCCCCACCGGCAAGACCGTTGCCGTGATCGGGGCAGGGCCGGCGGGGCTGGCCTGTGCGCATCGGCTGGCGATGCTGGGCCACGACGTCGTGATCTTTGAGGCAAAGCCCAAGCCGGGCGGGCTGAACGAATACGGGATCGCCGCCTACAAGGCGACCAATGACTTTGCTCAGGCCGAGGTGGACTGGCTGCTGAAGATCGGCGGCATCAGCATCCGAACCGGCGAGGCGCTGGGCCAGACTGTCACTCTGGACAGTCTGCGCAACGACTATGATGCGGTGTTCCTGTCGATCGGTCTGGCCGGTGTGAACGCGCTGCGGGCCCAGGGCGAAGACCTGCCGGGCGTGCGCGACGCGGTCGATTTCATCGCCGAGGTCCGCCAGGCCGCTGATTTGGCTCAGGTTCCGGTGGGCCGGAACGTAGTGGTGATCGGCGGCGGGATGACGGCGGTCGATGCCGCGGTCAAGTGCAAACTGCTGGGCGCCGAGAACGTGACCATCGCCTATCGGCGCGGGCGCGCGGCGATGAGCGCCAGTAAATACGAACAGGATCTGGCGGCCTCGAAGGGGGTGCGCATCCTATGTAATGTCCAGCCCGTCGCCATCCATGGCAACGGGGCAGCGGCCGAGATCGAATTGGAGTATACTGCCACCGTGGACGGCAAGCTGACCGGCACGGGCGAGACCATCCGTCTGGCCGCCGATCAGGTGTTGAAGGCCATCGGCCAGACGCTGAACGGCGCGCCCGAGGGGCTGGTGCTCGACGGCAACAAGATCGCTGTCGATGCGGCTGGACGCACCTCGGTTCCGGGGGTCTGGGCCGGCGGAGACTGTGCTGCGGGTGGCGAGGATCTGACCGTGACCGCCGTAGCCGAGGGCCGCGATGCCGCTATGGACATTCACGCCAGCCTGAGCGCCTGAGCGAGGCGTCGGCGCGTGAATTTGTGTGACAAGACGAAGATGCATCTTCGCATCAGGGAGGCCGGATAAATGGCTGATTTGAAAACGAACTTTCTGGGCATCGAAAGCCCCAACCCCTATTGGCTGGCCTCGGCGCCGCCGACCGACAAGGAATACAACGTCCGCCGTGCCTTCGAGGCCGGATGGGGTGGCGTCGTGTGGAAAACGCTGGGCGCGGAAGGCCCGCCGGTGGTCAACGTGAACGGCCCCCGGTACGGGGCGATCTACGGGGCCGACCGGCGTCTGCTGGGCCTCAACAACATCGAACTGATCACCGACCGGCCGCTCGAGGTGAACCTCGAGGAGATGGCCCGCGTCAAGGCGGATTACCCGGATCGCGCACTGATCGCCTCGATCATGGTGCCGTGCGAGGAGGAGGCCTGGAAAGCCATCCTGCCGCGCGTCGCTGAAACCGGCGCCGACGGGATCGAACTGAACTTCGGCTGCCCACACGGGATGAGCGAGCGCGGTATGGGCTCGGCCGTGGGGCAAGTGCCCGAATACATCGAATTGGTCACCCGCTGGTGCAAGAAATACTATGACCGCCCGGTGATCGTGAAGCTGACGCCCAACATCACCGACATTCGCAAGCCGGCGGCTGCGGCCAAGAATGGCGGGGCCGATGCGGTGTCGCTGATCAACACGATAAACTCGATCACCAGTGTCAATCTGGACACGTTCAGCCCCGAGCCCTCGATCGACGGCAAGGGCAGTCATGGCGGCTATTGCGGCCCTGCGGTCAAGCCCATCGCCCTGTCGATGGTCTCCGAGATCGCCCGCGCCGAGGCGACCCATGGCCTGCCGATCTCGGGCATCGGCGGGGTGACCACATGGCGCGACGCGGCCGAGTTCATGGCGTTGGGCTGCGGCACGGTCCAAGTATGCACGGCGGCGATGACCTATGGGTTCAAGATCATCGATGAACTGACGGCGGGACTGTCACAGTGGATGGACGAGAAGGGATACTCCAACGTATCGGAGATCGTCGGGCGCGCCGTCCCGAATGTGACCGACTGGCAATATCTGAACCTGAACTACGTTACCAAGGCCAAGATCGATCAGGATCAGTGCATCAAGTGCGGCCGCTGCTACGCGGCCTGCGAGGACACCAGCCATCAAGCTATCTCCATGTCGCCCGACCGAGTGTTCGAGGTGATCGACGAGGAATGCGTGGCCTGCAACCTGTGCGTGGATGTCTGCCCGGTCGAGGGCTGCATCTCGATGGTGCCGATGGCGGCGGGCGAAGTCGACCCGCGCACCGGAAAGGTGGTTCAGCCGGACTATGCCAACTGGACAACCCACCCGAACAACCCGATGGCCAAAGCCGCCGAGTGATCGGCGTCAGATCACGCAAAAGGGGCCGCGCTGCGGCCCTTTTTTCATGGGGTCAGCAGTTTTCGGTACAGGGTGTCGATAAAAGGCGCGGCCCCTTCGAACGGGTCTTCGTCGCCCAGGATCGCGCGCACCTGAACATCGAAATCCGCATAATGCTGGGTCAGCGCCCAGATCGAAAAGATCAGGTGATGCGGGTGCAGGCGAGCGATTTTGCCCTGATCCATCCAATGCGTCAGAACGGCCGCCTTCTGATCGACCAGCGCCTTCAGATCGTTCGACAGGGCGTCATGGATGCGAGGCGCGCCCTGCACCAGCTCGTTCGCAAACAGGCGGCTTTCGCGCGGCAACTCGCGGCTCATCTGCAGCTTGCGCTTGATGTACGAGAGGATCTCCTCCATCGGCTCGCCGTTTTCATCAAGGTCGTGCAGCGGCGCCAGCCAGGTTTCCAGAAGGCCGGACAGAAGCGCGGTGTGGATCGCCTCTTTTGACGGGAAATAATACAAAAGATTTGGCTTGCTCAGCCCGGCCTCGGCCGCGATCTGATCGACGGTCGCCCCGCGAAAGCCATGGGCCGAAAACACGTTCAGCGCGGCCTCGAGAATCGCGGCGCGGTTCTTTTTCTGAATTCGGGTCGGGGCGCGGTCTTTGGGCATGTATTCAGGGCGTCTCTTTTTCGAACAAGCAGGTGTTGAATATGCCGATTTTTGCATCGGCGCGATGCAATTTCTTGACTGATGTTGAACCCGTGATAGCGTGAGTTTGACCAGATGGTCAAATCAAGACACCAAAAGCGAGCTAAATCGCAAGCAACAGGGAAGACGAACATGGCAGCTCCGGCGCAGAATCTCAGGATCAATGGCGACAGGTTGTGGGACAGCCTGATGGAGATGGCCAAGATCGGCCCGGGCGTTGCCGGCGGCAACAACCGCCAGACCCTGACCGACGAAGATGCCGAGGGCCGCGCGCTGTTCCAGAAATGGTGCGAAGAGGCCGGCTGCACCATGGGCCTTGACCAGATGGGCAACATGTTCGCCATGCGCCCGGGTACCGACCCCGATGCGCTGCCGGTCTATGTCGGCTCGCACCTGGATACGCAGCCGACGGGCGGCAAGTATGACGGGGTGCTGGGGGTTCTGGGTGCGCTTGAGATCATTCGCACCCTGAACGATCTGGGCATCAAGACCAAACACCCGATCGTGGCCACCAACTGGACCAACGAAGAGGGCACGCGCTTCGCCCCTGCCATGCTGGCGTCGGGCGTGTTCGCGGGGATGCACACGCAGGACTGGGCCTATGGCCGCCAGGATGCCGAGGGCAAGAAATTCGGCGACGAGTTGCAGCGCATCGGCTGGCGCGGCGACGAAGAGGTCGGGGCCCGCAAGATGCATGCGTTCTTTGAGCTGCATATCGAACAGGGCCCGATCCTCGAGGCCGAAGGCAAGAATATCGGCGTCGTCACCCATGGGCAGGGCCTCAGCTGGACCCAGGTGACCGTGACCGGCAAGGACGCGCATACCGGATCAACCCCGATGCCGATGCGCAAGAATGCCGGGCTGGCGATGGCGCGCATTCTCGAAAAGGTGGACGAGATCGCATGGTCGCACGCGCCTCATGCCGTGGGGGCTGCCGGGCATATCGATGTCTATCCGAACTCGCGCAACGTGATCCCGGGCAAGGTGGTGTTCACGGTCGATTTCCGCTCTCCCGAGTTGGACGTCATCAAGGATATGGAGAACCGTCTGCGTGTCGCCGCCGAGGACATCGTGGATGAGATGGGCCTGCAGGTCGAGTTCGAGAAGGTCGGCGGGTTTGACCCGGTGAAATTCGACGAGACCTGCGTCGCCGCCGTACGCAACGCGGCCGAGCGGCTGGGCTATTCGCACACCAACATCATCTCGGGCGCGGGGCACGATGCCTGCTGGATCAACCGCGTGGCGCCGACCGCCATGGTGATGTGCCCCTGCGTGGATGGCCTGAGCCACAACGAGGCCGAGGAAATCAGCAAGGAATGGGCAACCGCCGGGGCGGATGTCCTGTTCCACGCGGTCGTCGAAACCGCCGAGATCGTGGAGTAGCCGGGGCCGCGCGCCCCCAACCCGCAGGAAAACCAAGAGAGGCGCAACAGACGCGCTCGCAGGGAGTTGAACATGACCACAGTCATCAAGAACGGAACCGTCGTCACCGCGGATCTGACTTACAAGGCCGACGTCAAGATCGAAGGCGGCGTGATCACCGAGATCGGGCCGGATCTGAAGGGGGACGAGCAACTGGACGCGACCGGCTGTTACGTCATGCCCGGCGGGATTGACCCGCACACGCATCTGGAAATGCCGTTCATGGGGACCTATTCCAGCGACGATTTCGAAAGCGGCACCCGCGCGGCGCTGGCCGGCGGCACGACTATGGTGGTGGATTTCGCACTGCCGAACCCGGGCGAAAGCCTGCTGGATGCGCTCAAACGTTGGGACAACAAATCAACCCGCGCCAATTGCGACTATTCCTTCCACATGGCCGTGACATGGTGGGGCGAGCAGGTGTTCGATGACATGAAGACCGTCATCGAACAGCGCGGCATCAACACGTTCAAGCATTTCATGGCCTACAAAGGCGCCCTGATGGTCAATGACGACGAGCTGTTCGCCTCGTTCAAGCGGCTGGCCGAGCTGGGCGGGATCGCGATGGTCCATGCCGAGAACGGCGACGTGGTGGCCGAGTTGCAGGCCAAGCTGCTGGCCGAAGGCAATACCGGCCCCGAGGCCCATGCCTATTCGCGCCCGCCGCAGGTTGAGGGCGAGGCCACCAACCGCGCCATCATGATCGCCGACATGGCCGGGGTGCCGCTCTATGTGGTGCACACCTCGTGCGAAGAGGCGCATGAGGCCATCCGCCGTGCCCGGATGCAGGGCAAGCGCGTCTGGGGCGAGCCGCTGATCCAGCACCTGACGCTGGATGACAGCGAATATGCGCATCCCGATTGGGACCACGCCGCGCGACGGGTGATGAGCCCGCCGTTCCGCAACAAACAGCACCAGGACAGCCTGTGGGCGGGGTTGCAGTCGGGCTCGCTGAGCGTGGTGGCCACCGATCACTGCGCCTTCACAACCGAGCAGAAGCGGTTTGGCGTGGGCGATTTCACCAAGATCCCGAACGGAACGGGCGGCCTTGAGGATCGGATGCCGATGCTATGGACCCACGGCGTGGCGACCGGGCGGCTAACGCCGAACGAATTTGTGGCCGTGACTTCAACAAATATCGCCAAAATATTGAATTGCTATCCGAAAAAAGGTGCCGTACTGGTGGGTGCAGATGCCGATCTGGTGGTGTGGGACCCGGACAAGACCAAGACCATCAGCGCGGCGACGCAGCAGTCGGCGATCGACTACAACGTGTTCGAGGGGCACGAGGTCAAGGGCTTGCCGCGCTTTACCCTAACCCGTGGACAGGTGGCGGTGCATGATGGCGAGATCCGAACGCAGGAAGGCCAAGGCAAATTCGTCGCGCGCGAGGCCAACACCACCGTGAACAAGGCGCTGAGCACCTGGAAAGAACTGACCGCCCCGCGCCCGATAGAGCGGTCGGGCATCCCGGCGACGGGGGTGTGATGCTCGAAGGTTGCCGACCGGGCAAAAAAGCCAAAACTTCAAGGCAGTAGGATGACATCTGAAAGCAATACCCGGCCCGTGATCGAGGCAAAGAACCTCGACCTGACCTTCCAAACCAATGACGGACCCGTGCACGCCCTCAAGGACGTGAACCTGGCCGTCGACAAGGGCGAATTCGTCAGTTTCATCGGCCCTTCGGGCTGCGGCAAGACGACCTTTCTGCGCTGTGTCGCTGCACTGGAAACGCCTACGGGCGGCACACTGACCGTCAACGGCATGAGCCCGGACGAGGCCCGCCGGAACCGTGCCTATGGCTATGTGTTCCAGGCGGCGGGCCTGTACCCGTGGCGGACCATTGCCAAGAACATCAAACTGCCGCTCGAGATCATGGGATACTCGGCGCAGGAGCAGGAAGAACGTGTAAAGAGAGTTCTGGAACTTGTTGATCTTGCAGGGTTTGGTGGCAAGTTCCCCTGGCAGCTGTCGGGTGGGATGCAGCAACGGGCCAGCATCGCCCGGGCGCTGGCCTTCGACGCCGATATCCTGTTGATGGACGAGCCTTTCGGCGCGCTGGACGAGATCGTGCGCGATCACCTGAACGAACAGCTTTTGGCGCTGTGGGCGCGCACCGGCAAGACGATCGGCTTCGTCACCCACTCGATCCCCGAGGCGGTGTATCTGAGCACCAAGATCGTGGTCATGAGCCCGCGCCCCGGGCGGATCACCGATGTGATTGACAGCCCTCTGCCCAAGGAGCGGCCGCTGGACATCCGCGACACGCCCGAATTCATCGAGGTCGCGCACCGCGTGCGCGAAGGGCTGCGCGCCGGGCACGGGGACGATGTGTGATGGGCAGGGGTGACATCAGACGCGCGACCGAGGGGGATGTGCCGGCCTGCGCGGCGGTGGTCTCCTCTTGGGCCCGCCAGACCGAGTGGATGACGGATGAACTGCCCCAACCGGAATTGGAGGCGCTGATCGCACAGGCCTTCCCGGACCGTGAAATGTGGGTCGTCGGTGAACCCGTCGATTGCTACATGTCGGTCGATCCTGAGGCGCAGAAGGTCGGGGCGCTGTATTGCCTGCGGACCGGGCAGGGCATCGGCAAGCGCCTGCTGGACCGGGCAAAACAGGGACGCAGCTTTCTGTGGCTGACGGCCCATCAACCGAATGCTGCAGCGCAACGGTTCTATCGCCGCGAGGGTTTTGTCGAGACCGGGACCGAGGCCGCAACGCCGCCCGAGACCGTCCCCGTGGTGCGGATGGAGTGGCACGCATGAAGCAGCTTGTCGCCGTTCTGACCGTTCTGCTGGCCATCGTCGTCATCTGGTACGCGGCCTGCATTCCGATGAACATCAAAGGCGTTCTGACCGAACAGGAACGGGCCGGGGCCGAAGTGGTTCCGCCCTCGGCCAAAGACCGCCGCGACATGGGGGAAATCGGCCTGGCGCTGCGCAACAGCTTTGCCATTCCGGCGACCTGGGCGCAGGATCGGCCGCGTCTGCCCGCGCCGCATCAGGTCGCGATCGAGCTGTGGGAAACCACGGTTCAGAAGAAGATCACCTCGAAACGGTCATTGGTCTATCACGGCTGGGTGACGCTCAGCGCGACGATTCTGGGCTTTGCCATCGGCACGGGGCTGGGCATCCTGCTGGCTGTGGGGATCGTGCACAGCCGGGTGATGGACCTGTCGGTCATGCCCTGGGCCATCGTCAGCCAGACCATCCCCATCATCGCGTTGGCGCCGATGATCATCGTGGTGCTGTATTCGATCGGCATTCAGGGGATCATACCCAAGGCGGTGATCTCGGCCTATCTGAGCTTTTTCCCGGTGGTCGTGGGCATGGTCAAGGGCCTGCGTAGCCCTGACGCGATGCAGTTGGACCTGCTGCGCACCTATAACGCCAGTAAGGGGCAGGTGTTCTGGAAACTGCGCCTGCCGGCCTCGATGCCCTATCTGTTCGCCTCGCTCAAGATCGGGATCGCCGCGTCGCTGGTGGGGGCCATCGTCGGCGAACTGCCGACCGGCGCCGTGGCGGGGCTGGGCGCGCGTCTGCTGGCCGGCAGCTATTACGGCCAGACGGTGCAGATCTGGTCGGCGCTGTTTGCCGCAGCCATTCTGGCGGCCTGTCTGGTGGGCCTGTTGGGCCTGATCGAGCGGGCGGTGTTGAAACGCATGGGGATGGCGCAATGATGATGGTCGGTTTTGCAATCCTTTTGTGGCTCGCCGGTTGGTGGCTGAACACCCGCTTGGCCAGCGGACCCTATGCCGACACGCGGGCGGTGCGCATTCTTGCGCCGCTGATCTTCGGCCTGACCGTCATCGGGATGTGGGAATTGCTGGTGCGCGGGCTCGAGGTGCCTCTGGTCATCCTGCCCGCGCCTTCGGTGATCTGGGAGCGGTTCTGGGACAGCCTGCCGATCTTGTGGGCCGATTTCGTGCAGACCATCATCAAGGGCGCGCTCAGCGGCTATGTCATCGGATGCGGCGCCGCCTTCCTGATGGCGATCGCCGTGGACCGGTGGGACTTCCTGCGCCTGGGCTTGCTGCCGGTGGGCAATTTCGTGGCCGCGCTGCCGATCGTGGGCACCGCGCCGATCCTGGTGATGTGGTTCGGGTTCGACTGGCATTCGAAGGCGGCCGTTGTGGTGGTGATGGTCTTTTTCCCGATGCTGGTAAACACGGTCGCCGGCCTGCGCGAGGCCACCGCCATGCAGCGCGACCTGATGGAGACCTATGCCGCAACCTATTGGCAAAGCTTTCTCAAGCTGCGCCTGCCCGCGGCCATGCCGTTCATTTTCAACGGGTTGAAAATTTCCACCACGCTGGCCCTGATCGGCGCTATCGTGGCAGAGTTCTTCGGCTCGCCCACTTTGGGCATGGGGTTCCGGATCTCGACCAGTGTCGGGCAATTGTCGCTGGACATGGTCTGGGCGGAAATCGTGGTCGCGGCGCTGGCCGGGACCGCCTTCTACGGTCTGGTCGCCATGATCGAGAAATTGGTGACCTTCTGGCACCCGTCACAACGCAGTTAAGCGGAACAAAAATTCAACAGACCCCGAAAACGGGGCAGCACTAGCAACTAGGAGAAGATGAAGATGAACAAGCTACTGACCGGGGCCATAGCCGCCCTAGGATTCGCCGCAAGTTCGGCCTTTGCCGCAGACGAGGTGACGCTTCAATTGAAATGGGTCACCCAGGCCCAGTTCGCGGGCTACTACGTCGCCAAGGACAAGGGCTTTTACGAAGAAGAGGGGCTGGACGTCACCATCTTGCCCGGCGGCCCCGACATCGCGCCCACGCAGGTGATCGCGGGCGGTGGCGCTGACGTAACCGTGGAATGGATGCCCGCCGCGCTGGCTGCGCGCGAAAAGGGCCTGCCGCTGGTCAACATCGCTCAGCCCTTCAAAAGCTCTGGCATGATGCTGACCTGCTGGAAGGACGCGGGCATTTCCTCGCCCGAGGATCTCAAGAACCGCACGCTGGGCGTCTGGTTTTTCGGCAATGAATTCCCGTTCATGAGCTGGATGAGCCAGCTAGGTATCGACACCAGCGGCAAGAGCGAGAACGGTGTCGAGGTTTTGAAGCAGGGCTTCAACGTCGACCCTCTGCTGCAACGCCAGGCCGATTGCATCAGCACCATGACCTACAATGAATATTGGCAGGTCATCGACGCCGGCGTCAGCCCCGACGAGCTGGTGACCTTCAAGTATGAAGACCAGGGCGTAGCCACGCTGGAAGATGGCTTGTACGTGCTTGAAGACAACCTCAGCGATCCGGCCTTCGTCGACAAGATGGAACGCTTCGTGCGCGCTTCGATGAAAGGCTGGAAATACGCCGAGGAGAACCCGGACGAGGCCGCCGAAATCGTGCTGGAAAACGACGCGACAGGCGCCCAGACCGAAGAGCACCAGAAGCGCATGATGGGGGAGATCGCCAAGCTGACCGCAGGCTCGAACGGTGCGCTGGACCCGGCCGATTTCGAGCGCACGGTGAGCACCTTGCTGGCCGGCGGCTCGGACCCGGTGATCACCAAAAAGCCCGAAGGCGCCTGGACCCACCAGATTACGGATGCGGCTTTGAACTGATCCGCCGAATGCTCAGGATGAAAACGCGGCCCTCGATTGGGCCGCGTTTGTCGTTGTGAATGTCGGATTTCTGTGGGGCCGAAGCGCAATTTGCGCTAGTATTATCCTGTAATTCCTCGAGTTTCTTACGAAACTCAGACTGGGTCGGAGAAAGTGCAAAATTTTGCATCAGAATTCAGCCACGCGGCGCAACTTGTCCTGACAGGAGACCCCGACCTGTGGGCGATCGTGGTCTTGTCTCTGCAGGTCTCGGTGTGTGCGGTGCTGATTTCGGCCGTGATCGGGATGCCGGTCGGGGCCGCTCTGGCCGTGGCGCGGTTTCCCGGGCGGCGGGCGCTGATCATCCTGATGAACGCATTGATGGGGTTCCCGCCCGTCGTCGTCGGCCTTCTGGTCTATCTGATGCTCTCTCGGTCCGGCCCGCTGGGCGTGCTCGAGCTTTTGTACACGCCGACCGCCATGATCATTGCCCAGACCGTGCTGGTCACGCCGATCATCGCGGCGCTGACGCGGCAGGTGGTGGAATTGCTGGCCGAGGAATATTCGGAACAGCTACGGTCGCTGGGGGTGTCGCGGCTGGCCTCGGTACCGGTGCTGCTGTGGGATGCGCGGCTGGCCCTGGTTACCGCCCTTCTAGCCGGGTTCGGCCGGGCCATCGCCGAGGTCGGCGCGGTGATCATCGTCGGCGGCAACATCAATCACGTGACACGGGTGATGACAACGACGATCGCGCTCGAGACCTCGAAGGGCAACCTGGCCCTGGCGCTGGCGCTTGGTGCGATCCTGATCGGGATTGCAGTGGCCGTGAATGCCATGGTCAGCGCCCTGACCCTGCGGGCCGAGCAGGAGGGGCTGCGCCATGCGTGACCTAATGCCAGACACGCCGAACCGGCTGGAAATTTCGGGCCTTGCCATCGAACGCAAGGGGCGGGTCCTGCTGGATGTTCCCCAGCTGTCGCTGGACGGGCCCGGGCCGACGCTGATCCTGGGGCCGAACGGTGCCGGCAAAAGCCTGCTTTTGCGCTGTCTGCATGGGCTGATCCGTGCCGACAGGGGCCGGGTCCTGCAGGATGGTCTGGACCTGAACGCCGATCACAAGGCCCGGCAGGCCATGGTGTTCCAGCAGCCGGTGCTGCTGCGCCGGTCGGTTGCGGCCAATCTAGACTTCGTTCTGAAACGCAAGCGGCTGGGCCGTGCTGCGCGCAAGAGGCGGATTGCTGACCTGCTGGCCGAAGGTGGGCTGGACAGCAAGGCCCGGCAATCGGCGCGGTCTCTGTCGGGCGGCGAGGCGCAGCGTCTGGCCATCCTGCGCGCGCTTGCGCTGGACCCCGAGACGCTGTTTCTGGACGAGCCCACCAGCGCGCTGGACCCCACCGCCACGCAGGCGATCGAGGCGATGATCCTGCGCGCTTCGGCGCGCGGGGTGCGGATAGTGATGGTCACGCATGACGTCGGGCAGGCCCGGCGTCTGGCGGCGGACATCGTGATGATGCAAGGCGGGCGCGTCGTCGAACACGGCACCGCCAGACAGGTGCTTGAGGCGCCGGAATGCCAAGCCTCGCGCCAGTATCTGGCAGGCTGGTTGGTCACATAACAAAAATCGGAGGCAATCCATGTTTCGCGCAGTACTCACAAGCGCCCTGGTCCTGTTCGGACTTGTCGCCAACCCGGCGACGGCCGAGGAGGCGTTCATCATTGTGCAGTCAACGACCTCGACGCAGAACTCGGGCCTGCTGGACTTCATTCTTCCGGGCTTCGAGGCCGAAACCGGAATCGAGGTGCGCGTAGTGGCCGTGGGAACGGGGCAGGCGATCCGCAATGCCAAGAACGGCGACGGCGACGTTTTGCTGGTTCATGCCAAACCGGCCGAGGAGGCGTTCGTGGCCGAGGGCTGGGGCATCGAGCGCCGCGACGTGATGTACAACGATTTCGTCATCGTCGGGCCCAAGTCCGACCCGGCGCGCATCAAGGGAATGACCGATGCCGCCGCCGCCCTGGTCGCCATCGCGAATGCCAGGTCGACCTTCGCCTCGCGCGCGGATGACAGCGGTACCCATCAGGCCGAGATGCGCCTGTGGCAAGCCTCCGGCCTCGACCCGACCGCTGACTCGGGCACTTGGTACCGCGAGACCGGCTCGGGCATGGGCGCCACGCTGAATCTGGCGGCGGGGATGGGGGCCTATGCGCTGACCGACCGGGCGACATGGCTGGCCTTCGGCAACAAGGGCGATCTTGCGGTTCTGGTCGAGGGCGATCCGGGCCTGTTCAATCAATATGGCGTGATCCTCGTGAACCCGGAAAAACACCCCGGCGTTCGCGCCGCCGCGGGCCAGAGGTTCATCGACTGGCTCACCGGACCGCATGGTCAGGCGGCCATTGCGTCCTATCGGTTGGAGGGCGAACAGCTGTTCTTTCCCAACGCCAGGTGACCGGCCCTCAGCCGCTGGCGCCGTTGTGGCGGATCGCGCCCAAGTCGGTCAGGTCATAGCCGCCCATCTCGGCCGCGCGGGCGGCAAACCCGTCCGAGTGCAGAAAGGACAGCAGCTTCTGCAAGGGCGGTTCGAAATACGCCCTACGCCAGATCGCCAGATCCAGACGTTCGGAGTGGGTCGGCACGAAGCCCAGCCCAAAAAGACTGGCCAGAGCCCCCAGCCCGAACCCGGCCTCGGCCTTGCCGTCGTGTAGGGCGATGGCCAGTTCCTCTTCGGTGCGGGCGCAATTGGGCAAGGTGTCCAGGTCGTCGCGGCTCAGGTCGTGTTCGGCCAAGTGTCGGTCGAACAGATGTTGGCTGGCGGCGCTGTCCTGCCGCAGCAGAACGCGGCGGCCCTTCAGGTCGACAAACTCGCCGATGCCTTGCGTTCCGGGCGACAACAGCAGGCCGCGCTGGCGATGGGCGATCTGGACCAGAACCACGGGCGCTTCGCCCAGCGTGTCGCGCAGCGCGCCGGTGTTGAAGCCGTCAGGCTCGTGGATATGCAGAACCGCGGCCTGCGCCTTGCGGTCAGCCAGCCGCCGCAGTCCGTCAAACGATCCGTCGTAGTAGGTAGCCAGCCCCGAGCCGCTTTCGCGCAGCGCCCAGTCCAGCAGCGGATCGTGGCTGCCGGCCACGATCGGGGGCAGGGGCGGTTCAGCCGTCTGCGGGCCCGAGCGCGACGCATTCAGCCAAGCCAGCACCTCGGCCCGAGGAAACAGCAGTTTGCCCATAGCCCGCACGCAGGGCACCTCGCCCGATGCGGCCAGATCATAGGCCTTGCGCTCGCCGATTCGCAGCAGGTCGGCCAACTCGCGCGTGGTCAGGAAGTCGGGCATTCACTCCAGCCGCACGGCCGCGCCGCGTTCGGCCGAGGACAGGCCCATCTGGGTCAGCAAGAATGGGGCGGCGACCGTCACGACGGCCATCGTGGCAACTGCGGCAAGAAAGGCTTTCATCTGGTCCTCCTGGTTAGTCCGCGGGCGCCGTGGCGCCGCGCAGGAATTCGATCAGGTCGGCGCGGTCCTGCGCCTGCGCAATCCTCTGCATCGGCATTTTCGACCCCGGAATGTAGTGGTCCGGTCCCTGATCGAAAAGAGCGTTTATCGTCTGTTCAGTCCAAATGATATCAGAGCCTTGCAGCGTTTCCGAGTAAGTGTACCCGGGTAGTGTCCCGGCCCGCCGCCCGAACACGCCATGCAGGGTCGGCCCGGCCCGGCGCTGATCGTCCGGCGTCAGGCTGTGGCAGATCGAGCATTTCCGGGCGAACTGCCGTTCTCCGTTTTGCATGTCGTCGGGGTCCTTCAGGAAACTCGGCTCTTGGCCGACCATTCGTTCCTGCGACCCCAGCGCGGCCACCGGCCAGCTATACATGGCCTGATCCAGCCCGCCTGCGTGCAGGTTTTCACCATCGGGCGAAAAGGCCAGTGCCCAGACCGGGCCGCGCAGCGTTGCGCGGAAATCCTGCGCGATCCGCCAATCTTGCGTGTCAATGACCATGATGTAGCCCTCACCGTCGCCCACCGCCAGCAGCGACCGATCCGGGCTGAGGGCGAGCGCAAGGATCGGGCGACGGTCCAGCGTGAAATCGCGCTCGGCCCCGGTGGTAAGGTCAAGAATGCGGGTCACGCCATCGACCGCGCCATAGGCGATCCAACCGTCTTGCGCGTTCAGGACCAATTCGTTGATGCCGAAACCATGCTCGACCAGCCGCGCGGTTTCGGTTCCTGTCGTGACGTCCCAGACCCGCAGGCTGCCGTCGACCCCAGCGGAGAACAGCGTCCGCCCGTCCGGCGCGAAGGCCACCGCATTGACTCCGCTGCCCGTTGGGCCCAGCGACTTGGCCGCACCGCCCTCGGTTGGCCAAAGACCGATGGTCCCGTCCCAACTGGCAGTCGCCACGAGGGTCTTTGAGGCAGCGAGTCCGACGACCTTGCCCTTGTGCTGACCTACGACCTGTCCACCGGGCCAACGGCGCAGGGTAAAGTCGTCGCCGGCCGAATAGATCGCGGTGCCGTTGAAAACCACTGCGTTCACGGCAGCCTCGTGACCCTCGAGCCAGTCCGGCTGCTGTCCGGACCACAGGCCCACGGAATTGTCGAAACTGGCGGTGGCAATGCGCCCGTCCGGGGCCGTGGCGATGTCCATGATCGGTCCGCCATGGCCCTTGAGCGTGTAGAAATCCGCCGCCAGCGGCAGCGGCAGCAGGGCCAGCGCCAGAGCCAGCCCGCGCATCTATTCGGCAGGCGAGGCCGCGCCGTCGCTGGCCTCCTGTGCCTTTACCTCTTCCAGCCACAGCGAATGGTGCTCGCGCGCCCATTGCTCTTCGACCTCGCCGGTACCCATGGCGTCAAACGCGCCTTCCATGCCGACCGAGCCGAGGTAGATATGCGCCAGTATGATGGCGATGAAGGCATAGGCGACCATGACGTGCCAGACTTGGGCATATTGCATTTCTTCCTGCGGAGACATTTGCGTGGGCAGGTCCAGTCCCAGCAGCTGCGGCAACCCGGTCGCGTTGGCGATTGAAAACGTCTTAGCGAACATCGGCAGTTCGAACGGGAACAGCAGCGACAGGCCCGACAGGCTGATCGAGACGCCCATCAGGATGCACAGCCAGAAAATGATCTTTTGACCGGCGTTGAACTTCTTGGCCGGGGGGTGGCTGCCTTTGGTGAACAATCCGCCGCCGGCCGCCAGCCATTTCAGGTCGGTCCGGTTGGGGATGTTGTGGGCGATCCAGTTCACGGTGATGATGATCAATCCCAGCATGAAGGCCCAGGCCAGATTGTTGTGCAGCCACTTGCAGCCTTGCGCGATGGTGGCGAACCCTTCTTTGCCGAACAGCGGGATCAGGAAATCGCGGCCGTACAGCGACAGCAGGCCGGTCAATCCAAGGATCAGGAACGAGCCGGCAAACAGCCAGTGCCCGAACCTTTCAAATCCTGAAAACCGGGTGACCGTGCGGCCAGTTTTCTCACCGTCGATGCGGATGCGGCCGCGGATCAGGAAAAACAACAGCAGAACGACCAGCATCCCGCCCAGAATATAGGTTCCGTACTCGCGCAGCGGACCGGTGCGGAAAGTCCACCACCACATGCCGCCGTCCTGGATCAGCACGCCGGCCGCAGGCCCCTTGGTCGACACGGTGACATCGGCCGAGCCATAGCGAATGGCGCGATACACATCGCTGTCCGAGGCGACGCCGCGCGTGCCCAACTGACCCAACAGCCCTTCGGCATTGCCTTGCCCGGTATTCTGCGCGCGATAGCTGTTGTCGACCTTCTCGCCGCGTTGCCGGGCCAGAATATCCTCGAGTGTCGTGGCGCCACCGGTCTGCGCGCGCGGGGCAGCGGCTGGTTCGTCTGTGCCGGTCGTGTCTTGTGCAAGCGCGCCGTGCGCGATCCCAAGTGTCAACGTCAAAGCCAGAAAAATGCGCAGCATCGGAACCTCGGTATTAATCCATAATCGGGTGACCCACCGGAGCGGGTCACCCGTGTTGTCAGGCTGAGGTCTCAGCCGTCCTTCTGGTCGTAGGCCGTGCCCCAACCCCAAGCGCCCGAGCCGAACCCGCGCGCCACGACGCGTTCGCGGTAGATGGCCGAGACCACGTCACCGTCACCGGCGAGCAGGGCCTTGGTCGAACACATCTCGGCGCAGATGGGCAGTTTGCCCTCGGCGATCCGGTTGCGGCCGTATTTGGCGAACTCTGCGGTCGAGTGCGTTTCCTCGGGGCCGCCGGCGCAGAAGGTACATTTGTCCATCTTGCCGCGCGATCCGAAGTTGCCCGCCTGCGGGTATTGCGGCGCGCCGAACGGGCACGCATAGAAGCAATAGCCGCAGCCGATGCACAGGTCCTTGGAATGCAGGACGACGCCTTCTTCGTTCTGATAGAAGCAGTCGACCGGGCACACCGCCATGCAAGGCGCATCCGAACAATGCATACAGGCGACCGAGATCGAACGTTCGCCCGGTTTGCCGTCATTGATCGTCACCACCCGGCGGCGGTTGATGCCCCACGGGACCTCGTGTTCGTTCTTGCACGCGGTCACGCAAGCGTTGCACTCGATGCAGCGTTCAGCGTCGCAGAGAAACTTTGCTCTAGCCATTATCGTCCTCCTTACGCTGCCCAGATCTTGCAGAGAGTCGCTTTGGTCTCCTGCATCTGGGTCACTGAATCATAGCCATAGGTCTGGGCGGTGTTCGTGCTTTCACCCAGTACGTACGGGTCGGCGCCTTTCGGGTATTTCTCCCTCAGGTCCGCGCCCTGGAAATGGCCGCCAAAGTGGAAGGGCATGAAGGCCACGCCGGCACCGACCCTTTCGGTCAGCATCGCCATCACCTTGACCTTGCCGCCCTCGGGACCTTCGACCCAGACCTGCGATCCGTCGCGAATGCCAAGGTTGTTGGCGTCACGCGGATTGATCTCGACGAACATGTCCTGCTGCAGTTCAGCCAGCCACGGGTTCGACCGTGTCTCGTCGCCGCCACCTTCATATTCGACCAGACGACCTGACGTCAGGATTATCGGGTAATCCTTTGAAAAGTCGTTCTTCTGGATCGAAGCATACAAGGTCGGCAAGCGATAGTCGTGCCGATCCTCGTAGGTGGGATAGTCGGCCACCAGATCGCGCCGCGGCGTGTACAGAGGCTCGCGGTGCAGCGGGATCGGATCCGGGAAGGTCCACACCACTGTACGGGCCTTGGCGTTGCCGAACGGCGCACAGCCATGCTTGATGGCCACCCGCTGGATGCCGCCCGACAGGTCGGTCTTCCAGTTGGTCTTGGGCCCGGCCACGGCGTCGATGGCCGCGCGTTCCTCGGCCGTCAGGTCGCCATCCCAGCCCAGATCCATCAGCATCTGCATGGTAAATTCAGGATAACCGTCCTGAATCTCGGAACCGACGCTGTAGACCCCTTCGGCCAGCAGGTTCTGCCCGTCACGCTCGACGCCGAAACGTGCGCGGAAGGTCAGGCCGCCCTCGGCCACCGGTTTGGACATGTCATAGAGGTTTGGCGTCCCCGGATGCCCCATCTCGGCGGTGCCCCAGCAGGGCCAAGGCAGGCCGTAGTATTCGCCGTCATTCGGACCGCCCACGGCCTGCAGCGTCGTTCTGTCGAACGTGTGCTGGTTGGCCATATGGCTTTTGATCCGCTCCGGCGACTGACCGGTATAGCCGATCGTCCACAGCCCCGCGTTGAACTCGCGCGTGATGCTTTCCACATTCGGGGTTTCGGGGTCCTCCATCTCGATATTGCGGAAGAGCCGGTCGGCCCAGCCGAACTTGTTGGCGAACTTGGCCATGATGACCTCGTCCGGCAGGCTTTCGAACAGCGGATCGACCACCTTGTCGCGCCACTGCAACGACCGGTTCGACGCCGTGACCGAGCCACGGGTTTCGAACTGCGTGCAGGCCGGCAGCAGATAGACACCATCGGTCCGGTCATGCAGGACGGCGGAAACGGTGGGATACGGGTCGATCACGACCAGCATGTCCAGCTTTTCCATCGCCGTCTTCATTTCGACCATCCGGGTCTGCGAGTTGGGCGCGTGGCCCCACAGAACCATGGCGCGGACATTGTTTGGCTGATCCATGTTTTCGGGATCTTCCAGAACACCGTCGATCCAGCGCGACACCGGGATGCCACGCTCGTTCATCAGCGGCTTGTCCTTGCCGTCCTTGTCCTTGATCGTGTCGAACTGTCCTTTCAGCCAGTCCAGATCCTCGCCCCAGACACGCGCCCAGTGACCCCATGCGCCTGCAGACAGGCCGTAATAGCCGGGCAGGGTGTGGGACAGAACGCCAAGGTCGGTTGCGCCCTGCACGTTGTCATGGCCGCGGAAGATGTTGGTGCCGCCGCCAGAGGTGCCCATGTTGCCCAACGCCAGCTGCAGCACGCAATAGGCGCGCGTGTTGTTGTTGCCGTTGGTGTGCTGGGTTCCGCCCATGCACCAGATCACGGTGCCAGGACGGTTGTTGGCCAGCGTCCGCGCCACGCGCTTGAGCTGCGATCCCGGCACGCCGGTGACGCGCTCGGTCTCTTCGGGGGTCCAGTTGGCGACCTCTTCGCGGATCTGGTCCATACCCCAGACACGGGTGCGGATGAACTCTTTGTCTTCCCAGCCGTTGTCGAAGATGTGCCACAGGATGCCCCAGATCAGCGCCACGTCGGTGCCGGGGCGGAAGCGGACATATTCGTCGGCATGGGCCGCGGTGCGCGTGAAGCGCGGGTCACAGACGATCAGCGGGGCGTTGTTCTGCTCTTTCGCGCGCAGGACGTGCAGCAGCGAGACGGGGTGAGCCTCGGCCGGGTTGCCGCCGATGATGAAGATCGCCTTGGAATTGTGGATGTCGTTGTAGCTGTTGGTCATGGCGCCGTAGCCCCATGTATTCGCAACACCCGCAACGGTGGTCGAGTGGCAAATCCGCGCCTGGTGGTCCACGTTGTTGGTGCCCCAGTAGGCCGCGAACTTGCGGAACAGATAGGCCTGTTCGTTGTTGTGCTTGGCCGAACCCAACCAATAGACGCTGTCAGGCCCGCTTTCCTCGCGGATGCTCATCATGCCGTCGCCGATCTCGTCGATCGCCTGTTCCCAGCTGATGCGCTTCCACTCGCCACCCTCTTTCTTCATCGGGTATTTCAGGCGGCGTTCGCCGTGGGCGTGTTCCCGGACCGAAGCCCCCTTGGCACAGTGAGCACCAAGGTTAAACGGGCTATCCCAACCGGGTTCCTGCCCAATCCACACGCCGTTCTGCACCTCGGCAACCACGGTACAGCCGACCGAGCAATGCGTGCAGACGGATTTGATGTTCTCGACAGCCGTATTGGCTGCGGTCTGGGCGCTGGCGGGCGACACGGTTCCACCCGTGGCGCTGATCGCGGCCAGGCCGCCGATCGTCAGGCCCGAGCCACGCAGGAACGCGCGGCGATCGACGCTCTTTTCGCCGATTTGGGACAGGATACTTGTCCGCTGGGGGCGTCTCGCAACCCCGTTGGTCTTTTTCCTAAGCATTTCCTTCCTCCCTTGCTGGCCATGCTGATCATGGCTGGCTTGGTGTTTCGAAATCGACGTCAGGGCCAATCGCAACCGTCAGCCGAGTGTGACCACGTCCGGACCTGCGCCGGGCGTCGCCGAGGCGGCCTAGAAGCGCGCGCTGTCGAAATAGGCGCGGGTATGCGCCGTGTCCTGAATGCGGGTCTCGTCCGAGGGTTGCTCGGCCGCTTCGACCTCGGTTCCCAGGCTGGCCGCTGCAACGGCTGCCGGGGCCGCGGTGCCCGCCAGTTTCAGGAAGTCGCGGCGGCTGGCGCCGCTCTCCTTGGTCTTGCTCATGGGATCCTCCTTTCCCATTTGCGGTTCAGCGCCCGCCGGGGCGCCAGCGAATGACGGCCGCCTAATGCGTCGTCATGCGGAAGGCCTCGCGTTCGATCTCCATGAAAACCCGGCCGGCTGTGCCGACCGAGGCATAGAGAACCGAATGCTCGGCTGCTTCCAGGTCCGAGAAAAAGTGCTCGGCCCAGGGACCGATATGCTTGTTCCAGAACGTCTTTTGATCTTCCAACGCGGCCGGGCCGCCGAAACGGCCGACGATCATGCCGCCCATCATCTCCATCAGCGAGGCGATGTTGTCTTCGGGTTCGAACACGTTTGCCGCCCGGGTGATGCCCCGCGCAGCCATGTCGTTGCGCAGCTGCGCCAGCGGTTTCTCGTTCAGGAAACCGGTCAGGTAGAAGCTGGCATAGGGCAGCAGTTCTCCGCGCCCAAGCCCGATGAACAATGCGTTGAACTCGCGCTCGGCAGCTTCGGGCTTGGTCACTTTGGCCACGCGGGCCATGGCCTGAATGGCCTGGCCCAGATCGGTCTCGTCCCCCGACAGCGCCGCGATCTGGCTCAGCAGGGTCTGGTCGGGCGGTGTGGCTAGCAGCAGGCCCAGGAAGTTGTAGAAATCCGCGCGCAGACGGTCCTCGGGGGAAATCTCGAACGTCTGCGGGTCGCGAATGTTCATCGGGTCATCCTTCGAATTCGAATTTCATGCGCCGCGGGGCCGGGGTGCGCTCGTCCTCATCCGGTTGGATGGCGTCTGCCACTTCGACAAGGGGCGCGGGCTCGGCTTCAGGTTCGGGCGGTTCGGTTGCCGGCACGGCTTCGGCCTCGACCGGTTGTTCCTCGGCTTGCTTCTGCTCGGCCAGCGCCTCGATGTGGCGCAACATGCCTTTGCCCACCTGATAAGCCGTCTGCAGGTTTTCGACCACGCAGGCGGCGTCGGTGTAGTCCTCGCCGTAGTCGACCAACCCGTCCACATTCGCCAGCACCGGGTTCAACCTCCACAAGCGCCGCAACGCGCGGCGGCGCAGACGGTCCGGCACTGCCTTGGCCATGAAGCCTGAAACATCGTCGCCCGCCTGCAGCAAGTCGGGGTCGGGCAGGTCAAGCTCGGCCAAAATCTCGGCGTCGGTCTTTTCTTCCAGTTCGGCCTGCTGCGCGGCGATCTCCTGCGCGATTAGGGCCTCTTGTTCGGCATGCGCTTCGGCCTGCACGGCGGCCTTGCGGCGGGACCAGAAATCCTGTCGAGCGCTCATTGCACGGCCCTCCGCGGGGCGCGGTAGACATCCGAGGCCTGCCGGATGCGCGAATCGCCCTTGCCGTCTTCCACAAGATCCACCCGTTTCTTGTCGCGGCGGCGTTTGACGAACACCTCATCGCGGTGATGGGCCAGAGTGAAATCGCGCACCCAGGCAATCAGGCCTTCGGTCATCGGGATCTTTTCCACGATCTCTTCGCCGGTATCGGCATAGTCCTGCCCCTCGTAGGGCGAGGCGGTGATCAAAAACGCGTTCAGCGGACGATCGCCTTCGGCATCGTCGCGCAGGACAAGGTAAAGGGACGGCTGGCTGTCCGAGAGATTGGCCATATAGGCCTCGGTTTCATCGGACCAGAGTTTCAAGGCCAGGGTGGCGGCGTGGTATTCGACCGCGTCGCCCTCGCGGCGCAGTTCGACCCAGTCAGCGGGTGGGGCGCCAGGCAGCACCGCGACCGCGCGCCAATTCCACCGGGCCCAGCGCGTAACCCCCGGTGTCTTGCGCACGACGACGCCAACCGGCATTTCGATCTGTTTTGCGGCCTCGGCCACTTTGATCCTCCCCGGAAAAGCTCTCCCCTGCTTTCCCTTTGGTTCACTATGGTACACAAATGGGCCACGTGCCAAGCCCGCAGCGGCCTGAAATGGTGGTGATTTGGAAAAAAAGTCGTCGCAAATGGGTCGCGGCGACGATCAGCCGGCGATGGCGGACGATACACAGTTTCTGACCGGAACCGGCCGCCACACGTTGCATGAGCGGCGTTTGGGTCTAAGGTTAGGGGCAAGGAAGAAATGCGGGGGGAACATGGTCACCAAACTGGTCTTGTGCGATTGCGCCGGAAGTCAGGCCCTGGACGGGCAGGGGATATCGGCTGCTTGCGGCGCTGAATGCAGCAAGGTCCATACGGCCCTGTGCACCACCGAACTGACCGCTGCGGCAAAGCTGATGCAGTCGGATGACCAGATCGTCATCGCCTGCGGGCAAGAGGCGCAAGTGTTTCAAGAACTGGCCGAGGAACTGGGCGTGGATCACCCTGGCTTTGTCGATCTGCGCGACCGGGCCGGCTGGTCCGACCAGGGGCGCGCGGCGTTGCCCAAGATGGCCGCCCTGGCGGCCGAGGCTCTGTTGCAGCAGCCGATCACGCCCAGCGTGGATGTCATCAGCGAAGGGACTGCCTGCATAATCGGGCCGGGTGCGGTTGCGTTTGACCTGGCCCAGCGACTGTCGGACACGATGGCGGTGACGGTGGTCGTCACCGATGATGCGCAGCCTGGCAGCCGGGCCTATGACGTGGTGCGCGCGCGGGTCCGGTCGGTCTCGGGGGCGCTGGGCGGGTTCACCCTGCGGTTGGATGCGTTGCAGCAGATTGATCCGGCCGGACGCGGCGCGTTTGCCTGGACCCCGCCGCGCGACGGTGCGGTGTCGGCCTGCGATGTGCTGATCGACCTGGCGGGGGGTACGCCTTTCGTGACGGCTCCCGACAAGCGCGAAGGTTACCTGCGCGCCGATCCGCGCGATGCTGTGGCGGTTGCCCGGTTGGCCTTTGACGCGGCGCAGCTGGTCGGGACCTTTGAAAAACCGCTGTATGTCCGGCTCGAAGAAACATTGTGCGCCCATTCGCGGGCCGGGCAGGTGGGCTGTTCCAACTGTCTGGACATCTGTCCCACCGGCGCCATCACCCCGGCCGGAGATCACGTGGCCATCGATCCGATGGTCTGCGCGGGCTGCGGTGAATGCGCAGCCTTGTGCCCCTCGACCGCGATCAGCTACGAGGATCCTCCGGTGGCGGCCCTGCTGGCGCGGATGCAGACCTTGGCGGCGACCTATCGTCGGGCCGGAGGGCGTGCTCCGCGCCTGTTGGTGCATGATGCCCACGGGGCCGAGATGATCCGGCTGGCCGCGCGGTTCGGACGCGGGCTGCCCGCCGATGTGATTCCGCTGGAACTGGGTGTGGTGTCCGGCTTTGGACATGCCGAGATGCTGGCTGCCTTGGCTCATGGCTTTGCCCGGGTCGACATCCTGCTGGCCCCGACGACCGAGCGGGATGCGTTGGAGCGCGAACTGCCGCTGGCGCTGGCCATCGCCGGAACCGACGTCGTTGGAGTGATCGATGAATCCGATCCCGATGCGCTGGCCGATCTGCTCTATGCGCAGGACGTGCCGCAGCCACTTGCCCAGCCGGTTCTGCCGCTGGGCAACCGGCGCCAGATTACGCGGTTGGCGGCGAAGGCGCTGCGCCCCGATGCGTCTCAGCCGCTTCCTCTGCCGGAACACGCACCCTATGGCGCGGTGGCGGTGGACACCGAGGCCTGCACCCTGTGCCTGAGTTGCGTGTCGCTGTGCCCGTCAGGCGCATTGATCGACAATCCCGACATGCCTCAGCTGAACTTTCAGCAGGATGCCTGCCTGCAATGCGGGCTGTGCAAGACTATCTGTCCCGAAAGCGCGATCACCCTGGTGCCCGAACTGGACCTGAGCGACCGTGCGCTGTCGCCGCGTGTTCTGAACGAGGAAGAGCCCTTTGCCTGCATCGAATGCGGTGCTCTGTTCGGGGTGAAATCGACGGTCGAGCGGATCATGGAAAAGCTGGCCGGCAGCCACCCGATGTTCGCCTCGTCCGAGCAGGCGAAGATGATCCAGATGTGTGACGATTGCCGTGTGCAGGCGCAGTTTCACAGCGAGGATAACCCATTTGCCTCAAAGCCCAAGCCCAAGGTCGTCACCACCGATGACTACTTCAGCAAGCGCAAGGATCACTGAAGTTTGAGCGGGGCCCCCAGATCGGCCGCGCGGATGACCGAGACATAGGCGAGGATCGCCTCAAGCTCGTCTTGCGTCAGCCTCAGCGGGTGAATGGGCGAGGGGCGTTCGGGGTCGAAGGGCGCAGTGATCCCCTCGATCTGGGTAAAGGACGGGTGCGGGTTCAGGGCGAAGAACGCCTGGAACCGGTTCGACCAATCCGGCATCGCGCGCAGCACCGCAAAGGACGGCGTGGAGCCCAACCCGTTCATCCGGTTCTGCGGGCCAATCACATGACAGCGCCCGCAATGGGTCAGCGACAACTTTTCGCCCAGCAAGGCGTCGCCTTCGATGGCATCCGACTCGGGCGCAGCGACCGTTTCGAAACTGGCCGAGAACGGGCCGCCCTCGGCCGGTGCAAAGCTTTCGACGGTGCGCTTGCCCACGTCGGACAACAGCCAATCCTGAAAGCGGGCCTGCCGCGGGTCGTCCTGAATGCGCAGATGATAGATGTCGCCGCCGCGCTGAAACACCGGCTGCCCCGGTGGCCCGACCGCCAGAACCATCGCGCCCGCATCAACCGCGACAACGCGAATTCCGGTCTTGAGCGAGAAGCGCGGAAGAATATGTTTCAAAAGACCCGAGCGTGCGACATCCTCGGGCGCGGTCAAGCCAATCTCCTCCTGCGACCAAGAGGGGCTGGCGAAGAGCGTCAGGCTGAGGCACAAAAGAACAAAGCGCATGGCCCAGCCTAACGGCGACAGGGTGAATGCGTCAAATGAACGAACAAGACGGAGACACACGGCGATGAGCGGCGATTACAACATGTCGATGCGCAAATTCCTCAAACAGGTTGGCGTGACCAGCCAGCAGGCCATCGAAGACGCGCTGCGCAAGGCGGGCGATCCGGCGGGCAAAAGCTTTGAAGTCAAGATGGTCCTTACGATCGACGGTCTGGATGTCGAACACGTGGTGACCGGCCAAATCAAGGACGGCGACGCATGAGCATCCGCGACGCGGTTCTGGCGAACCTGAAAAAGATCACCGACCCGGTTTCGGGGCAGGACATCGTCAGCGCGGGTGTGGTTCGCGCGCTGAATGTTGAGGGCGATACCGTGCGCTTCGTACTGGAAATCGACCCCAGGAATGCCGAGAAGATGGAACCGGTACGCGCCACGGCCGAAAAGGCGGCGCAGATGGTCGACGGGGTGGCCAAGGTCTCGGCCCTGCTGACCGCGCATTCCGACAAGGCGCCGCCGGATTTGAAACCCAAGCCCAAACCCTCGCAGACCGGACCGCAGGCGGTACCGGGGGTTGACCGGATCATCGCCGTGGCCTCGGGCAAGGGCGGGGTCGGAAAGTCGACCGTCTCGGCCAACCTGGCCTGTGCGCTGGCGGCCGAAGGGCGGCGGGTCGGTCTGCTGGATGCCGATGTGTACGGCCCTTCGCAGCCGCGCATGCTGGGCGTGTCGGGACGGCCGGCCAGCCCCGATGGCAAGACCATCCTGCCGCTGCGCAATCACGGCGTCACCATGATGTCGATGGGGTTGATGACCAACGAAGGTCAGGCGGTGGTCTGGCGCGGTCCGATGCTTATGGGCGCGTTGCAGCAGATGATGAGCCAGGTGCAGTGGGGCGCGTTGGACGTGCTGATCGTCGACCTGCCGCCCGGCACCGGTGACGTGCAGCTGACGCTGAGCCAGAAGTTCAAGGTAGACGGCGCCATCGTCGTCTCGACCCCGCAAGACGTGGCCATGATCGACGCGCGCAAAGGCATCGACATGTTCCGCCAGCTGAAAACGCCGATCGTCGGCATGATCGAGAACATGTCCACGCATATCTGCTCGAACTGCGGGCACGAGGAACACGTGTTCGGCCATGGGGGTGTCGCCGCAGAAGCCGCCGAACTGGGTGTGCCGTTGCTGGGGGAAATTCCGCTGCATCTGGATATCCGCGTGGCTGCTGATGGCGGGGCACCGATCGTGGTCAGCAAACCCGATAGCCCGCAGGCCGAGGCCTTCCGCAAGATCGCCCGCGATCTGATCGCTAAGGGCAAGGCATGACGCAGCCGGTCTTTCCGCCGTTGCTGTCCGGGCACCCGGTGCAGGGTGGGGAAGATCCGTTCGACCATGCGCAGGCCATGGCGGCGCTGGGCTGCGATGCGGGCAGCGTCGTCTACAACATCCAAGCGGATCGCGTGCGCGCGGCCATCGTGTTTGCGCCCGAGGTGCCATTGCAGGACGCCATGGCCATGCTTCCGCTGTGCGCCGTCGGGTTTCAGAACGCGCTGGGCGCGCTGGCTCCGCCCGAGGTGGCGGTGCATCTGGGCTGGGATGGTCCGATTTTCGTCAACGGGGCCCGCTGCGGCCGATTTCGTGTGGCCGCGTCGACATCCGATCCGAAAACCGTGCCCGACTGGCTGGTCGTCGGCTGGGAACTGGCTTTGCTGCAAACCGGGGACGAGCCCGGCAAGTCGCCCGATGTGACGGCCCTGTATGATGAAGGCTGCGCGGAAGTGTCCCCGGTGCAGCTGGTCGAAAGCTGGTCGCGTCACATGCTGACCTGGCTGAACCGCTGGTCCGAGGATGGCAACGCGCTGTTGCACGGGGAATGGATGGGCTTGCTGCAGGGCGTCGGAGAGCCTTATGGTGATCGCGGCGTGTTTCTCGGGGCCGATGAGCGGTTCGGCATGCTGCTGCGGAACGGGGCGGACACGCAGCTTGTTCCGTTGACCCATCTGTTGGAGGACACCCATTGAACCTGGCCCGCGCCATTCATTTCGACGAAAGCGACCTGAACGTCTTTCACTCGCCCGCTCGAACGGGCGAGTGGTGCATCTCGGGCGGGTTCGAATTTTCGAACTGGGGCGAGGCCGACCTGGCCGGCAAGGCGCGTCAGGCATTTGCCAATGGGTGGCTGGGGCTCGAGACCTTCGGGCGCGTGACCTTCGTGGCGGTGACGCAGATCGAACCGGCCGAGATGGAGCGGCTGGCCACCAACCTGGCCGAGCATTTCGTGCGCCTTTACGGCGCGCCGTCGGTCGAGGCGGCGCTGGACGTGGCCCGTGCCGAGTTGGCCCATATGTCCGAGATGTGTGACGATCATGCACCCAACACCCTGCTGACCGTTGCCCGCAGCCTGACCGAGTCCGGCGTTCACGAGGCTTTTCGGGTGATCACGCCGCAAAAGGCCGAGTTGGAGGCCTTTGCCGTGCACGGGTCATTGGACGAATGAATAGGGAGCGTGCCTGGCAATCACGCCGGGTAGCGGCTCAATCGACTAGCTTGGGGTGACGTTCAAGCTTGATCGGCCCGAACTCGGTGCACGTTGGGTCAGTGCTGTAGCCCAGTGCGTCAAACTCGCGCTGAAAGACGTGTGCGACCCGTTCGATGGTTTCTGGGTCATAGTGGTCGATATATTTTCCACGTTTCGATTTGTTCATGTGCGGCAGCCGGACCTTCAGCCCGATATACCGGGTGATTTCGTCAAAGCTTTCGCCGATCGTCTCGAAGCGTCCGATCAGGTGCACTATTTGCCGGTCTTTTGTATCGGTCAGAAGCTGAGTTTGAAAGCGTGCCGGCCGATCCGGATCGAACGTGCTCAGAATGCGGTCGCGAAAGCTCAGGCCCTGGACTCTTTCATGCTCGGGATGCTCATGGTGCTGCTGCATGTAAGAGAACATCGAAACAAGCAGGTCGTAGGGGTTGCGGACGAAAGAAAAGCTTTTCATCTGCCAGCAATGGTCGCCGAAATGCTTGCGATATTCGCGTGCTATGGCGTGATTGCGAAGCGGTTGAAATCCATCCGGATCAAAGACTCGCCGACCCATTACGCGTTTGGACAGGCTGTTTGACACCCGATGGAAAATGCTGGCTCGGCCCAGCGAATGACGCAAGCAATAGTTGACGGAGCTTCCCGCCGTTTTCGGGGTGTGTACAAAGATGAACAGTTTTTTGGTGCTGTTCAAAAGCTATTGCCGAAGTTTCTTCAAGTTGCTCGGGGCGCGAATCACATCAGATCGTCGAATCCTCCGAACTGGCCGCGCTTGAATATCAGACCTTTGCCGGGCTGGACCATGACGTTTTCGACCTGGCCGACGAGGATCGCATGGTCGCCGGCCGGATGACAGGCGAACAGCGAACAGTCGAACCGGGCAAGGCAGGTGTCCAGCAGGGGACGACCGCAATCGTCCGCATGCCATTCGGTATGCGAGAAATCCCGGCCATCGCGGGCAAATCGCAAGGCAAGCTCCTGTTGATCCTGCGCCATCACATGGATCGCATAGTGCTGCGCGTCATGGAAGGCTTCGAACCGGTTCGATTCATTGCCCAAACACCACAGCACCAAAGGCGGATCGAGAGAGACCGAAGCAAAGGAGTTGACGGTTATCGCCGCCGGACCGCTAGGAGTTGCGGTCGTGACGACGGTGACGCCCGTGCCGAAACAGCCCAGCGCCTCGCGAAAGGCTAGGGAGTTCTCGGGGCCGGGTTTGAATGTCTTTGCTGTCATTTCATGCGCGTCCAGTGCTCGGCCCCGGGGTGCCATGCCGAAGCGGAATTGTCCACGAAAAGCTGTATCGCGATCAATAGGCTGAGTCAGTTCAGGTCTTCCAGCAACCGACCGTGCTTGCGGGTTTCTGCAATCACGTCGCCGAAGGTCTGCATTCCGCGCGCGGCCAGCATTGGCAGCATGCGCACCAACGCTTCAGCCGTCGCAACCGCATCCCCCAAAGCCGTGTGACGGAGCGTCTCGGGGATTTCCACGCCCAGTCTTTCGCACAAAGCGTCGAGCGTATGGGTTTCGCTGGCTCCGAACAGCACCGCCGACAGCAGAACAGTGTCAAGAATGGGGTGATCCCACTCGACCTGCATCCGCATCGCGTGGCGCCTCAGAAAGGCCATGTCGAAGGGAGCGTTATGGGCCACGACCACCGCGTCGCGGGCAAAATGGTGGAACTTGCGGCCGGCGGTCACGATATCTGGTGCATCCTGCACCATGCGGTCGCTGACCTTGTGGACCTTGGTGGAAGCGGGTGGAATCGGAACGCCCGGATTGACCAGCGTGTCGAACTGCTCGCCCTCGACGATGCGCCCCTTGACGACACGGACGGCGCCGATCTGCACGATCTCGTCCTTGTGCGGCAGCAAACCGGTGGTTTCGGTGTCGAAGACCACAAAGCACAGTTGCGACAGGGGGCGGTTCTCAAAAGCCTCGTCGCCGGGGGTGTCCAGAAGGTCGAAATCATAGACCAGAGGGCGCGCGGCCTCGGGCGGGATGCGGGCGACGCTGTCTTCGAAGATCAGCATATAGCCTGGCGCATCGCCCAACGGCTTCATGCGTGCCGTGTAGGTCTGCCGTCCGTCCACGCTGGCGAGGGTGCAATAGACATCCATGCCGGTTTTCGCCAGCTTCTCATAAGCGTCCAGCAGAGGTTTGCGTTCGAGATAGTCGAACAGCGAGGCGTTCAGACGGGGATGGGCGATCTGCGCCAGAACCTCGGCGGCCTGCGCGTCGTACAGAACGATTTGGTGGTTTGGCCCCGCCAGAAGCATTGCGACCGGGATCTCGGACAGGAGCGCGGTCAAGTGCTCTTTTTCCGAGGCGAGATGAGCGGTTTCGGCAGCCACGGCCTCGGCTGTGGACAGGGCGGTGCTGGCCAGTCGTTCGGCCAGGCTGGCGGCGGCGGGGGCCAGATCACCCAGATAGCGCGCCGCCTGCAGGTCGAGATCGGTATCCACCCCCGCATGTGCACGTGCGCGCAACTGCGCCGACAGGCGTTCGATCGGTTTGGCCACGTTGTCGTCGAACAGCAGCCAGACACCAGCGACCAGCCCCAGCAAGCCAAACGAGATCATCAGGCCGCTGAACACGAAGGCGCTGGTCATGTCCGCGGGGTCGGCCCGGCGCAGGCCAAGCCAAAGCGCGATCAGGGTGATGGCGATGCCGCCCGCGGCAAGCAAGCAGAAGAACAGAAAAATTCTCAGGCGCAGGCTCAGGCGGGTCAGCATGGTCAGGCTCCGCAGGTGGCAGACACGACCGGGTCATCCGCTCCGACCGGAAGCCAGTCGGCGCCGATCAACCGACCGTCGGCGTCAAACGCGGCGCCGTCCGCCAGGCTGGCCCGTCTGTGGTTGGCGCAGTCAACGGCAATAGGCATCTTGGATATCGGGGCCCAGCGGCCAAAGAAGTACAGGTCGATCAGGCGCTGATCCGTCACCTGCGCGTTGGTCCGCAACGAAGCCGTATCGACGGCCGCGAACCGGTCAACATAGGGCACCGCATAGGTCCAGGGGCGATAGAGCGCGCGGCTTTCGACCTCTTGCACGACGGTCAGGCCCTCGGGCAGGGCGTCACGGGTGCGGTCGTACCAGGAATACTCGCTGATGATCGTGACCGCGATCATGCCCAAACCGGCCGCAACCGGAGCCGACCATTTCGGCAGGCGGCCACCGGTCAGTCGGTTCAAACCCATCACGAGGCCCGCGATGGCAAAACCCGCAAAGATCGTGCCGATCAGCTCAAGAAACATCTTCCTCCTCCGTTCTTCCTACCGGGGTATTTACCCCAGCATCCCCTTGCCGTGCCCGACCGCGGATTGCATCGTTTTTACCACGACGAACGCGTCCCGAAGATGACTTCGCTCAAAGTCCGACAGTTCCGACGGCGCAAGATAGTTGTCGGGCTTGTCGCCATTCCTGATCTGTTTGACCTGATGGTTCAACCGGGTTTCCGCGATCAGGTCGTAGGCATCTAGCAGGTCCCGCGCGCCCGACGGGCTGAGCACCCCTGCGGCCTCGGCTGCCTTGAGGCGCGCGCGGGTGTTTACCTCGGTCAATTCACCCTGCAGGCTGTAGACGCGGCCCAGATCGACCACCGGCACCACGCCGTTGTGCTTGAGGTCCAGCGTGTTGCGGTGCTCGCCCGAGCGGATCGTGGCGATCCCGCGCAGCAGGCCCAGTGGCGGCGTGTGCTTCAACGAATTCGAGATCATGTGCGCCACGAAGATCGAGTTCGCCCGGGCCGCGCGCAGGGTTTCGGCCTGCAGGTCGGAAAACAGCTCGAACCGGCCACCGATGGGGCGCAGGTCGAACATGACCGAGGCCAGCATTTGCGCCTCGGGATTGGGCTTGGCGATCCAGCCTTTGAAATATTCGCGCCAGACCCGGACCGGCTGCCGCCAGCGCGGATTGGTCGCCATCATGTCACCGGGGCAATAAAAATACCCACAGGTATCCAGCCCGTCGGACACGAACTTCGCCAGCGCTTCGAAATAGGGCAGGTCGGCATCGGTGACGCTGTCATCCAACATAAGGCAATTGTCCTGATCGGATACGCCCGTCTGTTCCTGTCGACCCTGCGAGCCACAAGCCAGCCACAGATAGGGGACGGGCGCCGGGCCGAGTTTCTGCTCGGCCAGCGCCAGCAGCCGGCGCGTCGCGGCGTCGGCGATGTCGGTGATCAGGCGGGTAACGATCTCGTGCCGGTTGCCCGCCGCCACCAGTTGCACCAGCAGGTTCGGGATTTCTGCCGTGACCGCGGCCATCTCGGTCGCCGACCTGGCCTGCGCGATGCGGCTGACCAGCTCGGCCGAGCTGACGGCCTGGAACCGGGTCAGGTCGGTCTGGGTAACGATCCCGACCAGGCGTCCGCCTTCGGTGATGGGGATATGGCCGATACCGCATTCCAGCATCGCGTGCAGAACGTCCGAGCCGATAGCGCCGGGCGACAGGGTCAGCGGGTCCGGGGTCATGATCTGTGACACCGGGGTCGTCGGGGGCAGGGCGTCCGCCACGACCTTGCCGGAGAGGTCTCGAACCGTGGCAATGCCGCGCAGCGCACCGCGCTGGGTGATGCAGACCGACGAAATGCCCCGGTCACGCATCAGGCGCGCGGCTTCCTGAACGGTCGTATCCGGAGTACAGGTGGCCGGCTTGCGCGCCATCAGGGTTTCCACCCGTGTGGTGGCCAGCGATTGCTGTTCGGGCCGCGCGGGGCGGGCCCGGTTGAAGAATTTGGCGACGACGACGTGGCGCCTGAGCAGCTCTGAAAACAGGTCGGTGGGGATGATCAGCAGAACCGAGGGCGCGTCAGCCGTCGCCGTGGTCACCGCGCGTCCGTCGCGCATCAGCCCACGCTCGCCAAACGAGTTGCGCAGGCCCAGATGGGATACGACCGCGCCGTTTTCGTCGGTGATCTCGACCTGGCCTTCGTAGATGATGAACAGGCCGGGCAACTGCGCGCCGCGGTGATAGATGACCGTGCCCTTTGGGATTTCGCGCGCTTCGATCCGGGCCGCGATGTCGGCCAGTTCCTCGACCGGCAGCGCGTCATAGGGGTGCACGGATTTCAGGAACCGGGTGATCTGATCAGGTGAAAGCGCCATGGGTTCGCCCGTCCGCTGGAATGAAAAGCCCCGCCCGGGGTTTAGCCGGGCGGGAAAAGTTGGTCGAGGGAAACGGCCCGTGATGCATCATCGCGGACCGCATCCGGCTCAGTGGTCCTGAGCCGCGCCCGCACCACGGGGAATGCGTACGCTTTCGACCAGATCCTTGATCTCCTGCGGGGTTTCCTTGGTCATGCCGGCCACCACATAGGCGACGCCGAAGTTGACCATAGCGCCGATCGCACCGAACGAGGTCGATTTGATCGGACCCAGCAGCGGGTCTGCATCGGTGAACGAGTTGGTGCCCGGAATGAACAGCCAGCCCTTGTGCAGGAAGATGTAGACCAGGGTGACGGTCAGACCAGCCAGCATGCCCGCGACCGCGCCGGTGTTGTTGATGCGGGTCGAGAAGATCCCCATCATCAGCGCCGGGAAGATCGAGGCCGCCGCCAGACCGAAGGCCAGCGCCACGGTTTGCGCCGCAAAGCCCGGAGGGTTGAGGCCCAGATAGGTGGCAACCACGATGGCCACGGCCATTGCGATCCGCGCCGCCAGAAGCTCGCCCTTTTCCGAGATGCTCGGGTTGATCGAGCCCTTGATCAGGTCGTGCGACACCGCCGACGAGATTGCCAGCAGCAGGCCCGCAGCGGTCGAAAGCGCAGCCGCAAGACCACCGGCCGCGACCAGACCGATCACCCAACCCGGCAAGTTGGCGATTTCGGGGTTGGCCAGAACCAGGATGTCGCGGTTGAAGTTGGTCAACTCGTTGCCGACCCAGCCTTTTTCCTCGGCAAGCGCCTGCATGTCGGCGTTCTGATCGTTGTAGTACTGGATCTTGCCGTCGCCGTTCTTGTCTTCCCAGTCCAGCAGGCCGGTTTTCTGCCAGGTCGCCATCCAGTCATACCGGGCATCGTTGTCGATCTGCTCCAGCGATACAGCGCCGCCTTCGATGCCGCCGTTCGGCCACATCATGTCGGTGATGTTCAGACGGGCCATGGCGCCAACCGCGGGGGCGGTCAGGTACAGCAGCGCGATGAACACCAGCGCCCAACCTGCCGACCAGCGGGCGTCCGACACTTTGGGAACGGTGAAGAAGCGCATGATGACGTGGGGCAGGCCGGCGGTGCCGATCATCAGCGACAGGGTGAACAAAACCATGTTCAACGTATTCGCGTGATGGGCGGTGTATTCGGCAAATCCCAGCTCGGCCACGATGGCGTCCAGCTTGGTCAGCAGCGGCTCACCGCCGGCGGTGTCGCCGAACAGGCCCAGGGCCGGGATCGGGTTGCCGGTCAGCTGCAGCGAGATGAAGATCGCCGGGATCGTGTAAGCGGTGATCAGCACGCAGTACTGAGCGACCTGAGTATAGGTCACGCCCTTCATGCCGCCGAACACCGCGTAGGCGAACACGACGCCCGCGCCGATCAGCAACCCGGTGGTGTTCGACACCTCCAGGAACCGGCCAAAGGCCACGCCCACGCCGGTCATCTGGCCGATCACGTAGGTGACCGAGGCCACGATCAGACAGATCACCGCCACGACGCGCGCGGTCTGGCTGTAGAAGCGATCGCCGATGAACTCGGACACGGTGAACTTGCCAAACTTGCGCAGATAGGGCGCAAGCAGAAGCGCCAGCAGCACATAGCCGCCGGTCCAGCCCATCAGGAATGAGCTGTTGTCATAGCCAGTAAAGGCAATCAGACCCGCCATCGAGATGAACGAGGCCGCCGACATCCAGTCGGCCGCCGTGGCCATGCCGTTGGTGACCGGGTGAACGCCGCGACCGGCGGCGTAGAATTCCGATGTGGACCCTGCGCGGGCCCAGATCGCGATGCCGATGTAGAGCGCGAACGACGCGCCCACAAACAGCAGGTTGATGGTAAACTGATCCATTGTCCCCTCGCTCCCTTATTCTTCGTCGACGCCGAATTCGGCATCCAGCTTGTTCATGCGCCAGGCGTAGAAGAAGATCAGCGCCAGAAAGACCAGGATCGAGCCTTGCTGCGCGAACCAGAAGCCCAGATCGGTGCCGCCGACAGCGATACCTGCCAGCAGGGGGCGCAGCAGAATGCCGAACCCGAACGACACCAGCGCCCAGATGATGAGGCTGATGTAGATGAGACGCAGGTTTGCCTGCCAATAGCCCTTGCCGGCTTCGGCAGTCTGCGCGGAGTTTGTTGAATGATCCGCCATTGCGGTTTCCTCCTTGCTTCCTCCAGGGTGGTCCATTGCCCTTGTCCTCCGAAACGCCGGGCCACCCTTCGATTGGGCCTGACCGCCGGGGGCGGCGTCAGGCAAAGCTCCTCTGGTCCGCCAAGGCGGTTCCAGTGAAGAAACGTAATTCGGGGGCTTGCCTTTCCCCTTTAGCGCATCGCCTCCCCCACGATGCCTTCAAGGCCGCGGGCGATCTCTTCGATCTGACCCATGGCATTCAGCCGCTTCAATACGCCCTGACGCTGGTAATAGTCGATCAGGGGCGCGGTCTGTTCGTGATAGGCCGCCAGCCGCGAGGCAACGGTTTCCGCGTTGTCGTCGGCACGCCGGCTGAAGGCGGTGCCGCCGCACTTGTCGCAGACGCCTTCGACCTTTGGCTGCTTGAACTGGTCGTGATAGCCCTCGCCGCATTTGGCGCATGTATAGCGGCCGGCGATACGGGTCACCATCTCGGCGTCCTCGACCTCGAGGCTGATGGCCGCGTTCACCTTCTGGCCGTTTTCCGACAGCAGCTTGTCCAGCGACTCGGCCTGAACCGTGGTGCGCGGAAAGCCGTCAAGGATGACACCGCGCGCGCAGTCGGGTTCGGCCAGACGGTCGCGCAGGATCGCGATGACGATGTCGTCGCTGACCAGGCCACCGGCCTCCATCACCGCCTTGGCGGCCTTGCCAGCCTCGGTTCCGGCGGCCACGGCGGCGCGCAGCAGGTCGCCGGTGCTGAGTTGCACCAGACCGATTTTATCTTCGAGCATGCGGGCCTGCGTGCCCTTCCCGGCGCCCGGAGGGCCGAGAAGGATCAGGACGGCGGGCTTGGTGATCGTATCAGCCTGCATCATGCCCTCACTTGTTGGCCCGGTTTTCGATCAGATCTTCGACCACCGAAGGATCGGCCAGGGTCGAGGTGTCGCCTAGCGAACCAAAGTCGTTTTCGGCGATCTTGCGCAGGATGCGGCGCATGATCTTGCCCGAGCGCGTCTTGGGCAGGCCCGGGGCCCACTGGATCACGTCGGGGCTGGCGATCGGGCCGATCTCCGTGCGGACCCACTGGCGCAACTCCTTGCGAAGCTCCTCCGTGGGCTCGCGGTCGTTCATCAGGGTGACGTAGCAATAGATGCCCTGTCCCTTGATGTCGTGCGGATAGCCCACCACGGCGGCTTCGGCCACGGCCGGGTGCGCCACCAGCGCGCTTTCGACCTCGGCGGTGCCCATGCGGTGGCCCGAGACGTTTATCACGTCATCGACGCGGCCGGTGATCCAGTAATCCCCGTCCTCGTCGCGGCGGCAGCCGTCACCGGTAAAGTAATAGCCCTTGTAGTCCGAGAAATAGGTCTTCTCGAACCGCTCATGATCGCCCCAGACGGTACGCATCTGGCCCGGCCAGCTGTCCTTGATGCACAGCACGCCTTCGACCCCGTTGCCGGTGATCTCGACGCCAGACTGCGGGTCCAGCACGACGGGCTGAACACCAAAGAAAGGTTTCATCGCCGACCCGGGTTTGGTCGCATGCGCGCCGGGCAGGGGGGTCATCATGTGGCCGCCGGTCTCGGTCTGCCACCAAGTGTCCACGATCGGGCATTTCCCCTTGCCGACGACCTCGTGGTACCAGGTCCAGGCCTCGGGGTTGATCGGCTCGCCCACGGTTCCCAGGATGCGCAGGCTGGACAGGTCGCATTTCTCGACGAACTCGTTGCCCTGACCCATCAGCGCGCGGATCGCGGTGGGGGCGGTGTAGAACTGGTTGACCTTGTGCTTTTCGCAGACCTGCCAGAACCGCGAGGCGTCGGGATAGGTCGGCACACCTTCGAACATCAGCGTGGTCGCGCCATTGGCCAGCGGGCCGTAGACGATATAGCTGTGCCCGGTGACCCAGCCCACGTCCGCCGTACACCAATAGATGTCGCCGTCATGGCAATCGAAGGTGATCTCATGCGTCATCGAGGCATAGACCAGATAGCCGCCGGTGGTATGCACCACGCCTTTGGGCTGGCCGGTCGAGCCCGAAGTGTAGAGGATGAACAGGGGATCTTCGGCGTTCATCTCGGCCGGGGCACAGTAATCGTCGGCCTCCAGCGCCATTTCGTTGTAGTCAAAGTCGCGCCCCTCGATCCAGGTGGTCTGGCCACCGGTGCGCTTGACCACCAGGCACTTCACCGTGTCCTTGCAGTGCAGCAGGGCAGCGTCGGCATTCGACTTCAGCGGGGTCTTGCGGCCGCCGCGCGGCGCCTCGTCGGCGGTGATGATGACCTTGGCGTCACAGCCGTTCACCCGGGCCGCCAGAGCGTCGGGCGAGAAGCCGGCAAACACGATCGAGTGGATCGCGCCGATGCGGGCACAGGCCAGCATAGCATAGGCGGCCTCGGGGATCATCGGCAGATAGATGACGACCCGGTCGCCCTTGCGCACGCCCATCGACTCCAGGATGTTGGCCATCCGGCAGGTGCGGCGGTGCAGCTCGGCATAGGTGATGTGCTGGGCCTCGTCATTCGGATCATCCGGTTCCCAGATGATCGCGGTCTGATCGCCCCGGGTCTTGAGGTGTCGGTCCAGGCAGTTGGCCGAGACGTTAAGCGTGCCGTCGGCATACCAGTTGATGCTGACCTCGCCGAAATTGTAGTTGACGTCCTTGACCTTGGAATAGGGCTTGATCCAATCGATCCGCTTGCCGTGCTCGCCCCAGAATGCCTCGGGGTCGCTGACCGACTCCTCATACATCCGGGCGTATTTTTCGGCGTCCACATGGGCGCGGGCTACGGTTTCGGCGGATGGCGGATAAACCTTGGTTTCTGCCTGGGCAGCGCTGGTCATACTGAGGCTCCTCCCTCTGACTGGATATTCGATGGATCAAGTTTGCCCCTTCTTTGGGCATCGTCGATCCGCTTCTTCCCCGCGATGGATAATACGGCATCGCGAAAAGAAAGAAATAAATTGCCGTAATCCTTGGATTTGTTTGTAAACAACTTTCTCGATACAGTTGCGAATTGTAAAAATTTTCTATGTTCCCAAGATCTGGGTGTCTGTAAAACAACGAAATTTTCTCCGTGATTTTGTAAACGATGTCGTCGTGCAGTTTCTTCCCGTCATGGGGAAGCCTGCCCCGGTGCAATTCCCGCACGGCGTGTCCATTGCCCGACTGTTGGAGCGCTGGTCGGAACGGGGGCTTGGCACATTCACATGTTGGCGCTAGCTTGACCCCAAGCGCCCCGGGAGGGGGTGTGCCAAAGGGAGAGATTATGATGAACAAGATGTTGAGCGGCGCGGCGATCGCCGCCTTGGCCGTGTCTTTCGTGACCGAAGCGGCCGCGACGGAATGGAACGCGTCGGTCTGGGGCAAGCGCCGTGCTTTCACCGAACATGTGGAAAAGCTGGCCGAACTGGTCAGCGAGAAGACCGATGGCGCCTTTACCATCAATGTCAGCTATGGTGGCCTGTCCAAACCCAGGGAAAACTTGGACGGGATCGAGATCGGCGCCTTCGAGATGGCCCAGTTCTGCGCGGGTTATCACCGCGACAAGAACCGCGCGATCACGGTGCTGGAACTGCCGTTCCTGGGTGTGAACACGCTGGACGAAGAGGTCGCGGTCAGCCATGCGGTCTATGACCACCCTGCGGTCAAGGACGAGATGGCACAGTGGAATGCACGCATCCTAATGACCTCGCCGATGCCGCAGTACAATCTGGTCGGCAAGGGTGAGCCACGGGATGAGCTGTCTGAGTTTGAAGGCATGCGCGTGCGCGCGACCGGTGGCATCGGCAACGCGTTCGAGTCGGTAGGCGCGGTGCCCACGTCGGTGCCCGCTACCGAAGCCTACAACGCGATGCAGTCCGGCGTCGTCGATACCGTGGCCTTCGCCCAGCATGCGCATCTGTCCTTCGGCACCATCAACGAGGCGGACTGGTGGACCGCGAACCTGAACCCGGGCACGGTGAATTGCCCGGTCGTGGTGAATATCGACGCCTACGAGGCGCTGCCGCCGGAACATCGCGAGGCTCTGGACAGCTCGATCGACGAAGCCATTGCGCATTATCTCGCGAACTATGGCGAGTTGCTCAAGAAATGGGACAGCGTTCTGGAAGAAAAGGGCGTGCAGAAGGTGATGATCGACGACGCGGTCCTGGCCGAGTTCCGGGCCAAGGCGGCCGACCCGATCCGCGAACAGTGGATCGCCGACATGTCGGCCCAGGGCCTTCCGGCGCAAGAGCTGTATGACCTAGTGCAATCCACGCTCAAGCAGCAGCGCGGCGGCAACTGACACCACTGACCGGGGGCGCATCGGCCCCCGGTTTTTTTCCAGATAGGGGACGACCGGATGGCAGGACAGGCCACCGTGCTGGAAGACGGCAGTTTGCTTAGTCGTCTTGACCGGCATTTGCTGAAACTCGAACGTTTTCTGGCCTTGCTCAGTGGGCTTGCCGTGTTCGGATTGATGGTACTGGCCGTGATTTCCGTCAGCGGCCGAAACGCGGTCAATGCCCCCTTGCCGGGGTATGTCGACTGGATCGAGCAGGCCATGCCGCTGATCGCCTTCCTTGGGATCTCGTATGTGCAGCGAGAGGGCGGGCATATCCGAATGGACATCGTCATTGCGCGCCTGCACGGTCGTGCACTGTGGCTGTTCGAACTCGTCTCGGTTGTTCTGATCCTTGTCCTTATGGTGGCGCTGGTCTGGGGCAGTTGGGCGCATTTCGACCGGTCCTTCGATTTCGGCGCCCCGATGTGGAGCCGCGACAGTTCAATCGACATCGGTATCCCGATCTGGCCCGCCAAGCTGTTGGCGCCCGTTGCGTTTTCCGTCCTCTGCCTGCGGCTGTGTCTGCAGATCTGGGGCTATGGGCGCGCCTTCGTGCTGGGCCTTGATGCCCCTGCGGGGGTTCCGATGATTCAAGATGTGGCCGCGCAAGCCGCCGCCGAAGCCGAGCAGTTTGAGAAGCGGGACTGACACATGGACACGATTGACATCGGCCTTTGGGTTACGGGTGGTCTGCTGGTACTGGTGGTCGCTGGTATGCGTGTGGCCTTCGCCGCCGGTTTGGCGGGGCTTGTCGGTCTGGTGTGGGTCTTCTGGGCCAAGTTTGGCTATGATCCGGATCGGTTCGGAAAGGCGCTGACCGTCGCGGTCAAGACGGCCGGACAGGTGCCGCATTCCAAGGTGGCGTCTCACACGCTCAGCTTGATCCCCACCTTCATCCTGATCGGGTATCTGGCCTACTACGCCGGGTTGACGCGCGCCCTGTTCGAGGCCGCCAAGCGCTGGATCGCCTGGGTACCCGGTGGCCTGGCGGTGTCCACGGTCTTTGCAACCGCAGGTTTCGCAGCGGTTTCGGGGGCTTCGGTGGCCACCTCGGCCGTGTTCGCACGCATCGCCATCCCCGAGATGCTGGAGGTCGGCTACAACAAACGCTTCGCGGCCGGCGTGGTGGCCGCCGGTGGCACGCTGGCCTCGCTGATCCCGCCTTCGGCGATCCTGGTGATCTATGCGATCATCGTCGAGCAGGACGTTGGCAAACTGCTCTTGGCCGGGTTCATTCCCGGCGCTTTTTCCGCCCTGGTTTACGGGTTGCTGATCGTCGGCATTGCGATGGTTTTCAAGTCGGTCGGGCCTCCGGTAACTGGCTTCACTTGGAAACAACGCTTTGCGGCGTTGCCGGGGGCCTTGCCGATCGTTGCGGTGGTCTTGATCATCATCTGCTTCGTCTACAACCCGTTTGGAGAAAATGCGTGGGGAACACCGACCGAGGGCGGAGCCATCGGTGCATTCATCGTGTTCTGCTTCGCTGTTTTCAACGGTATGCGCTGGCAGCAACTGAAATCAGCGCTGCTGGAAACCGCCAAGCTGACGGCGATGATATTCACGATCATCTGGGGCGTTCTGATCTATGTCCGGTTCCTAGGCTTCGCCGATCTGCCCGGCGCGTTCTCCGATTGGATCACGTCCTTGCACATGTCGCCCATGCTGATCCTGATCTGTATCTTGCTAGCTTACGCCGTGCTGGGCATGTTTATGGATGCGATCGGTATGCTCCTGCTGACACTGCCGGTTGTCTACCCGGCCGTCATGGCGCTGAACGGCGGTGAAGCGGTAAGCGCGGCCGACAGCACATTCGGCATGTCCGGACCCATGTGCGCGATCTGGTTCGGCATCTTGGTGGTCAAGATGGCCGAGTTCTGCCTGATCACCCCGCCAATCGGATTGAACTGTTTCGTGGTGGCAGGTGTGCGACCGGATCTGAGCGTGCAGGACGTGTTCAAGGGCGTGGCGCCGTTTTTTGTGGCTGATGCGGTCACGATTGCGCTGCTGGTCGCGTTTCCGGCAATCGTTCTCTACTTGCCCTCTCTCGCGGGCTAGGGGGGCGGCTGACCCAGCCACAACTGCATGTGCGAGGCTCTGCCTCGCGCTCCGGGATATTTTGAGCCAGATGAATTTTGCGGTGTGTCAATCCACACACTGCCGCCTGCTAGCACGGAAGGAAAGGCATGGAACTTTGGCATTCCATCCGAACGCAAGACCTTTCATCTGGCCAGAAATATCCCGGGGGGATCGCCGAAGGCGATGGGGGCAGAGCCCCCAACCAGCCCGCCGGCAAGACAGTGCCAAGGGGCTTCACTTGGCCCGCATCAGCATGCCGTAGAGATCGCGCGGATCGTCAGGGTCGGCCAGCATGTCCAAGGGCTCGAAAAACTCTGTTCCCTCGATCGCGCGTTTGACGTAGCGCAGAGCGGAGAAGTCCTCAATCGCGAAACCGACGCTGTCGAATAGAGTGATCTGACGGTCGTCACGGCGACCTTCGGCCTGACCGGTGATGACCTGCCACATCTCGGTGACCGGGTGGTCAGGGTCCAGCGCTTGAATTTCACCTTCGATCCGGGTCTGCTCGGGGTATTCCACGAATATGTCGGACCGCAGAAGGATATCGCGATGCAATTCGGTCTTGCCGGGGCAGTCGCCGCCGATCGCGTTGATGTGCACGCCCGGGCCGACCATGTTGTCGGTCAGGATGGTGGCGTATTTCTTATCGGCGGTGCAGGTGGTGATAATCTGCGCTCCCTCGATCGTCTCTTCGGCCGAGCGGCACGAAACCACGTTCAAGCCGGTCCCTTGCAGGTTGGCCGCGCATTTCGCGGTGGCGGCGGGATCGATGTCATAAAGGCGAACGGTATCAATTCCACACATGGCCTTGAAGGCCAGGCACTGGAACTCGGACTGTGCGCCATTGCCGATCATCGCCATGGTGGTGGCGTTCTTGGGGGCCAGGTATTTGCCAACCAACGCCGAAGTTGCCGCGGTGCGCAGCGCCGTCAGCATGGTCATCTCGGTCAACAGGGTCGGATACCCGGTGTACACGTCCGCAAGCAGGCCGAACGCGGTGACGGTCTGCAGGCCTTCGGATGTGTTCTTGGGGTGGCCGTTCACATATTTGAACCCATAGGCCTCGCCATCCGAAGTTGGCATCAGTTCGATCACGCCATGCGGGGAATGGGCCGGGATGCGCGGGGTCTTGTCAAAGCTCTCCCAGCGTTTGAAGTCATCCTCGATCTGGGCGGCGATCTCGGTGATCATTCTTTCGACACCGATGTGGTGGATCAGCCGCATCATGTTGTCGACGGATACGAAGGGAACAAGCGCCTTGTCGGAAGGTTGCATGGGGTCTCTCCTAGCGGCGTGACAGGTGGATGCCTGCGATCATGCAGCGCACCGACCCGCCGGCGGTTTCGATGGTGGGAACGGACAGCGGCAGCAGCGTCGCGCTGTCCTGGATGATGTCAATCTGATCGGGACGCAGCGCGGCCAAAGCCCGGCTCGACAGCGCCAGAATCAGCCCGTCACGGCCCGTCAGTTCAATGGCGTTTCCGGCGAATTCAGCGATCTGGTCGTGAGTCAGGTCGATCACCCTGCGGCCGGATTCCTCCAGCCGCGCCCGAACGGTCGCGCGCCGCTCGGGGTCGGTGATCATGTCCAGACAGATCAGGGCGTAATGTGTGCCGATCCCCATCAGCACATTGGTGTGATAGACATCGCGGCCTTGCGCGTCACGGGCCTCGAAGGCGATGGGCTCATAGTTGAAATGGGTGCAGAACCGTTCCAACAGCACCGGGTCGGCGCGGTTGGATTTGACAGTATAGGCAATGCGCCCGACGTGATCGAACACCATCGCACCGGTGCCCTCCAGTGCGAGGTTGTCCTGCTCGAGCCCTGAATAGTCGATCACGTCCTGAACGCGATAGTCGCGTTTCAGCATCTCGATCACATCCATCCGACGTTCGCGCCGACGCGAGGGGACGAACATCGGATAGATCGCCACGTGCCCGCCCGGATGGGTCGAAAACCAGTTGTTCGGAAACACGCTGTCGGGTGTGTCGTTGTCACCGAAATCGTCGAACACATGTACGGTCACGCCGGCGTGGCGCAACTGCTCGACCGCGCGGTCATGCTCGTCGCGGGCGGCGGCCGAGGTCGCCTCGGTCGAGTGGTTGGCCAGCGTCTGGAACGCGTTGTCATCTCGCGTTTCGGGATTCGAGGCAAAGGCGTGTGGCCGGATCATGACCACGGCCGAAGGGGCCTGAAGGGAGTGCATCAGAAGCTCCGGGTAATGCGGTCGAAGATGCGGCGTCCAAGCAGCGAGGCGGCCAGGTCGACCATCAGTTTCGCGGTGCGGCCGCGTTCATCCAGGAAAGGATTCAGTTCGACCAGGTCCAGCGAGCAGACCAGCCCGCTTTCGTGCAGCAATTCCATGACCAGATGCGCCTCGCGTTCGGTGGCGCCGCCGGGAACGGTGGTGCCGACGGCCGGGGCGATTGCGGGATCAAGGAAGTCCACGTCCAGCGAGACATGCAGAATACCGTTCGCGGCGCGGACGCGGTCCAGAAAGGCCATCAGCGGGGCCTTGATGCCGTGTTCGTCGATGCTGCGCATGTCGGCCAGCATGGCGCGGTCTTTCTCCAGCGCGGCGCGTTCGGCGGGATCGACCGAGCGCAGGCCGATCATGCCGACGCGGTCGGTCGGCACGGGGGCCGCCAGCGCAGGGAAGGCGTCGAACCCGGGCTGGCCGGTGAAATAGGCGACCGGCGTGCCATGCAGGTTGCCACTGCCGGTGCTGTTGGGCGTGTGGAAATCGCTGTGCGCGTCCAGCCAAAGAACGAACAGCGGGCGCCCGATCTGCTGCGCATGGGCGGCCATGCCCGAGACGGTGCCCATCGACAGGGCGTGGTCCCCGCCCATGAAGATCGGCACGCCCGTCGCTGCTGCGTCCCTGGCAGCGCGGGCCAATGCGCGGGTCCAGCCGACGCATTCGGGCAGGGCGAACAGGTGGTCATGTTCGGGCAGATCACCCGGGTCTGGCTGAACATTGCCCATGTCGGTGACGCTGTGCCCAAGATCTGCAAGGGCCTTGGCCAGCCCGGCAACGCGATAGGCGTCGGGGCCCATGCGGCAGCCCTGTCGCCGCTTGCCGGCATCCATCGGCGCACCGACCAGAATGAGGTGTTTTCTATCCATGTGCCCATTTATCGGCGCAGCATGGGTTGCGGGAAGAGAGCAAATTGCTCAAAAAGGAACAGGTATTTTCAATCTGGTAAGAAAAGATGGACGATCTGGACAGTCGGCTGCTGAGCGCCCTTCACCGAGACGCGCGGGCGTCTTTGTCCGAGTTGGCCGAGCTGCTGGGCGTCACCCGGACGACCGTGCGCAGCCGGCTGCAGCGGCTCAAGCAATCGGGCGAGATCGTGGGTTTCACCGTACTGACCCGTCGGGACGTGGCGCAGAGCCCGGTGCGCGGGCTGATGATGCTGGAAATCGAAGGGCGCGGGACCGAGCGGATCATGGCCCGGATCGCGGCGATGCGGCAGGTGCGGGCGGTGCATTCCACCAATGGCAGCTGGGATCTGATCGCTGAGATCGGCACCGAGACGCTGGCCGAACTGGACGAGGTTTTGTTCCAGATCCGCCGCATCGAAGGCGTCACCCGGTCCGAGACCAACCTTCTGCTGTCCACCCGCAAGGGGCGGTATTAATCGGGCGCTTTGAGCCGGGCCAAACCTGTGCCAAGCTTCGCGGGCGGCTGCTGCCACTGAGGGGGCGGCGACCGGAACGGTGGGGAGGCGCAGGATGAGTACGACCGAAACAGGCAAGCCGCCCAATCCCGAACCGTGGGTTGCACGAGTGACCGCCATACTGGAAAAACCCGTGGTGCGGGTGGCGGTACCCGTACTGGTGACCCTGATCGCGCTGACCGTTCTGCATGATCTGGCCGGACATGTCCGCTGGTCGGATGTCAAGGCGGACATGGCGCAGACGCCATGGCGGGTGGTTGCACTGGCCGTGTTCTGGACGGCGTTCAGCTTCGTGTCCTTGTCGCTGTATGACGTCTTTGCGGTTCAGAGCGTTGCTAAGGGCAAGGTTCCGCTGCGCGTTGCCGGCCTGGCTGGGGCCTGTGGCTATGCCGTGTCGAACTGCCTCGGCTTTTCCTATATCACCGGCACGGCGATCCGCTATCGGATCTATGCTTCGCTGGGCCTCGACCTGGGGCGGGTTGCAGGGGTGATCGCGACCTCGTGGGTGGCGTTCTGGATGGGGCTGGTACTGATCCTGGGGGGGCTGCTGACCTTTCACCCGGACGGGATTGCACAGGCGCTGCCCATCAGCGCGCCGGTCGAAACCGCGATTGGCCTGGGGTTGCTGGCGGGCTTTACCGCGCTGTTCCTGTGGCTGTCACGCGGCGCCCGGCGCCTGTCGGTCGCGGGACTCGGCTTCAACCTGCCGGGCGGCAGACTGGCCGGGCTTCTGACACTTGCGGCGGTCGGAGACCTGCTGGGCGCCTCGATGGTTCTGTACGTCCTGATGCCGGATGATCTGGGGGTCGGCTATCCTCTGTTCTTCACGATCTTCATCTGCGCCATCGCCGTCGGGATTCTCAGCCATGCCCCCGGTGGGCTTGGCGTGTTCGAGGCCACGTTGATCGCGGGGCTGGGGGCCTCGGGCCGGTCAGACGTGATCGCCGCCTTGCTGCTGTACCGGGTGATCTACACCTTTTTGCCCTTTGCGATTGCCAGCTTGTCGATTGCCACAGCAACCGCCGTTGCGCATCGCCGCCGGCTGGGGGGCGCGGCGACCTGGTTCTATCGCGCCATCCGTCCCATCGTTCCGATGGCGGCTGCGGGCATCGCCGCCATGGCCGGCGCAGTGCTTCTGATTTCGGGCAGCTTGCCGGCCAGCTCGACGAAGCTGGGGATACTGCGCGATTTTCTACCCCTGTCCTTTGTCGAGGCATCGCATCTGGCCGGTAGCGCCATTGGCGTTCTGCTGCTGCTTGTGGCACGGGGACTGTACCGCAAACTGTACCGAGCATGGATCGTGGCCATGATCCTGATGCTGGGCGGTTTCTTCGCGTCTCTGGCCAAGGGTCTGGATACGCACGTGGCCATCGGAATGCTTGCAGCCATCGGTTTGTTGGCCCTGTTTCGGGGGGCTTTCTACCGGGTCAGCGGCGCATCCATCTTTCGACTGAACATTCCATGGCTGGTCAGTCTGATCGCGTTGCTGGCGGTGATCTTCTGGATCGGGTTGTTCGCCTATTCCCATGTCGAATACGAAAATGCGTTGTGGTGGGAGTTTGCATGGAATGGCGATGCCTCGCGGTTCCTGCGCTCGAGCATGGTGGTGGCGGTGATCGTCGGGGTGGTGGCCGTGAACTCGTTGTTCGGACGCACGATCCCCGCACGTCAACGCACCGAGATTCCTGCGGCGGTCGAACGTCTGGCGCTGGCCAGCGAAGACACCGAGGCGCAGATCAGCCTGACCGGCGACAAGCAGTTCCTGATCGCGCCGGATGAAAGCGCCTTTCTGGCCTATGCCGATTCCGGCAACGCGTTGATCAGCAAGGGCGAGCCTGTCGGCGATGAGGCCGCCGGCCAGCAGCTGATCTGGCAGTTGCGCGAAATGGCCGATGCCGAAGGCAAGCTCTGCGCATTTTACAGCGTGTCCACCAAGTATCTGCCTACGTTTCTGGACCTCGGGCTGTCGATCCTCAAGATCGGTGAAGTCGCCCGCGTTCCGCTGAAGGACTTCACGCTGGACGGAAAATCCCGCAAGCGGTTCCGTCAGGCCCGGAACCGGGCCGAGCGTGAAGGATATGTCTTCGAGATCATTCCCAAAGAACAGCTAGCACCAGTGCTGCCGGAGCTGCGCCAGATCTCGGATCACTGGCTGGAAGGCAAGGCGGGCGCAGAGAAGGGTTTTGCCCTGGGCGGGTTCGACGAGCAGTATTTGTCCTATTTCGATCATGCGGTTCTGAAGAACGGCGAGACAGGCAAGATCGTGGCTTTTGCCAACCTGTTTCAGGGCGGCAACAAGTCGGAATTGTCGCTGGATCTGATGCGGTACGAGCCCGACTGCCCCAGCTTTGTCATGGACGCTCTGTTCGCCGAGATGATGAACTGGGGCGCCAGCCAAGGGTTCCATTGGTTCTCGTTGGGGGCCGCGCCGTTTTCCGGGATCGAGAACCGGCAACTCGCGTCGTTGTGGAACCGGATCGGCGGCTTCGTCTACGAGCACGGTGAGCAGTTCTACCACTTCGAGGGGCTGCGCGCCTTCAAGCAAAAATTCGACCCCGAATGGAGCCCCAACTATCTGGCCAGCCCGGGCGGTCTGGCCGCGCCGCGCATCCTGTACGAGGTGAATATCCTGATCTCGGGCGGCCTGACGGGCCTGACGAAATAGCGCCTAGTTCAGACTTGCCCGTTTCGGGTCTTGCTGCAGCAGGTCACCCCAATCGGTGCGATAGGCCATCTCGGCCAGTACGGTTTCGGGCAGGAATTCCTGGTTCTGACGGATCTGCCAGCCCCCGCCCAGACCTTTGTAGACCGCGAGCAAGTTCGACGAAACCTGCTGGCGCGACTCGATCAGATTGGCTTGCGAGCGCAGAAGCGCGGTCTGCGTGTTCAGCACGCGGGAATAATCGGCGATGCCGTCACGATATTGGCTGACGGCGATGTCGGCGGCCTTGCGCACCGCGTCGATACTGCGTTGGTAATACGTCACCTTCTTGCGTGCCTCGGCCTAGGCGACCATGGCGCTTTCGACCTCGGAATAGGCGGTCAGGACGGTGTTCTGATAGTTGGCGATCAGCGCCTCATAAGCGGCGTCCTGTGCGCGCACGTTTTCTTGATCCGCCCATAGTTCAACACGTTCCAGACCACGCCGGCGCTGGCCAGACCCGTGATGCTGTTCGAACTGAACAGGTCGCGCCCGCCCGATGCCCGCAGGCCGATCGACCCCGACAGGATGAATTGCGGATACAGGTCCGCCATAGCAATGCCCACCTACGCCGATTGCGTGGTCGCGGCCAGTTCAGCGGCGCGTACGTCGGGGCGGCGGCGCAGCAGTTCGGCCGGAACACCGACAGCCACGTTCGATCTTGCCGACGGTATTCGTCCGAACGTTCCCAGCAGACCGGTCATGCGCGATGGTGTCGTGCCCAGCAGAACCGCCAGCGCGTTCTTGGCCTGCTGCAAATCGTTTTCCAGCGTCGGCACCAGCGCCTTGGTGTTGTTCAGCAGGGCAGTGGACTCCTGCACATCCAATTCCGTCGTCACACCATTGTTGAACCGCAACTGGTTCAGATCGTTGGCTTCCTGTTGCAGCTTGATGTTCTCGCGCGTGACGGCCAGAGACTCCTGCAGCGCGCGGATGTTGATGTACAGCGCGGTCACATCGCCCGTCAGCGTCACCAGTGCGTCGTCATAATTGGCGACCTGCAGCGCCAAGTTCGACCGCGCCACCTGCACCCCGCGCCGCTGCGCCCCCCCGGACATCCAGTTCCCACTGGGCGTCAAATCCCACCTGCGACGTCGAGAACTCGGTATCCAGCGAAATGATCCGGTTGATATCGGCAATGGGACCGAGGTTGTCGCTGATCCCGCGCCGCTCCAACGCGCCGCCCACGGCCTGAGACTGCGGATAGAGCTCCCCGAAGGCGATTCCCAGCTGCGCGCGGGCCTGCAGCACGCGCGCGCCTGTGACCTGAAGGGTCAGGTTCTGGGCATAGGCCTCGGCCACCAGCTTGTTCAGGGTCGGATCATTGAAGCTCTGCCACCATTTGACCACGGGCGCGCTGCGCGATGTCAGACCGCTGGCCTGGCTGGCGCTGGGGCTGTTGGCCTCCATCCACTGTTTCACGACCGGCGAGTTGGGGCGCACGAAATCCGGCGCGACCGGGGTGCATGCAAACAGCAACGCGGCGCTAAGCGCGGTGCCAACTAACATGCGGCGGCGGTTTCGTGGCCTGCGCGGATGGTCCGGGTTCATGTGTGTCATGCTCAGATATCCAGCGGTCGGATGAAATTGGCGAAGGAATAGAGGCGAATGTTGATGCGCCGAAGAAACTCGAAACTTTTGCTTTGCCCCGTGTAGAGGGCCACGGCCGCGTGCCCGCCAGCGGGAACGGTATGGCCTTCGGGGACGTCGACCGAGATCTGCACCGCGACACGCCCGGGAATTTTGGGCAGCTCGAGCCCCGGCAGACACCCGGAGGGCAGGTATTGCCCTTGCCGGGTGGCCCACCAGATGGCCTCGACCTTGCCGGTCAGATTTTCACCCGGATAGAGGTCCAGCGCGACTTCGACGGGCTGACCGGGTTCGACGAATTTCAGGTTCTGCTGACGAAAGGTGGCGAGTATATAGGGCGAATCCTCGGTCACGAAGCTGGCGATGGCCCCCAGGCGGATATCGCCGACCACAAGGCCGGGACGGACCTGTTGCGAGAAGATCATGCCGTTTTCGGGGGCGTAGTTCGTCGTATTGTCCAGGAAATACTGTGCTTCGGCCAACTGCGCCTTGGCCTGAAGGATACCGGTGTTCACTCCGTCGATCTGTGATTCCTGCGCAAGTTGCGCCTTTCTGAGATTGGTCTCGGCCTGTTTGACCGCAGCCTGATCTTCGGTCACCTGCTCGTTCCAGCGGTCCAGTTCGTCCTGACGCGCGCCCCCGGCAGGCACCAGGTTTTGATAGCGCGCCTTCTGCGTCATCGCATAGGCCAGCTGGGTATTGGAACGCTCCACCGCCTCGGTTGCGGCGATTACGTCCTGTTCCAGGATCTTGGCGTTCTGCTCGGCCGCCACCAGTTGGGCCTGAGCGTTCTCGACCACCAGCTTGAATACCGCGTCATCGAAGCGGTACAGCGGATCGCCCTTGGTGATGGGCGTGTTGGGTTCGATCAGAACTTCGGTCAGGATGGTCGGCTGGGTCAGTTTCGGGACGATCTGGATGGTGGACCGCACAACGTGCCTGTTGATCGAGAAGGGCCGAATAAACCGCAGCGCGACAAGGAAGATCAGCAGCAGATGGGCGCCGACCCAAAACGACACGGTTCCCCATACGATGTTGAACTTGAGCCATTGTGCCTTGAAGAAAATAACCAGACAAAATTAATTAGAAAAGCGTGATGCCGAGGGCGACGAACATGGTGTTTTGGGTCCTTTGGCTTCAGCCTTCCTTCGGCGCCACGGGCGCTTGGTACTCGTCCTTGACCTGTCCGCCAAGGCGTTCGATCTCCTTGCGGATCGCGTCTCGCTTGCCCTCGGGCAGGCGGCGGATGTCGACCGTCATCCCGTCGTGGTAGGCCCAGATGAAGGCATGGACCCAGGGGATCACGGCCAGGAAACCCATCCATCCCATCAGATTGACGGCTTCGGCATGGGGGTGGTTCCGCTTGATCGCGATCCGGCCGGGCAGGCCCATGATGAACAGAAACAGCGCCATCACCGCCGCCAGCAATAGGATCAGCGCGACGAATGTCAGATAGTCGTAGAAGCCCAGCGGCTGTCCCAGCAGTCCCATCTTCGCGCCTTCTTCGGGGCCGGTGGCCCCGTCGTCAGTTTCCCGGGTCCAAGTCGTCAATCAATTTGTAGCTGGTCGGCGGGTCGGCGCAGATGCCCGGACCGCATTCCAGCAGCGTCGAACCAGCGTTCAGCACCGCAAGACCCAGCATGATAAAGAACGCGACCTTCGCCAGCCTGTTGCCGCCAAAGCGTGGCAGGGAGCGGCGGTCTTCGACATATTGCCGGTCGAACATCAGCATGATCGCAGTGCCCAGCAGGATCAGGAAAAAGCAGATCGCGGCCCAGGTGTAGTAGTGCAGGCCCAGAACCGGAGACCCATAGTGCCCGGTTCCCGGCACGATATGCAGCAGGATCTGCCGGACCGAGACGCTGCCGCCATAGAGTGCCGCGATCAGCATTATCGCATAGTGCTGCGGTCGCGGCCCATACAGCAGGTTCAGCCCCAGCCCGACGCCCACCGCCACGAAACCCACCCGTTGCAGCAGGCACAGCGGACAGGGCAGTTCGTAAAGCGCCAACTGATAGACATAGGCCAGCACCAGCACCAGGCTGACGGCCAGCATGCCGATGGCATTCAACGTACGGGACAGGTCCGGTGTCATCGGCGCCTCCTACAGCTGAATGGTCAGTTGGCTGGTGGCGTGGTATTTCAGCCAATAGACGCTCAACGCCAGCGTGAAGAAGAACACGGCGGTGCCGATCCGGGGTCTTCCAAAGTAATTCAAGGCCATCACGGCCGCCAAAAGCGCAAACAAAAGTGCGATCATGGCCCGGTCCTCCCTTCCCGTGCGATGATGCAGTTCACGCGATAGTGGCAGGCGGTCGGCGATCTGGCAAGCTTTGACGACAATAGCCTTGCGCGGCCGTCAGCGGCAGATCACCAGGCGGGTCTGCCATTCCTTGCAGCGGTCTGGCAGCGGCGCCGGGGGGGTGGTGTCGGTGTAGAAGGCGTCGATTTCGGCCAGCGAGGCGATGCGGGCAGGCGCCGAGCGTTGGAACTTTGACCCATCCGCCACCAGCCACACCCGCCGGGCCTGGGCGATGATCGTTTGGCTGACACTGACCTCTTGAAAATCAAAATCCAGCAGATCGCCTTCGGTATCTAGGGCAGAACAGCCGATGATCGCGTGATCGAACTTGAACTGGCGGATCGTGTTCACGGTGAGATTCCCAATCAAACCGCCATCGGCGCGGCGCAGAATGCCGCCGGCCACGACGATCTGGCAGTCGGGGTTCTCGACCAGGATGTTGGCGACGTTCATGTTGTTGGTGACCACCATCAGGTTCCTGTGGCCCAGCAACTGGCGCGCGACGGCCTCGGTCGACGTTCCGATATTTAGAAACACCGAGGCGCCATCGGGGATGTCGGCCGCGCAGCGCCGGGCAATGCGGGCCTTGGCCTCTTCGTTCAGGTCGCGCCGGTCCTCATAGCCGATATTGGTCACGCCCGACCTCAGCACCGCACCGCCATGCACGCGGTCCAGCTTGCCGGCCTCGGCCAGTTCGGTCAGATCGCGGCGGATGGTCTGAACCGTGACGCCGAAGCGCTCGGCCAGGTGATCAACCGAAACGCGCCCGTTCCGTTTGGCCAGTTCAAGGATGTCGGTTTGGCGAAAGGACAGCGACATGGGGGGCTCCGATCCGAGGCTGTGTTCGTTTTTGGTCGTTTTTGTGTGATTTCGCAAGCCTGTATCGGTGCGCGCCCCATTCGATAGTGTCAAAACTCTGGGGAAAATCCTGTATTCCAAGTTCCTTGACGGGGGGGGTGTAAGGAAGAAAAGCGAACATAAACCTTGACCAAACGAACTACGATGACGTTAATGCGCGCATCTCCCGGGCAATATGGAATCACGCTCAGATGGCACAGGACGACACCCCGATCACCGATCTTTTCATCATTGGCGGCGGCATCAACGGATGCGGTATTGCCCGCGACGCAGCAGGCCGCGGCCTGTCGGTGGCGCTGGCCGAAATGAACGACCTGGCCTCGGCCACGTCTTCGGCCTCGACCAAGCTGTTCCACGGGGGGTTGCGATATCTGGAATATTTCGAGTTCCGCCTGGTGCGCGAGGCGTTGATCGAGCGTGAAACCCTGCTGCGCGTCATGCCGCATATCAGTTGGCCGATGCGGTTCGTGCTGCCCTATCACCCCGACATGCGGTTCGACTCGGAAACTCCGACGTCGCGCCTTTTGGGGACCGTCATGCCATGGATGAAGGGGCGCCGACCTGCTTGGCTGATCCGTCTGGGTCTGTTCATGTATGACCACTTGGGCGGGCGCAAGATCCTGCCTGGCACGACCTCTTTGAACCTGCGCACCGCGCCCGAGGGGGCGCCGCTGCAGGACCGGTTCGAAACCGCCTATGAATACTCGGACTGCTGGGTCGAGGATTCCCGTCTGGTGGTTCTGAATGCCCGCGACGCCGAGGCGCGCGGGGCGCGGATCATGGTGCGCACCAAGGTCTTGTCGGCCGAGCGGGCCGAGGGCGTCTGGCGGATCACCGTGCAGGATTGCGACAGCGGCGAGACCCGCGAGATGCGCGCCCGGATGCTGATCAACGCGGGCGGGCCTTGGGTGGGCGACATCATCCGCACCAAGATCCGCTCGAATTCGCGCGAAGGGGTCCGGCTGGTGCGGGGCAGCCATATCGTGGTGCCGCGCCTGTATGACCATGACAAATGCTATTTCTTCCAGGGCGAGGACGGCCGCATTATCTTCGCCATCCCCTACGAGCAGGATTTTACCCTGATCGGGACCACCGACCAAGACCACCCCGATCCGTCCGAACCGCCCGTCTGCAGCGAGGCCGAGCAGGACTATCTTTGCGCCTTCGCGTCAAAATACTTCAAACAGCCCGTAACGCGGGAGCAGATCGTCTGGACCTATTCGGGTGTGCGGCCCCTGTATGACGACGGTGCGCAAAGCGCCACGGCGGCGACGCGGGACTATACGCTGAAGGTGGATGCCGAGGGTGGTGCGCCGGTTCTGAACATTTTCGGGGGAAAGATCACCACCTATCGCCGGCTGGCCGAAAGCGCGATGGACAAGGTTGCCGAGCATTTCCCGGACCTGCCCGGCCCCTGGACCGCGGGCGTTGCCCTGCCGGGCGGTGATTTCCCTGTTGAAGGGGTGCAAGGACTGATCGACGGATTGATGGCCGATTTCGCCTTTCTGACCCAAGGCTGGGCGCGTCGGTTGGTGCGCGCCTATGGTACTGAGGCCCGGCTGATCCTGGGCGATGCAATATCCGCCGCGGATCTGGGCGAAGATTTTGGGGCGACGCTGACCGAACGCGAAGTGGTCTGGCTGATGGACAAGGAATACGCCCGCACCGCGCAGGACGTGATCTGGCGTCGCAACAAGCTGGGCCTGCGACTGAGCGCCGATCAGGTCGCGCGGCTGGACGCGTGGATGCAGGTGCGTCGTCATGCGGAACCCGCGCTGGCGGGCTGATGAAATTGTGGTCGCCGAAAAATCGCCCCGCATCAGCGGGGCGGTTTTTGTTCCTAGTCCGCCGGGAACTCAGGCCGTTTCCTCGGATGGCCCCGAACCCTTGCTGCCCTTGATCCATTCCCGCAGCCCCTGCATGACGGCATAGAGAACCGGAACCACGATCACGCCGACCAGCGTGGCCGCCAACATGCCGCCGAACACGGCCACGCCGATGGCCTTCTGGCTGGCCGCACCGGCCCCGCTGGCCGCCAGCAGCGGCACGACGCCCAGTAGGAAGGACAGCGCCGTCATCATCACGGCCCGGAACCGCTGATGCGCGGCCTCGGCGGCGGCCTCTTTGATAGACAAGCCCTTGGCGCGCTGCTCCATCGCGAATTCCACGATCAGAATGCCGTTTTTCGATGCAAGCCCCACCAGCATGATCATCCCGATCTGCGTGTAGAGGTTGATGTCGCTGCCCACGATCGCCACCGCCGCGACCGCGCCGAACAGGGCGACGATCACCGACAGCAGGATCGAAACCGGCATGGTCCAGCTTTCGTATTGCCCCACCAGGAACAGATAGCCGAACAGGATCGCCAGCCCCAGGATCACCACGACCAGCCCGCCTGAGGCCAGCTGCTGCTGGGCCGTACCGGTCCATTCGAACGCATAACCGGGGGGCAGGGCGGTGGCTGATTCCTCGGTCATCACGGCGATGGCGTCACCGGTCGACAGCCCTTCGGCCGGCACCGCCGTCACAGTGGCCGAGCGGAACAGGTTGTGCCGCTTCAGCAATACTGGCCCCAGCACGTTTTCCACGTCGATCAGCGTGCCCAACGGAACCATCTTGCCCTCGTTCGAACGCACATACAGGTTGGAGATGTCCTCGACATTGTCGCGATACGACCCCTCGGCCTGGATCATCACGCGATAGACGCGGCCGAACAGATTGAAGTCGTTGACATAATACGACCCCAACTGCGCCTGCATGGTCTGGAAGATCTCGGCGACCGAGACCTGCAGCGTCTTGGCCTTCTCGCGGTCCAAATCCACGAACAACTGAGGCACGTTGGCCCGGAAGGTCGTGTAGGCTTGGCCGATTTCCGGCCTCTGGTTGGCGGCATAGACAAAGGACCCGACCGCCGACGCGAGATCCTGAGGCGAGCCGCCTCCGGTTTGCTGCACCTCCATTTCCACGCCGGCCGACATGCCCAAACCCTGGATCGGTGGCGGGTTAAAGGCCACGATCGAGGCGGCGGATTCACCATTGGCGATGGCCAGCACCTTCTGCAGGATGGCGTCGGCGCTCAGGTCTTCATCCTGGCGGTCGTCCCAGTTGTCGAGGTTCGCGAAAATCGCTGCGCCATTGGTGATGGTGCCGTTGAGCATCGAAAAACCGTTGATCAGCACGGTATTGGCCACGCCGGGGATCTGGCGGATCTGGTCGTCGACGCGCTTGGTCACGGCCTCGGTCCGTTCCAGGGTGGCCGCGTCGGGCAGTTGGATGTCGACGAACAGGTAACCGTTGTCTTCGAGCGGGAGGAAGCCGCTGGAGGTGTTCGACATGATCGTGACCCCGCCAAAGCCGAACCCGGCCACGATTGCCAAGGACACTGCCGGGACGATCAGCAGCTTGCGCACGATGGCCACATAGCCCGCGCGCATCGAGCCGATAAACCCCTCGAACGCGGCCAGCAGCCCCTTGGGCGGGCCGGACCGCGCCTGCAAGACCATTCCGCACAAGGCCGGAGACAGTGTCAGCGCGTTGATCGACGAGATCACGACCGCGGTGGAAATGGTGACCGCGAACTGGGAATACAGCCGCCCCGAGATCCCGGGCATGAAGGTCACGGGCACGAACACCGCCAACAGGACAAGCGTGGTCGCGATGACAGGGCCGGTGATCTGGCCCATCGCCTTGCGCGTCGCTTCGGCGGGCGGCAGGCCTTCTTCGGCGATGATGCGTTCCACGTTCTCGACCACCACGATGGCGTCATCGACCACGATGCCGATGGCCAGCACCAGCGCGAACAGAGAGATCGTGTTCAGCGACATGCCGAACAGCAGCAGGAACGCGAAGGTTCCGATCAGCGAAACCGGAATGGCCACCGCCGGAATGATCGTGGCCCGCCAACTGCCCAAAAACACGAAAACGACCGAGATCACCAGGATGAAGGTCAGGATCAGGGTCGAAACCACATCGTTCAAGGATTGTTCGACGAAATCGGTGGTATTGAACGGAATCGCGTATTCCACATCCGTCGGGAAGGCACGCGACAGGCGCTCCAGTTCAGCCTCGACCCGCTCGGAGACGGCCAGCGCGTTGGCGCCGGGTGCCTGATAGATGCCGATCACGGTGGCAGGCACGGCCTGGAAATACCCCGATGCCGCATAGTACTGGGCGCCCAGTTCGACCCGCGCGATGTCACGGACCCGCACGATGGACCCGGCGTCGCCGGTGCGGATAACGATATCGCCGAATTCATTGGCCGACGTCAGGCGTCCTTTGGTCTTGATCGTGTATTGAAAGGTCTGGCCCTCGGGCACGGGCGGAGCACCGATCGAGCCAGCCGACACCTCGATATTCTGTTCGCGAATGGCAGAAATCACGTCACCCGGCGTGATCGACAGGGCAGCCATCTTGTCAGGGTCCATCCAGATCCGCATCGCGTATTCCAGATTGGTCAGAACCTCGGCCTTGCCCACGCCCTGCACCCGCGCCAACGCATCCTTGAGGTTGATCGACGCGTAGTTCGACAGAAACACGCTGTCATAGGTGCCACTGGGCGAGGTCAGCGTCACCAGCAGCAGCATGTTGGTCGACGCTTTCTGGGTTACGACCCCGGAGGCGGTAACCTCGGCGGGCAGCGACGACATGGCCTGCGCCACCCGGTTCTGAACGTTGACCGAGGCGATATCCGGGTCGGTGCCGACCTCGAAGGTGATGTTCAGCGAATAGGATCCGTTGTCCGACGAGGTGGAGGTCATGTAGATCATGTCGTCCACGCCGTTGACCTGCGCCTCGATCGGGGCGGCCACTGTGTTTTCCACGGTTTCGGCATTTGCGCCCGTATAATTGGTCGAAACGCTGACCACCGGGGGCGTGATATCGGGAAACTGCGCCACCGGCAAAACCATGTAACCGATCATGCCCATGATCGTCAGGACCAGTGAAATGACGAAGGCCAGCTTGGGCCGGCTGATGAACAGGGCGGAAAACATCGGTTATTCTCCCGGCTGTTCTGCAGCGACGACCGCGTCCACGGCCACCCCGGGCCGCACGCGCTGCAGCCCCTCGACGATGACGCTTTCGCCTTCGCGCAGGCCCTCCTTCACGATCACCACAGAACCCACGTTATCGCCCGTGGTGATGTACCGTTGTTCGACCATCTGCTTGTCGTTTACGACCAGAACGAACTCGCCGCGCTGGTCGCGCTGCAAGGCGGCCTGCGGAATCAGAACCTCGAGCGTGGGTTCCAGCGCCTCGATCTGGACGTTGACGAAAGCGCCGTCGACGATGAGGCGGTCGGTATTTTCAAACTCGGCCCGCAAGGTGATGGCGCCGGTCAAAGGGTCTATCCGGTTGTCGACGAACACGATCTTGCCGGTCTCGGGCAGCTCGGTTCCGTTTGGCAGGGTCAGCTTGACCACCGGGCTCTTCTCGCTTTCGGCCAGGGTCGATGCGGTTTCGTTGACCGCTTGAAGCACCGAGGTGAACTGTTTCTCGTTCAACGAGAAAGTCACATAGATCGGAGCCTCGCTGACCAGGTTTACCAGAGGTTCGGTGTTCGGACCGACGACATCGCCGACGCTGACATTGATCCGGCTTAGCCGGCCGTCAAACGGTGCGTGGATCTTTGTATAGCTCAGGTCCAGTTCGGCCTGCCGGATCGCGGCCTGTGCAGCTTTGACTTCGGCCTCGGCGACCAATTCGTTGGCGCGTGAAATGTCCACTTCCGATTCCGGCGTGGCTTCGCGCCGGAACAGCTCTTCCTTGCGGGCCAGATCCACCTTGGCCAGTTCCAGATTGGCCTCGGCACGGTCCAGGTCAGCCTTTCGCGCCTCGAGCGTGGCCTGATAGAGGTCGGGTTCGATGGTGAACAGTAGGTCGCCATCCTTGACTTCGGCGCCGTCTTCGACCTCGCGGCTTTCCAGGAAACCGCTGACGCGAGCGATGATGTCGACTTTGTTGATCGCCTCGGCGCGGCCGATGAAGGTCGCTTCCTCGGTGATTTCCTGCGTATAGGCCGCCGCGATCGAGACCTTGGGGGGCGGCGCGCTGGAGTCTTCCTGCGCCGATGCCGGCTGCATCAGGCCAATCGCAATGATGGCGGCAACCAACCGTCCCGCACGACCAACGGCGCGGGGCAGAGGAGAGCGGCTCGGCGGGGAAACAGGGTTCATGACAATTGCCTCGTTCAATGCGGGCGCGGGGCCCGGATCTGCTGTCCGGTTCAGAGGGCCCAGACGAAATTCATCGTCAGGATGGAGGCAAAGGGATTATTTCTCAAGCCTTTGATTGTGCAGGCTTGGCGCGTGCGAAAAAAAACGGGGGCCAGATGGCCCCCTGTTGCACCCCGTCGCTGCGCGGGTCAGGCGCGCGTTCCGGCAAAACGTGTTTGCCAGTCTTCGCGCTGTTCGTCGGTGATCTTGGCGAAGAGAACGTCCGGCACCGTGAACGTGTGCCCGGCGGGCAGGGCGCTCAGCGCGGCCTCCACGTCGTCGGGCCAACTGGTGTCGAGCGTGTTCATCGCGCTCAGCATCTTGGCCGAGGTCTCGGGAATAAACGGGGCGCTCAGCACCGCGTAAAGACGGATCAGGTTCAGGCCAAGGCGAACCTGCGCGGCGGCCTGTTCCGGGTCTTCCTTGAAGGTGGACCAAGGCGCAGCGGCCTGCAGGTATTCGTTGCCGGCGACCCAAATCGCGCGCAGTTCCTGCGCAGATTTGCGGACCTCCATCGCCTCCATATGCGCTTCGTAGGCGCGGATGCGCTTGGTCAATTCCTCGATCAAGGCCTGTTCGCGTTCGCCGTATGCACCGCCGGCCGGAACTTCTTCGCCGAATTTTGAGCGGCAGAACTTGGTGATGCGGCTGACGAAATTACCCAGGACGTCGGCCAGGTCCTTGTTCACTGACTGCTGGAAGTTCTCCCAGGTGAATTCGCTGTCGCTGCTTTCGGGCGCGTGGCTTAGCAGCCACCAGCGCCAGTAGTCGGCCGGCAGGATGTCCAGCGCCTGGTCCATGAACACGCCGCGGCCCTGGCTGGTCGAGAATTGTCCGCCATCATAATTCAGATAGTTAAACGATTTCAGGTGATCGACCAACTTCCACGGTTCGCCCGAGCCTAGGATGGTGGCCGGGAAGGACAGGGTGTGGAACGGCACGTTGTCCTTGCCCATGAACTGCACATAACGCACGTCGTCGGCGCCTTTGTCAGTGCGCCACCAGCGTTCCCATTCCGCATCCGGCTTACCGTGGGCATCGGCCCATTCCTTGGCGCAGGCGATGTATTCAATCGGCGCGTCGAACCAGACGTAGAAGACCTTGCCCTCCATGCCGGGCCAGTCCTCGTCGCCCTTCTTGACCGGAATGCCCCAGTCCAGATCGCGGGTGATGCCGCGGTCCTGCAGGCCGTCGCCGTCATGCAGCCATTTCTTGGCGATCGAGGTGGTCAGCACCGGCCAGTCGGCCTTGCTGTCGATCCAGGCGTCCAGCTGATCCTTCATTGCCGACTGGCGCAGATACAGGTGCTTGGTCTCGCGCACCTCAAGGTCGGTCGAGCCGGAAATCGCGCTGCGCGGGTCGATTAGATCGGTCGGGTCCAGCTGCTTGGTGCAGTTCTCGCACTGGTCGCCGCGGGCCTTTTCGTAACCGCAGTTGGGGCACGTGCCCTCGATATAGCGGTCGGGCAGGAACCGGCCGTCGGCGTTGGAATAGACCTGTTTTTCGGTCACTTCGCGGATCAGCCCGGCCTCGGCCAGCTTGCCGGCAAAATGCTGGGTCAGTTTATGGTTCTGCGGGCTGGACGATCGGCCAAAGTGATCGAAGCTGAGGCCAAAGCGCTTGGCGATGTCGGCCTGCACCTCGTGCATCTCGGCGCAGTATTCGGCCACCGGTTTGCCGGCCTTGGCGGCGGCCAACTCGGCCGGGGTGCCGTGTTCGTCGGTGGCGCACAGGAACATGACCTCGTTGCCGCGGCCGCGCTGGTAGCGCGCAAACAGATCCGCCGGCAGCTGCGAGCCGATCAGGTTTCCAAGGTGCTTGATCCCGTTGATGTAGGGAATTGCCGAGGTAATGAGAATCCGAGCCATGTTTGGTTTCCGCCTAACTGTCTGCGGGCGCTCTATCAAACCGGATCGGGAAATCCCAGCCCCAGATTGCTATCGACCTTCGCGCGACCTCTTGAGCAGCTTGCCGATGGTGAAGGATGTGCGCGGGGCATAGACGTAATGAGTCCGGTCCTCGGGTGTCGGGCGCGCTCGCATCCGGCTCAGGCCGAACAGGATCAGGCAAAGATGCCCTGCCGCGATCAGGCCGAACAGGGCGGGTGGGCCAAATGCGCGGATCAGGGCCGAAGACAGATAGGGGGCCGCAATTGCGCCCATCGCGTACCAGAACATCATGGCTGCCGCCAATTCGACCCGCTGTTCGGACGTAGCGAAGTCGTTTGCGTGGGCGGCTGACACCGAAAAGACGGGAAAGGTCGTGAACCCGAACAGCCCGGCGGCCAGCATCACGCCCATCGTTCCGCTTCCACCGGCGGCGGCGGTGACTCCACAAGCCAGAATGGCGGATACCGAAATCCACAAAAGAACCCAGCGGCGGTCGTATTTGTCGGCCAACCATCCGACCGGATATTGCGCCAACACGCCGCCCAGAACGAACGAGGCCAGGAAAAAGGCGATCTGGTCCACCGCCAGCCCCACGCCCTGGCCGTAGACCGGCCCGACCATTCGGAAAGATGCCGCGCTGATGGCCGACACGACGACACCCACCACCGCCAACGGCGAACAGGCCCAAGCCAGCCTGGGACGGAGGCGCGGGGCCTTGGGCGTCGCCGGTTGCGTGGCTCGCGAGAGGGTCAGCGGCAGCAGGGCCGCGCAGCACAGGATAGCCAGCACGTTGTAGGAGACATAAGAGGCCGGCGGCAGCACCGCGATGATCAGCTGCGCGGCCAAAGAGGCGCTGGCGTCGGCGATCCGGTAGGTACCCATGGCGCGGCCGCGGGTTTCATTGGTCACCTTGTCGTTCAGCCACGCCTCGATAACGGTATAGCAGCCAGCCACGCACAGGCCCGAGGCCACCCGCATCGCAGCCCAGGCATAGGGGTCTTCGGTCAGCGTATGCCCTATCAGACCCATGGCACCCAGCGCCGTGCAGGCCGCGAAGGCGCGCGAATGGCCGACGCTGCCCATCAGGCGCGGCGCCCACCAGCAACCGATGAAGAACCCAAGGAAATGCGCCGACCCGAGCAGGCCGATCTGCTCGGTTGAGAACTCCAGCGTCAGGCCGGAAATGGCATCCAACGGGCCGACACCGCCGGTGGAAAGCTGCAATAGAATGACCGACAGGAAAAGGGCGGCAAAGGTAATGATCGTGCGCATGGTGTCCCTGTTTGAGCGTATCTTTCCGCGATGTGCGCGCCTATTCGACGCGCCGATGTCGTTTTCCGCCCGCCTCAGGTTTTTCGTTCGATTTCCGCGCGAATATCCAACCCGACTGTCGGTCCGACCAGATCGGCATATCCCGAAGCCCCGAATACGTGGCGGTTCAGCGCCCCCGTCAGGTGGATGTACAGGCGGTCAAGCTCGTCCCGCGCCGAGCCGGGCGGTCGGAACAGCGCGGCCTGAAGGGCGATTTGGCGGGTGAGGCCGCGCAGGGTCAGGTCTCCGGTGACAGTGGCGCCGTCGGAGATACGTCCGCCCCGGCCCAGGTGGATGCGGGTCGAGCGGAACCCGATCGCGGGAAACCTTGCGGCGTCCAGTACCTGTGGGCCCAGCATCGGTTCGCGCGCGAAGGGCAGGCGGGTTTGGGCCCGCGCCACGTCCAGAACGACCGTGGCGCGGCTGTTCCGCAGGCGGCGCGTGTCCACCCATACATCCGCTGATCGGATCGGCATGGTTCCGGTCTGGGGCGTGCCCGACAGATCGAAGGTGAAGGCGATCAGGGTTTTCGTGCGGGCGAGCACGTGGGGAACGGGTACGGCGAGGGTCGGAGGCGCGGCCACCAGGGCTACAAGTGCGGCCATCAGGTCTCGGCGGCGCAGCCATGTCATGCGATGGCCCCTTGTTGGCGCGGGCGGGACCTGTGCAGCAACGTCAGTATGATGGCGATGTTCAGCCCATTCCAAAGGATCCCGTTCACGAAGGCCAGTGTGTACTGCCCGGTGACGTCATAGATCCAGCCCGACATCCATCCGCCCAGCGCCATGCCCAGGATGGTCATCATCATCACGAATCCGACCCGTGCCCCGGCTTCTTGCGGGGGCATGTATTCCCGGACGACCAGCGCATAGCTGGGCACGATGCCGCCCTGCGCCAGCCCGAACAGCAGGCTGATGACATAGAGCGACACCATCCCGTCATAGGGCAGGAACAGGAACAGGGCGATGCATTGCAGGATCGACCCGATCAGCAACGTGTGAACACCGCCCAACCTGTCGGCCACCAGCCCCGAAATGATCCGGCTGACCACGCCGCCCATCAGCATGAGCGACAGCATCTCGGCCCCGACTGCCGGGCCATAGCCCAGCCCCACGCAATAGGAGACGATATGGACCTGCGGCATCGACATGGCGATGCAGCAGCCGATCCCGGCGAGGCCCAGCGCATATTGCAGGGTCCGCGGCGACAGGCCGACGCTGCGCGCGTTGATCTGCGCGGCGGCTGCGGCGGTGCCATGCGCCGCGGCCGGGACCTGCCGGCGCAGCAGCAGCGACAGCGGGATGACCACGATCAGGGTGATGACCGCCAGTGTCAGATAGACCTGCTGCCACCCGTCGCGGGCGAGGATACCAGACAGGAGCGTGGGCCAGATCGCGCCGGACAGATAGTTTCCGCTGGCCACCAGCGCCACGGCGATCCCGCGGCGGCGTAGGAACCAGTGCGAAATATCGGCGATCAGCGGGCCGAACCCGACGGCGGTGCCCAGACCCAGCAGCAGATGCGCCGCCGACAGCAGCGTGATCGTCGGCGCCCATGTCGCCAGCAGATAGCTGAGCGCGCTGAGGCCTGCGGCACCGATCAGCGCTTTGGTCACGCCCATTCGGTCCACCACCTGACCCAGCCACATGTTGCCAAGCGCAAATCCGATCATGGTCAGCGTGTAGGGCATCGAGGCCTCGGCCCGGCTGGCGCCAAACTGGGTCTCGATTGCGGGCATCACCACGATCACCGCCCACATGCCCACATTGGCCACCGCCGCGATGGCCAGCGTGACCAGAAGGCGAAGCCAGGAATAGCGGCTGTCGTGGATCGGGTGGGTCATTCCGGCACGCTAGGACGCGGGTTGCGGTTTGACCAGTCACAACTTGCCTGTTCCGGGTCCGGTCGGTCAGGCGCAGGTTTCCTCGGCGCCGATCCGTTGCAGGTGCAGCCCGGCGCGCGGCGCGGTCTGGGTGGCGTGCCAACTGACCGGGGGCAGGGCGCGGGCGCGGCGGCGGGTCAGGGTCCAGCGGCGGGTCTGGCCCGTGTGCGCCGGGGCCATGTGCCAGCGTGTCTCGATCCCCTGCGCGCCGCCCTCGCCCGGGGTCAGCAGCAGGCCCAGCGGGGCCTGACCCATCGTGCCCCCCTGTTCGGCGGCCAGATGCATCCGTCGCACCGGCGTCAGACCCGGTGCCCCCGGCAGATCGCCGATCACCAACGGCACCGCCCCGCTGCGCAGTGCCTCTTCGATGCACCACAGCAGGTCCTCGGCCCGGGTGGGGCGGACGAATAGGAACCGGGCGGGATCGGCAAAGGTCATCATGCCGTCGGGGTTCAGCTGATCGGCCTCCCACGCGGGCGAGATCCACAGAACCGGCCCCTGCGCCTGACCGGCCAACCACATGGCAAAGCTGCGCCGCGCGGGGCCGCAGGCCTCGTGCACGCGGGCCAGTTGCAGCGAAATCTCATCATGCAGGGTCAGCCCCGGCGCCGCGCGCGCCGGTTTGCGGCCAAGAAGATGCGTGGACATGGCCGAATGCTAGCATGTTCCTGATTTGTTCTCAAGCCCGAAGGCCGCTATTCAGCGCGATAGGATCATCCGACCGTCGGCAAACTGGATGTTGGAAAAATGCTGCAGATAGTCCATGCCCAGCAGGGATTGGTCCATGTCGCCCTCGTTGACCCAGGCCGACACGTTGCGATCCGCGATGGGGCCCAATTCGAGGCTATCCAGCCGCACAGGGGCGGTGCGCACCAGGCCATTGGCCGTGGCCGCGCGGCCCACGAAATTCATACTGTCCGGATCGATCCCCAAGCGTTTCGCGTCACGGGGGCTCAGCACGATCTGGCTGGCGCCGGTATCCACCAAGAAGGTGACCGGTTTGCCGTTCACCAGCATCGGCAGATAGTAGTGCCCGTCAAACGATCGCGGCACCTCGATCACGTTTCCGGCCACGGCCAGTTGCGGCGTGGTGCCCACGGTCGAACGGATGTCATCCCAAAGGCCCACCACGGCGATGACGCCGATGAAGATGAAGACCCATGCCATGACCATCTGCAGGGTCTTGCCCAGCGACTGGCGGTTCTGGGTGAACAACCACAGCAGCAGCGCCCCGCCGAGCAGAGCCAGATAGGTCAGCCGTCCAAGATCATAACCATCCATCAGCACACCCAAAACCGCTTCATACCCTCGGAATATGGGGGGTCAGGCGGCAAAACCAAAGGCCTTGAGACCATCCAGGATGAACTGTACCGACAGCGCCGCAAGCAACATGCCCAGCAACCGCGTCAGCACGGTCAGCCCAGTCTTGCCGAGAATGCGCGCGATCAGGCCGCTGGACAGGAAGAACAGCAAGACAACTGCCATCACGGCAAGCATCACGCCGACAGCCGCAGCGATGCCCTGAATGCCGGGGTGCTCACCGGCCAGCAGGATGATCGTTGCGATCGATCCGGGCCCGGCCACCAGCGGAATGGCCAGCGGAAAGACTGAGGGGTCAGGGTGCTCTTCCTCTTCCGCACGGTCCTCGCGCCGTTTGTTGCGCCGCTCGAACAGCATGTCGAGCGCGGTCAGAAACAGCAATGCGCCGCCAGCGACCTTGAAAGCCTCCATCGAGATGCCGACAAAGCCGAGAACCGCCTCGCCGAAAGCGGCGAAGGCGATAAGGATGCCCGAAGCGGTCAGACACGTGCGGTAGGCGACGCGGCGACGGGTGGCTGGGTCCATTCCTTGCGTCAGCGCGACGAAGATCGGTGCGGTGCCAAAGGGGTCGATCACAACGAACAAGGTTGTGAATGCGGTAATGAAGAACGCCATTTCGATCATGCGGCAGCCTCGGCGCTTTCGAGCCGTTCGGCGGCGGCAACCCACAGCGCTTCGGCGCGCTGTATGGCCTCGACCACCTCGGCAAACTTGCGGTTCCAGGTTTCCAGATCACCGATCCGGTCATCTTCGTACAAGGCTGGGTCGGACAGTTTGGCCGAGAGCTTTTCGTGCATCTCGGTCAGCCTCTCCAGCCGTTCCTCGCATTTCCGCAGGTCGGCCCGCAACGCCAGGATGGTATCGCGAGAGGCACGTTTGGGTTTGGCGGCCGGTTTTTCCCGCGTCGGCGGCTTGTCGCGCGCCAGCAGCATCTGGCGATAGGCTTCCAGGTCGCCGTCGAAGGGTTTGACCGTGCCGTCCGAGACCAGCCACAGCCGATCGGCCACCAGCCCCAGCAAGTGCATGTCGTGACTGACCAGAACCACAGCACCGGAATAGGCGGTCAGCGCTTCGACCAGGGCCTCGCGGCTTTCGATGTCGAGGTGGTTGGTGGGTTCGTCGAGGATCAGCATGTGCGGCGCTTCGATCGTCGCGATCAGTAGCGACAGGCGCGCTTTCTGGCCGCCTGAAAGCCGGCCCACCTCGGTTTCGGCCTGATCTGCGCCAAGGCCGAACCCCGCCAGGCGCGCGCGCAGTTGGGCCGGGGTTTCGGTCGGGCGCAGGCGCCGCAGGTGATCCAGCGGGGTTTCGTCCACATGCAGCTCGTCCACCTGATGCTGGGCGAAATACCCGATGCGCAACTTGCTGCTGCGGGTCATCTTGCCCGCCATCAGCGGCAGCCGGTCCGATAGCAGCTTGGACAAGGTCGATTTGCCTTGCCCGTTCTTTCCCAACAGAGCGATCCGGTCGTCTTGATCGATGCGCAGGTTCAGGCGGCGCAGCACCTCGGTATCGCCATAGCCGGTCACGCCGCCCTCGATCTGGATAATCGGCGGCGACAGTTCCTCGGGTTCGGGGAATGAAAAGGCGCGCAAGGCGGCCTCTTGCGGGGTCGAGATCAACTGGATGCGTTCAATCATCTTCAGCCGCGATTGTGCCTGAACGGCCTTGGACGCCTTGTAGCGGAACCGGTCAACGAAGCTCTGCAAATGGGCGATGCGGGCCTTGGCTTTGGCGTTTTGGGCTTCGGCCTGGGCCAGACGTTCGGCACGGCGGGCAGCGAACTTGTCATAGGGGACCGCGTAATAGGTCAACTGGCGGTCTTCCAGATGCAGGATCGAGCCGACCGCCCGGTTCAGCAGGCCCCGGTCGTGGCTGATGACGATCACCGTATGCGGATATTTCGCCAGATAGCTTTCCAGCCACAGCGCGCCTTCAAGGTCCAGATAGTTGGTTGGTTCGTCCAGCAGCAGCAGGTCGGGCCGGGAAAACAGCACGGCGGCCAGCGCGACACGCATCCGCCAGCCGCCGGAAAAGGCCGAGCAGGGCATCTGTTGCTCGTCATCGTCAAAGCCGAGGCCCTTGAGGATCGACGAGGCGCGGGCCTCGGCCGACCAGGCGTCGATATCGGCCAGCCGGGTCTGGATCTCGGCGATGCGGGTCGGATCGCTTGCGGTTTCGGCCTCGGCCATCAGGGTGGTCCGTTCGGTATCGGCTGCCAGGACCGTGTCGATCAGCGATACGTTTGACGACGGAACCTCTTGCGAAACACCGCTGATCCGCGCGCGGCGGGGCAGGGTGATGCTGCCCGATTCCAGCGCCAGCTCGCCCCGGATCAGGCGGAACAGCGTGGTCTTGCCTGTGCCGTTGCGGCCGACCAGACCGACCTTGTGGCCTTCTGGAATGGTGGCGCTGGCGCCCTCGAACAGGGGGCGGCCCTCGACCGCATAGGTGATGTTTTCGATCCGTAGCATGAGTGCGGTGTGGCGCAGGGCTCGGGAAGTGTCAATTGCGTGCTCAACAAGAGGCTTTCCAACCGCTGCGGTCCATGTTAGGCGGCGCGCGGTATATTCCGGCGCGGATCAGTTCGCGCCGTCAGATTAAGGAGACGCCCGCATGGCACTGGAACGCACTTTCTCGATCATCAAGCCCGACGCAACCCGCCGCAACCTGACCGGCAAGATCAACGCCAAGCTGGAAGAAGCCGGCCTGCGCATCATCGCGCAGAAGCGCATCCACATGACCAAGGAACAGGCCGGCAAGTTCTACGAAGTCCACAAGGACCGTCCGTTCTATGACGAGCTGTGCGAATTCATGTCGTCGGCTCCGGTTGTGGTGCAGGTTCTGGAAGGCGAGAACGCCATCGCCAAGAACCGCGAAGTCATGGGCGCCACCAACCCGGCAGACGCGGCCCCCGGCACCATCCGCGCTGAGTTCGCGGAATCGGTGGGTGAAAACTCGGTCCACGGTTCGGACGCACCGGAAACTGCTGCCGTCGAGATCGCCTATTTCTTCTCGGGCATCGAGCTGGTCGGCTAAGCCGTCAGTCATTTGACATCGAAGAGGGTCGCGCCCGCTGCCGGATGCGGCCCTTTTTCGTGCCGCGTCAGCCCTCGGGCGTAAGGTCAGAGGCCGAGACGCGCACGCCGACGGCGTCCAACTCGGCGACTAGTTTCGAGACGGGCGCCGTTTTCGCGCCGGCCTTGATGCGGTCGAACCTTGCGCGCAGCGCCTTTTTCTCGTCGCCCTTGCAATCGTTCCATGGGCGGCCCTGCAATCCCATGACCAGAACGTAGTAGCCGATGAAATGCGGGCGGGTTCCGGCCTCGATCAGCCTTGCATAAACAGCATCGGCGCCCAGTTCGCGCAGTTCCTCGGCCGAGTGGATACCGGCGCGGGCGCAGGCCTGTTCAAAGGCGGGACCGAGATTGCGGATCGAGGACACGGGGCTGGGCATGGCGTCTGTCTAGCGGCGGTCGGTGGCGATGTCACGCTTGTCCGAGGTCTCGGCCTGGGATACCCAAGGCGGGGGAACATACGGCAGGGGAGGACGGAATGAACGCATTGGATGTGGCACAGGCGGCGCGGACACTTGATCTGACCGATCCGCCAGAGGGCTTCGTCGAAAATCCGTTTCCGTTCTACGACGCGCTGCTGGCCCATGCGCCGGTTCTGCCGCAGCCGGACGGGTCGGTTTTGTTGAGCCGTCATCGGGATCTGGACCGGATTTATCGCGACACCAAGCTGTATTCGTCGGACAAGAAGGCTGCGTTTGGCCCGAAATTTGGCGTGGGATCCCCTCTGTTCGAGCATCACACGACCTCGCTGGTGTTTTCCGATCCGCCTTTGCATACGCGGGTGCGCAAGATCATGACATCGGCGCTGACCCCGCGGGCGATTGCCCGGATGGAGCCGGGTCTGATCGAGACGGTGGATCATCTGCTGGACGCAATGGCCGGAAAACCCAAGGTCGATCTGATCGAGGATTTCGCTTCGACCATTCCGATCCAAATCATCGGCAACCTGCTGGACGTTCCGATGGAAGAGCGCGGTCCGCTGCGCGACTGGTCGCTGTCCATTCTGGGCGCGCTGGAGCCGGCGCTGACCGAGGAACAGCTGGCGCGGGGCCATGCGGCGGTCGAGGAGTTCAAAGCCTATCTGACCGACCTCGTCGCGCGGCGGCGGGCGGCGCCGGGCGATCCCGAGACTGACGTGCTGACCCGGCTGATCCGGGGCGAGGGGGCGGACGAAAAACTCAGCGAAACCGAGCTTTTGCAGAACTGCATCTTCATCCTGAATGCGGGGCACGAGACCACGACGAACCTGATCGGCAACGGTCTGGCGCTTCTGAACGACCACTCGGAGCAGAAACAGCGCCTGCTGGACGACCCCGAGCTGATCACGCCAGCGGTCGAGGAAATCCTGCGCTTTCGCTCGCCCAACCAGTTCGGAAACCGCGAGACCACCGAGGATATCGAATTGGACGGGCTGGCGCTTCCGGCGGGCACCAACCTGCACCTGTGCATCGGCGCGGCGAACCGCGACCCAAAGGTGTTCGACGACCCGACGCGGTTCGACATCACGCGCAAGCCAAACCGGCACCTGGCCTTTGCAGGTGGGCCGCATGTTTGCGTCGGGCTGACGCTGGCGCGGATGGAAGGGCGCATCGCCATCGGACGACTGCTGGCGCGGTTCCCTGGCTACCGCCTGTTGGACGGGCGGGTGCGGGGCGGGCGGATCCGGTTCCGCGGATACGCCTCGCTGCCCGCGGAGTTGTAGGCGGGGTCCTTGGAGGCGCGGCGGATCAGGATTTCGACAGGTTCAGCGTGACTTCCAGCCCCGGATCGGCGTTGCGGGCGCTGAAAGTGCCGCCATGCATCCGCGCGATGGCCGCCACCAGCGCCAGCCCCAGGCCCGAGTTGCGGCTGCTGCGGGCCGGGTCCAGCGTGACGAAGGGCTGGTCCAGCCGGCCCAGATCGGGTTCAGGCACGCCGGGACCCATGTCGCGGACGCTCAGCCTAGCGTGCCTGTCGAGGTCTCCCAACTCCACCGTGATGCTGGTGCCCTCGGGCGCGTAGCGCAGGGCGTTTTCCAGCAGGTTGGACAGCGCCTGAGACAGAAGCGGCCGGTGGCCGAGGATGGGGGGCGCGGTGCCGGTCAGGCTGATTTCAACGCCCTGATCCGCGGCGACGGGTTCATAGAGCTCGACCACGTCCGCAGCCAGTTGACCAAGATCGACCTGTTCGAACTGCTCGCGGCCCAGCCCGGCCTCGGCCCGCGAAATCTCGGTCAGTTGCCCCAGGACCCGAAGAATATGGTCGATCTCGGCCGTGGCGCGGGCGGTGTCGGCCTCGCGTTCGCTGTCGTTTCGCTGGCTGTCGCCCAGCGCCTCGACCCGCTGCCGGAGCCGCGACAGCGGCGACCGCAGATCATGGGCGATGGAGTTGGACGTGGTCCGCAAATTGTTCACCAGGTCCTCGATCCGGTCCAGCATGGCGTTGAGCATGGCCGAAACCTGATCGAACTCGTCGCCGGTGCCGCGCTGAGGCATTCTCTGCGTCAGGTCGCCCGACATGATGGAATCGGCCGTATCGGCGATGTCCCGCAGCCGGGAAAAAACCAGCCGGGTCAGTAGCCAGCCCGTCAGGATACTCAGCGCCAGGGCGGCCCCCAGCGCCAGCGCGACCGATTGGAACAGAACCCTGTCGAACTGTTGCCGGGCCAGCGCATCGCGGCCCACCAACAAACGCTCGCCGCCGCGCAGGCGGATGGATGCGGCCGAGACCGGAACCATCTCATTCGTCTCGGTTTTTCGCAATTCCAGTTCGGTCCAGCCGCTGCCCGGCGTCACGCCCTCGGGCCAACGGGCAAGATTGCCCGCAAGGACATTGCCGAACCGGTCGGTCAGCAGATACAGCGCATCGCGCTCTGACGCCGAGGGCAGGCGGCGCTCGATGGCCGTCATCAGCCCGATCAGACCGCGCCGTTCGTATTCGTCGGCCAGCCCGGTCAGTTCGGCCGACACGACCGAGCGTGTCTCGCCGTCGATTGTCCGGGTCGCCGTCACATAGACCAGCGCCAGCACCGTCGCGGTCAGCAGCGCGCTGAGCACCATGCTGAGGAGCACCAGCCGGGTGCGGGAATTGTGAAACGAAAATCTAAGCCGTGCCATCGGACATCATGTATCCCGCGCCGCGCACGGTTTCGATCAGGGGTGTCTCGCCGGGATCGTCCAACTGTTTGCGCAGTTTCGAGATATGCACGTCGACAACGTTGGTGTTGGGGTCGAAATGATAGTCCCAGACGCCTTCCAAGAGCATCGTGCGCGACACCACCCGGTTCTTGCGCCGCAAGAAGAACTCGAGAATCTGGAATTCGCGCGGGGTCAGGGTGATCTCGCGCCCGTTGCGGGTCACCTTGCGGGTCAGAAGGTTCATCTCGAGGTCGCGGCACCTGAGGGTCGGGGTCTCTTCGGATTCCTGCGGGCGGCGCAGCAGCGCCTCGATCCGGGCATGGAGTTCCTGGAACGAGAACGGCTTGACCAGATAGTCGTCGGCGCCGGCGCGCAGGCCCTTGACCCGCTCGTCCACCGCGCTCATGGCGGTCAGCATCAGAACGGGGGTCTTGATCCCGGCTGCGCGCAGCGATTTCACCAGCGCCAGCCCGTCCAGTTCGGGCAGCATCCGGTCCAGGACGATTGCGTCGAACCCGCCATCGGTAGCGTGATACAGCCCGTCGCGCCCGTTGGTGGCGGTTTCGATGGCATAGCCTTCCTCGGCAAACCCCTTGGCGATGAATTCCCGCGTGTCCCCGTCGTCTTCAACGATCAACAAACGTCTGCTCATGGTCGGATATCCTTTTGCTCGGGATATAAGCATGTGGGGCCGTCAAAGAATACTGCCGGGCGCGGAAATCGCACCCGGCAGCCCCGTCGCACGCGGACATGACGTGCGGGCGGGGGGATGCGCGCGCCGATATCCCCATCATGCGGCGCGCGCGGGGACAAGCGTCAGGCCACCTCGACGGCAACGAAGATCTGGTTGCCACCTCGATTGATCAGCACCAGCGCCGGGCCGTCCTTCTGATCGCTCAGAGCCTTCTTCAGATCCTGGGGCGTGTCGATCTCGGCGCGGCCCAGCCGGACGATGACGTCACCGCGGCGCAGACCGGCCTCTGCGGCGGGGCTGTCGGGCTGCAGTGCCGTGACAACCACGCCGTGCACGGTTTCCGGCACGCCCATCTCGGCGCGCGTGGTGTCGGTCAGCGGTGCGACGGTCACGCCCAGCGTCTTGCCGGCCACCTTGTCGGGCGCCGCAGCGGCGGTTTCGGTCTGGTGCTGGCCGATGGTGACGTTCAGCGTCTCGGTCTTGCCGTTGCGCAGTACGGTCAGCTTGCTGTCGGTGCCGATGGCTGTGGCGCCAACCAGGACCGGCAATTCGCTGCTGTTGTCGACCTGTTCGCCGTCGAATGCGACGATCACGTCACCCTGCTGAAGCACGCCGTCGGCCGGGCTGCCGGGAACCACGTCCGAGACCAACGCACCAGTGGTGCCCTCTATCCCCATGGCGGCGGCCAGTTCAGGGCTGATATTCTGGATCGAGACCCCCAGCCAGCCGCGGCTGATCTGCCCGTCGTCGCGCAGGTCCTGAGCGATGTGTTCAACGATGTTTGACGTCACGGCAAAGCCCAGCCCGACCGAGCCGCCCGTGGGCGAATAGATGGCCGAGTTCACGCCGATGACTTCGCCTTCCATGTTGAACAGCGGGCCGCCCGAGTTGCCCTTGTTGATTGCTGCGTCGGTCTGGATGAATTCAGCATAGGGGCCATCCGAGATGTTGCGCCCCTTGGCCGAGACGATGCCCGTGGTGACAGTCGAACTAAGCCCGAAGGGGTTGCCGATGGCCACCACATCTTCACCCACGCGGATTTCGTCGCTGTCGCCCAGCGGCACTGCGGTCAGAGGGGTATCGGCTTCGATTTTCAGCAGCGCGAGGTCGGTCAGCGGGTCGGTCCCGATGATCTCGGCTTCATAGCTGCGGTCGTCATGCAAGCGCACCGTGACCTTGCTGGCGCCCTCAACGACGTGGTTGTTGGTAATGATATAGCCATCAGCATCCATGACAAAGCCGGAGCCCAGCCCCTGACTGGGGCCCTGCCGCGGAATGTCCATGCCTTCGGGGGCACCGAAACGCTTGAAGAATTCGCCAAAAGGATGCCCTTCGAAATCGAAATTGGGGCTGCCGGCCGGCATCGGGGCGGCGTCCTGCGTCGCGATGATGGTCACGACGGCGGGCGATACGGATTCGACCAGATCGGCCACCCGCTCGTCGGCCAGGGACGGGATCGCGGTCCCGGCCAGCAGGGCGGCGCTCAGAGCGGCCGCGCCAAACAGGCGGGGTGTACGGAAAGCGTTCAAGAGGGGCTTGCGGGTATTCATGTCTCGACTGTGCTCCTTGGATTCGTCGCAGAGGATCATTTCTTTGACGGAAAGATGGAGGACGGCCCTGTGGGTTTTCTGACCTGATGGTTAAATTTTCTTAATTCTGCCATTTTCTTGCGGTCTATGCCCGACGAGCGCAGGCGGTTTTCCGGGATTCGATTCTGCGCGAATCGTCGGATTGTTGCCGAAAAGGGCGCTAATTGTAAAAAAGTGTTGCATTGATCACTCAGAGGCTACAACGGCGACGAGGCCGGAGTTATGAGTTGGATAGTCTCGCTTAGGTTGTATGCCTTTGAAAACGTCGCTCAGTATCTGATGTCATTCAGTACACTATTTTTAATCCCGCTCCCGTGACAGAACGATTGCACGCGCTGGTAATTCGGCCGATCAAATTCCGCAACTCTGCCATGGGTAGAACATGGCCGAGATTCATACTGTGCGGGCGCTACGTCAAATTGAACCTTGTTGGGCGTTGCGACGAATTTTTGATTGTTTTGAAGCGAATGATCGGTGACGATGAAACTGTCCAAAAAGGGGGCCTGACAGACATCAAGGGGGTGTCTTCAGGCAGATCTCGATTACCGGGAATGCCAGTGGCATGTTAACGAGGGGGTCTTGTTTCAGTTCTGCAGAGCCACGTCCGTTCATCTTCTGATGCGTCGGGCGCGTTTCCGGAAAAGGTGAAAGTGGTAGTCCTGCATTTTGGGCAACCGGCCCGATCTGAAAAGATCGGGCCGTGTTATTTTGTGGCCTGCCGACTGTTCCGCCAGGCGGCCCAGTCCAGGGGCGTGTCCAGATCGCGGGTGGCATGGGTCCCCGGCAGGGGTTCGATATGGACTTTGTCGCGATGGGCCCTGACGACACTCTGCGCGCCGGAATCTCCGGTCAATGAACGCAGCTGCGGAAACAAAGATGATGCGAAGACCACCGGGTGTCCGGGGGTGCCGTCGCTTGCCGATCCGCGCCAGATCATGCAGTCCGGGTTTTCGCTAACCGAGCGCAGCACCTTTGCCAGATCGTCGACCGTCAAGTCCGGCAGGTCGGCCAGCAAGATCATCGCGGCGTCGGCTGTATCGGGTACGTGATTCAGGGCCGCGCGCAAGCTTGCGTTCATGCCTTCCTCTGCGTCGGTGACCGGAACCACGCGCACATCCAGTCCGGCCAGCGCGTCGTGGCGTGGGTGCGGGGCCGGGGGCAGAGCCACGATGACCGGGGCCACGGCCCGCGCGATTTCCGCCGTCCGGCGCAGCAGGGGCTGGCTGTCTATTTCCTGCATCAGCTTATCGGCCCCCCCCATGCGGCTGGATCGGCCAGCGGCAAGGAGGATGATGGGAATGGTATTCATGCCGCCACCATGGCGTGTGGCGCGGGCATTGTCACCCGCGCATGCGCGCGCCATCCGCGTCGAAGGGCGGGGTCGAGATCACGCGGGCCTTGCGCATCTGGCCTAGGATCTCGATTTTCACCTGCAGGCCGTCAGAGATGCGGTCGGTGGGCAGGAAGCCCATCGCGATCGACTTGCCTGTGTGGTGCGAGTAACCGCCCGAGGTGCAGAAGCCCACGACCTTGCCGTCCAGCCAGATCGGTTCATAGGCGTTCACGTCGGCGTCGTCGGCGTCGACCTCGAAGGCCACCAACCTGCGCGCGGAGCCGGTCGCACGTTCCGCCTCGGCAGCGGCGCGACCGATGAAATCGGCGGGTTTGTTGAAGGCGATGAAACGGTCCAGCCCGGTTTCGGCCGCCGTGTAGTCGGGCGAGAACTCGCGCATCCACGAGCCGAAGAACTTGTCGAGCCGCAGGCTCATCATCGCGCGCATGCCGAAGGGGGTGATGCCGTGCGGTTGCCCGGCCTGCCACAGCGTCCACCACAGCTGGCGCTGCGCCATCGGATCGCAGTAGATCTCGAACCCCAGGTCGCCGGTATAGCTGACACGCTGCACGATACAATCGGTCATGCCGACGACCATCCGCCGCACGTCCATGAAGCGCATGTCGCTGATATCGGCGCGGGTGCAGGCGGCCAGAACCTCGCGGGCCTTGGGGCCGGCGATCTGGAAGCCGTTGCGTTTGTCGCTGATATTTTCGACGGTTACGCCGTCTTCCTGATGTATCTGGAACCAGCGCATGTGGAAGTTCTGCGCGCCGTATGAGGCGGTGAGCTGAAATTCCTCCTCACCCAGACAGGAAACCGTGAAGTCGCCGATCAGCTTGCCCTTGGGCGACAGCATTGGGGTCAGCGACAGGCGGCCCGGCTTGGGGATGCGACCCGCCATGATCAGATCCAGCCAGTTGCGGGCACGGGGGCCGGTGACTAGGTATTTACCGAAATTGTGCACCTCGTTGATGCCGACGCCCTCGCGCACGGCGCGCACTTCGCGGCCGGTTGCCGCGAAGGCGTCCGAGCGGCGGAAGGAGGGGGTTTCATAGGTGGGCTCGCCCTCTTGCGCGAAGTAGTTTGGCACTTCCAGACCGTATTGCTGGCCCCAGACCGCGCCCAGATCGCTGAAGATGTCATACATCGGCGTGGTGCGGTTGGGCCGAGCGGCGGGCAGTTCCTCGTTCGGGTAGGCGACCGAGAAACGCTTCTGATAATTCTCAATCACCTTGGGGCGGGTGTAGCCCGGGGTGATCCAGTCGCCGAACCGGGCCACGTCCATGGCAAAGACGTCGCGCTCGGGCTCGCCCTCGATCATCCACTGCGCCAGCGTCAGACCGACGCCGCCGCCCTGGCTGAACCCGGCCATCACACCGCAGGCCGACCAGTAGTTGCGCACGCCCGGCACCGGCCCGACCAGCGGGTTACCGTCGGGGGCAAAAGTGAACGGGCCGTGGATCACAGATTTCACCCCGGCCTCGGCCAGAACCGGGAAACGGCGATAGGCAAATTCGATACTGTCGGTGATCTTGTCGAAATCGTCGGGCAGCAGTTCGTGGCCGAAATCCCAAGGGGTGCCGTCCACGGCCCAGGGCTTGCAGGGTTGTTCGTAGAAGCCGATGCACAGGCCGCGCCCCTCTTGCCGCAGATAGCTCTCGCCGGCCGGGTCCATGACGTGCGGATGCTCGCCTCCCGCGTCGATGATCGCCTCGATCTGAGGGATGTTGTCGGTGACGAGGTATTGATGCTCCATCGGGTGCAGCGGGAAGTAGATGCCCGCCATCGCGCCCACCTCGCGCGCCCACAGGCCGCCGGCGTTGACGATATGCTCGGCGTGGATGGTGCCCTTGTCGGTGACCACGTCCCATGTGCCGTCGGGGCGCTGGTTGGTTTCGCGCACCATGCAGTGGGTCTCGATGGTGGCACCGCCCATTCGTGCGGCCTTGGCATAGGCATGGGTCGTGCCCGAGGGATCAAGGTGGCCGTCCAGCGGATCATACAGCGCGCCGATGATGCCGTCGGTGTTGGTGATGGGGGCGATCTTCTTGATCTCGTCCGGTCCGACGATCTCGGTCTCCAGCCCCATGAAGCGATGCTTGGCGCGCTCGGCCAGCAGCATGTCGAACCGGTCCTGGTTGTCGGCTAGCGTGATGCCGCCCACATGGTGCAGCCCGCAGGACATGCCGGTGATCTCTTCCAACTCCTTGTACAGCCGGATGGTATAGCCTTGCAGCGCGGCCATGTTGGTGTCGCCGTTCAGCGTGTGGAACCCGCCCGCCGCGTGCCAGGTCGATCCGCTGGTCAGTTCCGACCGTTCCAGCAGCATCACATCCGACCAGCCCAGCTTGGTCAGGTGATACAGCACCGAACACCCGACAACTCCACCGCCGATCACGGCAACCTGACACGTCGATTTCATCCGCACCTCCTTGCGTCTGGCCCGAAGGTGCAGGGGCGCCGCGACGGTATCTGTCACGAAAACGACCGAGTTTGTCGTTTCCGCCGGCCGTCCGTCAGAGCGGCCGCACCTTCAACCAGGTGATCCGGTTGCCCTCGCGTTCGACGACCTCGAACCGGAAGCCGTGGAACGAGAACACCTGACCAACGGTCGGGATCATCTGCGCCTCATGGATCACCAGCCCGGCAATTGTGTTGGCCTCGTCATCGGGCAGGTTCCAGTCCATCGCACGGTTCAGGTCGCGGATGGTCATCGAGCCTTCGACCAGGTACTGACCGTCTTCGGTGCGCGTAATCGTCACATCTTCGTCCACGTCGAACTCGTCCGCGATCTCGCCCACGATTTCTTCGAGGATGTCCTCGAGCGTGATCAGCCCCTGAAGCGATCCGTATTCATCGACCACCAGCGCAAAATGGCTGTGCATGCGCAGAAATTCCCGCATTTGGTCGTCCAGAGTGGTGGTTTCCGGCACGAAATACGGGGCGTTGGCCACTTTGAGGATGTCGAATGACTTCAGTCGCTCGGCACCGCCCTCGCCGCCGCCGGCCTGCGCGTACATGGCGCGGAACAGGTCTTTGGCATGCACGACACCCACGATGTTTTCGGGCTGGCCGCGGAACACCGGCAGGCGCGTGTGACGGCTTTCGAGACACTGTTTCAGGATCGCTTCGGGGTCGGCATCGGCGTCGATCATCTCGATATTCGAGCGGTGCAGCATGATTTCCTCGACCGTGCGGTCGCCGAGGTCAAGCGCCCCCAGGATGCGATCGCGGTCCTCTTTTTCGACGACGCCTTCGGAATGGCCCAGTTGCAGGGCGCCGGCGATCTCTTCACGCACGGCAAGGATGTGGCTGTCCGGGTCGATCCGTACACCGAACAAACGCAATACCCCGCGCACCAGCAGGCGTACGGCGGCCACCACCGGCGAAAACACCGTAACGACAACACCGATCACCGGGGCGACCGCAGCGGCGGCCTTTTCGGCATTGGTGATCGCATAGGTCTTGGGAAGAACTTCGGCAAAGATCAGAACCAGCAGGGTCATGACCAGCGTAGCCAGCGCCACGCCGCTTTCGCCGAACAGCCGCGTGAACAGAGCCGTCGCCAACGAGGCCGCAAGGATATTCACCAGGTTGTTGCCCAGCAGGACCGACCCGATCAGCCGTTCGTTGTCGTCGGTGATTTCCAGCGCCTTTTGCGCACCGCGCGATCCCTTGTCGGCCTGCGCGCGCAGCTTGCCCCGAGACGACGCGGTCAGCGCCGTTTCCGAGCCAGAGAAGAAGCCGGACAGCACAAGCAGGAACAGGATCGAGACGGTGGTGATCCAGAAGGCGCTGTCGAAAAGGGAAGGGTCAGGGTCCATCGTTCCACTATGATTGTTGTCGCGCCTTGGTTATGGGGTCGCGGGGGCATGCGATCAAGGGGAAGCCCCTAGTCCTCGGTGTCGTTCCTGGCAAGGGGGTGATGTTGCAACACCAATTCCGACAGCCGCTCGTCCAGAACATGCGTGTAGATCTCGGTCGTGGCCACGTCGGCATGGCCCAGCAGGGTCTGGATCGAACGCAGGTCGGCCCCGTTGGCCAGAAGATGCGTGGCAAAGGCGTGCCGCAGCGTGTGCGGGGTGACCTTGTCGGGGGACACACCGCCTTGAACCGCCAATTCCTTGACCAGCAGGAAGAACCTGTGTCGGGTCAGGTGCCCGGACTTGCCGCGCGACGGAAACAGAAAGCGTGACCTCTGTCCGCCTTTGGCCACGGTCGCCTCCTCGGCCGCATCGCGCGCAGCCAGCCATGCGGCCAACGCATCGCGGGCCGGTGGCGACAGGGGCACCATCCGTTCCTTGCCGCCCTTGCCCAGAACCAGAAGCATCCGCGGGTCGCCACGCGCTGCGGATACGGGCAGCGAAACCAATTCGGTTACCCGCATGCCGGTGGCGTACAACAGCTCCATCAGGCATGTGTTGCGCAGCCGGTCGGCTTGGGTGCGGCCGGTCTGGCGCGCGGCCTGCAGCAGGCGGTCGACCTCGGCCACGTCCAGCGTTTTGGGCAGGCGCTTTTGCCGGCCCGGTCCCTTGATCTGGATGGCGGGGTTAGTGTCGCGCCAGCCTTCCTCGAAAGCGAAGCGGTACAGCTGTTTGATGGCGGACAGGCGGCGAGCCCGGGTCGCGCGCGACAGGCCCTCGGCATCGCAGTCGATCAGATAGGCCTCGATCCGGGTCTGGTCGGCCTGGGCAAATCCGGCGCCGTGACGGCTCAGCCATCCCGCGAAGTCCTTCAAGTCGCGCCCATAGGCCAGCAGCGTGTTGGTTGCCGCGCCCAGCTCGGCGGCCTGCGCTTCGAGAAAGGCCGAGATCCACAGCTCTGGCGTTTCAGGCCCCGGCACGGTCAGACCCCCTGCAGGATCAGCAGCTGCAGCGCCGCCCGCCGCGCGGTATCCTCGAGCCCGACCCTGCGGAAGGTTGCGATGGCGGCGGTCAAGTCCACCAGGTTGCCGCGCGCGCCCTGGGCAAAAAGCTGCATCGCTTCCAGAATCGCTTCGCCCAACCGGTTCTGATCCAGCATAGTCTGCAGGTCGGGCGGGACCGGGGCGGCCCAGGCAAAGCCTTCGGTGATCGCATCGGACAGCGGCGACGGCGACCGGGCCTGATCGGGCATCCCCCGGGCCAGCGCGGCCAGAAAAGCATTGGCAGTTGGCCCATCGGGCACGGATTGGGCTGCGTCTTCATACAGCTCGGACAGCAGCAGAATGCGCCAGCGCAGGTTCTCGGCCTCGGCGCCGGGCAGGGGGCGGAGCGCCAGGCGGTCCGCGAACAGCTCGGCAAAGGGAACCTGCAGCCCGACGGTTTCCATCTGCGCCCAGACCGCGATCAGCGCATCCGCGACGGCCTGCGGCTTGCCGCCGTCCAGCGCGGCCTCGAACCGCTGTACCGCGGCGACGCGGTCCCAGACGGCGCCCGAGGCCGCCGGGGCGCGCTCGGTATAGAGACCCAGCAGGTGGTTGGGGGTCAACGCTCCGATGCGGGTCAGGCGCTCGGCCGCCTCGATCTGGGCCTTCCAGCCGGCGACGTCGCGCAGATCGGCATTGGCAAAGGCGCGCGGCAGCGACGCGGTGGGCAGCCGTTCGCCGATGGCCTCGAACAGGCGAAAGGTCAGCGGGTCGGGGTCCTGGGGTTGCGGAAGATAGGGGGCGCCTTCGAACATCTCGGGGCTTAGAAACCGGTCGAGCAGGTCCAGCGTTTCTGTCGGCAGGATCTCGAGCGCGTGGGCGGCCTCGAGCATGAGCGCGGCCGAGGCCCAGTCACCGCGGCGTGCCTTGCAGAAAATGTGGGCGCGGTAGTCGCGGGACAGGCCGGGTTGCGCGATGAGCGCGGTACAGCTGCGGTCCTCGTCGCCGGTCAGCAAGGTCGTGTCGAACCAGCGGCGAAACCGGTCCGGTGAAGCCGCCGGCCCGGCCTGTTGCACCAGCGCCTGCGCAGGGTCGGCCGCCCCCAACTGGAACAGGCGATCCAGTCGCGCCAGCAGCAGGATGTCGGGATCCGCGCCGCCCGACGGCGCGCGGGCTTCGGTCAGCAGCAAGGTGAACATCAGCTTTTGCATGGCCGGGCTGGATTTCACCGGAACTTGCCCGATCAGTCGGGCCAGGCGGGCCGGGTCGCTTGGGCGCCACAGATCCACCGGCAGTCCCGTCACCGAGGCATCCACCAACCCCAGTGGCTGCGACAGCGCCTCGAGCGGAGTTACATGGATCTGCGGGTCCGCCACCGCATCGGCCACCGGAGGTTCGAGCATCACCGTTCCCGGTAGCAGGTCGCCCGGTTCCTTCAGCCAGTCGATCGCCGACAGCGGCTCGGTCGTCTGTGCGGCGACCTGCCCGGCCAGGGCAATCGTCACCGCCGCGGCCCTAGTCCACATTCAGGATGACCGGTTCGCTGATTTCGCTTTGCGGGGCCGAGAAATCCGCGCCGAAAAACGGCCCCAGATAGGCATAAGCTACCAGCCCGATGAAACTCAGGCAGATGAGGTACAGGAGGAGTTTGATCAGACGGCCCATGGCGAAACGCTGCCTCAAATTTTGATTTTGGCCAAGTTATAACTGGCATTTTTTCCAAGATCACGTCATTCACGGGGAAATGAGCGAAATTAAGCATAACGCATCGCCGGCATCGGTCCGGCCGGCCTATGACCTGCACAAAACGGTGGTTATGGTCGGCATGATGGGCGCTGGCAAGACGGCGGTGGGCCGGGCGCTGGCCGCGCGGCTGGGCGTGCCGTTCCTGGACAGCGATGCCGAGATCGAATCGGCAGCCAACATGACCATTCCCGAGATCTTCGAGCGCGATGGCGAGGCATTCTTTCGGGCCAAGGAAAGCCAGGTCATCGGCCGGTTGCTGGACGAGCAGAAAGGCATTCTGTCGACTGGCGGCGGCGCCTTCCTGTCCGAGGCGAACCGCAGGATGATATCAGAGCGCGGCGTGTCGGTCTGGCTGAGGGCCGATCTGGAGGTGCTGTGGAACCGCGTCCGCCACAAGGACACACGGCCGCTGCTGCGCACCCCCGATCCGCATGCGACGCTGAGCGCCTTGTACCAAGCACGCGTTCCGCTTTACCAACAGGCCGATCTGGTCGTGGACTCGGATGGCGAAACTGCGATCGAGGACATGGTGGACCGGGTCTTGGAGAAACTGGCGACGCGCCCTGACGTTCTGGAACTGAAGTAGATGCATCAAACCGTATTCGTTGATCTGGCCGAACGGTCCTATGACGTGGAAATCGGGCCGGACCTGCTGGCGCAGGCCGGGATGCGGATCAGGCCGCTGTTGCCCCGCCCGCGTGTGGCGGTACTGACGGATGAAACGGTTGCCACGCTTCATCTGGACGCGCTGCGTGCCGGGCTGGCCGCGGCCGGTGTCGAGATGACTGCCCTGGCGCTGCCGCCGGGTGAGGCAACCAAGAGTTGGCCCCATTTCGAACGCGCGGTCGAATGGCTGCTGGCCGAAAAGGTCGAGCGCCGTGATGTCGTCGTAGCCTTTGGCGGCGGGGTGATCGGCGATCTGGCCGGGTTTGCCGCTGCCGTGCTTCGCCGGGGGGTGCGGTTCGTGCAGATCCCGACCTCTCTGCTGGCGCAGGTCGACAGTTCGGTGGGCGGCAAAACCGGCATCAACGCCCCGCAAGGCAAGAACCTGATCGGCGCCTTCCACCAGCCGTCGCTGGTGCTGGCCGATACCTCGGTTCTGGGCACCTTGACGGCGCGGGATTTTCTGGCGGGCTATGGCGAGGTCGTGAAATACGGGCTGCTGGGCGATGCCGAATTCTTTGAATGGCTGGAACGCAACGGCCCCGCGTTGGCCGAGGGCGACATGGCGGCCCGGGTTCAGGCGGTGACGCGCTCGGTGCAGATGAAAGCCGACATCGTCGCGCGCGACGAGACCGAACAGGGCGACCGGGCGTTGCTGAATCTGGGCCATACCTTCTGCCACGCGCTCGAGGCCGCGACCGGCTATTCCGACCGGTTGCTGCATGGCGAGGGCGTGGCCATCGGCTGTGCCTTGGCCTTCGAACTGTCGGCGCGCCTGGGCATGTGTTCGCAGGAAGACCCCAGCCGCGTTCGGGCGCATCTGCGCGCGATGGGGATGAAGGCTGACCTCGCCGACATTCCCGGCGATTTGCCGGGGGCGGGGGCGCTGGTCGATCTGATGGCCCAGGACAAGAAGGTGGTGGACGGTCAGTTGCGGTTCATTCTGGCGCGCGGAATCGGGCAGGCCTTCGTGACTTCGGACGTGCCGCGCGATGCGGTTTTGTCCGTGCTCGAGGATGCGCTGGCGACCTGCTGACGGTCTCAGCGTCCCCGGATCACCATCAGTTCGCCGATGTTTTCGCGGGTGATGTACCCGACCATCTGCCCCGCTCTGGTGCACACGGCCACCGCCGGAGCGCCGCCGTGCAACCCGTCTAGCACTGCCTCGAGCCCGCCGGCTGGCGATACGATGGGAATCTCGGTCTCCATGACCGATGTGGCCGGTTCGGACCGGGGGTGTTCGCCGGCGAGGGCTGCGAACAACCGGTTGCGCGTCACGAAGCCCAGCAGTTGCCCGTCGGGGCCCAGCACCGGAAACTCGTGCTGGGTGGTCTGGATCACGGCCTGCGCGGCCGTACCCAGCGTGTCCTGCGGCGTCAGTGCGTGGAACTCGGTGATCATCGCGTCGCGGGCCAGAACTCGGCGCGCGATCGAGCGCATCTCGACATCCTGGCTCTCGGCATTGGCGGCGATGAAGACGAACACCGCGATCAGGACCAGGATCGGGTTTCCGGTGCTAAGCCCCAGAAAGCCGAAACCCACCGCCACGATCTGACCGGCCGAGGCAGCAGCCCGCGTGGCCTTGACCCGGTCCATCTTTAGGCACAGCAGCGCCCGGAACACCCGGCCACCATCCATCGGAAAGGCCGGGATCAGATTGAATACCGCCAAGAAAAGGTTCACATACGCCAGCCGGCTGAACAGATCGACGCGCGCCGAGTCGATATGGGCCATTACATCCATCTGAATGCCCGCACCCAGACCCACCAGCACCAGCCAGATCACGATGTTCACCGCCGGCCCGGCTAGCGCAACGGCAACTTCCTGCATGGGCTTTTCCGGCATCCGCTCCAGCCGGGCCAGCCCGCCGATCGGCAGAAGCGTGATGTCCGGCGTGCGGATGCCATAGCGGCGGGCCATCAGCGCGTGGCCGAATTCATGGGCGACCACGCAGGCAAACAGCGCCAGAACGAACAGGATGTTGTCAAATGCGGCGGGCAGGCCGCCCTCGGCATAGGCCGCGAAGCCGACCCAGGCCAACAGAATGAAGAACGTGACATGGACCCTCAGCTCCGAGCCAAGCAGACGACCGACGGCGAAGGACCATGTCATTTTCTGGCTCCGTCAGATCAGAACGGGATCTCGTCGTCGTCGATCCCGCCCGAGGCCGGGGCTGGTGAACTGCCGCCCATCGGTGCGCCATAGGGGTCTCCGTAACCGCCGGACTGGCCGCCACCGTAACCGCCGCCGCCGCCTTCTCCGCGGGCATCCAGCATGACGAGGGTCGAATTGAACCCTTGCAGAACGACCTCGGTCGAATACCGGTCCTGACCGGACTGATCCTGCCATTTGCGGGTCTGCAACTGGCCTTCGACGTAAACCTTTGACCCCTTGCGAAGGTATTGCTCGGCCACCCGGACCAGGCCCTCGTTGAAAATCGCGACCGAGTGCCACTCGGTCCGTTCGCGGCGCTCGCCCGTATTGCGGTCTTTCCAGGTTTCCGACGTGGCGATGCGCAGGTTGCAGACCTTGCCTCCGTTCTGAAACGACCGAACCTCGGGGTCACGCCCGAGATTGCCGATCAGAATGACCTTGTTGACTGAACCTGCCATGTTTTTCCTCGTATCCTGTCTTGCGGGTTGGGGCGCGAATCTCGCGCGGTGTTCACCCGAACCCTATACCCCCCGCGCGCGGGTTGGAACACGGATGATGGCGGAGCCTTAGGTTTGAATTTCCACCCGCGATTAACCAAGCTTTCATTTCGGCTTGAAATACCTATACTCATTCTGATGTCAGAACGGGCGGGATTTGCTTGAATGCGGTATGTGTTGACTGGTTTTTTGGTTGCCTTCCTTGCGCTGACTTCTGTTCCGTCGGGCGCCGATGTTCTTTCGACCAAGAACCGCAGGGATATCTTTCTCAAGCAGGCCAAGGTGCTGGACAGTCGCGCCGCCAGCCAATACCGCGACAGCGAGCGTCTCAAACCCAAATCGGCGCAGGGAAAGTTCGGCAAACGGTATGACGGCCAGTACAAGGGGCAGTATCTTGTCCTGGCGCGCCAGGCCGCCCGCATGCACAATGTCCCCGAAGAGCTGTTCCTGCGGCTGGTCCAGCAGGAAAGCGGATGGAACCCGCATGCCCGGTCCCACAAGGGCGCTTTGGGGCTGGCGCAGCTGATGCCGCAGACCGCGCGCCTGCTGGGCGTGGACCCGCACGACCCCAAGCAGAACCTTGAAGGCGGCGCGCGCTACCTGTACTGGCAGTACAAGAAATTCAGGTCATGGCGCCTTGCACTGGCCGCCTACAATGCGGGGCCGAAGGCGGTGGAAAAGCACGGCGGTATACCACCTTATGCAGAGACCCGGAACTATGTGAAGGCCATCTGGGGCGGCTGAAAACCCCATCAGTCGTGGCAATTGTTCTGGACCGTCCAGTTGACGGCCCCAACCCGTCGAAGACCGCGTACGTCATTCAGCAGCGATCTTGATGACCGGTTGCATTCTGGCAAGAATGTCCTCGGCCAGATGGCACTTGATCTGGTGCCCCTCGGACAAAGTTTTTACCGGCGGAACCTGCTGTTCGCACAGGCCCCCGGGGACTTCGGATTTCCACCGGCAGCGTGTCTGAAACGGACATCCCGGCGGCGGGTTCATCGCCGATGGAATATCCCCCTCGAGCACGATGTGCTCTTTCTCGACCGAGGTATCGGCGATCGGAACCGCGCTCAGCAATGCCTCGGTATAGGGGTGATAGGGGGGCGAGAACACCTGATCAGTGGTGCCCAGTTCGACCACATGGCCTAGATACATCACCATCACGCGGTCGCTGAGGTAGCGGACGATCGACAGGTCGTGGCTGATGAACAACAGGGTCGTCTTGTGCTCGCGCTGGATTTCCATCAGCAGGTCGGTCACCGCAGCCTGCACCGAAACATCCAGCGCCGAAACCGGCTCGTCTGCGACGACGATGCGCGCATCTCCGGCAAAGGCACGCGCGATGCCAACCCTCTGCTTCTGGCCACCCGACAGTTGTCGTGGCATCCGGTCGGCAAAGGCCCGGGGCAGCTTCACCAGATCCAGCAACTCCAGCATCCGTTGCTTGCGCTCGGCCTCGGAATTGCCGACGCCGAAGATTTCCAGCGCGCGGATGATCTGTCGCCCGACCGTCATCGACGGGTTCAGCGTGTCAAAGGGGTTCTGGAACACCATCTGGACTTCCCCGATGGTTTTCGTATCCCGCTCTTCGATCGGCAGATCTTCGATGTTGCGGTTGTCCAGCAGGATCTGCCCGTCTGTCGCCGTTTCCAGCCCCATCAGCACCTTGGCAAAGGTGGATTTGCCGCAGCCCGACTCGCCCACAATGGCCAGAGTTTCAGACTCGCGGGCCTCGAAACTCAGGGTCTCGTTGGCCTTCACCACTTTCTTCTCGCCGCCACCGAACAGCGCATTTGCGGCGACTTCATAATATTTCTTGAGGTTGTCGATCTTCAGAACGGTCTGACCGATGGGCGCTTTTTCCTTCTGCTCCGCCACGGTAACCGGGGCGTTCCAGTCGATCTCCTGGAACTTGAGGCAGCGCGTGTGGTGACGGTCATTCCCCGGCACCGGGAACATCGGGATGTCTTGCGCGTCACAACGCCCCTCTTCGAAATAGTCGCAGCGCGGTCCGAAATTACAGCCCCGCGGACGTTCATGCGGCAAGGGGAAATTGCCCGGAATCGCGACCAGCGGGCGCGCGTTCTTGTCCGCGCCGGGTAGGGGGATCGAGCGGAACAAGGCCTGCGTATAGGGGTGCTGCATCTCGTCGAACACGTCATGGATCGAGCCCCGTTCGACCGCCTCGCCGGAATACATCACGCACAAACGGTCGCAGGTCTCCAGCACCAGGCCCAGATTGTGCGAAATGAACAGCATCGAGGTGCCGTATTTCTTGCCCAGGTCCTTGACCAGTTCCACCACGGCGGCCTCAACGGTCACGTCCAGCGCGGTTGTCGGTTCGTCGAGGATCAGCAGTGCCGGTTTCGACATCAGCGCCATCGCGATCACGATGCGCTGCTGCTGGCCGCCAGAAAGTTGATGCGGAAAGCTGTTCAGCATCCGTTCGGGGTCGGGCAGGCGCACGTCGGTCACCACTTCCAGAGCGCGGGCATAGGCCTCTTCCTTGCTGACCCCTTCGTGGATCATCGGCACTTCCATCAGCTGCTTGCCGATCTTCATCGCCGGGTTCAGCGAAGCCATCGGCTCCTGATAGATCATCGCGATCTCGTTGCCGCGGATGTCGCGTAGTTCCTCGGCGCTCATCTCGCTCAGATCGCGGCCCTTGAACTTGATGGTGCCTCCAACGATGCGGCCGTTCTTGCCAAGATCCTGCATCACGCCCAGCGCAACGGTCGACTTGCCGCAGCCGGATTCCCCGACCAGCCCCACCGCCTCGCCGGGCATCACGGAAACCGAAAAATCCATCACGGCCGGAATTTCCCGTAGGCGGGTAAAGAATGAAATCGACAGTTTTTCGATTTCCAGGATTGGCCCGTCATGATCTGCAAGTTTGCTCATTTTTTCGCTCCTCGCCAAAGTCCGGTTTCCCCTTCATCTGGCTCAAAATATCCCGGGGGGTCCGGGGGGGCTGGCCCCCCGGCTGCGTTCACGTCAGTCCTTCAGGCTTTCCTCGCGCAGGCCGTCCGCCAGCAGGTTCAAGCCCAGAACCAGCGACAACAGCGCCAACGCCGGCGGCAGGGCCGGGTGCAGATAGATCGACAGCAGCTTGCGCCCTTCGTTGATGGTTGACCCCCAATCCGGGCTTTCCGGCGGCAGGCCCAGCCCAAAGAACCCCAGGGTTCCCAACAGGATGGTCGTATAGCCGATGCGCAGGCAGAAATCGACGATCAGCGGCCCGCGCGCATTGGGCAGGATTTCCCACAGCATGATGTACCAGGGACCTTCGCCGCGCGTCTGGGCGGCCGCCACATAGTCGCGCGTTTTGATGTCCATGGCCAGGCCGCGCACGATGCGGAACACCGTGGGCGAGTTGACGAAGACAACCGATACGAACACGACCAATATCCCGCCCGGAATGTCGAACAGATCCAGATAGGTCGGCAACCCCCAGATGCTGTAGGCGTCAGTGTTGATGACGTGGCCTCCGGTCGAAATCAGTGACAGGTACAGCCAGATCGCGATCCCCAGCACCCCGATCAGCAGAGGCGTTCGAAAGTTCGGGCGGGTATAGTAGCGCGAGTTCAGGAGCACCGCGATGAACAGGATCGGAAAGATGAACAGCACAGCGGCCATATAGTTCGGCACGCCGGTCGCCACGATTTCCGGGGTTACCAGCAGATAGAACAGCAGGATTACCGGAAAGGCCAGGATCAGGTTGGCGAGGAACGACAGGAACGTATCCAGGCGTCCGCCATAGTACCCCGCCGGCAGGCCCAGCGTGATGCCGACCATGAAGGCGAACATCGTGGCCAGCGGCGCGATCTGCACGACGATCCACGCGCCCTTGACCATGCGGCTGAACACATCGCGGGCCAGGTTGTCGCCGCCCAGAAGGTACCAGGCGAACTGCCCGTCCTCGGGGTTGGGCAGGGGGGTGCCGGGCACCTTGTTCTTCATCCCCGACAACTGCACCAGCGGGTCATGGGTCACGATCAGGTCGAGCGCGCCGAAAATGCCGGTGAACACCCAGAACATGACCAGGGCAAAGCCAATCATGCCGATCGGGCTGTCGAACAGCTTGCCATACAGGCCCAGCCGCCGCTTGAAGGCGACCGACATCGCGAACAGGATGATCAGCGACACCCAGACCGGCAGGAACTGCTGCGCGACGGCGCCGACGATGCCGGCTCCGGTTCCCAGGAATACGCCCAGCAGCAGATAAGCGACGACCGTCGCGATGCTGGCCAGGAAGGAATACCACAGCGCGGTTTCGACCAGGCTGCGCAGCCCGCCACCAGAACTGACGGTGCCATCCGCGTTCACGGTCACCTGGGGTTCAGGCAGCACGATACTGGCCAGGATCCAGGCCAGAACCGAGACGGCCAGTGCAACCAGAGCGATTGTCAGGATCGGGTTCAGAAAGGCGATAGAGCCAGTCCAGCTCAGAGGTTCCATGGTCTATCCTCCTTTATGAAATGCGGATGCGTGGGTTGAGGTAGACATAGCCGATATCCGAGATCAGCTGCGTCACCAGAACCACGAAGACCGACACGACCGAGATCGCCAGCAGCAGCTGGATGTCGTTGTTGCCCGCGGCCTGCACCAGCGCCCAGCCAAAACCCTTGTAGTTGAACAGGGTCTCGACGATCACGACGCCGTTCAGCAACCACGGGAACTGCAGCATGATGACCGTGAAGGGCGCGATCAGCGCGTTGCGCAGCGCGTGTTTCAGGACGATGTTGGAAAAGGATACACCCTTGAGCCGCGCGGTGCGGATGTACTGCGCCGTCATCACCTCGGTCATCGAGGCGCGGGTCATCCGCGCGATATACCCCATTCCGTACAGGGCGATGGTCAGCACCGGCAGAAAGAAATTCTCGAATGTCGGGTTGTCCATGGCCTGCGTGGCCGTGCCCTTGAACCATTTCAGACCCACGGTGGACGAGGTGAAGATGGCGATGAAGATCACGCCCGAAACATATTCCGGCGTGGCCGTGGTGATGATCGAGAAGGTGGACAGCGACCGGTCCAGCGCTGACCCTTCGCGCATGCCGGCCAGAACGCCCACCAGCAGCGCGGTTGGCACCATCAGCAGCAGCACCCAGAACATCAGGTACCCGGTGTTGCCCAGGCGTTTGGCGACAATCGTCCCCACCTCTTCCTTGAACACGGTCGAATACCCCCAGTCGCCCTGAAGAACGCCGCAATAGCGGGGGGTCGTGTCCGGGGTCGATCCGGGGCGGGCGCAGGTGCCCACGAATTGCCCGTCATCCAAAGTGTTCGTGAATCCCGGGATCACCCCAAGCCACTGGCCGTACTTGACCAGCGTGGGTTGCATATAGCCACGATTTTCCAGCCACGAGATGACCTGTTCGTCCGACATGCGCTGGTTACCCTGGGTCTTGGCCAGTTTTTCCAGGTTCGGATAGAGGTTCGTGAGGAAGAAGACCACGAAGGTCAGGCACAGCGCCGTCAGCAGCATCACGCCCAATCGTCGGAGGATGAAGAGTCCCATGTTGGCCCCTGTTGTTCGGGTTTTCCGCAGATCAGTGGACCATTGCCTGGCCTCGGACGTTCCGACCCCGTGTCGGTGTGTCTGCGGCTGGAAAGGGGCGCCCGCATTCGGGCGCCCCAGCAGGGTTCAGGTCGGGCTCAGGCCGCCCAACCCCATTTGTAGTGATGGTGTTCGAACGACACATGCATGTCGGTGCCCACCAGACCTTCCTTCATGTGGCGATACAGCGACCGCCAGTAGGGTTGGATGGTAACGCCTTCCTCCTGGATCATCGCTTCGCCCTTGGCCACGATTTCGCGGCGCTTGTCGGCATCGGCAATGGCCAGGGCCTCGGTCAGCAGGGCGTCGAACTCGGGGTTCGCCCAGCCGAATTCGTTCCAGGCCTCTCCGCTGCGATAGGCCAGCGCCCAGATCTGCACGCCAAGCGGACGGTGGTTCCAGTTGGTCGAGCTGAACGGGTATTTCGCCCAGTCGTTCCAGAAGGTGTTGCCGGGCAGAACAGTCCGCTTGACCTTGATGCCGGCGTCGCGCAGCTGGGCTGCGACCGCATCGGTGGTGTTGCGGCGCCAGTCGTCGTCGATCGAGATCAACTCGTGCTCGAAATCGGCCATGCCGGCCTCTTCCATCAGCTTGCGCGCGCCTTCCGGGTCAACTTTTTGCGGCGGCAGTTCGTAGTAATCCGGGTGGATCGGACCAACGTGGTGGTTTTCCGCGGGCGAGCCGCGACCACCGTAGCCAAGCTCGAGGCAGACCGAGTTGTCCACGGCCATCTGCAACGCCTGACGCACACGTTTGTCGGCATAGACCTTCTTGCCGTCCACTTCCGCAAGCTGGTTCGGGCGGATCACGATGGTGTTCATCGTGACAACCTCGGATTTGACATAGCCGAGGCCGTCCATCACATCGATGAATTCACCGACCGATTCGTACAGCATGTCGACTTCGTCGGATTCCAGCGCCGCCAGCCAGGCCGACGGATCGGTGCCGTAGTCGATATACTCGATACGGTCCAGCGCTGGGCGGCCGAACACGTCCTCGCCCCACCAAGTGTGGTTTTCGTTGCGCACCAGCACGGCCTTTACGCCGACTTCGAGGCTCTCGATCAGGTAGGGGCCGGTGCCCACGTTGTTGGTCAGGTCCGTCTCGCTGAACGAGCTGTGGATGATTGCGGCCGGGTAGTCCGCCATGCCCGGGATCAGCGAGATGTCCGAATTCGGCAGGTTCAGCTTGACGGTGTGCGAATCCACCACCTCGATCGCACCTTCGATCGCCTGACCGGTATCTGCGTCGATCAGCGTGGCGAAACGGCCGGCCATCGAGTTGGTTTCCGAGCTCTTGTCACACCAGCGCGCGATGTTGCGGGCGACGTCGTCGGCAGTGAAATCGTCACCGTTGTTCCACTTGACGCCCTTGCGGACCTTCAGCGTGTACTCGGTGGCGTCGTCGTTGACTTCCCAGCCCTCCAGCAACATGCCGCGGAAAGTGCCGTCCGAGTTGTACTCGACCAGGTATTCCAGCGTGCCGCGGGTAACATTCGCGATCTGCGACCAGTCATAGGTGCGCGGATCCTTGAGGGCGCGCACCTCCATCTGAACGCGCAGCGTGCCGCCCATTTGCTTGGCGTCCTCGCCGGCCGCCTTGGCCGGGGCGGACAGCCCGATCATGCCGTAGGCTGCAGCAGCAGTGACGCCGAGGCTGGTCGTGCGCGTCAGAAACTCGCGGCGGCTCAGCTTGCCTTCCTGGTATTCCCGGGCGTGCATGTCCGCCGCCCAGTGTACCGGTGCGCCGGTCAATGTCTTGATTTCCATGAAAGTCTCCCTGTGAGATTTGTTTTTTCGTTACTGGAAACCGTCGCATTCGAACTGAGCCGTTTGCGGCGTTTCCGTGAATTTTTCTGAGCGCAGATCATCCCCATGCGAACATTCGGCACCAGAATCCGATCAAGGTCAATGTTCGAAATCGTCATCAGATGTTCAAAAACGACATTTCAGAGCAAAGACACCGGTTGCCCCGCCACACTCTGCCGGGCAAGTCCAAGAGTGACACCCAAAATCACCCGGGTGATTCTGTTTAGTGCGGGCCAAAGGGTGATAATTCGGCTTAAGGCAATGAAAAGAAATGAAAATAGACTGGTGATAGGGGCCGGCGCCGGGTTGTCTCAGTCGCTCAGGTCGACTTTATGCCAGTCCTTCATGCGCGACCGGCACCAGGTCCGCTGACGTTTAGCGTATTGCCGTGTCGCAATCGTCGCTTTCTCGCGGGCCTGGTCCAGTGTGAGGTCGCCCGTCACGTAGGCCATCAGTTCGGGAACGCCGATTGCTTTGCACGATGGAAGCGACGGGTCGTACCGGTCCCGCATCGCCGCCACCTCGTCTAGGGCGCCGGTGGCCAGCATCTGGTCGAACCGCCGGTTGATCCGATCCAGCAGCCAGGCCTTGTCGACATCGACCACGATCGGTACGGCCTGATCCAGCCGAAGCACCGGCGGCGGCGTTTCGGCCTGCCAATCGGCCAGGCTGCGACCGGTGGCGCGTTCGACTTCCCAAGCCCTTTGCACGCGCGCGCGATTGTGGGTGTCGAGGCGTGCGCGCGTGCGCGGGTCCACCTCGGCCAGCAAGTCGGGCAGGGGTATCGCGTCAGCCTGCGTGCGGATCGCGGCAGGGGTCGGCGGAATTTCGGCCATGCCTTCGGTCAGCGTCTTGAAGTACAGCCCCGTTCCGCCGACGATGATCGGACGCAGGTCGCCCGACAACAACGGGGTAACCTCGCGCAGCCATTGCCCGGCCGAATAGGTTTCATCGTAGGGCACATGCCCATAAAGGGCGTGCGGCGCCCGGGCTTCCTCTTCGGCCGACGGGCGGGCCGAGATGACCCGCCAGCAGTCATAGACCTGGCTGGCATCGGCATTGACGATGACCCCTCCGAATCTTTCGGCCACGGCCAGCGCCAGCGCCGATTTTCCCGACGCCGTGGGGCCCGCGATCAGAACCGGTTTGCCCTCGGGAACGGGGGGGAGCCGGTCCGCGATCGCGGTCGTTGCGTTTCCTGTCCTGTCCGATTGCGCCATTGTCCGACCATCCGCATTGAACCCGCGGGGGTTTTGCTTCATTTTGCGCCGGAAAACAAACCCGTGCCACCCCGGAGCGCAACATGACCCTTTCTCCCGCCACCACAACCGAAGAAACCCCAAAGACAACCTACAATCGCGTGATGCTGAAGATCTCGGGCGAGGCGTTGATGGGCGACCAGGGCTTTGGCCTGCATCCGCCCACCGTGCAGCGGATCGCGCAAGAGGTGAAGTCGGTTCATGACCTGGGCGTCGAGATCTGCATGGTTATCGGCGGCGGCAACATCTTTCGCGGCCTGTCGGGCTCGGCCCAGGGGATGGAACGGACGACGGCCGATTACATGGGCATGCTGGCCACTGTGATGAACGCGCTGGCGATGCAGTCCGCGCTCGAGGGGCTGGGTGTGTTCACGCGGGTGATCTCGGCCATTCGGATGGACGAGGTGTGCGAACCCTACATCCGACGCCGCGCGGTGCGGCACCTGGAAAAGAAACGGGTCTGCATCTTTGCCGCCGGCACCGGCAACCCGTATTTCACCACCGATACCGCAGCGACGCTGCGCGCCAACGAAATGGCCTGCGAGGCGATCTTCATGGGCAAGAACGGCGTCGACGGCGTCTATGACAAGGACCCCAAGGCGCATCCCGACGCGGTGCGCTATGACTCGGTCACCTATGACGACGTGCTGGCCAAGCGGTTGAAGGTCATGGATGCTTCGGCCATCGCTCTGGCGCGCGACAACAATCTGCCGCTGATCGTATTCGGGTTGGACGAGCCCGGCGGGTTCCGCGGAATTCTGGCAGGCGAGGGGACCTATACCAAGGTTCAAGGCTAGCCAAAGGTCCGACCGAACAGCCCACATTAGTTTGCCTGGCGCCCGACTCGGTTCGGACGTTAGGTAACCCAACGCCTTCCGGTCCGCTGAAAATGCTCGGTGTGACCGGTATGCGTGTCGCTTTTGCCCGCCGGAAAGTCTCTGGCGGCTGACCGAAAAAGCGATCTTTCCCTGATCAAAAGCGCATTACAGTGAGAGGAGAGAGAATGTCCGACAATTCAGATGCCGACTACGAGGTCGGCCAGGACAATATCCAGGTCATGGGGCTGGATATTCACAATCCGGTTTTTGCCGTGTCTGGCCTGACCATCATCGCCTTCGTCTTCTTTTCGTTGGTTTTCCGCGAGCAGGCTGCCGATTTCTTCGGCTGGTTGCGCCCCGCGCTGACCAACCGGTTCGACTGGGTGTTCATGGTTGCGGCCAACATCTTCGTGGTGTTTTCGCTGCTGCTGATCGTTACGCCCTATGGGTCGATCCGACTGGGTGGCCAGGACGCACGGCCCGATTACAGCTATGCCGGCTGGTTTTCGATGCTGTTCGCCGCAGGCATGGGCATCGGGCTGGTGTTCTGGGGCGTGGCCGAGCCGATCTCGCATTACGGGTCGTCGCTGGGCGGTATGGCCGTGGGAGAGGACGGCGCGCGCACCGACTGGGCGCCGCTGGGCGCCGCGTTGAACGACCCTGAGGCATCGCGTGAACTGGCTATGACCGCCACGATCTTTCACTGGGGGATGCACCCCTGGGCTGTATATGCGATCGTCGCGCTGGCGCTGGCCTTCTTTAGCTTCAACCGCGGGCTGCCCTTGACGATGCGGTCGGTCTTCTACCCGCTGTTCGGCGAGGCGACCTGGGGTCCGCTGGGCCATGTCATTGACGTTCTGGCGGTGTTTGCCACGATTTTCGGGCTAGCGACCTCGCTGGGGTTGGGGGCGACGCAGGCGCTGGCGGGGCTGAACTATCTGTTCGGCGTTCCGGTGAGCGACGGGATGAAGGTGTTTCTGATCGTCTTGATCACCGCCTTTGCGCTGGTTTCCGTCGTCGCGGGTCTGGACAAGGGGGTCAAGCGCCTGTCCGAGGCCAACATGATCCTGGCCGCCCTTCTGCTGTTGCTGGTTTTGGTCGTGGGTCCCACGATGGTCATCCTGACGGGATTCTTCGAAAGCATGATCGCCTATGTCGAAGCGCTGCCGGCGCTGTCGAACTGGATCGGGCGTGAGGACACCAATTTCATGCAAGGCTGGACGGCCTTCTATTGGGCCTGGTGGATCTCGTGGTCGCCCTTCGTGGGCATGTTCATCGCGCGCATCTCGCGCGGGCGCACCATCCGCGAATTCGTGACCTGCGTGATCCTGATCCCGACCCTTGTCGGTGCGCTGTGGATGAGCGTGTTCGGCGGCGCGGCACTGGATCAGGTGATGTCGGGCAGCGGTCAGGCCCTGACGGATGCGGCGCTGGAGCTGAAGATGTTCAAGATGTTCGAAGCCTTCCCGATGGCCGGCCTTCTGTCTTTCGTCGGTATCGTTCTGGTGGTCGTGTTCTTCGTGACCAGTTCGGATTCCGGCTCGCTGGTGATCGACACGATCACCGCCGGCGGCAAGACCGACGCTCCGACCGCGCAGCGCGTGTTCTGGTGCGTTCTGGAAGGCGCCATCGCAATCGTTCTGCTGCTGGGCGGCGGATTGGGCGCCCTGCAGGCCGCGGCCATCGCAACCGGGTTCCCCTTTGCGATCGTGCTGGTTCTGATGTGCGTGTCGATCTTCATCGGACTGGTGAACGAACGCCGCCGCAAGTGACGCGGTTCATGATCTGAGCTAAAGGGCCTCGGGCGATCCGGGGCCCTTTGTTAGTGTCGGTCGGGTCTGGCCGCCACGGGGATACAAACCTTGACCCGTGTGACTGGCCAAGGCTAACTGTCGCCGTTCGGTGTGCGCATTCGAACTGCCGCGGCCGCCCGTGGCTGGCTGGAAGACCTGCCATGTTGTCGGAGATGTCCGGTGTCATGCGCGGGCAGACCTCTGGAACCATCGTGCATGACAAGGGAAGGACAGTGTGATGGGCACTCTGGATATCGATTTCGTGCGGGCGCAGTTTCCGGCCTTTGCCGAGCCGAGCCTGCAGGGACAGGCTTTTTTCGAGAATGCGGGCGGGTCCTATACCTGCAAGCCGGTGCTGGACCGGCTGACGCGGTTCTACACCCAGCGCAAGGTGCAGCCCTATGCCCCGTATGAGGCCAGCCGTCTGGCGGGCGAGGAGATGGACGAGGCGCGTATGCGCATGGCGGCCCTGTTGGGCGTTGACACGGACGAGCTCAGCTTTGGTCCTTCGACCACGCAAAACACCTATGTGCTGGCGCAGGCGTTTCGGCAATGGATGAAGCCGGGCGAGGCAATCGTGGTCACCAATCAGGATCACGAGGCCAATTCCGGCCCCTGGCGGCGTCTGGCCGAGGACGGGATCGAGATCCGTGAATGGCAGATCGACCCCGAGACCGGCGCGCTGAACCCGGCCGATCTGGAAAACCTGCTGGACGACAAGGTGCGGCTGGTCTGTTTTCCGCATTGCTCGAACGTGGTGGCCGAGATCAACCCGGTGACCGAGATCACCGCCATCGCCCACGCCGCCGGGGCCTTCGTGTGTGTCGACGGCGTTTCCTATGCCCCGCACGGGTTCCCCAACGTGGGCGAGTTGGGGCCGGATATCTATCTGTTCTCGGCCTACAAGACCTATGGACCGCACCAGGGTTGCATGGTGATCCGGCGTGCGCTGGGCGAGCTGCTGCCCACCCAGGCCCACTACTTCAATGGTGACGTTTTGTACAAGCGGTTCACCCCGGCTGGGCCGGATCATGCGCAGGTGGCCGCCAGCGCAGGCATGGCGGATTATGTCGATCTGCTGTGCGACCATCATGGTGGCCCGGCTTCGGGCGCGGGCGAACGCGGCCAGTTCGTGCATGACCTGATGCGTGCGCATGAAATTGCGCTATTGCAACCGGTGCTGGATGCGGTCAAGGACCGAAACGCGGTGCGCCTGATCGGCCCGGACAAGGCGGAACAGCGCGCGCCGACCGTGGCGCTGGCGCTGAACCGCAACGCCGAGGAGGTCGCCGCCGAACTGGCGCAACACGGCATCATGGCGGGCGGCGGAGATTTCTACGCGGTGCGGCCTCTGACCGCGCTGGGGGTCGATCTGGGGCAGGGCGTTCTGCGCGTCAGCTTCACCCACTACACCTCGCGCGACGAGATTGACCAATTGCTTCAAGCGTTTGATCGCGTTTTGTGATCCGCTACGCTCGTTGCTGCGTAGACAAGGAAAAACAGGGCGAGCATGGACAGCAAACAGTCACCTATTCTCATCTGGTTCCGGCAGGATCTGCGCCTGTCGGACCATCCGGCGCTAAGCGCCGCGGTACGGTCTGGGCGGCCGATCATACCGGTGTTCATTCGCGATTCACTGGTGGCGGGCCTAGGGGCGGCGCCCAAATGGCGGCTGGGTCAGGGGCTGGCGGCCCTGGCGCGAAACCTTGAACACAAGGGCAGCAAGCTTGTCCTGCGCAGCGGGGCCCCACTGGACGCGCTGAAGGCTCTCATTGGCGAGACGGGCGCGCGCGAGGTCTATTGGTCTCGGGCCTATGACCCGGACGCGATCGCGCGGGACACGGGTATCAAATCGGCGCTGACGGAATTGGGCCTGACCGCAAAATCCTTTCCGGGGCACCTTCTGTTCGAGCCGTGGACAGTGGCCACCAAGACCGGGAAGCCCTTTCGGGTATTCACACCGATGTGGCGCGGGGTGGCGCAGCGGGACGTCCCCTCGCCGGATCCGGCCCCCGAGCGGCTGGCTGCGCCGTCAGACTGGCCCGCGTCCGAACAGCTGGACGATTGGGGCCTCGGGCACGCCATGCGGCGGGGCGCCGGGATCGTCGGGCAGCATGTACAGGCCGGAGAGACAGCCGCCGAGGCGCGGCTTGACGCCTTCATGGAGCGGCTGGACGCTTATCCGGCGCAGCGCGACGCTTTGGCGGATGACGGAACATCGTACCTGTCCGAATACCTTGCGCTGGGCGAAATCGGCCCCCGAACGGTCTGGCACAGGGTGAAGGGCGCGGCCCTGATCGGCTCGACCGGCGCTGACGCCTTTCTGCGGCAACTGGTCTGGCGAGAGTTCGCCTATCACCTGATGTACCACACGCCGCATCTGCTGACGCGGAACTGGAGACCGGAATGGGACGGCTTTCCCTGGAACGAGGACATCGAGACGCCCGAGGTTCGGGCCTGGATGACTGCGCGCACGGGCATACCGATCGTCGATGCCGGGCTGCGCGAGATGTATGTGACCGGGCGGATGCACAACCGGGCGCGGATGATTGTGGCAAGTTATCTGACCAAGCACCTGATGACGCATTGGAAAATCGGGATGGACTGGTTTGCCGACTGCCTGGTCGACTGGGATGCCGCCTCGAACGCGATGGGCTGGCAATGGGTGGCGGGTTCAGGGCCGGACGCCGCGCCCTTCTTCCGTATTTTCAACCCGCAGTCCCAGGCCGAGAAGTTCGACCCAAAAGGCGCCTATGTGCGGCGTTGGGTGGCCGAGGGTCAGAGCGCCCCGCCGGAGACCGCCCTGTCATATTTCGAAGCCATTCCCCGGTCGTGGAACCTGAGTCCCAACGACGCCTATCCGCGGCCGGTCGTCGATCTGAAGGTCGGCCGCGAACGGGCGTTGGCCGCGTATGAAGGCCAAAAAAACCAGTAAGGAACTGAAAACTTGCCAGAAACGCTTTCGCGACCTAGCCTGACCCGAATACCGCAAAGGGGAGCGCGGATGATCTTGACCACCACCGAGGGGCAGAAAAACCTGCCCAGATATTTTGCCCAAGTCTTCAAGATGCTCGGAAAGATGGAGTCCGGCCGGCTGGATATCAGCTTGCCCGACGGGCGCGTGTTTCGCAGCGAAGGCGCCAAACCCGGACCGGTTGCGCGAGTGGACATTCATGACCCCGACGTGTTCGCGCGCCTGATCCGAGAAGGCGAGCTTGGCTTTTCCGACGCCTACTTGGAAGGCGGGTGGAGCACGCCCGATCTGCGCTCCTTCATGGATCTGGTGCATTTGGGCACCGAGACGGTCTACGACGATTTCACCGGTAAGTTTCTGGTGCAGGCCTATGAGAAGCTGCGGTTCTGGCTGCAGCGCAATCACCGGAAACAGGCCCGCAAGAATATTTCGTACCATTATGATCTGGGCAATGATTTCTACGCCGCCTGGCTGGACGAAACGATGACCTATTCCAGCGCCCTGTTCGAGACCGGGCAGGAAAGTCTGGAAAAGGCGCAGATCGCGAAATATGCCAGCATGGTCGATGAGATGGGTGTAAAGCCAGGGGACCATGTGCTTGAGATCGGATGCGGCTGGGGCGGGTTCGCTGAATACGCCGCAAAGGAGCGCGGCCTGCGCGTGACGGGGTTAACGATCAGTCAGGAGCAGTTGAAGTACGCACGTCAACGGATTGAAAAAGCGGGGTTGTCAGACCGGGTCGAGCTCAAGCTGCAGGACTATCGCGACGAACGTGGGCAATACGACGGCATTGCCTCGATCGAGATGTTCGAGGCCGTCGGGCAGAAATATTGGCCCGTCTATTTTGAAACCGTGCGCGAGCGGCTGAAGCCGGGAGCTCAGGCGACCTTGCAGATCATCACTGTCGCCGACCGGCGCTGGGAGGTTTACAAGAACGGTGTGGATTTCATCCAGAAATATATCTTTCCGGGCGGCATGCTGCCGTCGCCGACGGTTCTGCGCGCGCAGATCGCTCAGGCGGGCCTGCAGGTTGTGCGATCGAAGGAATTCGGGCCGAGCTATGACCTGACGCTGCGCCGTTGGTACGACACGTTCAACGAAAAATGGGACCAGATCGCGGCCATGGGCTTTGATGAGCGTTTCCGCCGCATGTGGAATTATTATTTGACGGCCTGCGGCGCGGCCTTTGACACCGGCAATTGCGATGTGACACAGATCACCATAGCAAAACCGAACTAAAGCACGGAAAAGACAAATGCCCACCGCCTCACGCCTGGTTGCCGCGATCTGCCTTGTGGTCGTGGCCTTTCTGGTATCCGGAATGATCATGGACAACGGAGAGGAGGGCAAGGATTATGGCTATTTCACCTATGTCAACGTCATACTCGGGTTTCTGTGCGGCTGGGTGATCATGGGCAAGCGCGCCGGTCACGGGTGGACGGCCGCGATCAACAACGGGCTGACCGGGGTGGTTTCGCTGGTTTTCTGGGGGCTTTTCGTGCAAGGCACCTACGAGATGTTTCGTCTGGCGATGCGCCACCGGTATGACGGACCGTTCGAAGCGTTGCTTGCGATTTTCCAGCTGGGTGTCGAGTTCGGGCAAGAGCTGATCTATCCGGAAATCATTGCAACCCTGGCCTTCGGGGCCATCCTGTCGGGGCTGTTCACCGAAGAAGCGTCGCGTCGGTGGAACTGAGCTCTGGTTGAAGGTCCTGACAACATGACAGATCTGTTTTTCTACGGCACGCTGCGCCACTTGCCGCTGCTCGAACGTGTGCTGGGCCGGTGCGGGGATGCGCTGGCGGTTCGGCCGGCCCGCCTGAGCGACCACGCCGTGCGTTGCGCAGAAGGGCAGCCCTTTCCGATGATCGTGCCCGAAGCTGGACAAGCGGCCGAGGGGCTGCTTGTGCAAGGTCTGCAGGCGTTGGACTTGGACCGGCTGGCCTTCTACGAGGGCGGGTTTGAGTTCGATCTGCGAGATTGCGAGGTGCAGTGCGACGATGGCACGCTGGTGCCGGTCCAGGTGTTCTTTCCTGACGCCGGACGGTGGACACCGGGTGCGCCATGGTCGCTGGACCAGTGGGTTGCCCGATGGGGACCCATGACCCTGCTGGCCGCTGACGAGGTCATGAGCTGGTACGGCCGGATCGATGCCGTCGACATCGCCGAAAGCTTTCCGGCCATCCGAACCCGGGCCTGGGCCCGGCTTGCGGCCCGAAAACGCCGTACCGGAGATCCGCGCGACATTCGCAAGGACGTGATCGTTCACCGGCACCACCGGGCCTACGTCAACTATTTCGGTGTCGACGAGATCGACCTTCAGCATCGCCGCCATGACGGCACGATGGGGCCGGTTCTGAACCGCAGCGCCTTGATGCAGGGCGGTGCCGTGGTCGTCCTGCCATATGATCCGGTCCGCAACTGCGTTCTGCTGGTCGAACAGTTCCGCCCGCCCGTCTATCTGATCGACGACCCCGAGCCATGGGTCTGGGAACCGGTGGCCGGCATGATCGACCCCGGTGAGACGCCTGAACAGACGGCGCTGCGGGAGACGGTGGAGGAGGCGGGGGTGTCGCCGTATCGGCTGGAATACGCCGGCGGGGCCTATTCCTCGACCGGGTCGTCGACCGAATTCGTCCATCTGTATGTGGGCCTGTGCGATCTGACCGATCCGGCGGCCAATGGCGGTGTGACGGCCGAGGGCGAGGACATCCGCAGCCGGATCCTGCCATATGACGCGTTCATCGGCCAGGTCGACCGCCACGGCTTCAAGGACATGCCGTTGTTGGTGGTGGCGCATTGGCTGGCGCGCCATCGGGATCGGTTGCGCGACTGAGCATCGCCGCTTGTCGTCGGAGCCGGGCACCTGTATGCCTGCAATGATGCCAAATGACATGAGGGCGCCATGCGCATAGCACGAGATCTTGCCGACGCAGTTGGAAAAACCCCGTTGATCCGCCTCCGCCGGGTCAGCGAGGAAACCGGATGTGAAATTCTGGGCAAGGCCGAGTTCATGAATCCCGGTCAGTCGGTCAAGGACCGGGCCGCGCTCTACATCATTCGCGATGCCATCGCCCGTGGCGAGCTGAAACCAGGGGGAACCATCGTCGAAGGCACGGCCGGAAACACCGGGATCGGGCTGGCGTTGGTCGGGGCGTCGATGGGGTTCAAGACGGTGATCGTGATCCCCGAAACACAGTCGGAAGAAAAAAAGGACATGTTGCGCCTTGCCGGCGCGCAACTGGTCCAGGTGCCGGCTGCTCCGTACCGGAACCCTAACAACTTTGTCCACTATTCGCGCCGCCTGGCAGAGAAACTGGCCAAGACCGAACCCAATGGCGCGATTTGGGCCAACCAGTTCGACAACGTAGCCAACCGTCAGGCCCATGTGGAAACCACCGGCCCCGAGATCTGGGAGCAGACCGAAGGCAAGGTCGACGGGTTCATCTGTGCCGTGGGCTCGGGCGGAACGCTGGCCGGCGTGGCCGAGGCGCTGCAGCCCAAGGGTGTGACCATCGGGTTGGCCGATCCGCTGGGCGCGGGGCTATATTCCTATTACACGACCGGCGAAATCGCGATGGAGGGCAGTTCGATCGCGGAAGGGATCGGGCAGGTGCGCATCACCAAGAATCTGGAAGGGTTCAATCCGGACCATGCCTACCAGATCAGCGATACCGAGGCGCTGCCCTATGTGTTCAACCTGCTTCGCGAAGAGGGGTTGGTGATGGGCGGCTCGACCGCGATCAACATCGCCGGCGCGGTCCGGCTGGCCTGCGAAATGGGGCCTGGGCACACGATCGTCACGGTCTTGTGCGACTATGGCACGCGCTATCAGTCCAAACTGTTCAACCCCGAATTCCTGCGGGAAAAAGAGCTGCCCGTCCCCGAGTGGATGACCGAGGCGCCCCGCAGCATCCCCGGCGTGTTCGAAGACGTCTGATGGTCAGGCACCTGCAACATCTGCTGGCACTTGCCTTTGTGCTTGTGCTGAGTCTGGTCGGCGGTGCATCTGCCCAGCTGAGTGACACGCAGAGCGAGTATTACAAGAAATGGCTTAGCACAGCCGAGCGCGCTGAAAACGTCATTGAGGCGCGCCGTGCTTCGAATGCCGCATTCGAAAATTTGAGAGCAGAAATAAATGCTTACAGGGAGGACTTCAATAAGGCACGGACGGCAAACACCGATCGTTTGAAAACACTCGAAGCACAGCTCAATGCGCTTGGGCCGGCGCCCGAGGATGGCTCGGAGGAACCAGAGCAGATAGCACAGCTGCGGTCCCACTTGGAAAGTCAGATCAACAAGCTGAAGATCCCGCGGATCATCAGCGAGGAAGCCTTCAGTCGCGCCAATGGATTGATCAGCGAAATTGACGCGATCATTCGAGAGCGGCAGCGTACGCAGCTTTTGACGCGTGGGCCGTCGCCGCTCAATCCCGCGTACTGGGTACCTGCCTGGGAGGCGGTCAGCGAGGCCGGGCACAGCCTGGTCAACGAAACCAAGGCGAACCTTCGGTCAGCAGTCGTTCGTGAAAGAATGCGCAATGATGCTCCGGCCATTCTGACGCTGGTCATTTTGGCGCTGGTACTACTGCTGTTTGGGCGTCGCTGGTCAGAGAGGGCCGGCGATTATCTGCGGCGCTTTGGCGGTGCGGGGCGTGGCGTGTGGACCTTCATCGTTTCGCTGTTTCGGATCATCTTCCCGTGGATGGGGGTCGTTTTTCTCATCCAGGCCGTGTCGATGACCGGCGTTCCAGGGTTTCGCGGCGCTTTGCTGATCCAGGAAGTTCCCTATTGGGCCGCGATCATTCTGTTCTACGACTGGATCGGACGTCAGATACTTTCGATGAGCGAGGCCGATGGTGCCTTGGCCCTGCCGGAAGGCAAGGTTGCTGAACTGCGGCTTTACATCGACCTGTTAGCCGTGATGCTGATTTTGCACGAACTGGCGCAGTTGTTCGGTCGGATCGAAAACATCTCCGACGCGACCCGCGCGGTGGTTAACTTTCCCATCATTCTGATTACCGGTCTGCTATTATTGCGAGCTCGGCATATCCGTGGTGGCGGTGATGGTCGAGATTCCGATGAACAGACTTCGGAGCGGGGCCGGGGATTTGCGCAGATCGTCGAGCTTCTTCGGCGTCTCATGTTTTTGTTGGGGGCCACCGGACCATTGCTTGCTGCGCTGGGTTATACCAACGCGGCCGTTGCGGTTGTATTCCCGGCGGTCAAGACGCTTATTCTGATTGCGGCCCTGGTGATCTTCCAGCGTTTCGTGACATCGCTATATGGCTGGCTGACCGGCCAGCAGGACGGGGCGAGCGACTCGCTGTTCTCGGTTCTAGTCGGGTTCGTTCTTGCTGTTCTGGCGCTGCCAGTCCTGGCGCTGTACTGGGGCGCGCGGGAGACCGACCTGATCGAGGTCTGGTCGCGGATCATGCTGGGCTTCGACATTGGTGGCGTGACAATCTCGCCGTCCAATTTCCTGACTTTCGTGGCCGTCTTCGTGATCGGCTACATGCTGACCCGCCTCTTGCAAGGCACGTTGCGCGGATCGCTTCTGCCCAAGACCGGGCTCGACGCTGGAGGGCAGGCCGCTGTCGTGGCCGGAACGGGCTATGTCGGTATTTTCGTGGCGGCGTTGGTCGCCATTGTGGTCGCAGGCTTTGACATGTCTTCGTTGGCGATCGTGGCCGGGGCGTTGTCGGTCGGTATCGGTTTCGGCCTGCAGACCATCGTGTCGAACTTCGTTTCCGGGATCATTCTTTTGATCGAGCGCCCGATCTCGCAGGGCGACTGGATCGACGTGAACGGCATGACCGGATACGTCCGCGATATTTCAGTCCGCTCGACCCGGATCGAGACCTTTGATCGGACCGATGTCATCATCCCCAACTCGGACCTGATCAGCGGGGTGGTCACGAACTATACCCGCGGCAACACCATCGGGCGGGTCATCGTTCCGGTCGGAGTGGCCTATGGCACGGATACCGCCAAGGTCGAGAAGATCCTGCGCGAGGTGGCAAACCAGCATCCGATGGTCCTGTCGCACCCGACGCCCAACATCTACTTTGTCGGGTTCGGGGCAGACTCGCTTGATTTCGAGATCCGCGCGATCATCCGCGATGTGAATTGGGTGGTGGCGGTAAAGTCCGAAATGAACCACGAAATCAATCGCAGATTCGCCGAGGAGGGGATCGAAATTCCCTTTGCCCAACGGGATGTCTGGTTGCGCAATCCCGAGACATTGGTCGGAGCGCCTGGGGCTGGTGTCAATGCGCCCGAAGTCGAGTGCGAGCCGAGTCAAGGAAAGGCTTCGCCGGATGGATTGTCAGACGGTGCCCACAAGTCCGAGGGAGACGTCAAAACCTGAAGGCTCGGTGTCCGGGCCCAAAGAATGGGTTGTGTTGTTCATCAACAACGTCGGAAATTTTTGGTCCGGCTGAGATGCATGTGATTTGCGTTCAATCGGGCCTTGCAAATCCTGATTCATTGGTCCAAATATCCTCGGCACGGAGAGGTGGCCGAGTGGTCGAAGGCGCACGCCTGGAAAGTGTGTAGGCGGGAAACCGTCTCCAGGGTTCGAATCCCTGTCTCTCCGCCACTATTTCTCTTCATCCATCTGATATTATTGTGATATTGGCGGGCTAATTTCTATTCGTCCCCCAATTCCCCCACCCCCGAAAGCAGGCCATGCCAAGTTGTGTAAAGACAAAGCTTGGCTGCCAATACATTCCCTTGCCGGACAGTACGACTCTAGATTTTCCGGCCCTGAGCCGACCCCCGAAGTGGGGTCTCGATGCTGCGACAAGACCCGCCCAACTAATAGTCTGCGGACAAAGCAACATTTGGCAAACTCGGTCAATAGCGTTGATACCCAAGGGGGCGTTGGCACGGAATGCCTGTTCTGAGCCGAACCTAGAGGTTTTTGCGTGACGCTTGAATGTCAGATTGCGTCGCAGGCCGCTGTTGTAAATTTGAGAAATCTATTTTGCTACCGTTTCACGGGCCGGGGAGAAGAAGGCATCGCTCTATGCGATAGCGAAGTATCGTCAGCTGGAGGTCTTCGCAGAATCGGCTTCTCAGCACAGATTTTCTCATGTTCCCGGAGTGCAGCGCGTCGTTTTTGCTCGTGCGACTTTAAGATCGACGCCAATGGTGTATTCGAATCGAATGGGAATATTCCCCTGCATTGCGGATATAAACTGCACCCCCAGAAGAGTTGTTCTTTTTTGTTCGTCCGTAGAGCCATCTTCCTACCACACTTTTTGCAGTCAGGATGCGCGGAAATGAAATCTGAGCAAAACTTCTTGTCTTTTTCCCAACCATTGGGAAGACATTTGGTCAGGCCTCCTTCCCGCTCCAAATCGTTGTGTGCGAGTTGGCGAACGTATTCCTTTTGCATCTCTGTTGGAATATTGCTGGAGTTGCCTCTGTGAGAACATAGAACTGAGGCTTCTGCCGAATGCCGTAGCCGGTAATCAAGCATGTTCCAAAGTGGTGTATCCACGAAGTCGGGAATTTGCCCTCCACAATATTTGCAATCTAAACACTTGTAGACATAAACAGATTCAAAGTCTGGTTCGTTTCTCCGCGGACAGGCATTGACGTAGAATTTAGGAGTCAATTTACGCGGAACCATGTCGTTGAGCCGTGAGGCTCCAGCTCTCAATCTCTTCGTGAATTCTTTTTCCCATCTCTCCCGAGTCTCCGTCCGCCCAGTGACCAGCCACTTGCGTGGTGCCTGTAACTTTATTAGCCGTGTTAGTTCATTTGGTGAGACGTGGCGATCTGCGTCCGAGAGGTCAATCTCTATGGCGCCAATTCCCATTCTTCGCATTCGTTCCCGTTTCGGTTGATCGACCTCATGCGTGACACGAATTTCAATGAACAACTGGACGCCGTTCAACTCCAGAACCGCATCAGGCCGAAACCCCTGGTGTACCCAGTCTTGTGGCTCGATGCGGACATTGGACTCCGATGCAATACGTTCAGGAAAGGAATGCGTCATTAGTTCGTTCAGTTTCGCGATGGGCCCGTTTGCCAACTCGTTTGGGGCGGGCCAGCCTGCCTTGCGAATGATTTCTTCCGGAATGAGAACTTTCCCCTTCAGGTCTTTTAGGGCTTGTTTTGCGGCTAAATGTAGTGCGGTTTCGCCAGCGCTCTCGCAGTTCACTTTTGATGCATGGGCGAAGTGCCATACCCGATGCTTGCCCTGAAGCGCGATCAGGGGTGACTTGCAGGTAGGGCATAGACATCCGCAATCTGAGCCGTTCCGCACGTCGCTGACATGAACCAAACGACCATCCGTTTGGCGTATACCCCATCCCGGACGATTTTCGTGAGTTGCGGACAATGGTTAGCCCCTTTTGAGGTGTAGCTAAACTACTTCCATTGTAAGTATGCAAATTCCTGAATTCCAAGCTTTTGCCAAGGTGCTGGGCAGAAAACGGAGCGATATTGCCTTCTGCAAGCAAACCCCTGAACGCTGGACGAGCGGCAGGTATTGACGGTAAGGGCTAGGTCGTACGTCCAGCAGGAAGGGAACCCCAGTGCATACGCCTGACCACTCGGTGGCCGACAGCATCTATTACATCAACCTTGATCGCGTACCGGAACGCCGTGCCTTCATGGAGGCCGAGTTCGCGCGAGCCGGATTGGCCGGGGCACACCGTCTCAGCGCGACCGATGCCAGCCAGCCGGGGGCGCTGAATTCCGCGCGCTATGTGCCCGGCAGCGGCAGCCGGTGGGGGCTCAAGCTGAGTGAGATCGGGTGCTTCGAAAGCCACCGAAGGATATGGCAAATCGGAGCCGACAGAGGGCTGCCGGCCGTGGTCGCATTTGAGGATGATGTCCAACTGTCCGATGTGACGGCCGATGTCCTTCAATCTCTGGTCCAGAACGCCGACAAATTCGACTACGTCAAGCTCGACTATTGGCCGCGCGTGCGCCGATTCGGCCCCAGCAGGGACATTGGTGGCGTGGCGGTGCGCGAGATATTGGAGATGGTTGCCAGTGCGGCGGCATATGTCGTGTCGCAGCAAGGATGCCGCAAACTGCTGGAATGGTCCGAGGAATACTCGGACCATCTGGATGACTTTCTGACCATTCCGCGCCCGGATTGGGCCATGTATCAATGTTTTCCAGCCGTGTGTGTCCAGGCGGTTCAGTCGCAGTTGGACACTCAGACCGTCATCAAGACCAGCGAACGAGAGCAGGACGTGCGCATCAACAGCGGGCTGGACAAAGGGCCGACCTGGTTCCGGGTTGCGCGCGAGCTGAAGGCTGCGGGGCGCAAGCTGTACTGGCGGGCAGGGGGGCAGTCCCGGCTTTTGAAACGGGGCGGCTATGTCGGTCTGGTTCCCTGCGCCGACGATCTTGAGGTCTGAACTCTTAAGGCCGGTTCGGGTCGCGCCGCTGTAGATTCGCTGGTTTTGTGTGCGCTAAAACGCTGATTTGCTCAAAACAATTCGCAATACTCTCGGGATGAGATTACACTGCGAGAATGTTTGAGTTGGTATGAGGTCGCGCCGTGGTTCAGACGATTTATGAAAAATACGGCGGATTCAAAACGATAAGCCGGATCGTGATGTCGTTTTATGAAATGGCATTGGAGTCCGACGAGATCGGCGACTATTTCGAAGACATCGACATGCCGCGCCTGATCGACCACCAGACCAAGTTCGTGTCTTCGTTGGTTGGCGGCCCGGCCTCGTTCAGCGATGACCGGATCGAGGCGGTTCACCGCCACCTAGGTATCAGTCATTCGGATTTCGACGCGATGGCCGCCTTGTTCGCGCAGGCCCTGTCGATGCACGGCATGTCGGATGAAGACGTGGAGGCCGCCATTGCCGCCATCGAGGGCAAACGGGGGATCATCGTCGCCCGAAACGCGGCATGAGCATCCAGGCCATAAACGAACAATTGCTGCGGGCCATCGGAGTCGGCGTTGCGGTATTGCGGGCTTCGGATCTGACCTTCATCTTCCACAACGGGCCTTTTGCCGAATGGTTCGGAACACCAGCCGCCGATCAGACCCTGCTGGACCTGCTGCCCGATCTGGACGGGCGCGAACTGGATGACGTCAAGCAATCAGGGCTGCGCTATTCGGCCGAGCTGAAAATCAAGCCTAAACGCCGTACGCTGATTTTCGCCGTCTCGGTGTCGCTGGCCAACGGGATAGACGAGCAGATTCTAGTGGTCGAATGCCAGAACATCACTCGGATCCGCGAACTTGAAAGTATGATCGACAGCTACTCGACCATGGTCGAGCGCAACACGCGCGAATTAGAGCGCGAAAAGGAGCGGGTCGAGCGGTTGCTGCTGAACCTGATGCCGCGATCCGTCTACGAGGAGTTCAAGACCTTCGGGGTGGTGACACCGCAGCTGTTCGATCAGGTGTCGGTTGTGATGCTGGACTTTGTCGGGTTCACCGATTTTGCGGCCCGGACCGACCCCACGGTCACGTTGAGCGAACTGAACGACATCTTTACCGCCTTCGACCGGATCGTCGAGCAATTCGGCTGCGAGCGGATCAAGACGATCGGCGATGCCTACCTGGCGGTGTCGGGAATGCCGGATGCAACGCCCGATCACGCGACGGCGGTGGCGCATTGCGCGGTGCGGTTTCTGCGATATCTCGACCGGCGCAATGAAAGCCATCCGCATAAATGGCAGGCGCGCATAGGCCTGGGCATCGGTCCGGCGGTGGGGTCGGTCGTGGGGGTGCAGAAATACGTCTATGATGTCTTCGGGCCGGCTGTGAACATCGCATCTCGGCTTCAGGTTTTTGCCAACCCCATGAACATCGTCGCGCCGGAAGAGATGAAATACGCCCTGATCGACGAATTCCAGATCGCCGATCTCGGGGCGGTCGAAATCAAGGGCATGGGGCGGATGGATCTGATCAATGTCAGTTCGCGGCTGAACGTATCCCGGTCCGGCCGGATGCCGTGATCAATCGTCCGGGGGCACCAGCCCCAGACCGCGCAGATAGATGCCAATCCCGGTTTCCAGAAGGTCCTCGGGCGGGAAGGGCGAGGACGCGCCCGTGTTGCGGGCATAGAGTTCGACCACGCCGTGGCTCATGGCCCAGATATGCGCGCTGAACATCGAGGCGGGTGGGCGTTTCTCGGGTGGGATGTGTTGTGACAGGTCGGCGGCTGACTGTTCAAGTACGGATTTCGCACGGTTTGCGGCCATCGCCAGCTCGGGCGTGCGGTTCAGGGATATGCCGCTTTCGAACATCGCGATGTAGTGACCGGGATGCTTGCGGGCAAAGGCCAGATAGGCCCGGCCGGTCGCCTCGAACGCGGCAAGCGCCGACGGCTGCCCCTTGTCATAGGCGTGTTGCATCAGGTCGGCGAACATCTCGAAGCCCTGGCGCGCAGCCTCGGCGATCAGGTCTTCGCGCCCGTGGTAGTGGCGATAGACAGCGGCCGGCGTCACCCCGGCGGTCTTGGCGGCCTCGGACAGGGTAAAGCCGGTCGGGCCCTTTTCCTCGATCAGGGACAGGGCCGCCTCGATCAGCGCCTGCTTGAGGTTCCCGTGGTGATAGCCGCGCTTGGTCATACCGGCCTCGAATGCCTGTGTTTCTTTTGTCTTTTGCCTAACGGGTATATGGTGTCGATCGGCAGGAATCCACCGCTGCGGCATGGCCGCGCGGGTCGTCATGCATCCCAGATGTCCGGGCCTCCGCAGATCAGGGGATCGGGGGCGCCGACGGTGTCGAGATCTTTTTCGTCATGGTCCAACCCCGCCAGAACCGTTCGGATCGCGGCCAGCCGGGCGCGCTTTTTGTCGTCCGCGCGGATGATGGTCCAGGGGCAGTGGTTGAAATGCGATCGGGTCAGAGTTTCGTGGATGGATTGGGTGTAGTCCTCCCACTTGCCAAGGCCGGCGATGTCGATGGGGCTGAGCTTCCAGTATTTCAGCGGGTCGTTTTCGCGGTCCAGAAAGCGCCTGAGTTGTTCGGCCCGACCAACGTTCAGCCAGAACTTGAACAGGCGGATGCCGTCGTTGACCAGACCTTCCTCCAACCCCGGAAGCTGTCTAAAGAAGCGCTCTCGCTCGTCCGGGGTGCAAAAGCCAAAGACGTTTTCGACCACGCCGCGGTTGTACCAGCTGCGGTCAAAAAAAACGAGCTCTCCGGCCGAGGGCAGGTGCGAAATGTAGCGCTGGAAATACCACTGGCTGCGTTCGGCATCCGACGGTTTGCTGAGCGCCACGACCCTTGCGCCGCGCGGATTGAGATTTTCGCGGAACCGTTTGATGGTTCCTCCCTTGCCCGCGGCGTCGCGCCCTTCGAAGATGATGGCGACACGTTGACCGGTTTTCTTGACCCAGGCCTGCAGCTTGACCAGTTCAATCTGCAGCGCGTCCATCTGCCGGTCATAGTCTTTGCGCTTCATCTTCTGTCGGTAGGGGTAGGTTGGAGACAGGATGTCGCCGCGGCCAGCATTCTGGATCGCCTCGCGGACATCTTTGGGTGCGGACTTGCGGTAATAGTCGTTGATTGCCCCTTTTTGGGTTTCGGTCATGAAGCGCCTCGTAACACTGTTCACAGGTCACTATGGCTTGCTGCCCGGGCTAACGCAAACCGGCACGGTGCGCTGCCCGCTCGATGGCTGCGGCCACCTCGGACGCGGCGACGACCTGTGGCATGTGGCCGATGCCCTGCAGTTCGATCAACTCGGCGCCCGGTATCCGATCGCGCAGGCGCCGCGAGTGCCAGTCCAGCCCCACGGTGGTATCGGCAGTGCCGTGGACGATCTCGGTCGGGGCCGAAATTTCAGGATAGCGCGGTTCGAGTCTCGTGACTTCATCCAGCAAGTTGGCGCGCTGTTTGGCATTGGCGTGCATGGATGCGCGGCGCAATGTCAGACCGGGACCGAAATGCTGGGCATAGCCTGCAGGCGTCTTTTGCGGGGAAAACACGGTACCCAGCGCTTTTTCGACATACCAGTCCGGCACGAAAGCGGTAATCAAAGGCAAGAGCACTGCGCTGCCCCAGGCCGTCGATGAGACGCCATTGAACGAATCCAGCGGGGTTTCCCATGGCACCGCTGCCGGGGCGATCAGGACCAGAGCCAAAATATCTTCCGGTCGCGTCACCGCCCAGGCAAGGGCGACCGAACCGCCATAGCTTTGCCCCGCGACGATGGGTTTGTCAGCCCCCAACCGGGCCGCGGCCCTTTGCAGGATGTCCGCCTGTTCGACGATGGTTTCGCCGGCAGGATTGAAGCTTTGCGAATATCCAAGGCCGGGTCGGTCGAACACGATGACACGAAAAGACCTGGCCAGTATCGGTGCCAGCGCAAAGGTCATGTCGCGGGTGTTGCCGCTGGAGCCATGTATCAGCACGACGTCAGGCCCCTGACCCATGACCACCGCATGGACGGCGATACCGTCGATGTCCAAGATTTGCCCCTCGGGCGGGAAGTCGGCCAGGGCTCGGGATTCCCGCTGGGCCGCAAGCCAGAGGGTCACCGCCGCCAGCGTTGCAGCGGCCGCGGTGAACAGTATCAGCGCCTTAACGGCCAATTTCGTTCATGTCGAACGGGGTGGTCTGGTAGATCTCGTTGATCCAGTTCCCGTACAGAAGATGCGCGTGGCTGCGCCAGCGGTTCTGCGGAGTCCGGCTGGGATCGTCGTCGGGGTAATAGTTGATCGGAACGTTGATCGGCGTACCGTTGGCGACGTCGCGGTCATATTCCTGTTTCAGTGTGTCGCTGTCGTATTCGAAATGGTTGAAGATATACAGAGCCCTGTGTGCGGGGTCCTCGACCAGGCAGGGGCCGACCTCGTCACTGCCCAACAGGGTGGTCAGGCCGGGGGCGGCGTCGATCTCGCCCTGTCGCACCTCGGTCCAGCGGCTGACGGGGATCACGCAGTCATCCGAGAAGCCGCGCAGAAACGGCGAGGCAGGCGCAAGGTTGCGATGCCGGAAACAGCCGAAAGCCTTGGCCGGAAGCATATGCTTTCGGACCCCGTGGAAGTGGTAGATCATCGCCATCCCGCCCCAGCAGACGCCAAATGTGGAATGCACGTTGGTCTGGGTCCAGTCGAACACCTCAGTCAGTTCATCCCAATAGGTCACGTCGGTGAAATCCAGATGTTCGATCGGGGCGCCGGTGATGATCAGCCCGTCGAATTTCTGGTCCTTGACCTCCTGGAAAGGGCGATAGAACTCTTCCATGTGCTCGGCGGCGGTGTTCTTGGTCTGATGTTCGGTCATCCGGATCAGCGACAGTTCGATCTGAAGCGGGGTTGCCCCGATCAGCCGCGCGAACTGGTTTTCCGTCTGGATCTTCTTCGGCATCAGGTTCAGCAGCCCGATCTTCAGCGGCCGGATGTCCTGCCGCATGGCCTGATCCTCGGCCATGACCATGACGCCTTCCTTGGTCAGGACGTCAAAGGCGGGCAGGTCAGAGGGGATCTTGATGGGCATGGCTCAAACTTCTGGTTGGTCCGGTGAGAGGCTCTAGTTAGGACGCGGCCCGGCGGGCCTCAAGGGTGCGTTCGATCAACTCGTCGAAATCACCGGCATCGCGTACCTGTCCGATCTGGTCGGCAGTGACGGTCACGCCCCAGTTTTCCGCCATCGCCCGATACCGCGGTTGGCGATGCGCAAGCGCCTGGGCATAGGTCCAGCGGATGAAGTCATCGGGGTTCACGTCAGCCTCGGCGCAGCCGTGCCGATCCAGGTAGTCCCGCCAGACGCGCGTTAGGAATTCGGCCTGGTAGGACATGGGCTTGGGGGCCTTGTCAAAGCGACGGATCAATTCGGCGGTGTGCGCGTCGTCGCCCTTGATCCAGATCATCAGCGTATGGTGCGACAGTTCCGATAGCACGCGATCCGCCGGGTCATCGGGATCGACCCATTCACAGATCGACCCGCCCGTATCGCAGATGAAATGCGGATAACCGTACAACCGCTGCGCGCGGTCGATGAAATATTCGGTGTCCAGCAGGGCGTGGATCTCGGCCAGCCGGAACTGTTCCTGCCGGCGCCGGTATTCGGGCATGGGCAGGCCGCCCAGGTCCGGGTTTCCGGGCTTGCCCAGATAGGCGGACACGGGGGTCAGATTCTCGAACGAGATATTCGAGCCGATATAGATGGAATCGGTCAGCAGCAGATCGCGCAGAAACGGCACCTTCATCGCCTCGGCCTTGGCGTTGTCGGTGATGTATTCTCCCATATAGCGTGTACCGATCCGGTAATCGATCGAGTAATGAAACCAATCGCCGGATTCGCGCAGGATATTCGAGACATAGGTCTTGCCCAGCCCCGACATCCCGAAAAACAGCACCTTCTTTCGTGCAGCCTCGCGCCATTCCCGTGCCGAGCCGTAGATCATGTTCCGCCGTCCCTTGTTTTGCCCTAGCTAGAACGCAGGGCGCGCGGCGTCAATCGCGCCGCCCGGATCGACTGAGGATCGTCAAGCCTAAGGCAAGAACGCCGAACCCCAGATAGGCGTTGGGCGGAAGGGCCTCGTTTCGGACCAGGGCGCCAAGCGTGATCGCCACCGGAGGGATGATGAGCGTCACCAGCAACAGATTGCCGCTGCCCGCCGCCGCGAGGATGCGGTAATACAGCAAATAGGCGCCGGCCGTTGCCACTACGGCGAAATAGCCGATGGCCAGCCACGTCTCGGCGGGCGGGAACAGGACGGGCGGGCCGTCAACGACCATCATGACTGGCAGCATGAAAACCGTAGAGGCGGTCAACATACCAGCAGCCGAGACTTGCGGCGGCAACCCGGACAGGTGAAGCCGCGCCCAGACCGCCGCCATCGCATAGGATACCGCGCCGGCCAGAATCGCCAGTTGCCCCATGCTCTGCAGGTCAAAGCGAAGCAGACTGCCGATGCCAATCGTGATGGAGACGCCGGCGAATCCGAGGATCACCCCGATCAGGCGGGTCGCCGAAAGCCTCTCGTCGGGAAAGAACATCGCAGCGGCCAGAACTCCGAAGATGGCCGTGGCGGCGTTCAGAATTGAGGTCAGGCCGGTATCCACATGAAGCTGGCCCCAGGCCATCAGGGTGAAGGGTAGGGCATTATTCAGCAGCCCCATGACCAGGAATGCGCGCCAGACCCGCCAGCTGGTCGGCACGGGCAGCCGCTGGATCAGGACTACGGCCCAAAGAGCCAGCGCCGCCCAGAAAACCCGGTGAAACACGGCGGTGATTACCGGAACCGAATCCAGAGCGATTCGGATCGCAAGGAAGGACCCGCCCCAGATCAGGCCCAGCAGCAAGAGTTCGGCCCCGGAGCTGGGTGAGAGTGTTTTTTGTCGTTTCATACCGGCATTTTCCACACCAGAGCCGGGCAAACGACCCGGATCATGCGAAAAACCCCGCCACTTGGGCGGGGTTCATGTTTTCAACCATTTGGCGGTCTTCAGTTCAGCGCATAGGTGATCTGGAAGCCGACACTCCAGGCGCTGTTGCCTTCGAATGTGGCGCGCGCACCGGGGCCAGCGCCGTCGGCGATCGCATCACCCAGATCCGTATAGCGGACCCCGGCCGATATCTTGGCCTTCTCTATCGAGTAGGTGCCGCCCAAGCCGATGCTCCAGAACCCGTCGGTCGGGCCGAGGTTGGATACAGGCTCGTCAGTGGACGATTCATACCCAAGCGTCACGGCGCCCGAGAACTGCTCGTTGAACTGGTAGCCCAAGCCAAGCGAATAGGTCCAGGTCGGGTCGTCATAGTCGACCAGTGGGTTCGCCGGCGGGTAGTTCGGCGGGTCATACACCGTCTGCGGCCAGTCCGCCCAGCGGACAGAACCAAACAGCAGGGTCTTTGGTGCAACACCGGTCTGGAAGTCCAGGTTGACCGACTGTGGCGAAACCACTTCGCTGGTGCTGTTTAGGCTTGCGACCGTGCCGGGCGGGATCGGCGGAACCGGGATCGGGTTCAACGACTCCGTTTGCGACAGATCATGCGAGATCTTCGAGTTGTAGGTCAGTGCGACACGCGCGGCGATTTCGGGTTTCTCCCACGCCACGCCGACCACGTAACCCAATGCGGTATCGGCATCTGCGTCAACTTCGTATCCGGCTGCGGCCGGAACCGCGACATTGGCACTGAGGCGTTGAATCCGCAGGCCACCGATTGCACTGAATCCGCCGTCGAACTTGTACCGCAACAGAGCGGTGATCGCATCGGTATCCGCCTTCGCCCGTAGAACGTCGGTCCGGCCACCCGGGATCGGGTTCTGCGACAACGGATAACTAGCGCCATACGAGACATCCGCGGCAAACGGTTCGTCGTAGATCAACGCGAAGTCCAACCTTTCGTTGACCGCACGCTTATATGCAAGATGGGGCGTGAAGAAGTTGTTGGCCACCTCTCCTGAGTCCACCCCGAGCATCGTTCCGGTCACGCTGGGCGACGTGTAACCCAAGCGGAACTGGACCACCGATCCTTCTTCGAAGATGACGTTGATGCCTTGACCACTCCGGTCGATACCGCCTGCATGTACGGCTGTCGCTCCGACGCAAAGCGCGCACGCTTGTAGCAGCGCTTTTTTCATGTGTTCCTCCCTTTTCACTATCCGGTGCCACGTCACTTTTGTGGTGAGTGTTTGTGGCGATGAATTCGATGAACCCTATTCACGCGGAGTTTAAAAAAACGTCAACCTATGACCGAACGTTAGTTGTTTTGTGTACCCTGATGTCGTGTTGCAGAATTGCTACGGCCTTCGGCTCGGACGTTTAGGAAAATACCGCCGAAAATCACGGCAGCTCCCAGCAGTGTCCAATGGTTGAGCGGTTCGCGATACAACAGCATCCCCACAACCGCGATCGTCGGCAGACGTGCAAAGTCGAACGGGATCACGACGCTGGCGGGCGCGATGGCCAGCGCGTTGGTGATGCAGAAATGCGCCAACAGCCCCGCCAGCCCGACCAGCAGCAGGAAGGGCGCTGTTTGCAGGGTCGGCGCCGCGATCTGCCCGTCGATACCCGATGCAGCAAGCCCCATGACCGCCTGCATGCTGGTCAACCAGAAGACGATGCAGCCAATGCTGGCGAACTGTGTCAGCTTTTTGGTCGAAATCGTTGTCAACGCAAAGAAAACCGCCGAGGCTGTCGCGGCCATCACTCCCGGCGAAATCGAGGTGGCGCCGGGGCGGGTCACGATCAGTACTCCGACAAACCCGATCACAGCCGACAGCGCGCGGGTCGGGGTCAGGCGCTCGCCCAGCAGCAGGGGCGACAGCAGAATGACCCAGATCGGCTGCGTGAATTCCAGCGCGAAAACCTGCGCTAGAGGAATGACACTGACCGCGTAGAACCACAGGTTCTGGCCCGCGAAATGCACCGTGTTACGAACAAGATGCAGCCCGAACCGCCGGGTCGAAACTTGATGCCATTTTTGGGTCAGCGTCAGAATGGTGGCGACCACGATCACACCGACGACGCTGCGGTACATCATGATCTCGAACGTATCGTGGACAGCGCTCAGCTCGCGCCCCGCAACGGCCATAGAGGAAAACGACGCGATGGCGCCGGTCATCCACAGTGCCGTTTTGACCATCGTCCTTGCGTTCTCATTCATTCCGAATCCCTGCGCTATCGCCGGAGAAGCGAACCAGACACAGGCGGTTGGAACAACAACAAAAAAGCCGGGTCAGGGCCCGGCTCTTCGTGTCATTCCCATTCGATCGTGCCAGGAGGCTTGGATGTGATGTCATAGGTGCAGCGGTTGATGCCCTTGACCTCGTTGATGATCCGGGTGGCGGTTTCGCTCAGGAATTCGTGGCTGAACGGGTAGTAATCGGCCGTCATTCCATCGACAGATGTCACCGCCCGCAAGGCGCAGGCATAGTCATAGGTGCGCCCGTCGCCCATCACGCCGACCGTGCGCACCGGAAGGATCGCGACGAAGGCCTGCCAGATCTCGTCATACAGGCCATGTTTGCGGATCTGGTCGATATAGATCGCGTCGGCCTCGCGCAGGATTTGCAGCTTTTCGCGGGTGATCTGGCCCGGGCAACGGATGGCCAGGCCCGGTCCGGGGAAGGGGTGGCGGCCGATGAAGCTGGGCGGCAGGCCCAGTTCACGGCCCAGCGCGCGCACCTCGTCCTTGAACAGCTCGCGCAGCGGCTCGACCAGCTTCAGGCCCATCTTTTCGGGCAGGCCGCCGACGTTGTGATGCGATTTGATCGTGACTGACGGGCCACCGGAAAACGACACCGATTCAATGACATCGGGGTAGAGCGTGCCCTGGGCCAGAAACTCGGCGCCCTCGATCGTGTCGGCGTGTTTCTGGAACACGTCGATGAACAGCTTGCCGATGATCTTGCGCTTCGTCTCGGGGTCCGAGACGCCCTCGAGCTCGCCCAGGAACAGCTCGCTTTCATCCGCGTGGATCAGTTGGATGTTGTAGTTGTCGCGGAACATCGAGACGACTTCCTGCGCCTCGTTCTTGCGCAGCAGGCCGTGATCGACGAAAACGCAGGTCAGCTGGTCGCCGATCGCTTCGTGGATCAGAATCGCCGCGACCGAGCTGTCGACACCGCCCGACAGACCGCAGATCACCTTCTTGTCGCCGACCTGTTCGCGGATCTTGCGGATCATCTCGTCGCGATAGGCGCCCATGGTCCAGTCGCCCTTGAAACCGGCCAGTTTCACGAAATTCTCGTACAGTTTTGCGCCCTTGGGGGTGTGGTGCACCTCGGGGTGGAACTGAACGGCATAGAAATGGCGGTTGGTATCGGCGGTGATCGCAAAGGGCGCGTTGGGCGAGGTGCCGAACACCTCGAACCCCGGTGCGATTTGGCTGACATGGTCGCCGTGGCTCATCCAGACCTGTTCTTTGCCATCGGTGAACCAGCCCTCGAGCAGGTCGAGCTTGCCGCGCGGCGTCACGAAGGCCCGCCCGAACTCGGCGGTGCCGTGGCCGCTTTCGACCTTGCCGCCCAGCTGGTGCATCATGACCTGCTGGCCATAGCAGATGCCAAGGATCGGAACGCCATAGTCGAAGATCTCTTGCGGAACACGCGGCGAACCTTCGCGGGTTACGCTGTCCGGTCCGCCCGAAAAGATGATGGCGCGCGGGGCCATGTCCCGCACGAAATCCATCGTGACGTTCTGGTAGGGGTGGATTTCGCAATAGACGTTCAACTCGCGCAGGCGGCGCGCGATCAGCTGCGTCACCTGGCTGCCGAAGTCGATGATCAGAAGGCGGTCATGGGATGTCTCGGTCATACCCGGCCTTTAGGTCGGAAGCCTTGCATGTGCAAGCGCCTTGACGTCATTTGGCGGGAAAGAGTGACGCGGAGCGCACCGAATGACCGAAATCACGCTTAGACCTGCTGTTGTGGGGGACACGGACTCCATTCGCGCATGTATCCGGGCCGCCTATGCGGACCAGGCGGCGCGGATTCCCGATCTGCCAGACGTCGCGGCCAGCCTCGAGGATGACATTGCGCAGCATAACGTCATCGCAGCCGAGGTGCATGGCGAGATTTCGGGTGTTATCATCTTCGGGCCCGTGGGGCAGGCGATGATGGTGTTCAACCTAGCGGTTTCGCCGGTTGTACAGGGGCAGGGGGTGGCCCGCAAGCTGCTGGCCCAGGCGGAAGCCCAGGCCATCAGGTCAGGGTGCGACCGGTTGAAGCTGACGACCCACCGCATGATGAAGAATACCTGCGCGATGTACCGGCATCTGGGCTGGAACGAGGTCGCCGCGCAGGGCAACAAGGTCTACTTTGAGAAACCCCTGTGATCCCCGAATGCGCCAGATTTGAGGGGTTGACCTGACGCACCATGTCGCTTTTTCCCCCAATGCGCCGGAAATCACATCTGATGGCGCGCTAGATTCCAGTAACACACATACCAACCTAAACAGTCACACGGGGTCATCTGATGGCAGAGGCAAACACCCGACGCAGAGCGCGCGGTGGCGGCGGCGCCGCCCGCCGGGCCGAACGCACGGCGGTTCGGATCGAAACGGCGAAATACATCGAGCGCAACATTCCGAACTTTGAGGTTCTGAACGACGAGGCGCTGGAGATCATCGAAACCAACGCGGAGACCGTGCTGGAAGAAGTCGGCGTCAATTTCGTCGACAACCCGGCGGCACTGGAACGCTGGCGCGACGCCGGGGCCGATGTGGACGGGGAACGGGTACGCATCCCGCGGGGCCTTGCGCGCGAGTTGATCAAGACCGCGCCCAGCCAGTTCACGCAGCACGCCCGCAACCCCGAGAAATCGGTGGTGATCGGCGGGCGCAACCTGGTGTTGGCTCCGGTCTATGGACCGCCCTTCGTGCGCGATGCCAAAGGCGGGCGCCGCTATGCCACGATGGACGACTTCAACAAGTTCGTGAAACTGGCCTACATGTCCAAGTGGCTGCACCACTCGGGTGGCACCGTCTGCGAACCCACCGACATTCCGGTGAACAAGCGGCATCTCGACATGCTGATGGCGCATATGACGCTGTCCGACAAACCCTTCATGGGTTCGGTGACCGATCCCAGCCGGGCGCAGGATTCGGTCGAGATGTGCGAGATTCTGTTCGGCAAGGAGTTCGTGCAGGAAAACACCGTGATGACCTCGCTCACCAACATCAACTCGCCGATGACGTTCGACGACGTGATGATGGGGTCGCTGGAAGTCTATGCGCGCAACAACCAGGCCTGCATCATCTCGCCCTTCATCGTGGGCGGCGCGATGGCGCCGGTCTCGGTCGCGGGGACGCTGACCCAGGTGCTGGCCGAGGTGCTGGCCGGTGTGGCCTACAGCCAGATCATCCGTCCCGGCGCGCCTGCCATCTTTGGCGCTTTCGTGTCGTCGATCGACATGAACTCGGGCGCGCCAACCTTCGGTACTCCCGAAGCGTCGCTCATCACTTATGGTGCGGGCCAACTGGCGCGTCGTTTGAACCTGCCTTACCGCTCGGCCGGGTCGTTCTGCGGCTCGAAACTGCCGGACGCGCAGGCCGCATACGAAACCGCGAACTCGCTGAATACGGGCTTGCTGTCGGGCGTCAACTTCATGTTGCATGCCTGCGGCTGGCTGGAGGGCGGCCTGGTGGCGGATTTCGAGAAATTCGTGATGGATGCCGACCAGCTTGGCGTTCTGCACGCAATGGCGAAGGGCGTTGCATATGATGAGAACGCGCAGGCCATGGACGCAATCCGCGAGGTGGGGCCGGGCGGTCACTACTTGGGCTGTGCCCATACCCAGGCCAACTTCAAGGACGCGTTCTGGAAGACTGAGCTTCTGGACTACAAGCCCTTTGAAACCTGGGAAGAAGAGGGCGCGCGCGACACGCGCACTCTGGCCTCGGTCCGGGTCGAACATCTGCTGGCCCATTACCAGCAACCGCATCTCGACCCCGAGAAACTGGCCGCGCTGACCGCCTATGTCGAAGAAAAGAAAGCGTCGATGCCCGACGCCTTCTCCTGATTAGTGACAGGCCGGGGCGCGGCTGACCTGATATAGCTGCGCCTCGCCCGCCAGTGCGATCAAAATGTCCAGGTGACGGACCAGAGAATAGGCCGGATCGTTGATGCGCCGTCGGTCTTCCATCTCGCTCTCCAACTCCAACAGCCGTATCAGCGCCGCCCCCGAACCGGGCAGAGCGTCAAAACCCAGCACACGCTGCAAATGCCTGTTTCGGTCGTAATCCCGTGCCCCCAGTTTGGCCGCCCGAGCCAACAGGCGGGGACGGCGAAGGGATGTGATCATCGAGGTCAGGTCCTGCATCAGGCAATCCTTTGTTCTGTGTTGGATGCCTCACTGTTGCACAACCTAGGCGGGTGTTGCCTTGCTGGGGCTCTCTCCGAACGATGGTTTCACCACTGTTTATGATTTTGAATCAATTCTGGTTCGCGCCGTTGGTGGTTAACGAACGAGTAACGAAACCAACCCTAGTTAGATTTGGTTAACACTTTAACCAACGGCGGATACTGGCAGTTTGGTTTGTCGACGAGGGCGTACAACAATGGACAACATCATGGCTTCCACCGTTCCAACCTGGGTCCCCGAGGGCGCGCAGCGCTATCTGGCCCATACCGAAGCGGGGCGGTCGATCCGGGATCTTGCACGATCGGCCGGATGCCACGCGTCAACCATTCTCAGGCAGATCCGACGCATCGAAATGCGGCGCGACGATCCGCTGGTCGATGCAGCATTGCAATCGCTTGCGCAAACCCATTTCGCCGACCAGAGCCGGCGGCAAGAGGCAGACGAAGAACCCACGCCGTGCGAATTGACGGCCGAAGACGAGGAGTTCGACCGCGAGGCCCTTCGCGTGCTGCGCCGCCTGTGTGAAACCGGCGCTGTTCTGGCCGTTGCCGAGGACATGGACAAGGCCGTCGTGGTGCGCGATAGCGGGGCGGCCGGCGCGACCCGGACCGCCGTTGTCGATTGCAAGATCGCGCAGGCCTTGGCTTTGAAAGACTGGATCTCGTGCGACAATCCCGGACGGATCAGCCGCTATCGGATCACCCCGACAGGGCGAACGGCGCTGGGTCAGTTGATCGCGGATGCGGAAAACCGAGCCAGGGCAAGGGCGGAATTCGGCATGGCCGAGGCTCCGGCAGCGTTTCAGCATCGCAACTCGGCACGGCCGAGCCACGCCCCGCGCGCTCGTCGGATCCGCTACACTGCCGCCGAAAGCCCTCTGGTCGCTTTGGCGCGTCGGCGGGACCGGGATGGAAAGCCGTTTTTGGATGAAAGTCTGGTGCGCGCCGGCGAACGGCTGCGGGAAGATTTTGAGTTGGCTCAGTTGGGGCCACAGGTCACGCAGAATTGGGACAGGTTCCTGACCGGCGGCGGGCGCGTCGGGTTCGAGGGCGATGCGCCGGTTGCGCGGGGGTCCTCCGAGGCACGCGACCGCGTGGCCCGCGCGTTGTCGGATCTGGGGCCGGGGCTAAGCGATGTGGCCTTGCGCTGCTGCTGCTATCTGGAAGGGTTGGAACTGGCCGAGAAACGCATGGGCTGGTCGGCGCGCTCGGGCAAGATCGTGCTGCGGATCGCGCTCCAGCGGCTTAAGCGGCATTACGAAATGCAGGCGGAGAGCGACCGGCGGATCGGGTGATCTGCCGCGAACTTCATTGGTTTTGCTTGCGGTAGCCGTCGTAGGTGATAGTCAGGGATTATGAATTTCACCCTCAGACAGCTGCAATACTTCCGCGCTGTGGCCGAGCAGCGCAACTTTGGCCGGGCTGCTCAGGTGTGTCACGTTTCTCAACCGGCACTATCGGTGCAGATCCGGGCGTTGGAAGACATCATGGGCGGGCCGCTATTTGAAAGGCGCGCCCGTGATGTTCTGCTGACGCCGTTGGGGCGCGATGCGCTTGAGCACGCACGGCGCATTTTGGGCGCGGCCGAACGGTTGGATCGGTTTGCGCGTGACAACTCCACCGGGCATCGCAGTCTGTCGGTCGGTTTGATCCCGACCGTCGCACCGTATCTGTTGCCGGGTGTCCTTGCTGGTCTGCGGTCAGCGGATGTGTCCCTGCGCGTGCAGGTGCGAGAGGCGCGCACCGAGCGGCTGCTGTCGATGCTGAAAGCGGGAGAGATCGACGCCGCCGTGCTGGCCCTGCCGGTGGGTTCGCGCGGCATGGACGAGGTGCCTCTGTTCGAGGATCGCTTTCTGCTGGCTGGCAGCGAGACACGCCTGAACAGCCTGACCGTCAGCCCCGACGCTCTGCGCCCGATCGACCTGAATGCAGCCCAGCTGATGCTGCTGGAAGACGGGCACTGCCTTACGGATCAGGCGCTTGAGGTGTGCGGTCAGGACCGGACCAGCGCCCATATCAACATGGGCGCATCGTCATTGGCCACGCTGTCGCGGTTGGTGGCCGAGGGGTTTGGCCTGACCCTGATCCCTGAATTAGCGGCGCGTTCCGAGACCAAAGCCGTTCCGGGGCTGAAACTGCTGCGGTTCGGCGCCCCGGAGCCCGCTCGGCAGATCGGCCTTGTGCGGCGCGACTCGTCGGATGGGGCGGTGTGGTTCGGTCAACTGGCCCAGGTGATCCGGCAGGTAGGCGAAAGCATCGTGTCAGAAACCCGGAACTAAAAAGGGCCCGCACTTGGCGAGCCCTTTGCATGGAGGGTGGTTGACGCCTCAGGCCATTTCGGGCTGCTGGGCTTTTTCCAGGTGCTTCATCAGGTTTTCGGGCGACGAAACGCCATAGGGGTCCTCGGGGCAGTTGTCCATCAGGCCGGGCTCTTCGAACCACGCCTCGACCACGCCATCGTTGATGATGGCGGCATAGCGCCACGACCGCATGCCAAAGCCCAGATTGGCCTTGTCGACCAGCATACCCATCTTGCGAGTGAACTCGCCCGACCCGTCGGGGATGACCTTGACGTTCTTCAGCCCCTGATCCTGTGCCCATTTGTTCATGACAAAGCTGTCATTGACTGACATGCAGTAGATCTCGTCGACGCCCTTGGCCTTGAACGCCTCGTAGTTGTTCTCGAACCCCGGCAGTTGGTAGGTCGAGCAGGTGGGGGTGAACGCACCGGGCAGCGAGAACAGGATGACCCGCTTGCCTGCGAAGTAATCGGCCGTGGTCTTGTCTTCCCAGCGGAACGGGTTGGGCCCTTCGATCGAGTCGTCGCGCACGCGGGTGTGGAACGTCACGTCGGGTAGCTTGGCACCGGTTTTCATGGGCATCTCCTGTGATTCACATTAATTCGGCCCGTGGGTTAAAACGATTCCAAACCGGCTTCAACACGGGATGTGCTGCGTTTGCGAAAATCCTCTTGTATGCTGAAAACATGTCGAAATCAGCGTCAATCCCCTAGAAAGTCGCGCTTTCATTCTGCATCTGCAAAACGTTGACGCATGGCAGCTATGCATGGCTGGCGTAATACATCCGACCGGTTTATGTTATGCACCAACCAAATTGACCCAAAGTCAGGAAACCGGCCCCGTGCGCGATCTGAAAATCCCTGAACAACGTCACCCGGAAAAGGCGCATAAGCCCGACAATGCGCAGCCGAAAAAGCCCAGCTGGATTCGGGTGAAAGCGCCCGGCGGCAAGGGCTATGCCGACACGCGCCGGATTATGCGCGACAACAACCTGGTCACCGTCTGCGAAGAGGCCGGATGCCCGAACGTGGGCGAATGCTGGAGCCAGGGCCATGCGACCATGATGATCATGGGCGAGATCTGCACCCGTGGCTGCACCTTCTGCAACATCGCCACCGGTCGCCCCGATGCGTTGGACGCGTTCGAACCGGGCCGGGTGGCACATGCGGTGGAAAAGCTGGGCCTGAACCATGTCGTCATCACCTCGGTTGACCGCGACGATCTGGCCGATGGTGGGGCCGAGCATTTCGCTCAGACCATCCGCGCGGTACGTCACCGCTCTCCCAAAACAACGATCGAAATCCTGACCCCGGATTTCCTGAAATGCGATCCGTCGGTTCTGGAAACCGTGGTCGCGGCCAAGCCGGACGTGTTCAACCACAATCTTGAAACCGTGCCGGGCCTGTACCCCGAGGTACGCCCAGGCGCGCGCTATTTCCACTCACTGCGGCTGCTGCAACGGGTCAAGGAATTGGACCCGTCGATCTTCACCAAGTCGGGGATCATGGTTGGTCTGGGCGAGAACGAACAGCAGGTGCGCCAGGTCATGGACGACATGCGCGCCGCCGACATCGATTTCCTGACCATCGGCCAGTATCTGCAGCCCACGCCGAAACACCACCGCGTGGACCGCTTTGTCACGCCCGAAGAGTTCGCGGCCTATGAAAAAGCCGCTTATGGCAAAGGGTTCCTGATGGTTTCGGCCACGCCGCTGACCCGCTCGTCGTACCATGCGGGCGATGATTTCGCGCGCCTGCGAGCAGCGCGACAGAAAAAGCTGGGGCAGGCGTGACGCCGCAAGCGCTGGCGCAACTGACTGCGCTGCGCCATGCGTTGCACCAACGGCCCGAGGTCTCGGGTGAAGAGTCTGAAACGGCCGCCTTCATCGCCGAGCAATTGCGTGGTGTGGGCGGCCGGGTTCTGACCGGAATCGGTGGGCACGGGGTCGCGGCCGTGTTCGACTCGGGCCAGCCGGGGCCCACCGTGGGCATCCGCTGCGAACTGGACGCGCTGCCGATTTTGGAGGTGCCGGGAAAACCCTATTGCTCGCAGATTCCGGGCAAGGGTCATCTGTGCGGCCATGACGGCCACATGGCCATGGCGTTGGGCGTAGCGCTGGACTTGGCGCAAACGCCGGTGTCGCGCGGTCGGGTCGTGCTGATCTTCCAGCCCGCCGAAGAGACCGGTCAGGGCGCACGCGATTTTCGGAACGACCCGCAATACGCTGAAATACAGCCCGATTTCCTGTTTTCCCTGCATAACCTGCCGGGGCTGGACCTGGGCGCGGTCGAACTGTGCTCTGGCCCGGCCAATTGCGCTTCACGCGGGATGCGGGTGCGGCTGACGGGCAAGACCTCGCACGCCGCGGCCCCGCATGACGGGCTGTCGCCGGCCTCGGCCATGGCCGAGTTGATGCCGGCCTTGGCTGCCTTGGGACCGGGCGGAGAGCTGACCGAGGATTACACGCTGACCACCGTCACCCACGCCCAACTAGGGGCCCCGACATTCGGCGTGGCGCCCGGCGAGGCCGAGATATGGGTGACGCTGCGCACCGTTTCGGACGCGCGCATGGCGCAACTGGTCGATCAGGCCGAGGCGCTGGTCTGCGAGGCCGCCGCCGACGAGGGGCTGGGTGTTGAGATCACCTATGACGACGTGTTCGAGGCCTGCGTCAACCACCCGGAGGCCGTGCAGATCCTGGCTCAAGCCTGCGCACAGGCCGGGGTGCAACCGCGCCTGAACACCGCGCCGCAACGGTTCTCGGAGGATTTCGGGCAATTCGCCAAGGGGTCGAAAACCGGCATGTTCTGGCTGGGGGCCGGGGTTGACCATCCGCAACTGCACAACCCCGACTATGACTTCCCTGACGCGCTGATACCTGTCGGCGCGGGCATCTTTCTGGCGGCAATCCGTCAGGTGCTGGACGCGCCGGTCACGGGCTGAGCTTGCGCGGCTGGCTGGTTGCCCATTCGGGCCACCAGCCCATGTATTCAATGCCGGCAATCACCAGACACAGCACGATCAGGCCCAGCACCAGCTTGACCCGCTGGTCCGAGGGCGGATTGCGCGCCCAGCGGGACATTCGCAGAAGGTGGCGCAGGATCATGGGGCCTCGAATCCGCGGCGGGATCAGTCTTGGGTAAAGCGGACCTTGCCGATAAAGGGCAGGTTGCGGTTGCGTTGCGCATAGTCGATGCCATAGCCCACGACGAATTCGTCCGGGATTTCAAAGCCGATCCAATCGGCGCGGAAATCGACCTCGCGGCGGCTGGGTTTGTCCAGCAAGGCAATCGACTTGAGCCGTTTTGGTTGGCGGCTGCGCAGCAGGTTGGTGACGTGGTTCAGCGTGTGCCCCGTATCGACGATATCTTCGACCACCAGCACGTCGCGCCCTTCAATTGCGCCGCGCAAGTCTTTGAGAATGCGCACTTCCCGGCTGCTTTCCATTGAATCGCCATAGGAGGACGCCTCAAGAAAATCGACCTCGATCGGCAGGTCCAGTTCGCGTACCAGGTCGGCGATGAACACGAAGCTGCCGCGTAGCAGGCCTACGACCACCAGCTTGTCGGTATCGCCGAATTCGCGAGTGATTTCGCGGCACAATTCCTCGATCCGTGCCGCGATGGCCTTGGCCGAGATCATCTCATCTATCACATATGCGCGCTGGCTCATGGCTGCCCCCTTGATCTTTGGCGCGCAACATACGACATGACGCGCCATTGTCACGTTTCAAATGCCCAGGTTGCCATGCCCACTCATTCGGAAACTCGCCACCTCCCATACAGCGCGCAGCAGGTGTATGATCTGGTCGCGGATGTGGCGAAATACCCCGAGTTTCTGCCTTGGTGTGCAGCCGCTCGGATCCGGAGGACCTATGCGGCGGGCGAGGCGCAGGTGATGGAGGCCGATCTGGTGATCTCGTTCAAGGTGTTCCGCGAACGGTTCGGCAGCCGGGTTACGCTGCACCCCGATCAAAGGAAGATCGACACCGAATACCTGGACGGCCCGTTCAAATACATGAAATCCGACTGGCATTTCGAGGACGCCCCCGAAGGCGGCTGCAACGTGTCCTTCCACGTGGATTTCGAGTTCAAGAACGCCGTGTTGCAAGGCATCATCGGCGTGGTCTTCAACGAGGCAATGCACCGGATCGTGCGCGCCTTCGAACAACGCGCGGCCAGCCTCTACGGCTGAGGGTTTACCCGGCGCAGGCGTACGTTAGACTGCGCCGCATGACTGATTTCACAAGCGCTCTTTCCGAATTAGCCGCGGGTCCTGTGTCGACGACTGCGCAGGCTCGGATCGTCACGTCTTTGTCCGCGCTCGATTGGTTGGCGGTCGGGCGCGCAGGGGTCAACGAATCGGTCTCGCGCATCCTGCGGGAGATGGTACTGGACGAAGGCGGGTCCGGACAGGCCACCCTGTTCGGCGGCGGGGCCGCGCCGGTGCGCGCGGCGGCTTTGGTCAATGGCACGGTTTCGCACGCGCTGGACTATGACGACACGCATTTCGCCCACATCGGCCACCCCTCGGTGGCGGTGTTTCCCGCCGCACTGGCCGTGGCCGAATGGCAGGACCAACCCATCGTCGATCTGCTGGAATCGGCCTTGGTGGGGATGGAGCTGTCCATCCGTGTCGGCCTTTGGCTAGGGCGCGGGCATTATCAGGTCGGGTTTCACCAGACCGCGACGGCGGGGGCGTTCGGAGCGGCCGTGGCAGCTGCCCGCCTGCTGGGATGCGATCCGGCGGCCATGCGCCGGATTCTGGGGCTGACCGCGACCCGGGCGGCGGGCCTCAAGGCGCAGTTTGGCACCATGGGCAAGCCTTACAATGCGGGGCAGGCGGCTTCGGTCGGGGTCGAGGCCGCGCTGCTGGTGCAGCGGGGGTTCGTTCCCAATCCCGACGCCCTGACCGGTCCGTTCGGGTTTGGCGCGACGCATCACGGTGCCGATGATACAGCCTCAGCTCTGTCGGGACTTGGGGATGAGTGGCTGATCGAAAGTGTCAGCCACAAGTTCCACGCCTGCTGCCACGGGCTGCACGCCGCGCTCGAGGCGGCGCGCGATCTGGACATCGCCGAACCCGAGGTGGCCGAGATCAAGATTCGCACCCATCCCCGATGGATGAGCGTCTGCAATCAGACCGCGCCGACAACCGGGCTGGGCGCCAAGTTTTCCTATCGGACGGTGATCGCAATGCAGGCATTGGGATACGATACCGGCCTGCCTGAAAGCTACACGGACAAGGTCTGCGCCGATCCGCGCCTGCAATCGCTGCGCGACCGGATCACGGTCGAAGCGGACGAAACGCTGTCCGAGACTGAGGCCCGCTTGGCGCTGCTGCGGCGGGACGGGGCGCGGCGCGAGGCGACCCACGATCTGGCCGCGCCGATGGCCTTGTCCGACCGCGAGGATCGCGTGCGCGGCAAGGCCGCCAAACTGATCGGCGCGGACGAAGCGGATGCGATCTGGTCGATGCTGCGCACCGGCGGGCGCGCAGCGGATCTGGCAAAACGATTGGTTGACTAGACCACGCGCCAGTGCAGCGGGAAGCCGGGGTCGAACACGGTGACCGGGCCATCGCGCGTTTCGATCTTGTCGGGGTAGGTGACCGGTTCGCCCTTCTGCAGGGTGATGGTCTGATCGTTGACGGGCAGCCGGTAGAACCTGGGCCCGTTGACCGAGGTAAACCCTTCCAGCTTGTCCAGAGCACTCGCGCGGTCAAAGACCTCGGCCACCAGCGACATGGTATTCGTGGCAGTGAAACATCCCGCGCAGCCGCAGGACGTCTCTTTGTTGGCGTCCGTATGCGGGGCGCTGTCAGTCCCCAGAAAGAACCGTTCGTCGCCCGAGGTCGCGGCATCGACCAGCGCTTTGCGGTGCTCTTCGCGCTTGGCGACGGGCAGGCAGTAGTAGTGCGGCTTGATCCCGCCCACAAGGATGTGGTTGCGGTTGATGATCAGGTGATGCGCTGTGATCGTTGCGCCCAGGTCGGTTTCGTTTGCGCGCACATACTCCACGCCGTCGCGGGTGGTGATATGCTCCATCACCACGCGCAGGCCCGGCGTGGCCTTGCGGATCGGGTCCAGAACGCGGTCGATGAACACCGCCTCGCGGTCGAAGATGTCGATCTCGGCATCGGTGACCTCGCCATGCACGCAGAGCGGCAGGCCGATCTCGGCCATCCGTTCCAGCACGGGGCGCACCTTGTCGAAATCCCGCACGCCCGAGGCCGAGTTGGTCGTGGCCCCTGCCGGGTACAGCTTGACCGCCTTGACCAGACCGCTTGCATGGGCCGCGGCCATGTCGTCGGGGTCGGTATCCTCGGTTAGGTACAGGGTCATCAACGGCTCAAAGCTCATGCCGTCGGGCAGGGCAGCCAGGATACGGTCGCGATACGACGCGGCCTGAGCGCCGGTCACCACCGGGGGCACAAGATTGGGCATGATGATGGCCCGCGCGAAATGGCGGGCGGTTTCGGGCAGGACGGCCTGCAGCATGGCGCCATCGCGCAGATGCAGGTGCCAGTCATCGGGGCGGCGGAGCGTCAGAGTATCGGTCATGGCGCCGGGCTAGCACAGGTAGGCCGCACGGGAAAGTGACAACAAACCTTGCCAGACGACCAGATTGCCGCAAGTCCCGGAAAGATCACGGTCTTGACGCGCAGCGGCAGCCATGACCTGTTGTGCCAAGGGAGATAGAGACACATGAGCCAGCCAGATTCCATCGACGCCGTTCAGAAGATGCTGGGCGAACAGGGCTATGTCTGTGGCCGCGCCCTGGCCACCGTGGTGTTCCTGTCGCTCAAACTGGGCCGGCCGCTGTTTCTTGAGGGCGAGGCTGGTGTCGGCAAGACCGAAATCGCCAAGGCCCTCGCCTCTGGACTTGGCCGCCGCCTGATCCGGCTGCAATGCTATGAAGGGCTCGATGCGTCATCGGCCGTCTATGAATGGAACTTTCCCGCGCAGATGGTGGCCATCCGCACTGCCGAGGCGGTCGGAGGGTCCGACCGGAAGGGTCTGCAGGAGGAACTGTTCAGCGGCGACTATCTGATCCGCCGACCGCTGCTCGAGGCGATGGAGCCCGATCCGGCTGGCCCGCCGGTGCTGCTGATCGACGAGCTGGATCGCACGGACGAACCGTTCGAGGCCTTTCTGCTGGAGGCGCTGAGCGATTTCCAGGTGACCATCCCAGAGATCGGCACGATCAAGGCGCCCGAACCGCCCATCGTCATCGTCACGTCGAACCGCACGCGCGAGGTGCATGACGCGCTCAAGCGCCGCTGCCTGTACCACTGGGTCGACTACCCCGATTTCGACCGCGAGCTGGAGATCCTGCACGCCCGCGCGCCCGAGGCCGCCGAGGCGCTGAGCCGCGAAGTGGTGGCCTTTGTCCAGCACCTGCGCACCGAGGACCTGTTCAAGAAACCCGGCGTGGCCGAGACCATCGACTGGGCGAAATGCCTGCTGGCGCTGGACGTGATCAACCTCAGCCCCGAGGTGATCGGCGACACGCTGGGCGCGATCCTGAAATACCAGGACGACATCCAGAAACTGCAGGGCTCCGAGGCCAAGCGGATTCTGGATCAGGCCAAATCCACGCTCGAACCGGTCTGATGTCGTTGTTGCGCCAAAACACTCCGGGGGCCTAGCGATGGCCGAACAGCTTCCACTGGATATTCCGGCCGATCCGAAACTGGCGCAGAACATCACCCATTTCGCGCGCGCTTTGCGCAAGGCCGGGCTGCCGATCGGCCCCGGCCGCGTCGTTGACGCCATCCGCGCGGTGCAGGCGGCGGGCTTCACCCGCAAGCAGGATTTCTACTGGACCCTGCACGCCTGTTTCGTGAACCGACCCGAGCATCGCACCGTGTTTGCCCAGATCTTCCGCCTGTACTGGCGCGATCCAAGGTATCTGGAACACATGATGTCGATGATGCTGCCGGCCATTCGCGGAGTTCAGGAGGAACGCGCGGCCGAGGCCGGCGAAAAACGCGCGGCCGAGGCCTTGCTGGACGGTGTCGAGCGGGACGAACCGAAAGGCGCGGAGCAAGAGGGCGAAAGCGAAATCGAGATTGATGCCACGCAGACCGCCTCGTCCGAGGAACGGCTGCGGTCGCTGGATTTCGAACAGATGAGCACCGCGGAAACCGCGCAGGCCAAGCGCATTCTGGCACGGTTGCAATTGCCTGTGGACCCGATCGCCTCGCGCCGGGGACAAGCCAGCCATCTGGGTCGGCGGATCGACCGGGCGCGCACCTTGCGCGCGGCCATGCGCCAGGGCGGCGAACTGCGAGAGATCGCGCTGGTCCAACCGAAACCGCGCTGGCCCAACCTGATCGCGCTGTGTGACATCTCGGGGTCGATGAGCCAGTACAGCCGGATCATCCTGCACTTCCTGCACACGGTCTCGAACGCCAAGGGGGCCGGCTGGGCCAAGGTGCATGCGTTCACCTTCGGCACGCGGCTGACGAACATCACACGGCACCTGCATCAGCGCGACGTCGATGCGGCGCTGGCCGACGCCGGGGCCGAGGCGCAGGATTGGGAGGGCGGCACGCGCATCGGCGAATGCCTGCACCAGTTCAACCGAGACTGGTCGCGCCGAGTTATGGGGCAGGGGGCCGTCGTGCTGCTGATCACAGACGGGCTGGAACGGGGTGACCCCGATCTGCTGGAAAAAGAGATCGAACGCCTGCACCTGTCGGCCCGTCGACTGATCTGGCTTAACCCGCTGCTGCGCTGGGACGGGTTCGCGCCCAAGGCGCAGGGCGTCGCCGCCATGCTGCCGCATGTGGACAGCTTCCGCGCCGGTCACTCTATTGCATCGCTCGAGGATCTGGCCGCCGTGATCTCAAGACCCGACGACCAGGGAGAAAAAGCGCGCCTGATGGCGGCTTTGTCATAGTAGTTACTGCATCAGTTTCTCATTGCATTCGCGTGCCATTTCCATGGCCTTGTAGGTGCCGGTCAGATCGACGGTGAAGCCAAAAGACTTCTCGGGGAAGACGATCATCACCTTCTGGCGCGCCAGATCATCGGCGAATTGCGGATCGTCCGACAGGACATAGCCGCCCGAATAGCCCTTGGTGATGTTGCCCTTCATGCCAGTTGCCTCGCCGACATAGAGGTTGTCGCCCAAAAGGATCGCGACCCCTTCCTTCTCGCCACGCTTGATGTCGGTTTCAGCCTTGGTAAAGACCCCGACATATCCCACGCCGCGATCTTCGGTCAGGCCCATCTGAACCACGTTTTCCACGTCGTCCACGGCCTCGATCAAGCAGGATTTCTTGTCGTTGTCGATGAAGACCTTCCAGCCCTCGACCTCTCCGTATTTTTCGAATGTGTCTGCCCAGGCGGGGGCTGCCGCGACAAGCGCCGCCAAGAAAGATGCGGAAATGTGTTTCAACATGTTCGTCTCCAAATCTCGAAAATCAGGGATACCGCAGACCGGCGCCGCGAGCGTAGAGCGGCGGCTCGCGTTAATCAACCGGAGGCTCCCGGGCCATTTGATCCAAATCATGCAGGAAACGGAATGCTTAAAATATAAAGGAAATGGAATGTGAGAATCTTCAGGAGGAAATGCCATGCCAATGACCTGGAAAGCGGGTGGAGTTCTGCTCGGCCTTGTGTTCTTTTTGGCGATCTTGCTGGTCAAGCCGATCGGCGTGTCCACGCAGTTCGTCATTCTGGACGGCATCATCGCCGATGCCGTCAACCCGGATTTCGTGACCGCAACCGATGAGGGCTATACCTCGACCAACGCCTATCTGGCGAAATCCGGGGGCAAATACGCGAAATCGGTTGCGAACCCGCTGAACTATTCCTTTGTCTTCGTCCTTGCGATGATGTTGGGCGGGTTCCTGTCGGCTAGGGCCCGGGGCGGTATCGAGGGCCAGGACCGCAAGGTTCCCGCATTGTGGCGGGCGAATTACGGCGACGACCCGTTGAAACGCTATCTGGTCGCCTTTCTGGGAGGTTTCATCGTTTTGTACGGGGCACGGCTGGCCGGGGGCTGCACGTCCGGGCACATGATGTCGGGCATGATGCAGACGGCCGTCAGCGGGTACATTTTCGCCGCCGGAGCTTTTGCCGCCGCGATCACCGTTTCGATCCTGATGTTCAAGAAGGAGGCCTGAGCCATGATGTCGATCATACTTGCAATTGTCATCGGGGTCGCATTTGGCGCGGTCCTTGATCGGGCCGGCGCGTCGAACCCTTCGACCATCAACAAGATGCTGAACCTGACGGATCTGCGGTTGGCCAAGGCGATCATGCTGGCCATCGGACTTGGTTCGGTTCTGATGTTCGGCGGTCAGATGATCGGGCTGGTCGATGTGGGCCACATGTCGATCAAGGCGGCCTATGCCGGCGTCTTCTTGGGCGGGCTGCTGCTGGGGGCCGGCTGGGCGATGGCCGGCTTTTGCCCCGGAACGGGCTTGGTGGCCGCGGCCTCGGGGCGCAAGGACGCGCTGTTCTTCGTGGCGGGCGGATTGCTGGGCGCTGCGGCCTACATGATGACCTATCCGATGTGGAAGGCCAGCGGCCTGCTCGACCCGATCTGGGGCGGAAAGGTAACACTCGGTATCGTACCGGGGTCGGGCTATGATGCTGTAACAGGCCTGCCTGGCGACATTCTGGGCATTGTTCTGGGCCTGGCGTTCATCGCCATTGCCTTTGCGCTGCCCGAACGGCTGTTGGGCCAACCCTCAGAGCAAGCGCATCCGGCCGAGTGACGGCCCGCTGCGCATATCCTTGAAAGCCCGGCGCGCGGTGACGTGCCGGGTTGCTTTTCATCCCGCAAAACCTGCTTATGTTGAAGCGGATCAGGCGGGAGGCTCCGATGGACAGATTTGACAACAGCCCGGAAACGGCTCTGGCGTGGTTCCGCAAAGGGCGTGGAGCCGCGTTGGCCACCGTCGTCGAAACCTGGGGCAGCGCGCCCCGGCGGGTGGGTGCCCAGCTGGTCATCGGCGGCGACGGCCGGATCGAAGGCTCGGTCTCGGGCGGATGTGTCGAAGGCGCGGTGATCGTCGAGGCGCTCGAGGCCATGCAGGAGGGCGAGGCGCGCCTGTTGGAATTCGGTGTCAGCGACGAGGATGCCTTTGCCGTCGGGCTGGCCTGCGGAGGCACGATCCGGGTTCTGGTCGAGCCGGTGGGCTCGGTCCTGCCAGAACCGATGCTGGCCGAACTGGTGGCGGCGCGGGCGCGGCGCGAGCCCATGGCCTATGAGGTCAATGTCGAGACCGGCCACCGCGCGCTGCGGCGCAACGCCTATGCGGACCGGCTGCGCATGGATCGCTCGGGGTTCGAAGAAGATGGTCAGACCTTCGTGGCCGTGCACAACCCGCCCTTGCGGCTGATCGTGGTGGGCGCGGTCCATATCGCGCAGGCACTGGTGCCGATGGTGCGGATCGCGGGTTATGACCCGATCATCATCGACCCGCGCGAGGCGTTTGCGTCCAAATCCCGTTTTCCCGGTGAAAAGCTGCTGACCGACTGGCCGGACGAGGCCATGGCCAGCATCGGTCTGGATGCGCGCACGGCGATGGTTCTGCTGACCCACGACCCCAAGCTGGATGATCCGGCTCTGCAGGCTGCGCTGAACTCGGACGTGTTCTATATCGGCGCGCTGGGGTCGTCGCGCACCCATGCCAAACGGGTGCAGCGGATGACCGAGGCGGGATTCTCGGCAACGCAGTTGCAGCGCATTCATGGGCCGATCGGTCTGGATATCGGTGCTGCAGGACCAGCTGAGATCGCTGTTGCGATCATCGCGCAGATGACGGCCGTGCTGCGGGGCAAGGCATGAAGTTCGGCCCATTACCGGTTGCGGACGCGAAGGGTGCGATCCTTGCGCATTCGGTCATGGCTGGCACGAAAAAGCTGCGCAAGGGAATGATGCTAGGCGACGCGCATGTTGCCTTGTTGACCGAGGCGGGCGTGTCCGAGGTGGTCGTAGCGCGGCTGGAACCCGGCGACTGTCACGAGGACGAGGCAGCGCGCCAATTGGCCGCGGCGCTGACCCCGGATCCGAAGGGTGCCAACTTGCGCGTGACCGATCCGTTTACGGGCCGCGTCAACCTGATTGCGGATCAAGCTGGGGTTGCCGTTCTGGACGTTGAGGCTCTGCTTGCGTTCAATCAGGTCAACCCGATGATCACGGTGGCCACCGTTCCTCAGCATCAGCAGATGGGTGCGGGCGGCATGGTCGCCACGATCAAGGTCATTTCCTACGCGGTGCCGCTGGCGGACGTTCAGCGTGCGGCGAAGCTGGCCAAAGGAGCCATTCGCCTTGCCACGCCGAAGTTTGGCAGCGCCGGGTTGGTGGTGACCGACATCCCCGGCGGGCCGCCCAACGAAAAGGGTATCGTCGCGATGCGCGGCCGGGTCGAGGCCCTGGGTCTGAGCCTGGACGACGTGCAGATCGTTCCGCACGCGATCGACGCTCTGGCGCAGGCATTGTCCCGGATGGACACCGATATCGTGATGATCCTGACCGGCTCGGCCACATCCGATGTCGAGGACGTCGCGCCGCAGGCTGTTCGGCGCGCGGGCGGACAGGTGGAGCGCTTCGGCATGCCGGTTGATCCGGGCAACCTGTTGTTTCTCGGGGCTTTGGGCAAGCGGCCGGTCATCGGTTTGCCGGGATGCGCACGCTCGCCCGCGTTGAACGGGGCCGACTGGGTGCTCTCGCGGGTGGCCTGCGGAATCCCGACGACGGGTGCGGATATCGCGGCGATGGGCGTCGGCGGTCTGCTCAAGGAAATCCCGACCCGTCCGCAACCCCGCGCGAAACACAAAGTGACGTAACGGCAGTTTCGCTCCGCTGGCGACCTGCAATACATGTTGGCAATTGCCCCCCAATGGACGGGTTCGAAACGGCCAAGATTTTTGTTCTCAAACGACTTTTCCCGTGTTTAACTCGGGCCAAGGATAAATACGAAAATGGGAGGAACTTATGACACAGGTCTCAATGACCGTGAACGGAAAGACCGTGAGCGGTGATGTCGAGGGCCGGACGCTGCTGTCCAGCTTTCTGCGCGATCACCTGTCGCTGACCGGTACCCATGTGGGCTGTGACACGGCCCAATGCGGCGCCTGCGTGGTTCATGTGAACGGCGCGGCGGTGAAGTCCTGCAACATGCTGGCGCTCGAGGCGGACGGGGCCGAGGTCGGCACCATCGAGGGGCAGGCCAACCCGGACGGATCGCTGAACGTGATTCAGCAGGCGTTTCAGGATCATCACGGCCTGCAATGCGGTTTCTGCACGCCCGGCATGGTAATGTCGGCCGCGGCCCTGCTGAAGGAGAACCCGCGCCCGACCGAGGCCGAAATCCGCAAATACCTGGAAGGCAACCTGTGCCGCTGCACCGGGTACCACAACATCGTCAAGGCGATCATGGCCGCGTCCGGCCAGGACGTCAGCCACATCGCTGCCGAGTGATGCCGCTGCGGGCGCAGGAGGAGGCGCCCGTGGGATGACAGGGATGCGCACAAGCATCCGTTTATGGGAGGAGAACAAGCTATGCCCAAAGACAGTGGCATCGGAGCCAGTTCCAAGCGCCGCGAGGACGTGCGCTTTTTGACCGGAGCGGGCAATTACACCGACGACATCAACATCCGCGGTCAGGCCTATGTGTATTTTCTGCGATCTGACATCGCACATGGCCGGATCAAAAGCATCGACACGTCCGCCGCCGAGGCCATGCCCGGCGTGGTTCGGGTGTTTACCGGCAAAGATTTCGAAGGCGTGGGCGGCATGCCCTGCGGCTGGGAGGTGACCGACAAGCATGGCGCGCCCATGCAGGAACCGCCGCACCCGATCCTGGCGCAAGGCAAGGTGCGCCATGTGGGCGACCCGATCGCGGCCGTCGTGGCCGACAGCCTGGAACAGGCCCGTGACGCGGCCGAAGCAATCGACGTGGATATCGAGGAATTGCCCGCCGTTCTGGACATGAAAGCCGCCGCTGAAGAGGGCGCGCCGTTGGTCCATGACGATCTGAAAAACAATATCTGTTATGACTGGCAGTTGGGCGAGGCCGACGATGACAAGGTGAACGAGGTGTTCGCCAATGCGGCGCATGTCACCACCTTGGAACTGGTGAACAATCGTCTGGTCGCCAACCCGATGGAGCCGCGCGTGGCCGTGGCGGAATACAGCCGGGGCACGGATGAATACACGCTCTATACCACCTCGCAGAACCCGCATGTGATCCGGTTGCTGATGTGTGCCTTCGTGCTGGGCCTGCCCGAGCACAAGGTCCGCGTCGTGGCGCCGGACGTGGGTGGCGGTTTCGGCACCAAGATCTTCCACTACGCAGAAGAGGCGTTCTGCACCTTCGCGGCCAAGGCGTGCAACCGCCCGGTCAAGTGGACGGCCAGCCGGTCCGAGGCGTTCATGTCGGATGCGCAGGGCCGCGACCATGTCAGCAAGATCGAGCTGGCGCTGGATGCCGACAACAATTTCGTCGGGCTGCGGACCCATACCTATGCCAATCTGGGGGCGTATCTGTCGACGTTTTCCAGTTCGGTGCCGACCTGGCTGCACGGGACGCTGATGGCGGGCAACTACAAGACGCCGGTCATTCAGGTGAACGTGCGGGCGATGTTCACCAACACCGTGCCGGTGGATGCCTATCGCGGCGCAGGCCGCCCCGAGGCGACCTATCAGCTGGAGCGCGTGATCGACAAGGCCGCGCGCGAGCTGGGCGTTGATCCGGTTGCGCTGCGTCGGCAGAACTTCATCACGCAGTTCCCCTATGACACGCCGGTGGCGCTGACCTATGATACCGGCGACTACAACGGCACCATGGACAAGCTGGAGCAAGCCGCCGATTTCGCGGGCTTCCCGGCGCGACGCGCCGAAAGCGAGGCGCGGGGCAAGCTGCGCGGCCTGGGCGTGAACTGCTATATCGAGGCCTGCGGCATCGCGCCCTCGAACATCGTGGGGATGCTGGGGGCGCGTGCGGGCCTGTATGACGCGGCAACCGTGCGGGTGAACGCCACCGGCTCGATCAGCGTCATGGTCGGGGCCCACAGCCACGGGCAGGGGCACGAGACGGCCTTTCCGCAGGTCGTGGCCGACATGATCGGCATCGACGAGTCGATGGTCGAGATCGTGCACGGCGATACCTCGAAGATCCCGTTCGGTATGGGCACCTATGGCTCGCGCTCGCTGGCGGTTTGTGGATCGGCCATGGTCAAGGCGACCGAGAAGGTGATCGAAAAGGCCAAGAAGATCGCGGCGCATCTGCTGGAGGCGTCCGAGGCCGATATCGAGCTGAAGGATGGCCAGTTCACCGTGGCCGGCACCGACAAGTCGGTGGCCTGGGGCGATGTGACCCTGACGGCCTATGTTCCGCACAACTTCCCGCTAGAGGTCGAGCCGGGGCTGGAGGAGACCGCGTTCTATGATCCGGCCAACTTTACCTTCCCGGCCGGCGCCTATGCCTGCGAGGTCGAGGTTGACCCCGAGACCGGGCAGGTGACCATCGAACGGTTCACCGCGGCGGATGATTTCGGCAACATCATCAACCCGATGATCGTTGATGGCCAGGTGCATGGCGGTATCGGACAGGGGATCGGTCAGGCCTTGCTCGAGAACTGCGTCTATGACGAGAACGGTCAGCTGCTGAGCGCGTCCTTCATGGACTATGCCATGCCGCGGGCCGATGACGTGCCGTTCTATACCGTGGATCATTCGAGCCAGACGCCGTGCACGCACAACCCGTTGGGTGTAAAGGGCTGTGGCGAGGCCGGGGCGATTGGATCGCCGCCTGCGGTGGTCAATGCCGTGATCGATGCGCTGAACTCGGGTGGCAAGGCGGTGGACCACATCGACATGCCGGTCAGCCCGTCGCGTGTTTGGGCGGCGATGAACAGCTGAGTGGAGAGGTTGGTGTGCGAGGGGGCAGCCCCTCGCGCTCCCCGGGATATTTACAGCCAGATGAAGGGCGGTTCCTCGCCTTTCGGAAAGGAAGAGCGAAATGTACAATTTCGAGTTCAAGAGTCCCTCGACCATTGCCGACGCGGTTGCGGCATTGGCGGGGGAGGATGCACAGGCGTTGGGGGGCGGGCAGACCCTGATCCCGACTATGAAACAGCGCCTTGCTGCGCCCGAGACACTGGTGAGCCTGGGCGGCATTCCCGAATTGAAGGGGGTGTGTGTCGAGGATGACGGATCGATTGCCATCGGTGCAGCGACGACCCATGCGACCGTGGCGCGAGAGGTTGCCGACAAGTATCCGGCGCTGGCCGATCTTGCCGGACATATCGGAGACCCGGCCGTGCGCAATCGGGGAACGATCGGCGGTTCGCTGGCCAACAACGACCCCGCGGCCTGTTACCCGGCGGCGGTGTTGGGATCGGGTGCCGTGGTCGTGACCAATTCCCGTCAGATCGCTGCCGATGACTTCTTTCAGGGCATGTTCACCACTGCACTGGACGAGGGGGAGATCATCACTTCGGTTCGGTTCCCGGTGCCGCAGGCTGCGAGCTATCAGAAATTCCTGCAGCCGGCCTCGCGCTTTGCATTGGTTGCCGTGTTCCTCGCGCGCTTTGCCAGTGGGGTGAGGGTGGCCGTAACCGGGGCCAGCGAGGATGGTGTGTTCCGCTGGACCGAGGCCGAGCAGGCGCTGAACAAGGAGTTCCGGCCCGATGCCCTGATGGACCTGCGGGTCAATCCGATGAACATGATCGGAGATCTGCACGGCAGCAAGGAGTACCGCGCCCACCTGGTGGGCGTGATGACACGACGGGCCGTGCAGGCCTGCATCTGACATCGCAACTGCGAAAAGCCCCGGTGATGGGGCTTTTCATTTGGAGCGCAGGCGCGGCAGTTTGGCGGGTTGCCAATATGCGCCTGCGTCTTCGCGGGCTTGCTGGTATCGGCGGACCCGTTCTGCGGCGGCGTCACCGCTCTGCGCGAAAAGGTGACCCAGCAGAACTTCGATTGCGGCCATGGACCCGGAAAAGCTTGAAAACAGATGTCTCGACCGTGTGCTGACCGTCAGGGTCACGTCCGCGTCAATGCCCGGCGCGATTACGTCGCTGTCGGCCAGCAGGATCAGCCGAAGCCCCCGGTTACGGGCAAATCGCATGGCTTGGATCGTATCGGCGGAATAGGGGTACACCGTCATGGCAAACAGGCAGTCACCATGATCGGCCTCGAGAAGATCGTCGATGGCTGATCCCATGTGGCGCGGGATAAGGTGCAGGCCGGGATACGCCATTCGGCCCGCATAGTGGAAATAATAGGCCAGCGCGTAGCTGGCGCGCGTGGCGGTCACGAAGCACCTGCGCGCCGAAGTCATGAGTGTCACCGCGCGCTCCACCTTGGCCGGATCCAGCAGGCGCAATGAGCGCGCCACCACGTTCAACTCGTTCCGGGCGAATCCCGCCTGGGCGGCGCCGAACTCTCCGCTGTCGGCCATGCGCGACAGCCAGCCTTGATTGAGCCGGTCTTCCCGGTCGGTTGTCAGGTCGTGGCGGAACGGTCTTCGAAAGTCCTCGAAACGCTCATAGCCCATGTACCGTGCAAGCCGGATGACCGCGTTCGTGCTGACGCCGATCTTGTCAGCCGTGGTGCGGATCGAATCCAACGCGAAATCGGCCGGGTGGTCGATGACATACTTGGCGGCGGCCTGAAGCTGGGCCGGCATACGCTCGATCTCATGGCGCAGCCGGTCGATCAGTTGAGGGGTCGAGTTTTGCATGAGAGAAGAAAAACATATGTTATGAAAATTTCAACCACAAAACAGCGTGCTGAGGTATACATCTCGGGCAGAATGAACGGATGAGACCATGAGCGAAACTCAACGGCCAAAGATGCTTCCCTATGTGCTGGTCGCTCCGAATGGGGCGCGCCGTCAGTATTCGGACCACCCGGCGATCCCATTGACGATCGGCGAGATCGTGGCGGCGGCACGGGCCTGCCATGCGGCCGGTGCCGATGGTCTGCACCTGCATGTGCGTGAAGGTGACGGGACGCACTCGCTGGATGCGGGGAAATACCGCGAGACACTGGCCGAGTTGCGCCGCACCGTTCCCGCGCTGGACATCCAGATCACCACCGAGGCGGCAGGCATCTTTGATGTTGCAGCGCAGTACGACTGCCTGCGTCTGGTTCAGCCCGCATGGGCGTCGATCGCGGTGCGAGAGATGGCCCGCGCGCCCCAGCTGGCAGAGCGGGTTTATGCGCTGTGCGCCGAACAGGGCACGCGGGTTCAGCATATCCTGTATGATGCGGCCGATGCGGAGCTGTTGCGGGACTGGCAGGCGCGCGGTGTCGTGCGGGCCGGGCAGGAAGAACGCCTGCTTGTTTTAGGGCGCTATGCGACGGGCCAGGAATCCCTGCCCGCCGATCTGGACGCCTTTCCCGAAACCCACGCGCCATGGATGGTGTGTGCGTTCGGCCGGCGCGAACATGACTGTTTGCTTGCGGCTGCGTGTCGTGGCGCTGATGTGCGGGTTGGGTTCGAGAACAGCCTGACGGACGCCGATGGAAATATCTGGCCGGACAACGCAGCCTCGGTCGCGGCGCTTGTGGCCCGTTTGAAAGGACTTTGACATGAGCCATGTTTTTCCCCGCCACACCAAGGCCCAGTTGCCAACAGCCGCCAAGGGCGACGGGTGTTATCTGATCGATACTCTGGGCAAACGGTACCTAGATTGCGGCGACGCGGCGGTATCGTGCCTGGGGCATTCCGACCCTGAGGTGATCCGCGCGGTGCAGGAACAGGTTGAAAAGGTCGCTTTTGCCCATACCGGGTTCATGACGTCGGAACCGGCCGAGGCGCTGGCGGATCTGCTGATCGCACAGGCGCCGGGCGAGCTGGAGCGGGTCTATTTCGTCTCGGGCGGGTCCGAGGCGACCGAAGCGGCGATCAAGCTGGCGCGTCAGTATTTCCTGGAAGTCGGGCAGCCCGAGCGCTCGCGGGTCATCGCGCGCCGCCAGAGCTATCACGGCAACACGCTGGGGGCGCTGTCGGCCGGTGGCAATGCGTGGCGCCGGGCGCAGTTCGCGCCGATGTTGATCGAGATGAGCCATATCGCGCCCTGCTATGAATATGCCGAGAAGCAGGACGGCGAGACCAGCTTTGACTATGGCCAGCGCGTCGCGGATGAGCTTGAGGCCGAAATCCTGCGGCTGGGGCCGGACACCGTGATGGCCTTCATCGCCGAGCCGGTGGTCGGGGCCACGCTGGGGGCGGTGCCGGCTGTCGAGGGCTATTTCAAGCGGATCCGCGAAATCTGTGACCGCTACGGCGTTCTGTTGATCTTGGACGAGGTCATGTGCGGCATGGGCCGCACCGGCCACCTGTTCGCGTGCGACCACGATGGGGTCGCGCCGGATATCCTGTGCATCGCCAAAGGGTTGGGGGCCGGGTACCAGCCCATCGGTGCGACCCTGTGTACTGGGGCAATCTACGAGGCGATCCGCGACGGGTCGGGGTTCTTCCAGCACGGGCATACCTATGTCGGTCATCCGGTCGCGACCGCGGCGGCGCTGGCCGTGGTGCAGAAGCTGACCGATCGCCACCTGCCCGAGCGGGCGCGGGCGATGGGAGATGCGCTGCACGAAAGGCTGCAGGCCGCTTTCGGCCAGCACCCCAATGTCGGCGACCTGCGTGGGCGCGGCCTGTTCCGCGGGATCGAGCTGGTGGCCGATCGTGACACGCGCGCGCCGTTCGATCCGGGCCTGGGCGTGGCAGCGAAGATCAAGAAGGCAGCGTTTGACGAAGGGCTGATCTGCTATCCCATGTCCGGCACCCGCGATGGCCGGAACGGCGACCATATCCTGCTGGCGCCGCCATTCATCATCGAAGAAGTGCAGCTGGACGAACTGGTCGAAAAGCTGGGCCGCGCGATGTCGCGGGTGATCTGAGCCGGCCAACGAAAAAGGCTCCCTCGATCCGAGGGAGCCTTGATGCCCTGAACAGGTGCTGGGTTACTTCTGTGGCAGCGGCCCGATCATCATGATCATCTGGCGGCCTTCCATCTTCGGCATGTTCTCGATCTTGCCGATTTCCTTGACGTCCTCGGCCACGCGCTCAAGCAGTTCGCGCCCCAGATTCTGGTGCGCCATCTCGCGGCCGCGGAAGCGCAGGGTCACCTTGACCTTGTCGCCCTTCTCAAGAAACTTGACCACGTTCCGCATCTTCACGTCATAGTCATGCGTGTCGGTGTTGGGCCGGAACTTGACCTCTTTCACTTCGATGATTTTCTGTTTCTTGCGGGCTTCGGCTTCGCGCTTCTGCGTTTCGTACTTGTACTTGCCGAAGTCCATGATCTTGCAGACCGGCGGATTCGCGTTGGGCGAAATCTCGACCAGGTCCAGGCCGGCGTCGGCGGCGAGTTGCATGGCTTTGGCGGGATGAACCACCCCGATATTTTCACCATCGGCGCCGATCAGGCGGATTTCGGGGGCACGGATCTTGTCATTGACGCGCGGGCCGGTGTCGCGTTGCGGCGGCGCGTTGTGAGGTCTGCGAGCTATGGGTTCATTCCTTTGATAATTGCAGAATTTCGAGCCGGGAATTTAAACTGAGACCCCGCGTCTTTCAAGCGGGATAAAGCAGGCGGCGCGCGAAATTCTTTGCCCCGACCGCGCCCGGGGCGGCGGCCGGCGCCTGGGGCACCGGCCATTTCCTACTTCAGCCGACAAAGGCCTTTTCGATCACGAACTCTTTCGGGTCGGAATTGGCGCCTTCGCGCAGGCCGAACTCTTCGAGAATGGCCTTGATGTCGTGGTTGAAGGCCAGCGACCCGCAGACCATGGCGCGGTCGGTTTCGGGCTTGATCCCGCCCTCGATGCCCAGATCCTTGAACACGGTGCCGTCCTTCAGCAGGTCGGTGATCCGGCCCATCTTGGGGCTCTGTTCGCGGGTGGTGGTCGGGTAATAGCGGATCTTGTCGGCAAAACCTTCGCCGATCAGTTCGGACAGCATCTCGTCCTGCTTGATCTTCTCGATCAGTTGGCGGCCGTATTCCAGATCGGCCACCTCGCGGCAGGTGTGGGTGATGATGACCTCGTCATAGTCCTCATATGTCTGCGGTTCGCGAAGCAGCGAGGCAAAGGGCGCAAACCCGGTGCCGGTTGCAAAGAACCAGATCCGTTTGCCCGGCAGCAGCGCGTCATGCACCAGCGTCCCCACCGGCTTGGGCCGCAGGATGATCTGGTCGCCCTGCTTGATGTGCTGCAGTTTCGAGGTCAGCGGGCCGTCCGGCACCTTGATCGAGTAGAATTCCAGCTCGTCATCCCAGGCTGGCGAAGCGATGGAATAGGCGCGCAGCAGCGGTTTGCCGTTGTCGCCCAGAAGGCCGATCATCACGAACTCGCCCGAGCGGAACCGCAGCGATTGCGGGCGCGTCACCTTGAACGAGAACAGACTGTCGGTCCAGTGCTTCACTTCGGTGACGGTCTGAGCGTCAGGCAGGGTAGGGGCCTTCACGGCGGTTGCTTCGGTCACGGGCTTCATCTCGGTCATCGTTTCACCTGCCGGTCTGCTAAACCGGCATCTCCGTTTAATCTTTGATCCATGTCAGGAAAAGGGGGCAGATTGCCCCGTTTGTCGCGTCAGCCGCGCAGGCGGGCCTGATAGTCGTGGCCCTGCCAGTTGGCGCGGGCCAGCCATTGGTCCTCGGGCTGGCGGGCGGCAAGCTCGGCGTCGATCTCGACCTCGTCGAAGCCGCTGCGCCGTGCCATTGCGTATTGGTCGGCCAGAACGTGCCCCTTGGCGCGCAGGCGGCCGGTATAGCCCTTTAGGCGCAGGACGCGCGCGATGGTGAAACCGCGCCCGTCGGCGAAAGAGGGGAAATCCACCCGCACCATCTGTGCATTGCCCAGCCGCTCGAACAGCGCGTCGGGGTCGGTGTCCGACGTCACGTCCAACGCGATCACGTCGTTTGCGGCATCGTCCAGCGAGACGAAGCCGTCGGTCCAGTCATCGGGGGCAAAGCCCCCATCGGTCACGATAACAGTCATGTTTTCTCTCCGCTGCGCACCATCTTGCCGTTCACGAAATGGATGCCGCATTCTTCCTTGTTCTGATCGCGCCAGCGCCCGGCGCGGGGGTCTTCGCCTTCCTTCACCGGCGAGGTGCAGGGCGCACAGCCGATCGAAGGGTATCCCTTGGCCACCAGCGGGTGCCGCGGCAGCCGGTTTTCTTCCATGTAGGCGCGCACGTCCTCGGGCGCCCAGTGGGCCAGCGGGTTGACCTTGATCCGGCCGGTGCCGTCCTCGACCTCAAAGAATTCGAGTGCGGCGCGGGTGCCCGACTGGAACCGCTTGCGCCCGGTGATCCAGCCGTCATAACCCGCCAGCGCCCGCTGCAGCGGGATCGTCTTGCGCAGGGTGCAGCAGGCATCCGGGTCCTTCAGCCGTAGCGCGCCATAGGGGTCGTCCCGCTGCAGGTCCTCTTCGTCGGCGCGGATGACCCGCACGTTCTTCAGCCCAAGGCGCTCGCTCACCTCCTGCTGATAGATCAGCGTCTCGGCGAACAGCATCTGGGTGTCCACGAACAGCACCGGGGTGTTCTTGTCGATCACCGCAGCCATGTGCAGCAACACCACAGACTCGGCACCAAAGCTGGAAACCAGGGCGATCTTGCCCGCATTTTCCAGCGCCCCATGCATGACGTCGTGGGCGCTGTGATGCCGGTAGCGGGCGTTGAGCGCCTCGACCTTCTCGGTCAGCACCTGGCGCTCCTTGCCCAGCTCGGTCTGGATTTCGTCAAGCGGCATTGGCCCGGGCCTCGGGGTAGAGGGCCGCCTTGAACGGGGCCATTCCAATCCGGCGATAGGTCTCCAGAAAGGTCTCCTCGGGGCTTTCGCGCTGGTCCAGATAGGTCTCGATGATCCGCTCGATGGCCGGAACGATCTCGTCATAGGCAAAGCCCGGACCGGTGCGGTCGCCGATGGCGGCCGTTTCGGTGGCGTCTCCGCCCAGCGTGATCTGGTAGTTCTCCACTCCGGCGCGATCCAGGCCCAGGATGCCGATATGGCCCACATGGTGGTGCCCGCACGCGTTGATGCAGCCCGAAATCTTGATCTTCAGGTGGCCGATGTCGTGCTCCAGCTTCAGCTCGTCGAACCGGGTCGCGATCTGCTGCGCGACAGGGATCGAGCGGGCCGTCGCCAGCGCGCAATAGTCCATGCCGGGGCAGGCGATGATGTCGCTGATCAGGCCGATATTCGCGGTGGCCAGTCCGTGCTCTTTCAGCTTGGCGTGGATCGCGGGCAGGTCCGATTTGTGGACATGCGGCAGGATCACGTTCTGCTCGTGGCTGATGCGCAGCTCGTCATAGGCGTATTGCTCGGCCAGATCGGCCATCACGCGCATCTGCTCGGCGGTCGCATCACCCGGCGTTGCCCCGTGCTTCTTGAGCGAGATCGTGACGATCGCGTGATCCGCCTGCTTGTGCGGTGCAATGTTGGTGTCTATCCACGACCGGAAGACCGGGTCGTTCGAATAGGCGCTCTCGAACGCCGCGACCGAGACTTCGCGGAAGGCGGGCGGCGCGAAATGCGCCTTGATCTGATCCAGCAGCGCCATGTCGGCGCCCTTGAACTGCGGGCGCACCTGCAGGAAGCGCTCGTTCACCTTGGTGCGGATGGCGTCGATGCCGTGTTCATGCACGGTGATCTTGATGCGCGCCTTGTACTTGTTGTCGCGCCGGCCGATCTGGTTCCAGACCGAAACGGTGGCCTCGAGATAGGCCAGCAGGTCGTCGAAGGCGACGAAATCAGACAGCTCCTTGCCGATCATCGGCGTGCGGCCCAAGCCGCCCCCCACCAAAACGCGGGCACCCAGAACGCCGTCGCGCTCGACAAGTTGCAGGCCGATGTCGTGGGCCTTGATCACGGCACGGTCGTGCTCGGACCCGGTGATGGCGATCTTGAACTTGCGTGGCATGAACTGGAATTCCGGGTGGTCTGTGGACCACTGGCGCAGCAGCTCGGCATAGGGGCGCGGATCGGCGATCTCATCCGCGGCGGCACCGGCGAAATGGTCGGCGGTCACGTTGCGGATGGTGTTGCCGCTGGTCTGGATCGCGTGCAGGCCGACCTCGGCCAGCGCGTCCAGCATGTCGGGCACGTCGCGCAGCTTGGGCCAGTTGTACTGAATGTTCTGGCGCGTGGTGAAATGGCCGTAACCCTTGTCCCACTTCTCGGCCAGCAGGGCCAGCTGACGCATCTGGGCGCTGTTGAGCGTGCCATAGGGGATCGCCACCCGCAGCATGTAGGCGTGCAGTTGCAGATACAGGCCGTTCATCAGGCGCAGGGGCTTAAACTCGTCCTCGGTCAGCGAACCGTCGATGCGGCGCTCGACCTGGGCGCGGAACTGCTTGTTGCGTTCGGTCAGAAAGGCTTTGTCAAACTCGGAGTAGCGATACATGGTCTGGCTGTCCTTTTTGCAGCCCCGGAGCCCGGGGCCTTTTTATGGGGAGAGAGGGGCCTAAGGTCAGGCCCGGGGCTGCGGGGAAGATTCCTGTTTGCCGTGGGCATAGTTGGACGGGCCGGTGCGGCGGAAGTCTTCCCGGAAATGGGTGGGTTCGGGGCCGTTTTCCCCGGCGACGGCATCGGCCAGATAGGCGCCGACGATCTTGTCCACCTGCCGCTGCGCGTCCAGCAGGCGCAGCTGCGCGTGCGCTTCGTCGGTGATCAACTCGGCCTCGCGCAGATCGCGCGACCAGCGGTCATCGGCGGTCAGATAGATCACGTCGCCTTCCAGCAGATCGTTGGCGGTAACGACTTTCGGTGTAAAAGCGCGGGCCATCAGGCGTGCTCCTTCTTCAATTCGGTTGCGGCCCGGACCGCGGCGCGCGGGGCAAGGCCATAGAACATCAGCGCAGGGCCGGTCATGTCGGCTTGCGACAGGTCGGACGCCAACCGGTCCAGCGTGGTTTCCAAAATCCGCTGGTCGGGGCGCGAGGCGTTTTCGATCAGGGTAACGGGCGTGGCCCGGTCGGCGCCGTGCATGAGCAGGCGACCCTGGATGAAACGGGCGGATTTCTTGCCCATGTAGATCGCGGCCACCGACCCCGGACGCGCCAGCCCGGCCCAGTCGTGATCGGCAAAGCCTTGCATGTCGTGCCCGGTCAGGAACCGGACCGACGAATTGCGGCCTCGGCGCGTCAGGCTTTGCCCGATGCTGGCGGCCGCGGCCGAGGCGGCGGTGATTCCGGGAATGATGGCCCAGGAAATGCCCGCCGCATCCAGCGCTTCGATTTCTTCGTCTAGGCGGCCAAAGACGGTGGCGTCTCCGGATTTCAGGCGCACCACGCGCTGCCCTTCCAAGGCCAGCCGTACCAGCAGTGCGTCGATGTCCTCTTGCCGCCACGAGGGGCCGAAACCGGCCTTGCCCACGTCGATCAGCCGGGCCGACCGGCCGGCGATCTGCAGGATGGCGTCGCTGATCAACCGGTCGTGCAGCACCACGTCGGCCCTGCCGAACGCGGTCAGAGCCTTGACCGTCAGCAGGTCCGGATCACCGGGACCCGCGCCGACGAAATCGACATGGCAGGTCTTTTGGGCTGTGTGCGTTTGTTGCATCTGGGCGGTCCGCCGGTTGTTTGACTTGACCTGCAATATAGGAAATATTCCCCATTATTCGCCAGATTGCGCGACAAATAAGAACGAACGTTCCAATGGATCCACCATTCAGGACGTGAGTTTCGAAACGAAAGGAAAATTGGAATGTCGGTGCGCATTGACGACATGGATCGGAAAATTCTGGCCGAGCTGCAGCGCGACGCCAGCCAGTCGCTGGACGAAATCGCGGCCCGCGTCGGCAGTTCGAAGACGCCGGTTTGGAATCGCATCCGCAAGATGAAGGGAGCCGGGATCATCGGGCAGCAGACCGTTCTGCTGGATGCCGAGGCGCTGGGGTTCGAGGCCACGTTCTTCGTACTGATCCGTACCTCGGAACACGAGGCCGACTGGCAGCGCAAGTTCCTCAAGGCCCTGCGTGATCGTCCCGAAGTGCAGGAGGCGCACCGGCTGGCGGGCGATATCGATTACATCCTCAAGGTGCGGGTCAGGAACGCGCGCGCGTATGATGCGTTCTATCAGGCGCTGATTTCCGAGGTGCGGGTCTACAACGTGACCGCCCTGCTGTCGATGGAAGAGATCAAGTCGACCACCATGCTGCCCCTTAACGCGCTGGCCGAGGCCTGATCAGACCCGCACCATCAGCCGTCGCAACCCGTGGAAGTGGTAGCTGTTGGAATAGACCGGCGGTTCGGTCAGGTGCAGGCCGGGGCAGCGGTCGAACAGGATGGGCAGGGCGATGCGCATTTCCAGCCGCGCCAGCGGCGCGCCGACGCAGAAATGCAGGCCGCCGCCAAAGCTGGTGTTGGTCTGGATCTCGCGCGTCGGGTCGAACCGGTCGGGGTCGGCCCATACCGAAGGGTCGCGATTGGCCGCCCCCAGCAGCAGCGCCACCTGGTCGCCGCGGGCAAAGCTGTGACCGAATACCTCGGCCTCCTCGTAGGCGTACCGGGTGAACATGTGCAGTGGCGGGTCATAGCGCAGGATCTCCTCGACCGTGGCGTCGATGCGGTCGGCTGTCAGCGCCTCGGCCCCGGTTCCCGTCTCAAGCAGGGTTTTCACGCCGTTGCCGAGGGAATGCACCGTCGCCTCGTGACCGGCATTCAGCAGCAGGATGCAGGTGGCGATCAGTTCATCGCGCGAAAGTTTCTCGCCGTCCTCCTCGGCGGCGATCAGCCGGGTGATCAGGTCGTCGCGCGGGTCTGAGCGGCGCTGATCGACGTAGTCGTTCAGAAACGCGGTGAACGCGGCGGATGCGCGGGCGGCATCGTCCTCGGTATGGCGCGTGCGGCTGGCCTGATACATGGCCACCATCGCGTGCGACCAGTCCAGCAGTTGCGGCGCCATGGATTCGGGCACACCCAGCAGGCGGCAGATCGTGATTACCGGAACCTGGGTGCAATAGGCATCCAGCAGGTCGAAGCGCGCGTCCGGGAAGGCGTCGATCAGGTCATGGCACAAGCGTTCGATATCGGGCGCCAGCGCGGTGATCGCCCGCGAGGTGAAGGCGCGCAGCACTAGTGACCGCAAGCGGGTATGGCGGGGCGGTTCGGTCTCAAGCAGCGAATGCGCCTCGACAGTAAGCCAGGGCGCCAGGTGGTCTGGGCCCGCGGTCGCCTGCTCGGGTGGCACCTCGCGCCCGAACCGCCGGTCGCGCAGCAGGGCCTGCACGGCGGCATGAGACACTGCGGCGGGCATGTCATATTCGGGCCAGTACACCAGATCGCTATGCTGTCGCGCGGTGTGATAGAACGCATAGGGGTTCTGCACGAAGGTTTGGTCGGTGGGGGCTTGCGACAGAATGATCATGGCCGACAGACTTGCCATGAGCCTTCGTGAATGCAAGACCCTGTAACATGCAAAGGCTTCTTGTTCCGGTCGGTTTTCTGTTGGCGGTCGCGCTGTTGGCGGCCGGGGTGTGGTCTTACGGCTATCGTCAGGCCCTGTTTCAGCTGAGCGAAAAGGCACAGGCCGATCTGGAACTGGCTTCGGACCGGCTGAGCTCGCAGTTGCAGGTGTATCAGGAACTGGCGGTTCTGATGTCCGAGCATCCGGCGCTGCGCGATCTGGAGACCGAGGCCGACCGGGCCGCCGCGCGGGCGCTGCTGCTGGAGGTCGCCGACAAGTCCTCGGCGGTGGATGTGATTTTTGCGGATACTTCGGGTCGCGTGCTGGCCGCGGCGCTGGACGTGGTGGGCGGCAATGTGGCCGGCCTCTCGGCGTTTCGGCGCGCGATGCAGGGCGCCCTGGGCAGCGCGCATGGCGTGCTGGGGGAAACTGGGAACCGGATCTATTCCTACGCCGCGCCGTCCTTTGCGCCCGACGGACGGGTCAGAGGCGTGTTGATGGTGATTGCCGATGTCGAAGATGTCGAACGCACCTGGCGCGGCAGCACCGAGGCGGTGTTCTTCGTCGACCGGTCGGGGCAGGTCTTCATCACCAACCGGTCCGAGCTGCTGTTCTGGTCCCGACCACCCGGCGTGGTGGGCCTGCGGCCACCCGGTCAGCCGGCGGGGGACTTCCGGTCCACCCGGATCGGTCCGCATGAAGTGTGGACCATCGGCTGGGGCCCGTATCTGCCCCGGCGGGCCTTGCACCTGACCCGGGATCTGCCTGTGATCGGCATGACCGGAGAAGTGCTGATGGATGTCGCACCGGCCCGCCGGCTTGCCGCCTTGCAGGCGGCGGCGGTCGCGGCGATCTGCATGGCCTTCGGGGCCTTGCTATTTCTGGCCACTGAACGTCGGCGCACCCTGGCGCAGGCCAACGCGGTCCTGGAAAGCCGCGTGGCCCAGCGCACCCGCGCGCTGACGGCCGCGAACGCCGCCCTGCGCCGAGAGGTGGCCGAACGGCAGGAGGCCGAAGCCGCGCTGAAACGCGCGCAGGCCGATCTGGTCCAGGCGGGCAAGCTCAGCGCACTTGGCAAGATGTCGGCCGGCATCAGCCACGAATTGAATCAGCCGCTGATGGCAATCCGCCAATTCGCCGACAACGGCGCCGCCTTTCTGGCTCGGGACAACACCGAAAAAGCGCGCGAAAACCTGGGTCGTATCTCGGACATGGCCGCGCGGATGGCGCGTATCATCAAGAACTTGCGGGCCTTTGCGCGCAATGAGAGCGAGCCGATGGGCAAGGTCGATCTGGTGCAAGTGCTGAACACCGCCGTCGAACTGACCGAAAGCCGCCTGAAATCCGATGGCATCGCCGTGGACTGGCAACCGCCCAATACACCCGTTCCGGCCTGGGGCGGCGAGGTGCGGCTGGTGCAGGTTTTCGTGAATCTCATCAACAATGCCGCAGACGCCATGGAGGGCCGCGACCGGCGGCAGCTGACCATCACCCTTGACCGGGCCGAGCGCATCCGGGTCGGCATCCGCGACACCGGTCCCGGCATCGCCGACCCCGACCGCGTGTTCGAGCCGTTCTATACCACCAAGACGGTCGGCTCGTCCGAGGGCATGGGGTTGGGCCTGTCCATCTCGTACGGTCTGGTGCAAAGCTTCGGCGGCGAAATACGCGGCGCCAACACGGAGGATGGTGCCGTATTCACCGTCGAACTGGAACCGTTCGAAAAGGAAGTCGCCGCATGATCCGCTCGGTCCTGTTGGTAGATGATGACGCCGCCGTGCGCGAGGCCCTGGCCCAGACGCTGGAACTGGCCGAACTGACGGTCATTCCGGCGGGGTCGTTCGTGGCCGCCAAGGATCATATCCACGCCGGCTTTCCCGGCGTGATCCTGTCGGACATCCGCATGCCGGGGCGCGACGGGTTTCATCTGCTGTCGTATGCCCGGTCGGCCGATCCCGACCTGCCGGTAGTCCTGCTGACGGGCGAGGGCGACATACCCATGGCGGTGCAGGCCATGGGGCAGGGAGCTTTCGACTTTCTTGAAAAACCCTGCGCGGCCGCGGATCTGTTGGCAGTGCTCGATCGGGCCTTCGCCAACCGGGCCGAAGTGCTGGCCGAACGCCGGGCAAAACGCGAGTTGGAAAAGGGCGACCCGGCCGCGCGGCTGCTGTTCGGACACTCCCCCCAGGCCGAGGACCTGCGCGCCCGCGTGCGCAGCGTGGCCCCGACCCAAGCCGAGGTTCTGGTGACTGGTCCGCCGGGCAGCGGCATCTCGAAGGTCGCCGAGGTGGTCCACCTGATGTCGCCGCGGGCGCAGGGACCGTTCGTCAAGCGCCCGGCGGCCGGGCTGACGGCGCAGGATCTGCGTCAGGTGGCTGGGGATGCGGCTGGTGGCTCTCTGTTTCTGGACGAGGTGTCGGCGATGCCCGAGGCCACACAATACGCCACGCTCGACCTGATCGAGGCGGGCGCAGGGGTGCGCATCATCGCCGGCACGACCGCGGATCTTGCCGCGCTGGTGGCCGAGGGTCAGTTCAACGCCGATCTGTTCTATCGGCTGGACGTGATGCGGGTTCGGGTGCCGTCCCTGGCGGAACGCCCCGAAGACATCCCCGTGATCTTTCGCCACTATGTGGCTCAGGCGGCAGAACAGGCCGGGATCGCCGCGCCCGAGGTCACGCCCGAACACCTGGCCAGCCTGATGGCGCGCGACTGGCCGGGCAACGCCCGGTCGCTGATGTCGGCGGCCATGCGATTTGTCCTGGGTATGCCGGAGGAGGTGGCGACGGCGGCCGATCTGGGACTGGCCGAGCAGATGGCCCGGGTCGAGCGGTCGCTCTTGATCGCAGCGCTGGGGCGGCACAACGGCAAGGCCTCGGAGGCTGCTCGGTCGCTGAAGCTGCCGCGCAAAACCTTCTATGACAAGCTGGCGCGCTATGGCATCCGCCCGGAGGACTATCGCCGCTAGGCCGTTGGCGATTCGCAGGCGATTCGACAGGTGTGCGGATTTTCGCACGGGTGGCCACCTTGGTGTGCGGATTTTCGCACATCGCGCCCCCGGCGGTCAGACAAGCATGTTGAATACGCTTTTCAACAATCAGATAATAAACAGAAAAAATCAAAATTCGCGCAAAATCTCCGAAACGTTGATTGGCTACCTCCGATTCGCTTCACTTCTTCGCATCTGGCGCCTTGGTGGGCGCCAACGGAGGTTTCAAAACGTCTGGGAGGACACCAACATGAAATTTCTTGCAACAGCTGCGACCGCTCTGGCCCTGTCCGTGACCGCTACGGCCGGCTTCGCCCAGTGCGATGAGGGCGAGATCGTCGTCAAATTCGCGCATGTGACCAACACCGACAAGCACCCCAAGGGCATCGCCGCCTCTCTGCTGGAAAAGCGCGTGAACGAGGAAATGAATGGCAAGATGTGCATGGAGGTCTATCCGAACTCTACGCTCTACAACGACGACAAGGTGCTGGAGGCGATGCTGCAGGGTGACGTGCAACTAGCCGCGCCCTCGCTGTCGAAATTCGAGAAGTTCACCAAGCAGTTCCGCCTGTTCGACCTGCCGTTCATGTTTAAGAACATCGACGCGGTGGATGCCTTCCAGGCCTCCGAGGCCGGTCAGGCGATGAAGGACAGCATGCAGCGCCGCGGCCTGCAGGGCCTGGCCTTCTGGCATAACGGCATGAAGCAGATGTCGGCCAACAAGCCGCTGACTCTGCCCAGTGATGCAAACGGACTGAAATTCCGCGTGCAGTCGTCTGACGTGCTGGTGGCACAGATGGAAGCCATCGGCGGCAGTCCGCAGAAAATGGCCTTCTCGGAAGTCTATGGTGCCCTGCAGCAGGGCGTTGTCGACGGGCAGGAAAACACCTGGTCGAACATCTACGGCAAGAAGTTCTTCGAGGTGCAGGACGGCATTACCGAAACCAACCACGGCATCATCGACTATCTTGTCGTGACCTCGGTGGACTGGCTTGACAGCCTGGAACCGGACGTGCGTGAGCAGTTCCTGACGATCCTTGCCGAGGTGACCGAGCAGCGAAACAAAGAGTCGTTCGCGGTCAACGAACAGGCCAAGCAGGCGATCATCGACGCCGGCGGCACCATCCGCCAGCTGACGCCAGAACAGCGTCAGGCCTGGGTCGACGCGATGAAGCCGGTCTGGGAGAAGTTCGCCGGCGACGTTGGTCAGGACAAGATCGACGCGGCGCAGGCCATCAACGCCGGGTTCTGATCCGGCCGCGCCCGACCCCTTGGCAACCTGCGCGTTGCCGAGGGACGGGCAGGGCGGGCCCGACGGCCCGCTACTAATTCTCTCAATGAAAAAAAACGTGGGGACAGAAAGATGTCTGGTGCGAAATCCGGCCCGACCGGGCTGGTCGACCATATCGAAGAAACCCTGATCGCGGCGTTGCTTGGTTTGATGACCGTGGTGACCTTCGCCAACGTAATCGCGCGCTTCGTCTTCAATTCCAACATCCTGTGGGCGCTGGAACTGACCGTGTTCGCCTTTGGATGGCTGGTTCTGCTGGGAGCGTCGTACGCGGTCAAGAAGCACGCCCATCTGGGTGTGGATGCGATCCTGAACATGCTGGCGCCTGGGCCGCGCCGGATCATGGCGCTGGTATCCGTTGGCTTCTGTTTGATCTTCTCGCTGCTGATGTTGAAAGGGGCCTACGACTATTGGGCCGTATTTGCCGACCTACCGCCGACCTCGGGGCGCTGGTTCCCCACAGGCTTTGACTTTTCGGCCCGCAGCCAGAGTTTCTATGAGGTCGACGACATTCCCATGGTCGCGCCGTTGCGCTTCCTGGAAGACCTCATAAACTATGGCGAACATTACGAAAAACTTCCCAAAGTCGTGCCTTATCTGGTGCTGCCGGTTTCCATGCTGCTGTTGGTGATCCGCTTCGCCCAGGTGGGCGTGCAGATCTGGCGCGGTGAAACCGACCGTCTTGTAGCCAGTCACGAAGTCGAGGACGAAATCGAAGAAGTCCGGGCCCAGCAGGGAGAGCATGACTGATGGACGTTGTCTTTCTTTTCTCAATGGTCGTGGGGCTGCTGCTGATCGGCGTTCCGATCGCGGTGGCGCTCGGCCTCAGCTCGACCCTGTTCCTGCTGATCTATTCCGACAGCTCGCTGGCCTCGGTCGCCGCAACGCTGTTCGAAGCCTTCGAGGGGCATTTCACCCTGCTGGCGATCCCGTTCTTTATCCTGGCCTCGTCCTTCATGACGACGGGCGGGGTGGCGCGGCGGATCATCCGTTTTTCCATCGCCTGCGTCGGACACCTGCCGGGCGGTCTGGCGATTGCTGGCGTGTTTGCGTGTATGCTATTCGCGGCCTTGTCGGGTTCGTCGCCCGCAACAGTGGTTGCCATCGGGTCGATCGTGATCGCCGGGATGCGGCAGGTGGGCTATTCGAAAGAATTCGCCGCGGGGGTGATCTGCAACGCGGGTACGCTGGGCATCCTGATCCCGCCGTCGATCGTGATGGTCGTCTATGCCGCCGCCGTCGAAGTGTCGGTGGGCCGGATGTTCCTGGCCGGCGTGATCCCGGGCTTGATGGCAGGACTGATGCTGATGGTGACGATCTATGTCATGGCCAAGGTCAAGAACCTGCCCAAGGGCGATTGGCTGGGCTGGGGCGAGATCTTTGAATCGGCGCGCGAGGCGGCCTGGGGTCTGTTCCTGATCGTCATTATCCTGGGCGGTATCTACGGCGGGATTTTTACCCCGACCGAAGCCGCGGCGGTGGCGGCTGTTTACGCCTTCTTCATCGCCAGCTTCGTCTACAAGGACATGGGACCGCTACGCACGGCCGATGGCGAACAGAATATGTCGCTGCTGAAAAAGCCCCATGCCTTGATCACCGCGTTCTTCCATGCGGACACCAAGCACACGTTGTTCGAGGCCGGCAAGCTGACGGTGACGCTGCTGTTCGTGATCGCCAACGCACTGATCCTCAAGCATGTTCTGACCGACGAGCAGGTGCCGCAGCATATCGCCAACGCGATGTTGTCAGCGGGGCTGGGGCCGGTGACCTTCCTGATCGTGGTGAACGTGATCCTGCTGATCGGCGGTCAGTTTATGGAGCCCTCGGGGCTGCTGGTCATCGTGGCGCCCTTGGTGTTCCCGATCGCCATCGAACTGGGCATCGACCCGATTCACCTAGGGATCATCATGGTGGTCAACATGGAGATCGGGATGATTACGCCGCCCGTCGGTCTGAACCTGTTCGTCACCTCGGGCGTCGCAGGCATGCCGATGATGAGCGTGGTCCGCGCCGCGCTGCCCTTCTTGGCGGTGCTGTTCGTGTTCCTGATCATGGTCACCTACATCCCGTGGATCTCGACGGTGTTACCGAACACCTTCATGGGCCCCGAGATCATAACGAACTAGCGGGAAAGATCCGATCCGAACCGGTGCGCCGGTTCGGGTCCCTCAGGCCGGGTCGCCGTATTTCGCCAGATAGTCCGCGACCCACCGGATGCCCCCGTAGCCTCGCCGCCGCCGTGCGCCCCAAGATCCGATGTCATCGTTGACAAGTTCATCGGGATTGGGCCGGCCATTGAAGATCACGATCTTGGGGCGCCGGGGCAGGTTTCGGTAGGGTCTGTAGACCAGGCCGAACGGCCAGTAGGGCACCAGATGAATCAGTCCGATGCACCAGTTCTTGGGGAAACACCGACGCTTGTAGGCTAGGTCCGAGATATAGTTCTGGTCGTTTTCGTATTTCGGCAGATGGGTGTCGCCGTCAAAGTCGTCGAACAGGTGATATTGCTGGGACGGGACAAAGCCCACCACGGATGAATTGCCACGGGTGACCTTGTTCATCAGCCACGGCACAAGATCCCAGACACCAGCCGGAATCATCCGCCAGACGAAGCCGCGGAATTTGGGCATCAGATACAGCCCGCCCTTGTCCAGCGTGATCTGAAACAGCGGATCGAGATCGCCGGTGATCAGCAGGTCGAGGTCCAGAAACAGCGCCGCATCGTACTGGCCGACGAGCCGGCGGTCAAACATCTGCAGCTTGGGCCATTTTCCATGCGTCCACAGCGGGCGGTCCAACTGGGGAAAGGCAAAGGGCTGCCGTTTGATGCCGGGCTCGAGCCCCGTGAAATCATCGGAAATGCAGATGAAGTCATGCTCGATCGACAGGTTGTCCTGAACCGACCGGTACAACAGGTTGACGTATTCGGGGCCATAGACATCGCCCCATTTCATGCAGATGACACAGACTTTCATGGTTCCGGTCCCGGGTTTCAGGTGATCGCACGGCCAGGCCGGCATCCATGTGGCAGTAGACGGGTCAGGCCTGTTCGAGCGCCGAGATGATGCCCGAGAAATCGCGGGCCTTCAGGCTGGCCCCGCCGACCAGCGCGCCATCCACGTTCGACACGCCGAAGATCTCGGCCGCATTGGCCGGTTTTACCGAGCCGCCGTACAGCAACCGCACCGACCGCCCCACGCCCTCGCCGAACCGCCGTTCAAGCCGGGCGCGGATGAAGTCGTGAACCTCGCCGATCTCGTCAAGCGTCGGGACCTTGCCGGTGCCGATGGCCCAGATCGGCTCGTAGGCGATCACCAGGTTTTCGCCGGTCGACTGGTCGGGCACCGACCCCGACAGTTGCCCGCCGATGATGTCCAGCGTATTGGCTGCCTCGCGCTGCTCGAGGCTTTCGCCGACGCAGATGATGGCGATCAGTCCGGTATCCATGGCCGCGCGGGCCTTGGCGCGCACGTCCTCATCCTGTTCGCCGTGGTCCTCGCGCCGCTCGGAATGCCCCAGTATTACATGGGTCGCACCCGCGTCCTTCAGCATCTCGGCGCTGATGTCGCCCGTATGCGCGCCTGAGCGTTCGGCATGGCAGTCCTGACCGCCGATGGCGATGCCACCCCCGACCGTCTGCGCCGCGCGGTGGATCAGGGTGGCCGGTGGGCAGATCAGGATGTCGACCGTGGGCGCGGGGTGGCTTTGTTTCAGCGTTTGCAACTCGGACAGCGCGGCCCCGGTTCCGTTCATCTTCCAGTTGCCTGCCGCCAGCTTGCGTCGCATGTCGGGTCCTCCGCGGTCGTTGATGCAAATATGGTCGCATCCCAGTTAGCACCGCTGGTCGGGCGTGACAATTCCGGTTGCAGAGCACCGGGTTCGCCGCCACTCTGCGGGGGCCAATTTGCCCTGTATGCCGATGATTGACGACCTTAATCTTGCGAAACTGGACCACCGCGCGCCCGAGGACCTGACGCGCCTTGCCGATGCTGCGCAGCGGGTCGGGTTTCTGACCGTCTCTAATACCGGATTGACCGCAGATCGCGTGCGTTCTGTCATCGAGACCTACCGCGTGTTCTTTCACCTGCCGCGCGCCGACAAGCGGGCCGTCGACATGGCGCGGACGGGCGCGAACCGCGGCTGGGGCGCGCCCGGGTCCGAGCAGGTCGACCCGGACGCCAACCCCGATTACAAGGAAGTGTTCGATTGCGGGTTCGAACTGCCGCCGGGAAACCCGTACCAGGGCCGGGGGCTGAGCGTCTATGCGCCGAACTTGTGGCCCGTGCAGCCGCCCGAGTTTCGCGCCGTCATCCAGGCCTATTACGCGGACGCCTGTGCCGTGGCGATGCGGATCCTTCGGGCCATTGCCTGTGCCCTGGGGCGGGATGCAAACAGCTTCGACCGAGCATTCGATACGCCGATGGCCTTGCTGCGCGGCAACTACTATCCCCGGCGCCCGGACTGGGCGGGTGACAAGGATTTCGGAATCGCCGCGCATACCGACTATGGCTGTCTGACCCTTCTGGCCACCGACGGCCAGCCCGGGCTCGAGGTTCAGATGCCCGGGGGCGAATGGCAACCGGTGCAGGCTGACCCCGGCACCTTCATCATCAATTTCGGGGAAATGCTGGAATTCTGGACCGCCGGGCGCGTCAAGGCCACCATGCACCGCGTCAGGGGCGGCCGGGACGAGCGGATCTCGGTTCCGCTGTTCTTCAACCCCTCCTACGACACAAATGTCGCACCGCCCGGTTCAGGCCGGACGATCAGCGCCGGGGAACATCTGACCCGGCGCTTTCAGGAAACTTATCTGCACCTGAAACAGAACCCTTAGCCCTGCTGGGCCAGCGACTCGTCGAACTTGATCGATTCGCCGCAGCCGCAGGCATCGACCACGTTAGGATTCTTGAATTTAAACCCCGATTCCAGCAGCGAGGTTTCATAGTCGATTTCCGTGCCGAACAGGAACATCTGTGCCATGGGCGCAATCATTACCCGGGCGCCGTCCTGTTCGACGACCTCGTCATTCGGGTCGGCCTGATCGACATATTCCATTGTGTATTCCATGCCGGCGCATCCGCCCTTTTTGACGCCGATGCGCAGGCCGGCATGGCCGCCCGACTTCATCAGCCGAACGATCTGCTCGGCCGCTTTCGGGGTCATCGTCACGGCTTGCTTGCCGGGAATGCCAAACATCATGCTCTCCGTATTCGCGCGTTGTTCATAATCTAGGGTGGCCGAGGGCAAGGCTCAAGCCGGCCCAGTGGTTTCGTGTCTTTTTCTGCCGGGCGCGCCTCGCCCATGACCGAGATTGCCCGTGGCGAGCATCCCTATACGCTGAAGGCGGTTCGGTGTGATCGCGCCACCGCTTTTGGACAGGAGGCCTGGAAATGATACGATCCTCATTCAAACCGATCCTGTGCGGCGTCGTCGCTGCCCTGTCCGCCTCGCCGGCCGTGGGTGATCCGGCCAAGCATCCGGTCGATTGCACCACCGCCGAGGGCGATCTGAGAGCCATTTCCGTCGAACGGAAAAATGCCCGGGCGCAGCAGGTCTAAAGCATTCTGGTCATCACGCCGACCGGCGCCTTGCTCGGGTTGGTCGCGGGGGCCGAGCAGAAAAGGCTGAAGATGTTGTCGGGCGAAGATGTCGATAAATTGGACGCCCGTGCCGCCGAGATCAAGGCAACCTGTGACCTGAAATGAGCGCAGGCAAAGAGCGATCGCGATGCCGGGTGCCGGGACGACCCCGGACTTGCGGCGTTACATGAAGCCCAATTCCAGGCGGGCCTCGTCCGACATCATTTCCATGCCCCAGGGCGGCTCCCAGGTCAGTTCGACGTCCACCTCCTTGACCCCGGCCACCGGCTCGATCGCCTCGACTACCCAGCCCGGCATGTCGCCCGCCACGGGGCACCCCGGAGCGGTCAGTGTCATGATGACCTTGACCGCGTTGTCATCGCTGATCTCGATCGTGTAGATCAGACCCAGATCATAGATGTTCACGGGAATTTCAGGGTCATAGACGGTCCGGCAGGCCTCGACCACGGACTCGTACAGAGGGTGCTCAACCGTAGAAGGCGCGATCAAAGGGGTGCCTTCCAACTGTTCGCTTGGGTGGGTCATGGATGCCTCGGGTTGTTACCTGAGCGATTATATAGGGAAAGCCGCCGCCAGCGTCCAGAGGCGGATGGCGCCCGGGAAAGGGGCGCCATCGTGGTCATTCGTTGATATCCTTGTCAAAGGTCTTCACTTGTCCGTGCGGCAGAGCGAACATGCGCCGCAGGATCAGCCACGCGATCAGCGACAGCACCGCAAAGATCAGCAGCAGCACGGCCAGGTCCGGCCCAATGCCGGGGATCGCCAGAAGCAGTCCCGTGATGGCGGCGCCGATCGCGAAACCCAGGAAGATGAAACCGGGCAGGGCGACTTCGAGGATGCCCAGAACCAGCGCTGCCGCCAGCCAGAGCCACCAGGTCAGCCAGAACGGGTCAGCCATCATTTCCCCCCTTTCAACATGTTGAAGGCATTGCCGAAGGCCTCGAGCGCATTGGCGGGCACCACGATCGTCTGGCTGCCACTGCCTTTGCCCAGGGCGTTCAGGGCTTCGACCTGTTTCAGGGCAACCTGGTACTGGGCCGCTTCCAGACCGTTGGCCTGAATCGCTTTGGCGACCACCTCGGTGGCAAAGGCCTCGGCTTCGGCCTGCACACGGCGCGCCTTGGCGGCCTGCTCGGCGGCATAAAGCTCGGCGTCGGCCTGCAGCTCAACGGCGCGTTTCTGGCCCTCGGCCTCGGTCACCTGGGCGCGACGGGCGCGCTCGGCGTTCAACTGCTGCAGCATGGCGTCGCGGGTGGCCTGATCAAGGTTCACGTCCAGAATTTCGGCCCGGGTCACCTCTATGCCCCAGTCATCAACGGCGGTTTCCACGCTTTCCTGGATACGTTCGATCAGCTGCGCGCGGTTCGACTGAACCTCGTCCAGATCCATCTTGCCGATCTCGGCGCGCACGATGCCCGCCACAGTGGTGGCGATGGCGCCATCGACATCACGGATGCGGTACACGGTCTTTTCGGGTTCCAGAATGCGGTAGAAGACAGATGTGTCGATCTGCACCAGAACGTTGTCCTTGGTGATGGCGTCCTGCGTGGCGTTGGGAAGCTGGCGTTCCAGAATTGAGATCTTGTGGCGCGCTACGTCCAGGAACGGCACGATGAAATTGATGCCGGGGCCCAGCACCGAATGCAGGCGCCCGAACCGTTCGACCACATATTTTTCGGATTGCGGAACGATCTTGATGCCCTTCAGGATGACGACGACGACCAGAACGGCCGCCAGAAGGTAAATGATGTTGGATGAAAGCAGTCCGATAATCTGGTCTTCGGTCATATCTGTCCTCTTTTATTGTGTACGATTGTATACATTTGGGGATTGAGTCCCATGATTTCAACTCTGGTATGGCGGGAACGGCAGTGGAATCCCATGCCGGATATTCGCGGGGCAATGCCGAAATTCCGGTCTGTGACTGCTTTGCATCCGCAACTGATTGCGCTATCGGGGCGGGATGAAACTGATCATCGACACCGACCCGGGCATCGACGACGCGATGGCCATCGCCTATGCCGCCGCTGCGCCGGAATTCGACCTGGTGGGGTTGACCACGGTATTCGGCAACACGCATGTGGAACAATCCAGCCGCAACGCCCGCTATCTTGCGTACCGGCTGAGGTTGGACGTTCCGGTTGCCTTGGGGGCCGGCGTCGCGCGTGGCGCCGACGGTCATGTGCCATCGCGGCACGTTCACGGCAAAGAGGGGTTTGGTGACCTGACCCAGATACCCGAGATCGGGCAAAACCACGATCTGCCGGCGGCGGACTTCCTGGTGGAGATGGCGCGCCGGCACGGCAAGGACCTGACGGTCTGCGCGGTTGGGCCGTTGACCAACATTGCCGACGCGATGCGGCTGGACCCGGAATTTGCTGGCAATATCGGGCAGTTGGTCATCATGGGCGGGGCAGTGTTCTGCCCTGGCAACATCAATGCCCATGCCGAGGCCAACATCTTTCACGATCCGGTGGCGGCGGACGAGGTGTTCTCGACCCCGGCGCCAACGGTTCTGGTGGGGTTGGATGTCACGCTGAAAACGCTGTACCGCGCCGATGATTTCGAGACGCTGGCCCAAAGCGCCCCGGAAACAGGTGGGTTCCTGCGTGACATTTCCCGGTTCTACCTGAAATTCTACCGCGAGGTGGCGGGGTTGGACGGTTGCGGCCTGCACGACTCGACCGCCGTCATTGCCTGTTCGCACCGGTCGATGTTCAGCCTGCACGAAACCGGTTTGCGGGTCGCGCTTGATGGCGAGGCGCGGGGCGCGACCCGGCCCGATCCGTCGCGGCCGCCGGTACTGGTGTGCACCGACGTGAACGGCGATCAGGTCGTCGATCTATTCACGCGAAGGGTTGCGGCATTGCCCTGACGGGTTGCATTGCGCGCGTCGATCGGGCAAAGCCTGCCCGGTTCAGCGACCCGAGGCGATGACATGACCGAGCGTTTTTCATTCGAACTGAAGGCCACCGACGGCAAGGCCCGCACCGGCGTGATCCACACGCCGCGGGGCGAGGTGCGCACGCCGGCCTTCATGCCCGTGGGCACGGCCGCGACGGTCAAGGCTATGATGCCCGAAAGCGTGCGGGCGACCGGCGCCGACATCCTGCTGGGCAACACCTATCACCTGATGCTGCGGCCCACGGCCGAACGGATCGACCGTTTGGGCGGCCTGCACAAGTTCATGAACTGGCACCGGCCGATTCTGACCGACTCGGGCGGGTTTCAGGTCATGTCGCTGGCCGGCCTGCGCAAGCTCACCGAAAAGGGCGTGACCTTCAAATCGCATATCGACGGATCGAAGCACGAGCTGACACCTGAGCGGTCGATGGAGATCCAGCGCCTGCTGGGGTCGGACATCGTCATGTGCTTTGACGAATGCCCCGCCTTGCCTGCCGACCGCGACCGGATCGCCGAGTCGATGCGCCTGTCGATGCGATGGGCCGAACGGTCCCGCGAGGCGTTCGGCGATCGGCCCGGCCACGCGCTGTTCGGCATCATGCAAGGCGGGTTGGAGCGGGACCTGCGCGAGGAAAGCGCCGAGGCCCTGAAGGCCATCGGGTTCGACGGCTATGCCGTTGGCGGCCTGGCCGTGGGCGAAGGGCAGGAGGCCATGTTCGGCTGTCTGGATTATGCGCCCGATTTCCTGCCCACCGACAAACCACGCTATCTGATGGGCGTGGGCAAGCCCGATGACATCGTGGGCGCCGTGGCGCGCGGGATCGACATGATGGATTGCGTGCTGCCGTCGCGCTCGGGGCGGACGGGCCAGGTGTTCACCCGCCGCGGCGTGGTAAACATCAAGAATGCCCGCCACGCCGACGATCCGCGCCCGCTGGATGAACAGTGCACTTGCCCGGCCTGCTCGAATTATTCGCGTGCCTATCTGCACCATGTGTTCCGCGCCAACGAGATGATTTCGGGCATGCTGCTGACCTGGCACAACCTGCACTACTTCCAGGAAATCATGCAGGGTATGCGGGACGCCATCGCCGCCGGCACCTTCGGAGCCTGGCAGGCGGAGTTCCACGCGCAACGGGCGCAGGGCGACATCGAGCCGCTCTGATACGATCTGATGCACGTGCGACCAAAACTGCATCGGGCCTCAGCTGATGCCTTGCAGTCGCGTCAGCGTCAGGTCATTGTGTTCGGACAGGTACGGCGAAAAGGTTGAAACCGGGCGATCCGCGCCCCACCTTTATCGTCGAATGAAGGAGATGGCCAAGGGCTGCCTGCGACAGGGGTCAGTGCCGTCTTGCCAATGATAAGGATAGAGCATGCAAGAGCCTCTTAATTCCTCATACCCCGTCCTGCCGCTGCGCGACATCGTTGTGTTTCCGCACATGATCGTGCCGCTGTTCGTGGGCCGTGAAAAATCGGTGCGCGCGCTGGAAGAGGTGATGCAGGACGACAAGCAGATTTTGCTGTCCAGCCAGATCGACCCAGCGGTCGATGATCCGGATACGGATGGAATCTATCGCACCGGTGTGCTGGCCAATGTGCTGCAGCTGTTGAAGCTGCCCGACGGAACCGTAAAGGTTCTGGTCGAAGGTCAGGCGCGCGTGCGGATCACCGAATTCGTGGACAACGTCGAGTTCTTCGAAGCCCGCGCCGAATACCTGAATGAAATTCCTGGCGACGTGACCACGACCCAGGCACTGGTGCGCACCGTTTCGGATGAATTTGAGCGTTACGCCAAAGTCCGCAAGAACATCCCCGAAGAAGCCTTGACCGCGGTCAGCGACACCACCGACCCAGCCAAGCTGGCCGATCTGGTTTCGGGCCATCTGGGCATCGAGGTCGAACAGAAACAGGACCTGCTGGAAACGCTCAGCATCAGCGAGCGGCTCGAGAAGGTCTATGGCCTGATGCAGGGCGAGATGTCGGTTCTTCAAGTCGAGAAGAAGATCAAGACCCGCGTCAAGTCGCAGATGGAGAAGACCCAGCGCGAGTATTACCTGAATGAGCAGATGAAGGCCATTCAGAAAGAGTTGGGAGATGGCGAGGACGGAGCGAACGAGATTGCCGAACTGGAAGCCAAGATCGCCGAGACCAAGCTGTCGAAGGAAGCCCGCGAAAAGGCTGAGGCCGAGCTTAAGAAGCTGCGCAACATGAGCCCGATGTCGGCCGAAGCGACGGTAGTTCGGAACTATCTCGACTGGTTGCTGTCGCTGCCGTGGGGCACCAAGTCGCGGGTCAAGAAAGACCTCAGCCGCGCGCAAGAGATCTTGGACGCCGATCATTATGGCCTCGAAAAGGTCAAGGAGAGGATCGTCGAATATCTCGCGGTGCAACAACGTTCGAAGAAGCTGAAAGGCCCGATCATGTGCCTTGTCGGCCCTCCGGGCGTGGGCAAGACCTCGCTGGGCAAATCGGTCGCCAAGGCTACGGGGCGCGAGTTCATCCGCATCTCATTGGGTGGGGTGCGCGACGAATCCGAGATCCGCGGCCACCGTCGGACCTATATCGGCTCGATGCCCGGCAAGATCATCCAGGCGCTGAAAAAGGCGAAAACCACGAACCCGCTCATCCTGCTTGATGAAATCGACAAGATGGGGCAGGACTTCCGTGGTGATCCGGCCTCGGCCATGCTCGAGGTGCTGGACCCGGAACAGAACAGCACGTTCATGGACCACTACCTTGAGGTCGAATATGACCTGTCGAACGTGATGTTTCTGACCACGTCCAACAGCTACAACATGCCTGGGCCGCTGCTGGACCGGATGGAGATCATTCCGCTGGCCGGCTATACCGAGGACGAAAAGCGCGAGATCGCCAAGCGCCACCTGATCCCAAAGCAGGTCAAGAACCATGGCCTGAAGACCAAGGAATTCGAACTGACTGACGAGGCGCTGACTGCGATCATCCGGTTCTATACCCGCGAGGCGGGCGTGCGGAACCTGGAACGCGAAATCGCCAAGGTGGCGCGCAAAGCGCTGACCCGGATCATCAAGAAGGAATCCGAGTCCGTGACCGTGACCGCCGAAAACCTGCACGAATTCTTGGGCGTGCCCAAATACCGCTATGGTCTGGCTGAACAGGACGATCAGGTGGGCGTGGTGACCGGTCTGGCCTGGACCTCGGTCGGCGGCGATCTGCTGCATATCGAGGCGCTGAAGCTGCCAGGCAAGGGCCGCATGAAGACCACGGGCAAGCTGGGCGAAGTGATGAAGGAATCCATCGACGCCGCTTCGTCCTATGTGCGCTCGATCGCGCCCGAGATCGGTGTGAAGCCGCCGCAGTTCGACAAGATCGACATCCACGTGCACGTGCCTGACGGCGCGACGCCAAAGGATGGCCCCAGCGCCGGCCTGGCGATGGTGACCTCGATCGTGTCGGTCCTGACCGGCATTCCGGTCCGCAAGGATATCGCCATGACCGGCGAGGTTTCGCTGCGCGGCAACGCTATGCCGATCGGCGGGTTGAAGGAGAAACTGCTCGCGGCTCTGAGGGGTGGCATCAAGACGGTGCTGATTCCCGAAGAGAACGAGAAGGATCTGGCCGACATCCCGAACAACGTGAAGGAAGGGCTGGAGATCATCCCGGTCAAGCACGTGTCCGAGGTTCTGGAACTTGCGCTGGTGCGCAAACCCGAGCCGATCGAATGGGACGAGGCCGACGAAGAGGCCGCGGCAGCAGCAGCCAAGGCCGTTGATGGCGGCACCCCGGTCGCCACGGCGCACTGACCGGACAGCGCAAGAAATCTTGAAAGGGCGGGTTTCATCCCGCCCTTTTTTTCATGCCGCTCACCGGCGGCAGTGTCGAACCATTGCGGCGGATGCCTGCTAGCAGGGTTCAGGCAGATGGTCGCACAAAAAGAGAGAGAATGGTGGGTGATAAGAGATTCGAACTCCTGACATCTTCGATGTGAACGAAGCGCTCTACCACTGAGCTAATCACCCGTCGGAACGCTCTCTACAGTGTCTGCGAACCGGCTTCAAGCCGGTTCGAGGAAAAATTTTCTGGTCTTCCCGAGCGGGGATAAAAGGTAAGAAGAGTCGGGCCCTCAAGCGGCCGACCCTCTGTCACCGGTGGCCGCGGGCAGGTCTTTAGGGCGTCACATCCACTGATGTTCCCGCAGGGCAAAGGGCGGCAAAACTGGCCCTCTGCCGTGCGGCGTGCGATCACAAAATAAAGTCGCCTGCGGTCAGATTGTGCAAGCCCGTCAGTTCGATCACCATTTCAGGCGCCCGGTCGCCATCGGTGTCAAGATAGACATAGGTGCGATCATTTGTGCTGCCGGGCGCGTTGACTTTCTCGAAATAGACCTCGCCTTGGTTCGACAGGCCGAACGGCTTTTGCCCCCGAAAGACAAACGCATCATCGCCGTCGAAAACTGTGCTGGCATCGATGGCGCTCAGGTCGATCTTGTCCTGCCCGGGGCGGAAATCCTTGATCTTGTCCGTGCGACGGGTCGATGCGGTACTTTCCCGCGCGGTCAGGAATACGAAGGTATCGGCTCCGGCGCCGCCGGTCATGATGTCCAAACCGGCGCCACCGAAGATCGCGTCGGCACCGTTCCCGCCATTCAACGTGTCGCGTCCTCCGCCGCCGATCAGCGTGTCGTTGTGGTTTCCGCCGTTCAGCCGATCATTGCCGCCGAGCCCGGACAGAGAGTCGTTTCCGCTGCCACCATTCAGCACGTTGGCGTCGGCCGACCCGGTGAAGTCATCGGCGGCCCCGGTGCCACTTGCGTTCTCAACATCTACGACCGTATCCATGCCATAGCCGGTATCCTGCCGCGTCGAATTCGACAGATTGACGGTTGCGCCAACGGATCCGACAAATCGGATCCAGTCCGAGTTGTTGCCGCCGTTGATCACGTCATCGCCGTCGCCCACCTTCGCCACGAAATTGTCGTTTCCGTTCCCACCGATCATGCGGTCCGATCCATTGTCTCCCGACAGCGTGTCGTTCCCGTGCGAACCGAGCAGAACGTCGCTGCCGCCCCGTCCATAGAGAATGTCATTACCCGCTCGGCCTTCCAGGCGGTTGGCGGCTTCGTTGCCCAGAATTCGGTCGGATCTGTTGCCGCCGATCGCGTTTTCGATCACGACCGTGTTTGCAATGGTATACCCGCCGCGAATTCCGCCGGCATAAGACGGAACACCTCCGGCATCCGAGCCAGAAAGATCCGCATCATTCAGGTTGATGACGGTGTTCCGATTCAGACCGGCAGCCGAGATCGTGTCGACGCCGCCGGTATCCCAGATGCACGACCAATAGGTGCCGGCGCCGTTCACGTCGCGCAGGTCGTACACGTTGTTGCCGTTTTTGTGCGCGGTGGTGCCATAGATCGTCTGCAGTGCAGCGATGTCCAAAGCCATCGGCGTAGCGGTGCTGCCGTAAGCATAGCTTTTCAACGGCAGCTTTTCCGCATACCCCGAATTGTAGGACATGATCGTATAAATGCCCTGATTTTGGCCGTGGTTGCCATAGTCATCGAACGCTGCGGTAACGCCGGGAAAAGTCGACGATCCTCCGCCGTTGTCATGCGGATGCGCAAGGCCAAGCCCGTGCAGGATCTCGTGCAGAATGGTCGCGAATCCTTCGCCTCCCTTCTTCAAGCCAGGTGCCGTGAAGATCGGCGAATCGAACCCGAAGACACCGATCAGTGTGTTCAGCCCATAATTGGCAAGATACGGTGTCTCACCAGGTACTTCGTGAAAGCCGACGGCGCCACCCAAGGTATCCACGCTGGTCAGGGCATAAATGACATTCACCTCGGCCACTTGCCCGACGGGGGTCAGGAACGGCCGTTCCAGAAAGGTGACGGGGATGATCTTCTCGATCGTATTGAAGGCCATGCGCACGGCGCTTTTCATGGCGCTGGTAAAGCCCCGGTCGCCGACAGTTCCATTGTCGAAGGAAAAGGTAATCGTGCTTCCGCCCCAGGATGAGCCCCAGATCAGGCTGTCGAGAAATGGATTCCCGGTCGGGTTCGTTCCGGGCGTGGTTGGTCTTGCAATTGCCATTGGTTTTAGTGCTGCTTTCTGTTCCTAACAGTTTTGGTCTTTGGACGAATAATCAAGGACGCTCGGGGTTGAGACGAATATGGCAGCTCTGATCGCCCAGACCGGCTTGCCGACTGACTACAAATCATGAACGGTCAGATTAGTCGGAGCAAGGCAAAATCATGATTTTTTCAAGTGGGGCATCATTTTAGCCGCGTTTTCTAGAGCGTTCATTTCTTGCATTCATAACGATAATTTTGACCGCTAAATATGAACGTGATGTCGTAAACAACCCTCGCGAGCGCCAATTAGATACGTGTAGTTGGAGCGTATTGCGCGCGCTTGGCCCGTTCGATGCGGTGGATCGAACAAAATCGTTCGTTCTCGAAAAAAAACTTCAAAACCCCGCTTGACGACGCCGGGGCGGGGCCATAATACACCCCAACGTTCAGCAATGAACGGGCAGCGGGCGGTTGTAGCTCAGTTGGTTAGAGTACCGGCCTGTCACGCCGGGGGTCGCGGGTTCGAGCCCCGTCAACCGCGCCATCGCTGCTAGCCTTTGATCCGGGCAAACGGATCGACATAGACCCTAATGCGCGGTTGTAGCTCAGTTGGTTAGAGTACCGGCCTGTCACGCCGGGGGTCGCGGGTTCGAGCCCCGTCAACCGCGCCATTTCTTCAAGTGAAATCGCAGGTATATCCCCTGAAGCACAAACGGTTTTGCGTTTTGTCTTGCTGGCATGAATGCGGATATCGGAGAAAAGTCGCGCGTTCACACTTTGTTCTGATTTTTTGGTTGGAGACTCGGCATCGCTCGCCTATCTCTAGGGCACTTGTGTGTTGGGGGCCTGAATGGCTGAGCTGAAGAATATCGAGGTGCGCGGCGCGCGCGAGCACAACCTGAAAAACATCGACGTGGACATTCCGCGCGATCAGCTGGTTGTCATCACGGGTCTGTCTGGGTCGGGCAAGTCGTCTCTGGCGTTCGATACGATCTATGCCGAGGGCCAGCGCCGCTATGTCGAAAGCCTGTCGGCTTATGCGCGCCAGTTTCTGGACATGATGGAAAAGCCTGATGTGGATCACATCAGCGGCCTGTCCCCAGCGATCTCGATCGAGCAGAAGACCACGTCCAAAAACCCGCGATCGACCGTGGGAACCGTCACCGAAATCTATGATTATCTGCGCCTGCTGTTCGCGCGCGCAGGAACGCCCTACAGCCCCGCCACCGGTTTGCCGATCGAAGCCCAGCAGGTGCAGGACATGGTCGACCGGATCATGGCGATGGAGGAGGGCACCCGCGGCTATCTGCTGGCGCCCATTGTTCGCGACCGCAAGGGCGAGTACAAGAAAGAGTTTCTGGAACTGCGCAAGCAGGGGTTCCAGCGCGTCAAAGTCGATGGCCAGTTCTACGAGCTGGACGAGCCGCCGACGCTGGACAAGAAGTTCCGCCATGACATCGACGTGGTCGTCGACCGGATCGTCGTGCGCGAGGGGATGGAGACCCGCCTGGCCGACAGCCTGCGCACCGCGTTGGATCTGGCCGATGGCATCGCGATTCTGGAGACCGCCCCGCGCGAGGGAGAGCCCGAGCGTATTACGTTTTCCGAGAACTTTGCCTGCCCGGTCAGTGGGTTCACCATCCCCGAGATCGAACCGCGCCTGTTTTCGTTCAACGCGCCCTTTGGTGCCTGCCCGGATTGCGACGGGCTGGGGGTCGAGCTGTTTTTTGACGAACGGCTTGTGGTGCCCGATCAGACGCTGAAACTGTATGACGGCGCGCTTGCCCCGTGGCGCAAGGGCAAATCGCCGTATTTCCTGCAGACGATCGAGGCGATCGCGCGCCACTACGAGTTCGACAAGAACACACCGTGGAAGGACCTTCCGGCGCATGTGCGGCAAGTGTTTCTGTATGGCTCGGGCGATGATGAAATCCAGTTTCGCTATGACGAGGGCGGACGGGTCTATCAGGTGACCCGCAGCTTTGAAGGCGTGATCCCGAACATGGAGCGCCGCTATCGCGAAACCGACAGCGCGTGGATCCGCGAGGAATTCGAACGGTATCAGAACAACCGGCCGTGCCACACATGCGAGGGCTACCGCTTGCGCCCCGAGGCGTTGGCCGTCAAGATCGCTGGGCTGCATGTCGGCCAGGTGGTCGAAATGTCGATCAAAGAAGCTCTGGCCTGGGTCGAGGACGCGCCGAACCATCTGAGCGCCCAGAAAAACGAGATTGCGCGCGCCATTTTGAAAGAAATCCGCGAACGGTTGGGATTCCTGAATAACGTTGGTTTGGAATACCTTACGCTGTCTCGTTCAAGTGGCACCCTGTCAGGGGGCGAAAGCCAGCGCATCCGGCTGGCTAGCCAGATTGGCTCGGGCTTGACCGGTGTGCTTTACGTGCTGGACGAACCCTCGATCGGGCTGCATCAGCGCGACAATGACCGCCTTTTGGGCACGCTGAAGAACCTGCGCGATCAGGGCAATACCGTGATCGTCGTCGAACATGACGAGGAAGCCATCCGCGAGGCTGACTATGTGTTCGACATCGGCCCCGGTGCCGGCGTGCATGGCGGGCAGGTGGTCAGCCACGGCACACCCGAGCAGATCGCGGCCGATGCGGCCTCGATCACGGGGCAGTATTTGTCAGGGGTGCGTGAGATTCCGGTGCCCGCCGAGCGGCGCAAGGGGAACAAGAAAAAGGTAACGGTTGTAAAGGCTTCGGGCAACAACCTCAAAGACGTGACGGCCGAGTTTCCGCTGGGCAAGTTCGTCTGCGTGACCGGGGTGTCGGGCGGCGGCAAGTCGACCCTGACAATCGAGACGCTGTTCAAGACTGCCTCGATGCGTCTGAACGGCGCGCGTCAAACGCCTGCGCCCTGCGAAACGATCAAGGGGCTGGAACATCTGGACAAGGTGATCGACATCGACCAACGGCCTATCGGACGCACGCCACGGTCGAACCCGGCCACCTATACCGGCGCCTTCACCCCGATCCGCGACTGGTTCGCCGGTCTCCCCGAGGCCAAGGCGCGGGGCTACAAGCCCGGGCGGTTTAGCTTTAACGTCAAGGGCGGGCGCTGCGAGGCCTGCCAGGGCGACGGGGTCATCAAGATCGAGATGCACTTCCTGCCCGACGTCTACGTCACCTGCGAGACCTGCAAGGGCGCGCGCTACAACCGCGAGACGCTCGAGATCAAGTTCAAGGGCAAGTCCATCGCCGATGTGCTGGACATGACGGTCGAAGATGCTCAGGAGTTCTTCAAGGCGGTTCCGGCGATCCGCGACAAGATGGATGCTCTGGCGCGGGTCGGGCTGGGCTACATCAAGGTCGGCCAGCAGGCCACGACCCTGTCGGGCGGCGAGGCGCAGCGAGTCAAGCTGTCGAAGGAACTGTCCAAGCGATCCACCGGGCGCACGCTGTATATTCTGGACGAGCCCACCACCGGCCTGCATTTCGAAGACGTGCGCAAGCTGTTGGAAGTGCTGCATGAATTGGTCGACCAAGGCAACACGGTCGTGGTGATCGAACACAATCTGGACGTTGTGAAAACAGCCGACTGGATCATCGACATCGGCCCCGAGGGTGGCGATGGCGGCGGCGAGATCGTGGCCGTCGGCACCCCGGAAGAGGTCGCCGAATGCGAGCGCAGCCACACCGGGCGATACCTCAAACCGATGCTGAACCCCGAACGCGTGGCGGCCGAATAGGCTGCCTGGGCGTCAGTACAGAATATCCGCCACCGCGCCGATCAGGTTCAGCACTTTGCGCGTATCGGGGTCGATGCTGTAGACGTAGTCGCCCGCGCGAACGTAGTTGCCGCCGCGTTTCAGACCATAGCGGTACGGATCGTCGATCCAGACATAATCGCGGTCGATCCGATCGCCGACCTTGTACCGATTCTTGACCTGTCCGGGCGGGACGCAGGGCACGGCCTTCTTGGCGAGCCCGGGTGGACAATTGGCAACGGATTTTGCGCCCTTCTGCGGGGCCACGCGCTCGACCGAGAACGTGTCCTTGTTCTTTCCCTTGCCTTTGCCGTTGTCAGCCAGCGTCGCGACCGGGGTCAGTGACAGGCCGGCAAGCAGTGCAATATGCAACAGTGTCTTCATGGGCGGTTCCCCTCGGTTCGTCGCGCCGTCATGCCGCGTTTCCCAGTATTTTGGAATGCCCGCCCGAAGTGCAAGCCCTGGGTGGCGAAATGCCGCCCAAGCTCAGCTGCGGCCGCGCTTTTCGAACCGAGGCAGCATGGCCGAGAAATCCATGCCCTTGCCGTCTTCGGATTCGACGAACTGTTCGTACAGTGCAGTGGCGATCTGGCCCATCGGCGTGTCCGCATCGGCGCTTTCGGCGGCCTGCTGGCTGAGCCGCAGGTCCTTGAGCATCAGCTCGGCAGCGAAACCGGGCTTGTAGCCGTTGTCGGCGGGGCTTTGCGGCCCGACACCGGGGGCGGGGCAATAGGCGTTCATTGTCCAGCTGTAGCCCGACGAGGTGCTGACCACGTCGAACATCTTCTGCCGGTCCAGGCCCAGCTTGTCGGCCAAGGCAAAGGCCTCGCAAGTGGCGATCATGGTGACGCCCAGGATCATGTTGTTGCAGATCTTGGCGGCCTGACCGGCGCCCGCCGCGCCGCAATGCACCGCCTTCTGGCCCATGATGTCGAACAGCGGGGCCGCCTTGGCAAAGGCCGCGTTCGAGCCGCCGGCCATGAAGGTCAGCGTGCCCGCGGCCGCGCCACCGATTCCGCCCGAAACCGGCGCGTCCACGGCCAGAAGCCCGGCCTGTTCGGCCTGATCCGCCACGGCGCGGGCGCTGTCCACATCGACGGTCGAGCAGTCGATGAAAACCGTCCCTTTTTCCATATGCGGAATGATCTGATCGGCCACCGCGCGCAGGATGTCGCCATTGGGCAGCATGGTGATGACCGCCTCGGCGCCGCGGACCGCATCAGTGGCCGTTTCGGCCTTGGTCACGCCCTCGACCGACACGCCCGCGGTGTCGAACCCGGTCACGTCGTGACCGGCCTTGGCCAGATTGGCCGCCATCGGCGCACCCATGTTGCCCAGGCCAATGAATCCGATCTTCATGTTTCACTCCTCCTCGAATGTCAGCGTGTCCGCGCCCAGCGGCATCAGCATCCGTGATACTGCCGTGGCCGGCACGTTCATGTCCGCAAACTGCCATTTCGGGTTGCGGTCCTTGTCGATGATCTGCGCCCGGATGCCTTCGAGAAAGTCGCCATGCTCCATCGACCGGAAGGTGCAGCGGTATTCCAGCTCCAGCGCCTTGCGCATGGTCAGGGCAGGACCGCGCAGGCGGTGCAGCATCTCGATCGTGCAGGCCATGGACAGCGGCGAATTGCGGCCCATCGCCTTGAGTGCGCCGCGCGTGAATTCGGTGTCGCCATTGCGCAGGTCGGTCAGAACGTCGCCCAGGGTTTCACCGCCGAAGAAACGGTCGATCTCGTCCTGCGGCAAGGTGCGATCAGGGGCAGGGGCGGCGTGTTCGGCCAGCAGGTCGGCCTGGCCCGAGGCCTCGAGCATCTCGATCATGTCAGGCCATTGGTCCTGTGGGATGAAATGGTCGGCGAACCCGGCATAGATCGCGTCGCCCGGACCCAAGCGCGCGCCGGTGACGCCCAGATATTCGCCCAGCCGCCCCGGCGCCAGCGCCAGCAGCAGCGAACCGCCCACATCCGGCACCAGCCCGATCGAGCATTCGGGCATCGCGATCTTCGAGCTTTCGCCGACGATCCGGTGCGTCCCGTGACAGCCGATGCCCACGCCGCCGCCCATGGTAAAGCCCTGAAGGAAGCTGACCACCGGCTTGGGATATTCGAAGATCATCGCGTTCAGGCGGTATTCATCGCGCCAGAACTTCTGCCCATAGGCATAGTCGCCCTTTGTGCCCGTTGCGTACAACTCGGCAATGTCTCCGCCCGCGCAATAGGCCTTTTCGCCCTCGGCATCAAGGATGACCAGATCGACCTCGTCATCCTCGCGCCAATTGCGCAGGGCGGTGTCGATGGCCATGCACATCTCGTAGCTCAGCGCATTCAGGGCCTTGGGCCGGGTCAGGGTGATCCGGCCGGCACGGCCCGTGGTGCGGATGTCGATATCGGACATGGAAACCTCAGCGATGGGCGAGTAGTTGGCGGGCAACGATCACGCGCATGATCTCGTTCGTGCCTTCCAGAATTTGATGGACCCGCAGATCGCGCACAAGCTTTTCGATTCCGTAGTCGGCCAGATAGCCGTAGCCGCCATGCAATTGCAGGCACTGATCGACCACTTTCGATCCGGTCTCGGTCACGAACTTCTTGGCCATCGCGCAGAATTTGGTGGCGTCGGGCGCGCCCTGATCCAGCTTCCATGCCGCCTGACGCAGGAAGGTTCGAGCGGCCTGCAGCTCGATCTCCATGTCGGCCAGCCGGAATTGCAGGGCCTGAAACTGGTCGATGGTCTGGCCGAAGGCCTTGCGTTCGGACATGTACTGCAGCGTCATGTCCAGCCCCGCCTGCGCCGCACCCAGCGAGCATGAGGCGATGTTCAGGCGCCCGCCGTCCAAGCCCATCATCGCGTATTTGAACCCGTCGCCCTCGGTCCCGACAAGGTTTTCGGCCGGGATCTTGCAGTCGTCGAACTGGACCTGCGCGGTGGGCTGGCTTTTCCAGCCCATCTTCTGTTCCAGCGCCCCAAAGCTGAGGCCTGGTGTGCCGTCCTCGACATAGACGGTCGAGATCCCCTTGGGCCCGTCGCCGCCGGTGCGGACCATGCAGACATAGGCATCGGAATAGCCGCCGCCCGAGATGAAGGCCTTGGTGCCGTTCAGCGTATAGCCCTCGTTTGTGCGCTCGGCCCGCGTCTTGAGCGCCGCCGCGTCCGAGCCCGAGCCCGGTTCGGTTAGACAATAGCTGAGAACCGTGTTCAGGCTTAGAACGTCGGGCATGATGCGCGATTTCAATTCGTCGCTGGCAAAGCTGTCCAGCATCTTGGCGCACATGTTGTGGATCGACAAAAAGGCCGCGACCGAGGGGCAGGCCATCGACAGCGCCTCGAACACCAACGTGGCGTCCAGTCGGGTCAGTCCAGAGCCGCCGCTTTCCTCGGACACATACAGCCCGCCAAAGCCCAGTTCGCCGACCTTGGGCCAAAGATCCTTGGGGATGGTGCCCTCGGCCTCCCACTGGTGGGCGAAAGGTGCGATCTGTTCTTGCCCGAACGCATAGGCCATATCGAAAATGGCCGTCTGTTCCTCGGTCAGCGCGAAATCCATGGCCGGTCTCCCCCTTGTGGCGACGTGAATTGAACAACTGTTTATTTATTGCTCAATCCTTACAGAATTTTTTCACGCGGGGCAAACCCCATGACCCGCTTGGACCTTTATTTGGGTCATGCGCCGAAGGCTGATATGATGGGGTCTTTCATTCAGGAATTAATACGGAGCGTATTATGCCGAACTACAAGATGGCCGTTGTCGTCATTCACGGCATGGGCAGCCAGTACCGCAAGCCGCATCCGCCGTCCTCGGTGCCGACCTTTTCGAAGGACCTGCACCGCCGGGTGGCGCGTCGGGTCGGCGCGGACATGAACAAGGTCGCCTGGCACGAGGTGGTCTGGGCGCAGATCCTGCAGGAGCGTCAAAAAGACTATCTGCGCAAGATCAAGCGCAGCACCGGCTATGATCAACTCCGCGAGTTCGTGGTGTGCAACCTGTCGGACGCGGCCTCGTACCGGCAGACGCCGGATGCCAGCGACAAGACCTATGACGAGATCCACAAGAAGGTGGAACTGGTGATGCAGGTTCTGCGCCACCAGATCAGCGACCGGGCACCGGTTCTGATTCTGGCGCATTCGCTGGGCGGTCACATCATGTCGAACTACATCTATGACGCGCAGCGATACCTGCGCAACGGCGGCCCGCCCAAACATGCGACCCCGATCGAAAACATGGAAACCGTGGCCGGGTTGATCACCTTCGGCTGCAACATACCGATCTTTCTGTTCGCCTATCCCGAGGCAGGCATTTTTCCGATCCAGCCGCCCAATCGGGCCCTGCCTGCTGCGCTGCGGTTCCGTACCTGGTGGCACAATTATTTCGACAAGCACGATGTTCTTGGGTTTCCGCTGGGCAAGATCGCGCCCAGCTATGCCCAGCTGGTGCAATCCAAGGCCATACGCGACCTGCCGATCAACGCGGGCAAGATCTTCACCTCGTGGAACCCGCTCTCGCACAACGGATACTGGAAAGACCGCGACCTTTACGAGCCGGTGGCCGCCCGCATCCAGAAGGTTCTGGCGGCGGTTTGACGGTCAGAGATCGGCGTGGAATTCCTCGATCAGGTGGCGCACGACCGCCTGGCCGGGGTCATCGCCCCTGGCCTGGGCTTCGGCGTGTACGCGCCGTTGACGTGTGGCCGACGTGCCCGTTTCGGCAATCTGGCGCAACTGCGCCAACTCCGCCATCGTGCCAAGGGCCTCGGCGTCTTCGGCCAGCATGCCCATCAGCTCACCCATCAGCTCGGGCATCGGCTTGATCGACCGGTCGCCGAAATCAATCAGACCTTCGCCCACGCCGTAGCGCTGCGCACGCCATCGGTTCTCGCCGATCAGGAACCGGTCATAGACCCGCCAGCGCAGGTTGCGGTCCTTCAGTCGGCACAGCATCCGGGTCAGCGCCTGCACCAGCGCCGCCAGTGACAGGGCGTGTTCCAACCGCGGCTGCACGTCCATAATCCGCGTTTCCAAAGTCGGATAGCTGTGCGAGGGGCGCAGGTCCCACCAGATCTTCGAGGTGTCCTCGATCACCCCCAGCTCGACCAGCACCCCAGTAGTGCGTTCATATTCTGCCCAACTGCCGAACACGGGCGGCAGGCCGGTGCGGGGCAGGTTGTCGAACACCGTCAACCGGTACGAGGACAGCCCGGTGTCGCGCCCGCTCCAATACGGGGACGAGGCGGACAGGGCCAGCAAGTGCGGCAGGAAATAGCTGAGCTGCGGCATCAGGTCGGCCCGCTGCGCCTTGTCCTCGACGCCCACATGAACGTGCATGCCGCAGATCAGCATCCGCCGCGCCACGCCGCCCAGGGCGTGCTGCAGGTTGTCATAGCGTTCCTTGCGCGTGTGGTGCTGATCCTTCCAATCCGCGAACGGGTGGCAGGACACGGCGATCGGCGCCATGTTGTGTTCGGCGGCGCGCCGGGCCACGCAGGACCGCAGGCGTTTCAGATCCTCGCGCGCCGATTTGATCGTGGCATGGGGGCGGGTGCCGACCTCGATCTGGCATTGCAGGAATTCCGGGCTGACTTGGCCTTCGAAATCGGCCTGACATGCCTCCATCAGCGCGGCAGGCGCCTCGGTCAGTTGCAGGCTGTCGCGGTCGACCAGCAGGTATTCCTCTTCGATGCCGACGGTGAAATCCTGCTGCATGCGGGGCCTCCCTGTTCCCATTCGGGATCAGTGAATACGCAATTTCTTAATTTGCCAAGGGTTTGTGGTGATCCGCCTTGCGCTGACACCGCTTGCGGCGGTAAGCAGCCCGCAGCCAAATGCCAAGCCGGAGCCGCCACCGTGAAACCCAGGAAATTTCCCAAGCTGAACGCCGTTCTGGACCGGTTCGGTGTCAAGCTGATCGACAAGGCGCCGGAACGAGATGAGCGCGCGCGGCTCGAGTCCTTCGAGCGGGCCGGCGGGCTGGAGCGTCCGGCCTATGCCCTGTCTCCGGGGATGCAGGATTTCGACATCAGAACCTTGGTTGCCGAATACGCCGCGCACAAGGATGCGCTGGCGGCCCTGAAGGACCCGGCCCGCAACCAGACGGGATACCGCTTCGGCAACGGTTATTATGACAGCCCGGACGCGGATGCGCTGTATCTGATGATCCGGCGGTTTCGCCCCGAACGGGTGATCGAGGTCGGCTGCGGCAACTCGACCCGTGTGACCCGGCAGGCGATCATCGACGGTGGGCTGGCCACGACACTCACGGCCATCGACCCCTATCCCCGCGCCGACATCGCCCATGTGGTCGACCGGTTCGAGCAGAAGCGGCTGGAGGACGTCGACCCGTCTCTGTTCGCCGAACTGGAGGCGGGCGACGTCTTGTTCGTCGACTCCAGCCATGTCGTGCGGATGAGCAACGACGTGGCGCACCTGTTCTGCCGGATCATACCCACCCTCAAGCCGGGGGTGGTGATCCATGTGCACGATGTTTTTCTGCCCTACGAATACCCCAAGCGGTTCTTCTACGATTGCCCCGGATGGGGCGAGCAGTACATGCTGCACGCGCTGCTGCAATCGGGTGCGTTTTCAATGCTTTGGCCCGGGTATTTCCTGCAACGCGCCCGCCCCGACGCGGTCGAGGCGCTTCCGTTTCTTAAGGAAGGCAGGGCGCAGAGCATCTGGGTGCAACGGGCCGGGGCCTGAAATTTTTCGTGATCCGGTTTCACGGAAGCGCCGTACCCCTTTCCATAACACGCTGGAGAGGAGACATCAGCCATGTTCCGTCGCACTTTCATGGGCGCAGCCGCCGCCATCGCCTTGGCTCTGCCGATCAATGCCAAGGCCGCAGACATCGTGGATACCGCGGTTGCCGCCGGCTCGTTCAACACGCTGGTCGCAGCCGTACAGGCCGCCGGTCTGGTTGACACGCTGAAGGGCAAGGGCCCGTTCACCGTGTTCGCGCCTACGGACGAAGCATTTGCCGCTCTGCCCGAGGGCACTGTCGAGAGCCTGCTGCAACCCGAGAACAAGGATCAGCTGGTTGCGATCCTGACCTATCACGTCGTCCCGGCCAAGGTAATGTCCGGGGACATCGCCGGCAAGCGCGCGAAGGTGCTGACCGTTCAGGGCGACCGCCTGAGCGTGAACGCAAAGAACGGCGTCAAGGTTGACGGCGCAAATGTCGTGCAGGCCGACATCGAGGCCAGCAACGGCGTGATCCACGTGGTCGACAAGGTTCTGCTGCCTGAATAAAGCTACCACTCACCTAGGCAGACAAGCCCCGGTGCCTGCGCGGCCCGGGGCTTTTTCAATTCACAAAAGCCGCACCTGAGTGCCGATCTGGACCATCGGATACAGCTCCTCGACATGCTGGTTGTACAAGCCAATGCAGCCCGACGAGCTTTGACGCCCGATCTTGCGCGTATCATGTGTGCCGTGAACTAGATAGGCGGGCCATGACAGATACATGGCACGGGTGCCCAGCGGGTTGCCTGGGTCGCCGCCCTCGACGCGCTGCGGCAGGGTCGGGTCGCGCTCGCGCATGGACGAGGTCGGGGTCCAGCTGGGATTTTCCGCCTTGCGCACCACCTCGGTATAGCCGCGCTTGGTCAGTTCCTCGCTCATCGGAACCGAGCTGGGATAGAGCTTGTAGGTCCCGTCCGGCCCCCAGTAGTGCACCGCGCGGCTGGTGATGTCGGCCAGCAGGCAGCCGACGCCGATTTCGTCAAAATGGTCCTGCCAGTTTTGCTGCGAAAAGGACGAGATGTTCCGACGCACGGGCGGCTGCACGCTGATCGCGTCCTCGGACTGCGGGAACGCATCCTGGCTTTGAGCGCGCAACACCGACGGAGCGGCCAGGGCAGACACGACGCCCAAAAGGGCCGAGCGGCGGGTGATCTTGCTGGTCAACGGAGCCTCCTGACGAATGACTGCTCTTTTATTTCGGCCGGCAATCTATGACGTTGGCGGACGCTGGGCCAGAGGGCTTGGCTGAATTTTTCGTGAGAGTGGACCGTGCCGGCGCATCGTCGCCGAACAGAGGTTTCAGAAAAAGAAAAGGCCGCCAACGATTGGGCGGCCTTTTAATTTGTTTTTGGATAGTTAGTCCATTGCCTTGAAGTTGAACTCGCCACCTTCTTTGATGCCCGACGGCCAGCGCGACGTCACGGTCTTGGTGCGGGTGTAGAACTTGAAGCTGTCGGGGCCGTGCTGGTTCAGGTCGCCGAACATGGATTTCTTCCACCCGCCGAATGTGTGATAGGCCAGCGGGACCGGGATCGGGACGTTGATGCCGACCATGCCGATGTTGACCCGGTGGGCGAAATCACGGGCGGTGTCGCCGTCGCGGGTGAAGATCGCGGTGCCGTTGCCGTATTCATGGTCCATCGCCAGCTTCAACGCCTCTTCGTAGGATCCGGCGCGGACGGTGGACAGGACGGGGCCGAAGATCTCCTGCTTGTAGATGTCCATGTCGGGGGTGACATGGTCGAACAGATGCGGGCCGACAAAGAAACCGTCTTCATAGCCTTGCAGCTTAAAGTCGCGGTTGTCGACCACCAGCTTCGCGCCTTGTTCAACGCCCGAGTTGATCAGGCCCAGGATGCGTTCTTTGGCGGCGGCGGTCACGACCGGCCCCATATCGACGTCATCGCCTGCGGTATAGGGTCCGACCTTCAGTTTTTCGATGCGCGGCACTAGCTTTTCAATCAGCGCGTCGGCGGTTTCCTCGCCCACCGGAACGGC
>NZ_JBXWRP010000005.1:0-345000 GCF_059612945.1 Ruegeria sp. BHSC276 | reverse complement strand
TATGGCCGTTTCAGGATATCCGCCCAGATCTGCGCAGGCACCTGCACGTCCAGCACCAGCCAGACCAGCAGATGAAAGCTCGCATAACAGACGGTCAGAACGCCGATCGCCCGCCGGAACTTCATCAGGTTCAGCCCGGCCAGACGTCGCAGCGGCGACACTGCCAGTCCCAGGATCAGCAACTGGAGGGCCAGCTCGCCATATTCATGTTCCAGCGCCTCGATCGGCTCGACGCCTAGTCCACCAGTCAGCCCCAGATAGAACAGCCACGGCGCCGGCAGTAGGCCCAGCAGGTAAACCGCCCAGACCGGAACGCGACGCAGGAACTGGTTCAGCTTGCTCATGGCTTTAATAATACTCGGACAGATCCATTCCGTCATACAGGCTTGCGACGTCAGACTCGTAGCCATTGAACATCAGCGTTGGCTGACGCTTGGCAAACAATCCGCCGCCGATGACCCGCTCAGAGGCCTGGGACCAGCGGGGATGATCCACGGTCGGATTCACGTTGCTGTAGAACCCGTATTCACGCGGGTTGGCCATGTTCCAGCTGGTTGGTGGCTCGTCCTCGGTCAGGGTGATGCGTACAATCGATTTGATCGACTTGAAGCCATATTTCCAGGGAACCACCAGCCGCAGCGGCGCGCCGTTCTGATTGGGGATCGGGCGGCCATAGATACCCGTCGCCATGATCGTCAGAGGGTGCATGGCCTCGTCCAGCCGCAAGCCCTCGCGATAGGGCCAGTCCAGAACCGGATAGGCAACGCCCGGCATCTCATCCGGACGCAGCGCGGTTTCGAAGGCCACGTATTTCGCCACCTCCTGCACACCAGCCATGTTCAGCAGATCGGCCAGCTCGAACCCGTTCCACGGCACGACCATCGACCAGGCCTCGACACAGCGGAACCGATAGATCCGCTCTTCGATCGTCATCTCGGACATGATATCCTGGAAGTCGTACTCCCCCGGACGGTCAACCAACCCGTCGATTGTCACGCTCCATGGTTCGGTCTTGAGGGCATGGGCGTATTTCGAAGGATCGTCCTTGCGAGTTCCGAACTCATAATAGTTGTTGTACGAGGTTATATCTTCCCAGCTGTTGGGCTCGGGCACGGCCTCGGCCTGCGCACGCCCGGCCATTGCAGCAAGGCCGGATCCGGCCAGCCCCGCCATAACCTGCCGGCGGTTTAGAAACGCCGCCCGAGGCGTGACGTCGGCATATGTCAAATTGTTGGTCCAGCGATGCGCCATCTCGGTCTCCGTTCCGTTTCAACCCCTGACCCGACCTAGCCCGGTCTTAGCACAGGACCAAGGCAACTTGCGTCACGATTGAGAGACGGGACTGTAACGAACCGGCCGCCCGCTGACGCCGGACCGACAAAATGGCCCGCCATCTCTGGCGGGCCTTTCCTGTTTCAACCTAGCCGCAGCTTAGTGCACGACGGCTTCGTCCGGGCGCGGGCGGTCGGTGGTGCCCAACCGGTCGCCGATGATCAGGCCATCGGGTCCGGCAGTCACCGGCACGGTATCGCCGTCCCGGATTTCGCCAGCCAGCAAAGCCTCGGCCAGCGGGTTCTGCAGGGCACGCTGGATCACGCGCTTAAGCGGACGCGCCCCGAAGACCGGGTCGTAGCCTTCGTTGGCCAGCCATTCCTTGGCGGCCTCGTCCAGCTCCAGCCGGATCTTGCGCGCGGCAAGCCGCTTCTGCAGGCGGGCCAGCTGGATGTCGACGATCGCAGCCATATCCGACCGCTGAAGCCGATCGAAGATGATGGTCTCGTCCAGACGGTTCAGGAACTCGGGCCGGAAATGCGCCCGGACCGCGTCCATCACGTCGCGCTTGGCCTGCGCCGTGTCGGCGCCTTCGGGCAACTGGCTCAGCGCCTGCGACCCGAGGTTCGAGGTCAACACGATCAGCGTCTGCTTGAAGTCGACCGTGCGGCCCTGGCCATCGGTCAAGACACCATCGTCCAGCACCTGCAACAGCACGTTGAATACGTCCGGATGCGCTTTCTCGACCTCGTCGAACAGCACCACCTGGTACGGCCGCCGACGGACGGCTTCGGTCAGAACGCCACCTTCCTCATATCCGACATAGCCCGGCGGTGCACCGATCAGGCGGGCGACGGCGTGTTTCTCCATGAATTCGGACATGTCGATCCGCACCATCGCGTGTTCGTCGTCGAACAGGTATTCGGCGACGGCCTTGGTCAGCTCGGTCTTACCCACACCGGTCGGGCCGAGGAACAGGAACGAGCCCAGCGGGCGATTCTCGTCGTTCAGACCGGCCCGGGCCCGGCGCACGGCATTGGCCACGGCGCGCACGGCCTCGTCCTGGCCGACCACGCGGGCATGCAGCGCTTCTTCCATGCGCAGCAGCTTTTCACGCTCGCCTTCCAGCATCTTCGAGGTCGGGATACCTGTCCAGCGTTCGACCACGGCCGCGATCTGTTCAGGGCGTACCGTTTCCTTGGCCATCACAGCGTTGCTTTCCTGGCTTTCAGCCTCGGCCAGCTTGCGCTCCAGCTCGGGGATCACGCCATAGGACAGCTCACCGGCCTTGGCCAGATTGCCCTCGCGCTTGGCGATCTCCAGCTCGGCGCGCGCCTTGTCCAGCTGTTCCTTCAGCTCGCGGGCGCTGGCAAGCTTGTCACGCTCGGCCTGCCACTGGGCAGTCAGCTCGGCGGATTTCTCCTTCAGCTCAGCCAGTTCCTTCTGCAAGGCCTCAAGCCGATCTTTCGAAGCCGCGTCATCTTCGAGCTTCAGTGCCTCTTCCTCGATCTGGAGCTGCAAGATCTGGCGATCCAGCTGGTCCAGCTCTTCGGGCTTGCTGTCCACTTCCATACGCAGACGCGAGGCGGCCTCGTCCACGAGGTCGATTGCCTTGTCGGGCAGGAAGCGGTCGGTGATGTAGCGGTGCGACAAGGTCGCGGCCGACACCAGCGCCGAATCCGAGATGCGCACGCCGTGGTGCAGCTCGTATTTTTCCTTGATGCCGCGCAGGATGCTGATCGTGTCCTCGACCGTGGGTTCCTGCACGTAGACGGGCTGGAACCGGCGGGCAAGGGCCGCGTCCTTCTCGACGTATTTGCGGTACTCGTCAAGCGTGGTGGCGCCGATGCAGTGCAGCTCGCCCCGCGCCAGCGCGGGCTTGATCAGGTTGGCCGCATCCATCGCGCCGTCGGTCTTGCCGGCACCCACCAGCGTGTGCATCTCGTCGATGAACAGGATGATCTCGCCAGCGGCCGCGGTGACCTCGTTCAGAACGGCCTTCAGACGTTCCTCGAACTCGCCACGGTATTTCGCACCAGCGATCAGGGCACCCATATCCAGCGCCAGCAGCTTCTTGTCCTTCAGCGATTCCGGCACGTCGCCGTTCACGATGCGGAGAGCCAGACCTTCGGCGATGGCGGTCTTACCCACACCGGGCTCACCGATCAGAACCGGGTTGTTCTTGGTCCGACGCGACAGAACCTGCATGGCGCGGCGGATTTCCTCGTCGCGGCCGATGATCGGGTCAATCTTGCCCTCGCGGGCGGCCTCGGTCAGGTCGCGGGCATATTTCTTCAGCGCGTCATAGCCTTCTTCGGCATTGGCGCTGTCGGCCGTGCGGCCCTTGCGGATGTCGTTGATCGCCTCGTTCAGCTTCTGGGCGGACACGGCACCGGCTTCCAGGGCCTCCTTGGCCTTGGATTTGACGATGCACAGCGCCATCAGCACACGCTCGACCGGCACGAAGCTGTCTCCGGCCTTCTTGGCGATCTTCTCGGCCTCGTCAAGAACCTTGGCGGTCTGGCCGTCCAGATAGACCTGGCCCGCGTCGCCGCTGACCTTCGGGATCTTCGCCAGGGCAACATCCAGCGCCTCGACCACACGCTCGGGCGCGCCGCCCGCACGTTTGATCAGGTTGCTGGCCAGCCCCTGATCATCGTCCATAAGTGCTTTCAGAATATGCTCGGGAGCCAATCTCTGGTGTCCCTCGCGCAGCGCAACAGTTTGCGCCGCCTGCACGAAGCCTCGTGCCCGCTCGGTGAACTTGTTCAAGTCCATCATTCTCTCCTTTTCCAAGCGCCCAAGGTTTTTGCGCCCGCTCGGCGGCACGCTTAGTTCTGGGCCTCATTAATCAATTTGGGAAATGCCCCTGCCGCTTCAAGAGGGTGGCGGGTGAAAAAACGCTCAGCCGCGGGGAATCGTATAGACGGTATAGCCGCCGGTTTCGGCCACCTGCTGGGCATCAAGCGTCTCGACCAGCGACTGCGCGGCGGCGCTGCCGGTGGGGCACGACACGAGGTCAGCGGTGTGGTCCAGGAAATTGCCGGTAAAGGCGGTTTCACCGGTCAACTGGCACCAGTCATTTTCGGACCGATAGCCGCGGACGAGATACAAATCGTCGTTGGTCGGGGGCGGGGCGGCGCCTGTTTCGGGCTGCTGCGGCGTGTCGGCGCAGGCGGCCAGCGTGGCCACGGCGGCCAGCGGAAATAGATGCTTCATGGTCTGTCCCTTCGGTGCAATTTTTGGTCCTGAATGCCGGCACCATAGTACAGTTGGGACAATGCGGGGGAAACCACCCCACGGCCCGGCGCGGGGTTCAACCGCCTTCGATCTGGTGGATCAGCTTTTGCGCCTTGTCATCGCCCTGCCCTGCCGCGAGGCGAAGAAACCTCAGCGCCTCTTCGACTTCGCCGATTTCATAGAGCATCCAGCCGAACTTGCGCTGCGATTTCATATCGCCGAGCTTTGCGGCCCTGCCCCAGAACACAAAGGCCGCTTCCATGTCCCGAGGCACACCGTCCCGCCCGTGATAGGTCAGAGACCCCAGATTGTGCAGCGCCACCACGTCGTCCTGCTTGGCCGCCTGGAAATAATAGTCCAGCGCCTGTTCAATGTCCTTGGAGTAGCCGTGCTCGCCGGTCTCGTAGATGTAGCCCAGGCGCGCCGCGGCATCGGCACTGCCGTTTCGGGCGGCCATCTTCAGATAGTCGACCGCGCGCTGCATGTCGCGCGTGACATGCGTGCCTTCGCGGTAGAAAGCGCCGAGGCGCAGCAGAGACGGCTCGTATCCGAAGAACGCGGCCCTTTCATAATAATACAGTGCCTTGTCTAAGTCGGGTGCAACACCTTTCCCGTTCTCGTAGCCATACGCGACGTTGTGCATTCCCATCGGCAGACCGGTTTCGGCAGCCGCCATGTACCATCCGAACGCGGTCTCTTCGTCCTCGGGAACGATCTCGCCATCGCCATAGAGCGTGGCGAGCGTGTTCATCGCCAGCCCGCTGCCTTCCATCGCAGCCAGTTCCGAAAACTCCAGCGCCATTTCCAGCTTGCCGCCCTTCATCAGCGCCCGACCAAAGGCGGCCACGACCTCGGCATCGACGTCCTGGTCGTTCAGCAGCAGATCGGCGCAGATCGCCATCGCGTTCTCGGCGTCCATGTCCGCCCATTCCACCCCGTCGAAATAGGACGACTGGCCCGGAGCGGCGGCGGCCATCAGGCACTCATATTCTCCGTCTGAATAATCGGGCTCGTATGGCGGCTCGTCAGGGTCTGGTTCAGGCCGGGGGCGCAGGTCGGAAACCCGCAGGCGCCGTTGCGGTTGCTTGGGGGCGTTGACCTCCCCCGGCTCAGGTGCGCCTTCATTGAACTGGGCCAGTTGTTCGCGCGCCAGCTGCGAATAGATCGGGCAATCGGCGTAGATTTCTGCGAAACTCTCGATGGCTGTCGCCGACCCGCTGTCCTTGACGTCCGCCCAGACCAGCCGGGCCTCGCCGCAATCCGTGTCGCCGGCCCAGACCGCGCCCGCCCCGGCCAAAACAGCCGCCGAGGCCACCACACCCAACCGCATCATCCCGTATGTCCCTGCGTCTTTTCTTGTCTCAATGCGCCACACGCTCTACAGAAGCGCCGATCCCGTCAAGCTTGAAAGGCCGAAACAATGTCCCAAACCGCCGATGACCGCCTGATCGTCGCCCTCGACGTCCCCAACGCGCTGGAAGGGCTGAAGCTGGCCGAAACGCTGGGCGACGCCGTTTCATTCTATAAGATCGGCCTGGGCATGCTGACCGGGGGCGGGCTGGCGCTGGCCAACGAGCTTAAACAAGAACACGGCAAGCGCATCTTCCTAGACATGAAGCTGTTCGACATCGGCAACACGGTCGAGAATGCCGTACGAGGGCTGGCGCAGTTCGATCTGGATTTCCTGACCGTCCATGGCGACCCCCACGTGGTGCGTGCCGCTAAGGAAGGCGCAGCAGGCAAGGATCTGAAGATTCTCGCGGTGACGATCCTCACCTCGCTGAACCGTGAAGATCTGGATGCCGGCATGATGAAGGCCGGCGAAATGCAGGACATGGTGGTGGAGCGCGCGGCCCGCGCCTTCGAGGCCGGGGCCGACGGCGTGATCGCCAGCCCGCAGGAGGCCGCTCTGATCCGCGCCCTGCCCCAGTCCCAGGACCGACTGATCGTCACCCCTGGTGTGCGGCCCTCGGGGGCCGATCTGGGCGACCAGAAGCGGGTCGCCACCCCGGCCAGAGCGATCGCAGACGGGGCCGATCACATTGTGGTCGGACGACCGATCTATCGTGCCGAAGACCCCAAGGCGGCCGCGCGGTCGGTTCTTGAGGAACTGAAATCGGTGCCGCAGGTTTAAGCGCGGCACGCCTTCGCGCGGGGTCTTTTTCGCAGGAAGCGGCGCGCAACCGATTGACCTTGCGTCACTTTTCCCTCGTTCCGCGCCGAATTGTCCCTGTGCCCGAAAACACACATGCGAAACCTCGGTTTTGCCCGGAGCGTCAAAACCCTGTCAAAATAGGCATTTTCGCGCGATTCTGGGCCAGAGACACTCCCCAACGGACTGCGACTTCCTGAGGTCCGTTACCTCCCCCCGCGCATCGGCGGGGGGTCTTCTTTCTCCTTCCGGAACTCTTCGGCCAACCGCTTTGATCTGGCGCGCGGGCTACGATAGGGTACAGCTTCTGGTTCATCGTCATGCTGCGCATGGAGAATGTGATGCCCGGTCTCTGCCGCGATTGCCTGACCCGTCTGGGTGACGAACGGCGCTGCCCAACCTGCGGCAGCCCGCGGGTTCTGCGCCATCCGGAACTTTTCGACCTGACCATTGCGCATATGGACTGCGACGCCTTCTATGCCTCGGTCGAAAAGCGTGACAACCCCGAGCTGGCCGACAAGCCGGTGATCATAGGCGGCGGGCGGCGCGGGGTGGTGTCCACCGCCTGCTACGTGGCGCGCATCCGCGGCGTGCGCTCGGCCATGCCGATGTTCCAGGCGCTGAAGCTGTGCCCCGACGCGGTGGTGATCAAGCCGCGCATGTCGGTCTATGCCGAGGTCTCGCGCCAGATCCGCGCGATGATGGACGAGCTGACCCCGGACGTGGAGCCGCTGTCGCTGGACGAGGCCTTCATGGACCTGTCGGGCACCCAGCGCCTGCACGGCGCGCCGCCCGCGGTGATGCTGGCGCGGCTGGTCAGGCGGATGAAGCACGAACTGGGCCTGACCGGCTCGATCGGGCTGTCGCACAACAAGTTCCTGGCCAAGGTGGCATCCGATCTGGACAAGCCGCGCGGCTTCTCGGTGATCGGCAAGGCCGAGACGGCGGATTTCCTACATGACAAGCCGGTAAGGTTGATCTGGGGCATCGGCCCGGCCGCGCAGGACTCGCTGGAGCGGGCCGGCATCCGCACCTTCTCGGACCTGCTGCGTTGGGATCAAGAGGCGCTGACGGCACGGTTCGGCGCGATGGGCCATCGCCTGTGGCATCTGGCGCGCGGACAGGACAAGCGCCGGGTCTCGGCGCACACGCCGATGAAATCCATCAGCAACGAGACCACATTCTTCGAGGACACCTCCGACCCTGACATTCTGGACGGGCATCTGTGGCGGATGGCGGAAAAGGTGGCCGACCGCGCCAAGGCCAAGGGGCTGGCCGGGCGGGTGGTGACGCTCAAGCTGAAACGGGCCAACCACAAGATCCTGACGCGGCGCGTGTCGTTGCGCGACGCAACCCAGATGGCCGACCGGATCTATCGCACCGCGCGCGGCCTGTTCGATCAGGTCGGCGATCAGGGGCCGTACCGCCTGTTGGGTTGCGGCTTGTCAGATCTGTGTCCGGCGGAACAGGCCGATGCCTTGGGCGACCTGCTGGATCCCGGCGCCGCCCAGCGCAGCAAGGCCGAACGCGCTGCGGACGAGATCCGCCGCAAGTTCGGCAGCGATGCAATCGTGAAAGGGCGTGCGCTGCGCTAGCTATTCCGCGGCCAGACGCTCGGGCTGTGCCCCGATCCGGGCGATATCGGCGATCACCCGCGCCAGAACCGCGCGGAACGAGTCAAAGTCGGCGTTGGGTTCGATCGTAGATTCATCCATGTAGAGCGCGCGGTCGATCTCGATCTGTATGGCGTGCTGATTTCGCGCCGGACGGCCGTAGGTCTGCGTCACGTAGGCCCCCGCAAACGGCGTGTTGCGGACCACGGTCAGCCCGGCCGAGACAAAGGCCGCTTCGATCTGATCCACGATCACCCCCGAAGCCGACGCACCGAACCGGTCACCCAGTACAATCTCCGGGCGGCGCCCATGCGCGGTTCCGGCCAGGGCCACCGCCTCGTGCGGCATCGAGTGGCAGTCGACCAGAATCGCCTGCCCGAAGGAGCCGATCGATTCAGCCAGCAGTGATTTCAGCCGGGCGTGATAGGGCCGCCAATAGGTGTCGATGCGCAGACGGGCCTCATCCATGGTCAGCTTGCCGCTGTATATCGCGCGGCCATTTGCCACCACCCGGGGAATCACTCCCAACCCCGAGGCAACGCGCGGATTGTGCCCCGACCGGCGGGCACCCATGATCAAAGCCGGGTCAAGCTCGTCTGCGCTGCGGTTCAGATCCAGAAAGGCCCGTGGCATCTGCGCGGCGATCAGCGGCGCGCCGTGATCCGGGGCAGATGCAAAAAGCTGATCAACGAAGGCATCCTCGGACGAACGAATCACGTCGCGGTTCAGAATCGACCGCTCCAGGAAGGGCTGGGTATAGTTCCGGCCGCTGTGGGGCGAGGAAAACACCACGCACGAGCTGCGTTTCGCGGGCATTTCCAAAGCATATGCGGTGCTGTGCATGTCCACTCCCTCTTTCCGAACAACATAGACCGGAAAATTGTTCGACCAAACCCCTTGAACCCCTGCGCGACTCCTTTTATAGAGCGCTCCACCGGCGCGGGGTTCCGCGCCCCATTTCGTTCTGGGGCGGATCTCGCAAAGGGAAAGTGGGCGGTTAGCTCAGCGGTAGAGCACTTCGTTGACATCGAAGGGGTCACAAGTTCGATCCTTGTACCGCCCACCATCTGTTTCACTGTTTCGGGTCTGACCCGGGGCACCCGCTAACCCAGGCGCTGGCCCGCGCCGCAGGAACTGGAGATAGGCCATGAAGGTCAAGAACTCGCTCCGCTCGCTCAAGAACCGGCACCGCGACTGCCGGGTCGTGCGTCGCAAAGGCCGCGTCTACGTCATCAACAAGACGCAGCGCAAGTTCAAAGCCCGCCAGGGCTGAGGACGGCGAAACACCGTTTCAAGAAACCGCGCCTCTGGGCGCGGTTTTTTTGTGCTCGATCTTCCCCGCGGCCCCGCCCGAGCCCCTTCCGCACGAGCCATGTGATGCAACAGACCGCCATCGCGTAGGGGACTGAAGCGAACAACGCGAATCCTGCCCCTATCGGCCAGCTGATGCCCAACCGTTCGAGTGAAAAGACCATGCGCTCCGCCCGCTCCCGCAAATGTGGAACAACGCCGCGCATCCGCTCATCGGTCGTGAAACCGTCAAGATCCACGCTCATTGCAAGCAGTGCAAGATCAAGTGCGAAGTCGCGCCACCACGAAAAAAGGATGGTCAGACCGACGACGAGCAACAAGCCCCGGGTGAACCCGGTCGGAAAAAAGCGAGCAATCTGACGCAAAGCCAGACCGGCCCCGCGACAAGCCCGAAAAGCAACAGCAGCGTCACGGCTTCCAGCAACACTTCGACTATTTCGAGAGCCCTTCCGCCATTTGCGCCGAACCGACCTGACGCCGGCGCTTGCCGCTGTCCGGCGGAGCGGCTCTACCAATTGGCTCCGACATGGTTAACGAACTGGTTAACCCCCACGAGCGCCGCGGCATTTTTGACCAAGTAATTTTGTCAGATTTCCTTGCATCTCGCCCGAAATCGTTTAATTGAGCAAATCAGTCGGGAAATACCCGCTCCTGAGATTCGACAACTGGGACCAACACAGATGAAAACCAAGCGCTTTATCGCCGCCGCCCTGTCGGCCCTGATCGCCGGATCGGCCGCCGCCGAAGGCGAGCTGAACCTGTACTCCTCGCGTCACTACGATACCGACGAGCGCCTCTACACCGATTTCGAAGAGGCCACCGGCATCAAGATCAATCGCATCGAAGGCAAGGCCGACGAGCTGATCGCACGGATGGAAGCCGAAGGCGCGAACTCGCCCGCCGACATCCTGCTGACCGTGGACACCTCGCGCCTGGCGCGGGCCAAGAACGTGGGCCTGCTGCAGGCGGTCAACAGCGACGTGCTGGAAGAGCGCATCCCCGCCAACCTACAGGACGAGGACAACCAGTGGTTCGGCTTCTCGCAGCGCGCGCGCATCATCTTCTACGACAAGAATGACGTGACCAACCCGCCGGCAACCTACCTGGACCTGGCGAATCCCGAATACAAAGGGCTGGTCTGCATCCGCTCGTCGACCAACACCTACAACCAGACGCTGCTGGCCTCGATCATCACCCATCACGGCGCCGAGAAGGCCAAGGAATGGGCCGCGGGCGTGGTCGCCAACATGGCGCGTGACCCGCAGGGCGGCGACACCGACCAGCTGCGCGGCATCGTCTCGGGTGAATGCGAGATCGCCGTGTCGAACTCCTACTACTTTGCACGCGCCCTGCGCAAAGACGTCAAGGGCCTGTCGGACAGCGTCGACATGATCGGCATCCAGTTCCCGTCGCAGGACGCGGAAGGCGCGCATATGAACCTGTCGGGCGCCGGTGTCGCGGCACATGCTCCGAACAAGGACGCCGCCATCAAGTTCCTGGAGTATCTCGCCAGCGATAAAGCGCAGGTCTATTTCTCGAACGGCAATGACGAATACCCTGCCGTTCCCGGCGCGCCGCTGGCCGAGAACGTGGCTGCTCTGGGTGAGTTCAAGGCCGACGACGTGAACCTGTCTGAAGTCGCCAAGAACATCCCCGAGGCCCAGAAGATCTTCAATGAGGTTGGCTGGAAGTAAGCCGCCATCATATCGAGCAGTTCAAGGGGCGCGGCAAACGCGCCCCTTTTTATTTTATTTATTTCTGTTACTTTTCTCATTATCGAAAATGTTTCCCGGATATGACCAATGCTTGACTGCTTGTCCAGCCGCCTCGCCCGCCACCTGAGCGACCTGCGCCGCAGTCGGGGCTGGTCGCTTGAACAACTCGCCCAGACCAGCGGGGTCAGCCGAGCCACTCTGTCGCGCATGGAGAAGGCCGAAGTCAGTCCGACAGCCGAGAATCTTGGCCGGTTGTGCGCAGCCTACGGACTGCCGATGTCGCGCCTGTTGATGATGGTCGAGGACAGCTTCGACCCCAAGGTTCCTTACGAACGGCAGATCGAGTGGCGCGACCCCGAAACCGGGTTCACGCGCCGATCGGTGTCGCCGCCCTCGGCGGGGCTGACGGGCGAGGTCCTGGAATGTCACCTGCCGCCCGGCACCACGATCGCCTATGACGCGCCGCCACGACCCGGGCAGGAACACCACTTGGTCGTACTGGATGGCGCGCTGACCCTGACGGTCGATGGCACGCCCCACGCGCTGAACGCGGGCGACTGCCTGCGCTATCACCTGTCCGGCGCAACCCGTTTTGAAACCGAGGCGTCCCGCGGCGCCCGCTACATTCTGGTGCTGATATGATTACACGCCTGACCGAAACAACTTTTGACCAGGCGGTGGACGATCTGGCGGATATCCTGCACGGCTGCGTGCATACCGGCTCCAGCATAGGGTTCATTTTGCCGTTTTCCCGTGACGCCGCGCGCGCCTATTGGCAGGAGCGCGTGCGCCCCGGGCTGTCAGCCGGAGAGCTGGATCTTTTCGTAGCCCATGATGATGGACGCATCCAAGGGACGGTTCAGCTGATTCCGGCTGCGATGCCCAACCAACCGCACCGCGCCGATGTGGCCAAGCTGCTGGTGCATCCCGACGCACGGCGGCGCGGGCTGGGCCGCGCCTTGATGGGTGCCCTGCTAGAGCGCGCCACCGAACTTGGCCGAACCCTGTTGGTGCTGGACACGCGCAGCACCGACCCCTCGCGTATCCTGTACCAAAGCCTGGGGTTTAAAACTGCTGGAGAGATTCCCGGCTATTGCCGCAACCCGTTCGAGCCCGTGTTCGAACCAACCACCTACATGTACAAGGCGCTGGGCTAACGCAGCACTAGGTCGGCCGAGCCCGAGTTCTGCACCACGCGCCGGGCGTTGGGAATGTCATTGGCGAAGGCTCGGCGCTCGGCTTCTTCGCGAGGCAGGCCCAGCCCGATCCAACGGTCCAGCAAGCGCGCCTCCAGCGTGGGCAATGGCACGTCCAAAAACACGGTCAACGCCCACAGGTCGCGCAGATCGCGCCACCCCGGTTCGTCCAGCAGGAGATAATTTCCCTCTACGATCACCACCTTCTGGTCGCGGGTTACGAACGAACAGGCGGCGATGGACTTGTCGAGCACACGGTCGAACTCGGGCACGGCGACCTCGTCTTCGGCCTGGAGGCGGCGCAACAAGGCATGAAAGCCCGGCAGGTCGAATGTCTCGGGCGCACCCTTGCGCGGCAGCAGATCGCGCGCCGTCAGAATCTGGTTGTCATAGTGGAAACCATCCATCGACAGCAGACCGGTCGGAATGCCGCGCACCTGCAGCGCCTGTTGTGCAAGCGCGGCCACCGTGGATTTCCCCGCGCCCGGCGGCCCGGCCACGGCGACAAGCTGGCGCGTTTCACGGCCCGCCAGCCCGGCTGCGGCGTCGGCGATCCGCTCGGCCAGCGCCTGCGGCGATGACCCTGCAACCGTCATGCCGCGCGATCCTGTTCCGGCGGCTCTTTGGCGCCGGTCATGAACGCCACGGCATCGGACATGGTGTAATCATTGGGGTCGATCACGCAGAGCCGCTTGCCCAACCGATGCACATGGATGCGGTCGGCCACTTCGAACACATGGGGCATGTTGTGGCTGATCAGAATGATCGGAATACCACGCGATTTCACGTCTTGGATCAGCTCCAAAACCCTCCGGCTTTCCTTGACACCAAGCGCCGCGGTGGGTTCGTCGAGGATGATGACTTTGGATCCGAACGCCGCCGCCCGGGCCACGGCAACGCCCTGACGCTGTCCACCCGACAAGGTCTCGACCGCCTGGTTGATGTTCTGGATCGTCATCAGCCCCAGTTCGTTCAGCTTGTCGCGGGCGAACTTCTCCATCGCAGGGCGGTCGAGCATCCGGAATACCGAGCCCAAAGGACCCTTGCGCCGGATCTCGCGCCCCATGAACATGTTGTCGGTGATCGACAGGGCGGGCGACATGGCCAACGTCTGATAGACCGTTTCGATCCCGGCTTCGCGTGCGTCGATGGGCGAGTGGAAATCGACCTTGCGCCCTTCCAGCCAGATCTCGCCCTCATCCGGGGCGACGGCACCGGAAACCGCCTTGATCAAGGTCGATTTACCTGCACCGTTGTCGCCGATCACGGCCAGGATTTCGCCCGGCATCAGGTCGAAATCGCAATGATCCAGCGCCGTGACCCTGCCATAGCGTTTGACCAAGTTGCGCCCTTTGAGAATGGGTTCCATCACGCTGCTACCTTTCTGATCCACTGGTCCACGGCCACGGCGGCGATGATCAGCATACCGATAAGAAGGAAGGTCCACTGCGCATCCGCGCCCAACAACCGCAGGCCGAGGGTGAACACGCCCACGATCAGCGCCCCGAACAACGAGCCCAGGATCGACCCGCGCCCCCCGAACAAAGAAATGCCTCCGATCACGACGGCGGTGATGCTTTCGATGTTGGCCAACTGCCCCGAGGTGGGCGAGACCGAGCCTATGCGCCCAATCAGCGCCCAGCCGGCAAAGGCGCAAATCAGCCCCGAAAGCATGTAGACCGACATCAGCGTTCGATGCACGTTCACGCCCGACAGCTCGGCTGCCTCGGGGTCGTCGCCCACGGCATAGACATGGCGGCCCCACGCGGTATGCCGCAGCGCATAGGCCAGCACCAGGATCAGCACCAGCATGAAGATCACTCCGACCGTGAACACCGCCCCGCCGACATTGATTTTGGCGCCGAACAGCTGAAGGATCGGGGCGTTGGCCTCGATTTCCTGCGACCGGATGGTTTCATTCTGTGAATACAGGAAGTTGGCGGCCAGTACGATCTGCCACATGCCCAGCGTCACGATGAAGGGCGGCAGCTTGACCCGGCTGACCAGGAATCCATTCACCGCGCCGATTGCGGTCCCGATGGCCAGACCGCACAGGATCGCCACCGTAGGCGGCAGCCCGTAGCGGAAAGTGAACTGGCCCATCACAACCGACGACATGACCATGATCGCGCCCACGCTCAGGTCGATCCCGGCGGTCAGGATTACCAGACTTTGGGCGGCGGCCACGATGCCGACGATCTGCACCTGCTGCAGGATCAGGGTCAGGGCAAAGGGCGAAAAGAACTTGGCGCCCAGCAAGACGCCGAAAATCAGGATCGCCGCCACCAAAACGATCAGCGGCACCAGCGACGGGTTCACATGCAGAAAGTGTTGGACTGTCCCCATGAACCCGCGGTGGTGATCTTCGAATTCGGCAACCTGTTCCGGGCTGCCTTTGGCTGCGGCTTCGAAATCGTCGGACTGTCTCGATGTGTCGGACATCAATGAGGTTCCCCCATGCGCCAAGCTCCCGTCTTGGGGCGACTCTAGCAAAATTTCGGGTGAGGTCGTGGTTCAATTCAGGGGCCGCAGCGCGCGGCCCCTGAAGGGATCAGATCAGCCCCAGCAGAGGTCCATGCCCTCTTTGACCGAGATCGACTCGACGCCAGCGGCCGGCTTGTCCGTTACCAGCGCAACACCGGTGTCATAGAAATTTTTGCCGGGCGTGTTCTCGGGCTTCACGCCCTCGTCGGCCCATTTCTTGACTGCCTCGACGCCAAGCGACGCCATCAGCAGCGGGTATTGCTGCGAGGTAGCGCCGATCACACCGTCGGCCACGTTCTGCACACCGGGGCAGCCGCCGTCGACCGAAACGATCAGCACATCGTTTTCGCGGCCGATGGCCTTGAGCGCCTCATACGCACCGGCGGCAGCCGGTTCGTTGATCGTGTAGACCACATTGACCATCGGATCCTTGGCCAGAAGGTTCTCCATGGCCTTGCGGCCGCCCTCTTCGTTCCCGGCGGTGACGTCATGGCCCACGATGCGCGGGTCGGTCTCGTCGCCCCATTTGTTCGGGTCGCCCAGGTCAATGCCGAACCCCTGCAGGAAGCCTTGGTCGCGCAGCACCCCGACCGAGGGCTGGCTGACTGCCAGGTCCAGCATGGCGATCTTGGCGTTCTGGGCTTCGTCCCCCAGTGTGGCCGCGGCCCATTTGCCGATCAGCTCGCCGGCCAGAAAGTTGTCGGTGGCAAAGGTTGCATCGGCCGCGTCGATCGGCTCCAGCGGTGTATCCAGCGCGATGACCAGCACACCCGCGTCGCGCGCCTGCTGGACGGCGGGGACGATCGACGAGGTATCAGATGCGGTCAAGAGGATACCCTTGGCGCCATCCAGAATGCAGGTCTCGATCGCCTGCACCTGAGTTTCATGGTCGCCGTCGATCTTGCCGGCAAACGCCTTGAGCGTCATGCCCAGCTCTTCGGCCTTGGCGGTGGCCCCCTCTTTCATCTTCACGAAGAAGGGGTTGGTGTCGGTTTTGGTGATCAGACAGACCGTGTCCTGCGCGGCGGCAGCGCTCGCCATGGCTGTCAGGGCCAACGCGGTCGCGCCAGCAAATGCTGAAATTTTCAAAGCTTTTCCTCCCGTTATCTCCGACGCCCGCAGACGTCTTGGGCAAGCGGGCGAAATTCGATCCGCTCCCATGGACAAAACCATCAGGCAATTCCCGATTCCTGTCAATAATTAAATCACTCTTAATTATTATTGACACCCCACGGCCCACGCCACATTCTTGCTGGAACAAGGAGCACCCCGTGACCGAGAAACCCGCAATCGAGACCGGCCCCTCGAACCGCCCGTCAAACGTGCGCGGGACCAACCAAAGCGGCATGCGCGCGCGCAATGAAAAACTGGTTTTGTCGCTGGTCCGGCGCCATCAGGCGCTGGCCAAGTCAGAATTGGCGCGCATGGCCGGCCTGTCGGCGCAGACCGTCTCGGTCATCATGCGGCAGTTGGAAAGCGACGGGCTGCTGTTGCGCGGCGAGCCGCAACGAGGCAAGGTCGGACAGCCTTCGGTGCCGATGCGATTGAACCCGGACGGTGCCTATTTCCTGGGCCTGAAGGTCGGGCGCCGTAGCTCGGAGATGGTGCTGACCGATTTCCTGGGGCGGGTTCGCGACCGGTCCCGCACCACTTATGACTACCCCACCCCGCAGCAGACGCTCGATTTCGCAGTCCGGTCCCTGACCCACATGACAGAGGCGCTGTCCGAACCCGCACGCGCGCGAGTGGCAGGCTTGGGCATCGCCATGCCCTTTTACCTGTGGGACTGGGCACAGATTCTGCAGGTCCCGCAGGAAAAGATGGACCCATGGCGCATGGCCGACCTGCGGGCCAGCCTTTCGGACATCTGCGATGTTCCGGTCTATGCCCAAAATGACGCGACGGCCGCCTGCGGCGCGGAACTGGTATTCGGCCCAACCGAAGGACCGCGGGATTTCCTTTATTTCTATGTCGGCTATTTCGTCGGCGGCGGCGTTGTGTTGAACGGGTCCATCTTTGCCGGCCGGGGAAACGCCGGCGCGTTGGGGCCGATGCCGGTCTCCGTCGGGTCGGGGCAAGTACTACCCCTGATCGAGGTGGCCAGCCTGTATGTCCTCGAACGCGCGTTGGCGGCCTCTGGTTGCGACGCATCGGGCCTGTGGCATTCGCCCGAGCGCTGGACGATTCCCGCCGACCTGCTCGAGCGGTGGCTGAACCGGGCGGCACAGGGTCTGGCCCATGCCATCCTGTCCAGTTGTAGCCTGATCGATTTCGAGTGCGTCAAGATCGACGGCTGGATGCCGAATGCGGTCAAGTCCCGGCTGATTACGTTGGTTCGGGACCGCCTGTCCCGGCTGAACCTGACCGGGCTGGAAGCACCGTCGATTTCGGCCGGCTCGGTCGGACCGGACGCACGCGCGTTGGGCGCCGCCAGCCTGCCATTGTCGGACCGATATCTGGTCGAGACGTGAAGCGGCCCTTGAACATGGGCTGTCGAATGTGTCGTCGGGTCACCCGGCCGATCAGGGCCGTGGCACAAGATCCAAACGCATGAATGCGCTGTTGGGATCGTGATGATATCCAAAGATTGGGCCGCAATAGCCGTAGCCCAACGCCTCGTACAGTTTGCGAGCAGCGTCATAGTCCGGAAGATGCGCCGCGCCGGTTTCCAGAACAAGCGCTGCAAAGCCTTCTGACCGGGCGATTTCAGCCAGATGCTCCATCATCCGGCGGGCCAGCCCCCGGCCCCGCGCCTGCGGCAGCACATGCACCGATTTGACCTCGGCCGTGCCATCGGGCAGCGCCTTGAGCGCCCCGCAGCCCAGCACCTGATCGTCCTCTAGGATCGCCCAGAACCGGATGTCCGGCGCGGTCAATGCATCAGGTTGCAGCGTATGATTGCTCTCTGCAGGGCCGGCCCACCGGCTGTGCGCGACATGGGCCTCTACCACCGGACGCAATGCATCCGATGTCGGATCGGCCGGACAAATCCGGATCATTCAGTGGGTCCAGGGGCCGCGCCGGTCGGTGGCAAAGTTTTCGCCATATCCGCGCGGGCGGATATTGGGTTTGCGCTTGTGGGGCTCGACGACCTGCGCGTCGATGCCGTGTTCCCGCGCATAGTGCAGCGCCTCTTCCTTGGTGTCGAACCGCAGGCGCACCTGGGTCTGGGTGTCGCTGGAAGATGTCCAGCCCATCAGCGGATCGACCTCGCGCGCCGAGGCCGGGGCGTATTCCAGAACCCATTTGCGGGTCTTGGCCATTCCCGACGTCATTGCGTTTCGGGCAGGCTGGTAAATCCGTGCGCGCATGTCGCCTCTCCATACTCGGGTTGTCGCGCCCGTTTATGCGGCAGAGCGCGGGCGGCGACAAGATTGCAATTGCCGCAGGGCGATGCAAATGACCCGCCCGGCGGGGGTTGCATGCGGACAAAATAAGAACAAATGTAAGGGGCCGAAGCGGAGCCTGCTCATGCCCTACGCACATTCCGACAAGACCCAGTTGACCGCCGACGACGTGCGCGCCCGCCTGAAGCTCGAAGGCGGCAAGCGCTTTGTCATGCATACCGAGTTCGCCCCCGCCGGCGACCAACCCACCGCGATCAGGGAACTGGCGCAGGGCATTCTGGACGGCGAGCGCAACCAGGTGCTGCTGGGCGCCACCGGCACCGGCAAGACCTTCACTATGGCCAAGGTGATCGAGGAAACCCAGCGCCCCGCCATCATCCTCGCCCCCAACAAGACGCTGGCGGCGCAGCTCTATGGCGAGTTCAAGGGCTTCTTCCCGGACAATGCGGTCGAATATTTCGTCTCGTACTACGACTACTACCAGCCCGAAGCCTATGTGCCGCGCAGCGATACCTATATCGAAAAGGAATCGCAGATCAACGAACAGATCGACCGGATGCGCCACTCGGCCACCCGGGCGCTGCTGGAACGCGACGACGTGATCATCGTGGCCTCGGTCTCGTGCATCTATGGCATCGGCTCGGTCGAGACCTACGGGGCGATGACGCAGGATCTGAAGGTCGGGAACGAATACGACCAGCGGCAGGTGATGGCCGATCTGGTGGCCCAGCAATACCGTCGCAACGATCAGGCCTTCCAGCGCGGCAGCTTCCGGGTGCGGGGCGATTCCCTGGAAATCTGGCCCGCCCACCTCGAGGACCGGGCGTGGAAACTCTCGTTCTTCGGCGAAGAACTGGAACAGATCACCGAGTTCGACCCCCTGACCGGCGAGCGTACCGACACGATGGACCAGATCCGCGTCTATGCGAACTCGCACTACGTCACGCCGAAACCGACGATGCAGCAGGCGATCCTTGGCATCAAAAAGGAATTGCGCCAGCGCCTCGACCAACTGGTGGGCGAGGGCAAACTGCTGGAAGCACAGCGGCTGGAACAACGCACCAATTTCGACCTCGAGATGCTCGAGGCGACCGGCGTCTGCAACGGGATCGAGAACTATTCCCGTTACCTCACCGGCCGCGCGCCGGGTGAACCGCCGCCGACCCTGTTCGAATTCATCCCCGACAACGCCATCGTCTTTGCCGATGAATCCCACGTCAGCGTACCGCAGATCGGCGGCATGTATCGCGGCGACTACCGGCGCAAGTTCACGCTGGCGGAACACGGGTTCCGCCTGCCCTCCTGCATGGACAACCGTCCCCTCAAGTTCGAGGAATGGGACGCCATGCGCCCGCAGTCCGTCTTCGTCAGCGCCACCCCCGCGGCGTGGGAGCTGGAGCAGACCGGTGGCGTTTTCACCGAACAGGTGATCCGCCCCACGGGCCTCTTGGATCCCGAGGTCGAAATCCGCCCCGTCGAAATGCAGGTCGACGACCTTCTGGACGAGGTGCGCAAGGTCTCGGCCAAGGGCTATCGCACGCTGGTGACGACGCTGACCAAACGCATGGCCGAAGACCTGACCGAATACATGCACGAACAGGGCATCAAGGTCCGCTACATGCATTCCGACATCGACACGATCGAGCGGATCGAGATCCTGCGCGACCTGCGGCTGGGCGCGTTCGACGTGCTGGTGGGCATCAACCTGCTGCGCGAGGGGCTGGACATTCCCGAATGCGGTCTGGTCGCCATTCTGGACGCGGACAAAGAGGGCTTCCTGCGCTCGGAAACCTCGCTGATCCAGACCATCGGCCGCGCCGCCCGCAACGCCGAGGGCCGCGTGATCATGTATGCCGACCGCATCACCGGCAGCATGGAGCGTGCGCTGGAGGAAACCAACCGCCGCCGCGCCAAGCAGATCGCCTATAACGAGGAACACGGCATCACGCCCGAGACGGTGAAGAAGAATGTCGAGGACGTTCTGGCCGGTCTCTATGCTGGCGACGTGGACATGAACCGCGTCACCGCCACCATCGACAAGCCGATGCACGGCGCCAACCTCGAGGCCCATCTGGACGGGCTGCGCGAGCAGATGCGCAAGGCGGCCGAGAACCTGGAATTCGAGGAAGCCGCCCGCATCCGCGACGAGATCAAACGTCTGGAAGCGGTCGATCTGGCCGTCGCCGACGACCCCATGGCGCGTCAATGGGCGGTCGAGAAGGCCTCGGAAGAGGCGGTCCGGTCGCAGGGGCGGTCAACGGCCGGACGGCCGGGGCAGCGAGGTGGGAATGTGAAGAGAAGGAAGAGGTGAATCTTTTGTTAGCCTTCACCAAACTTTTTCTGGCAGAAGCTCCTTCGCGGCACCAAGCGTTTCTTGATAGCGGTCATTTTAGCTGCCTTTAAGTCGCTCAACTGACTCATTAAAAAACGAAGTAGCGGAGCCGACTACTGATTGTGTCGACGCGGTAACCCACTCCCAGCTTTGAGCAAAGACTTCAGACTCAAGCAGTTCCGGAAAGTTTTCTTTGACTGTCGCCAATGCTTCGCCACGTGCGGTGTACGCCGCTCTCCAAAGATCCGATGCGGACGGGAGGTCTTCTCGATCTGGTATTAGAGTTTCGGAACAATCAAAGCTTTCCATTGCCTCAATTTGTGCTGCCGTCGGATCCTTCTCTGCGTTGATAGCCGCCTCCAAGCCGGCCATTTCTTTTGCGTTTTGGCAGGCATCCTCGATTTCCAAGTATAATCCGCCAACAATTACTGCCGTACCCAGAAACGGAACCGCCTCACCAAAAGATGTTCCGATGTTTCTTGCCGCAGCTTTTCCCAGCCGTTCAGAGACACTTTTTCTCGTTTCTTTCGCGATTTTCTTTTGAGCCTTTCTTTTCCCAACACGCTCAGAAACCTCTTGAGTGGCGGCCGTTGTAATACCAACGCTGTTTAGGGCACCAGAAACCATCGCAAATGCGCCCCAAACTGAAAAGACAACGACATTCAATGCTACTGAAATACATAGCGTCAGCGCCGCAAACAGCCTGAAAGCCAGCCTAATCCGTCGAGTCATGTCCTGAACTCCAATCTTTCAACAAACTTGTTCGTCACGTAATTGGCGTTTGCACCAACTTTAGTCTTGCTTTCTCCAGCCAATTGCTTGCGCCTTCCGGACATGAAACATCGGGTTTTTGGTCTCTATGTGTGTTTGACTTGTTTCTGTGTCCTGACTGGCGAATGTGGGTCGATTGCTTTGGACGCCGACTGACTTTCGTTTATGAATGAGGTAGTCCCAATCCACCCTTGCCACCCACCTCCCCCTCCTCCACGTTTGAAATCACAAATTGTGATTCCAAACGGTTGCCATGACGAACACCAAGAACCTGCCCTCCACGCATGAGGTCCAAAGCGCCATTCACCGGGTGCGTGGCGCCCGCGTGGTGCTGGCCGAGGATCTGGCGCGGTTCTACGGAAAATCCGTCAGCGCCTTCAATCAGGCCGCCTCGCGCAACAAGGACCTGTTCGAGGGCTACCGCTTTCAGCTGACCGATGCCGAGGTCGCCGATTTGATATCACGGAATGTGATTTCAAAGCCCAAAGGCCGCGGTGGGCGGCGGGTCAATCCGTGGGTCTATACCGATTACGGCGTGGCCATCGCCTCGACCCTGTTCAAGGACCCGCGCGCGATCAAGATCACCCGGATGATCACCGAGGCCTTCGTCGACGGCGCCAACGCCCTGGCTGAAACCCCACGCAGCGCGCCCGAGATCCTGCCGCCCGAAGGCACTCCCGCCCCGCTGCTGCCCAATGGCGAGCAGTTGCGGGCGCTGGCCGAAAACATCCTCGATTCCGGGCAGCAGAGCCTGGTCGATTACATCGCCAACCCCACCACCAAGCGCCAGCAGGCGGTGGCGGTGATCATGAAAACGCTGGCCGAAACCGCAGGCGAAGAGGTGCGCACCCAGCACGAGCGCCTGCGCCTGCGCATCGCTGAACGGTTGGCCGCGGGCGATTACGCCGATGACGATGACCGCAAGCGGCTGATCGAACTGCTGCAGGCGATGAAGGGTTAAAGCCCCAGCTCTGCCCGCATCTTTTTCGTAAGCTTGGCCACGACCATCTCGTAGGACGTAACGATGTGGTCGCGCAGGGACGCGTCGCTGATCCCGCGTTCGTCGTAAACCTGCAGCCATTTCATGCCGCGCGAGGCCAGATAGGGCGCGGGCCGGATGCCGGGCTGATCCTGCAGTACTTCGTAGGTCAGATCGGTGGCCTTGAAAGTAAAGGCGTCCTTGCCGTCGTTCCAGCCGCAGATCGCAAACACCTTGCCGCCCACCTTCCACACATCCGCGTTGCCCCACTGCACAACGTGGCTTGTGGCCTTCAGAGAGGCGCAGAAGGCGTTGAATTCGTCCCGGGTCATGGGGCGCAGTGTCACCGACCCGCTCAACACTGGCAAGCGGGTAGCGATGGCCATGCCAAAGGGATCAGCCCTTGTCCCAGTGCGCCACCACATCAAAACCGGCCGGCGAGGGCGGTCCTTCCATGAATTCGGCGAAATGGCCCCACAGCTCGGCCACCTTCGGCGCATTCGCGTTCGAGGTTTCCTCGCTCTCGACCACCGAAATCACATATCCGCTGCCGTCTTCGTTCATCACGTTGGTAAAGCAATGCATGCCGGGCATGCCCATTATTTCGGCCTTCAATTCATTCATTTTTGCCGTGGCCGCCTCACGCGTTCCAGGCTTCATCTTGAATTGGGTTATTCTTGCAAACATGGTTTTTCTCCCTGTCTGTGGGCGAAATTGCCGCTTGCAGCTTAGCATACACGGGCAATTTTCCGTACAGACACAGGCAGAACGATCGCTGCATGCGGACGAGACAACCGCAGGTCAATCCACTTGGGGACGAACGAATTTGGCTGAACCAATTTTGCGTTGAGTTTGGCTTTTGGACCGGTCGGGCCTCGGCGCGACCGATTGAACTGGCGCCGGTGCGTTGAACCGATCTGTCGCGCCGGTTTCGCAGGCGATCCCGTTGCCATCGGGGTCGTTGCGCTCGTGATACCCCAATTGCCCCTTGCGCATCGGGCCAAGCCCGACCGAACGCGCCGCCTCGCAGCCCGCCAGCGCCCAAAGGTGCATCATCGCACCGGTGCGGTCATACTCGGACGTGCGCAGGTAGATACCCAAGGCGATGCCCGCAACGGTCACCGGCAGGGTCAGCACCATGAACAGGATGCGCCACGGCGAAAGCGCCCGCCGCCGCGTTGCCTCCGCAAGACACGTCTGTCGGTAGCCGAGCCTTGGGCGGCCTTCGTTTCATCGATCATGCGCCGTTTCTGAACCAACACTGTGGCAATGCCGTGGCGCCGACACCGAACCGGCCCACGGCGTCAACGCACCACATGCACCGCGCATTTGGCGTGGCGCACCACATGGGTCGCCGTCGACCCCAGCAGCAGATCCTGCATGCCGGGCCGGTGCGAGGCCAGAATGATCAGGTCAGGCTTGTTGGACTCGGCCCAGTCAAGGATCGTACGGCCTGAATGACCCTCAACCACGACGCCCTTGGCGTTTGGCAGCTTTGCGGCCAGGGTGTTGAGCTCGTCCTGGACCGCCTTGCGCGCCTCGGTCAGATATTCTGCCGGCATGTAGGAAATCGCATAGTCGGGAATGTGCTCGACCACATGCAACAGCGTCACCTTCGCATCCGGTGTCGCCAGGATCTTCGCCAGTTTCAGCGGCGCCGAGGTGTCACGCTCGGCATCGAAGGAAATCGGGACAAGAATATTGTGATACATGGCTCGCGCCTCCTTGAGTTTCGCCGGCAGAATGAAACGCCCGGCGGAAACGGACCTTGATCCAGGTCACGGTCAGTCGAAAGTTTCGGCAACGTCGTACATCACCGGCTCGAAACTTTTGCACAGTTCGTTGATCCGACGGTTGCGCTCTCGCATCTCGGGCGTCCGCAGCATGGCCAGAAAGTCCTCGCGCCGCCGCCACTGGGAATAGTTCGCGATCCGCGTCTGGGCGTCGTTGACATGCAGGCCCGCGGCAATGAACCCGGGCTGCTTGGAAATGAAGTCCGCATAGGCGTCCGTCAGCGCTTCGAGCAGGTCCTGGCATGTGCCCGGCGTCATTTCGAACGTGGTGATAACGGTCTGAACATTCGCATCTTTTGAAATCCTGGGCATCTTGCTCCTCCTGTTTTGAGATCAAGATTATCACAGCTTTTCGTAAGGTCTCGGTTTTCCTGCATTGGCGGGAACGCCCCGGTTCAAATGGCATTCAGAGAAATGAAAGCAAAGCTAACACTCTGTTAACCAAGATTGACGAATTTGCCTTCATGACCCGTTTGATCGCGCTTCTGCTCTCTTGTCTTCTTGCGTCCGGCCCGGCGCTGGCCGGTGCCTGGCTGCGCGAACAGAACAAGGCGTTCACGGCCCTGTCCGTGACCGGGTTCCGCCAAGAGGATGGGACGACCGCCTACAAGACGTCGCTGTACGCCGAATGGGGGCTGCGGCCGAACCTGACCATAGGGTTGGACGCCGAGGAACACCGCGATCTCTACGGCCATGCGCTGGTGTTCGCGCGGGTTCCCGTGGCGGATCTCGAAGAGGCGGGGCGTTTTGCCGCCGAATTCGGCATCGGCGCCCATCATCGGCAGCTTCAGGCCTGGGCGATGTACAAGGCGACATTGTCGTGGGGAAAAGGGTTCAAGACCCGGGTCGGCGGAGGGTGGATGGCGGTGGACGCGTCTTTTGAATACCGAACCCACGAGGCGGTGATCCGAAAGCTGGACTTTACCGCAGGCCTGTCCTCGCCGCGGCGCATCGACCCGCTGTTGCAGGTCGAAACCTCTTATGTGTCCGGGCGCCCGTTCTATTGGAGCGCCCGGCCATCCATCACGTATCGCCCGAAAGACGGCCCAAACACCTGGCTCGTGGGGCTCGAGAAGAACTCGTTCAAAGAGTCGGTCGGCCTCAAGCTATCCCTGTGGCGCGATTTCTGATCGCAGGCGACCGGCAGCGCTGAGACTGCCGGTCAACGGACGATCACCTCTCGACGCGCATGACCACAGTGACCTGACCACTCAGGCTTTCTGGCCACCGCAACCGCACCCGATCCTCTGCGCCACCCTGTTGCAATTGCACGTAAGGGGCCGCATAGCGAATCGCGCCCAGCGATGACTTGAGCGCCGCAACGGCCACAACACTGTCGCAACCGCGGGCTTGCCCGCCAAAGGGCAAGGCGCCACCGGAATCGACCAACCAGGCTTGCGCGGCCGAGTTCTGTTCGTGGCGCACCCGCAGAGGGTTGGCGGTTTTAATGGTCACGTTGTGATAGGTATTGTTGGCGAAGGTGACGTTGACAAAGCGGTCTGGGTCCAGCCCGGCAAAGCTGGTGTCGACGCGATCCACCCGATCGATCTTCCCATTGGCGGTACGGAACTTGTTGCCCGTAACCGTCAGCCCGTTCAGGAAGTGGCCGCTTCCATAGGGCCGGATAACGATATAGCTGAACCAGGCCGCGACATCGCTGCTGTAGAAGATGTTGTCAGTGATGCTCATGGCGCTGAACGAAAAGCCCGAGGCATAGTCAGGCGCGGCATCTCGTTCGTTGGTCCATTCGACAAAGCAGTTGTCAATGTAATTCTCGGCAATGGCCGAGCTGTTGTACGTGCCGATCATGACCAACCCGGCGTTCCGCACCCCGTTCGGAACGCTGTCCCCCTGAAAGAAGTGGTTGCCTAGAACAAGGTTGTTGTCGCCGCCCAGCACCGCAAAGTGATGGAACCGCACCGCCCGGTTGTGGCGCAACTTGACGTCATTGGCGTTGGCATTCAGCGCGATCGAACTGCGATCCGGCACATCCAGGGCCTCCTCGCTGGACAGAAACTGACACCCGTCGATCAGCATCCCCTGGCAGCCCACCCCGATCGAGGTGATGCCGCGATCCTTGGGCCGGCTGACGAAACAATTCTTCAATACGAAGGTGTTGCCACCCGGTGCTAGGCGAATGCCGCTGGACCGGCCGTTGCACTGGAATTCGATGTCCTCCATGCCGAATTTCTGCAACGCGCTGAAGCCGCTGAAGTCCAGCAGATACTTGAAATCCACGAAAGTGTAGGTCTGTGTTCCGGCGGCGTCATGGATCGGAGCGTTCAACGTGATCTCGTCCGCGCCTTCGTTTTTGGACCGCACATAGATTTCGCGTCCGACGCCGCTTCCCTGGACCAGGGCGCCGACCGGAATGTTGGCAACGTTTGCCACGTTGGTCAGCCTGTATGGATCCGCCGGATCATAGGTCGCGGTCGAGGTGAACGTCTGGGTATCCCACGCAGTGCTGTCCTTAACGTCGAACTGCCCGTTTCGGATCACGCGGCGGGTGGAATAGCTGGAGCGGTTTGGCACAGCGGCCTGCATGTCGATGGGGGCCGAGACCGAAATCTTGCGGCCGCACAGATCCAACGACTCATGATCGACGTTGTTCAACAGCGCCTGAAACGCCTTCTTGAAGGCGAGCGCCTCGTCGCCAAACGCTGTGACATAGGTCGACAGGTCGAAATTCTTGGTCAGCAGCAGCATCCGGTCATCGGGCATAATGACCGTACCTTCGAAATCGACCTCCGAATCCAGCCCCACGTCCTGGCCCAGGTAATAGACGCCCTCGGGCACATAGACCCGGCGGCCGTTGGCGGCTTGATCGGCGGCCTCGAAAGCCGCGGAATCATCAGTGACCCCGTCGCCCACGGCACCGAAATCGCGCACGTCCACCAGGCTGATCATGTCGCGCAGAAACACGCCGGTCACGTCGGTGATCTCGATGTCATCGACGCGCACCACGGCCCCGTTGGCGCCTTCGATATCCAGCCCGAAATGCCCATAAATGGCCGACATGCCCCACGGCATGTCCACGCCGGAGCGCTGGCCAGTGCCGACGATGGCCGTGATCTCGTGAACCAAGCCATAGGCCGTCAGTTGCGTGGCAGGCCCCTGTTCGACCAGTCCCGGAACATGCATGTCGCCGGCACCGCCGGCCCAACCTGCAATCCGTACTCGCGGCAGCGGACCGCTGACCGCCTTGACCCGTGCCTTGATCTGCAAATAGCACCCTGGCAACAGCGGTGTCTGTCCCATATAGCGCAGCTGCTGGATCGTATTGACCTTCAGGATCTCCAGGCACCCGCCGAAATCCGCATCCGCCGGCACGAACGCCCCCGAACCCGATCCATCGTATGTGGGCGTACCGGGCGTCCCGTCGCCGCTTGACCATACATCCAGACCATTCGCGAATTGCGGCGGCATGAACACGATGCCGTCGGTGATTGCCTTGTTCATTGAATACCCTTTCCCAATCGCGCCACGCTCCAACGCGGCACAGGCCAGCTCCCAGGCCCGGATGTTTCCGGACACGCGGGCTTGAGATATCGGAAAGGATTTAACCGCCGCTCACGGCACCGTGACGGTGGGTGTTGCGTCAGGCCGCGGGGTCGGCGTTACCCAGAAGGAGAACGCCATTGATTTTCCAGCCGTTCTCCCGCTGCACCATCTGATAGTCCAGGATATGCGCCCGACCGTCACCATCGACCACCATAACCTTTTGCCACCACTGGCCGTCGATCTGACGCAGGTCGAGAAACCTGACATCGGCAGGTCGCCAAACCATCGGATAGCCGTTGCGCACCATGGCACCGAAGTTTTCGGGCGTACGAAACAGGGTCTGGATTCCGGGGCTGGCGTAGGTGAAAGCGGTAACGAAGTCATCCGCCTGGAACGCCCGCATCTGGGCGAGGATATTCGCCTCGATCTCGGCGTTCTGGGCCAGGGCACCGGTTGCCATACCGGCGATCAGAGAAACGGCAATCAACAAACGACGCATGGGGCCACCTCCTGGGTCAGAGCGTAGCCCTGGGCGCGTTCGGGTCAAATCAGGCCAATTCTCCGGCCAGGGCCTTATCGATCAGGGCGATGGTTTCCGGCACGCCATAAAGCGCGATGAACCCGCCGAAGCGCGGCCCCTGGCTGGCGCCCAGCAGCACCTCGTACAACGCTGTGAACCAGGCGCGCATCGGATCGAACCGTTCGCGGCCGATCGCATAGACCACCGATTGCAACGCTTCGTCTTCGACCGGGCCGTCATAGGTTTCCAACGCCGCCTGCAATGCCTCCAGCGCCTCGCGCTCCTGCTCGGTCGGCAGGCGGAACGTGCGGGTCGGCTTGACGAAATCGTTGTAGTAACGCACCGCGAATCCGGCCGCCTGGTCCAGGTCGGGATGGGTCTCGGGTGTGGCCTCGGGCGCATAGCGGCGGATGAAGCCCCACAGCGTCTCCTTGTCCTCGGCCCCGGACACCGAGGCCAGGTTCAACAGCATGGCAAAAGGCACGATAAGGGTAGATTCAGGCACCTCGCCGCCGTGGATATGCCAGACGGGGTTGTTCAACTGCGCCTTCAGCTCCTGCCCCGGATAGGCCCGCAGTTGCTGATGATATTCGTCCACCGCCTTGGGGATCACGTCGAAATACAGCCGCTTTGCCGTCTTGGGCTTCTGGTACATGAAGTACGACAGGCTCTCGGGCGCGGCATAGGTCAGCCACTCCTCCATCGACAACCCGTTGCCCTTCGATTTCGAGATCTTCTGACCGTGCTCGTCGTTGAACAGCTCATAGCTCAGCGACTCGGGCGGCTGCTTGCCCAGCGCCCGGCAGATCTTGGAGGATTGCGTGACCGAGTCGATCAGGTCCTTGCCCGACATCTCATAATCCACGCCCAGAGCGGCCCAGCGCAGCGCCCAATCGGGCTTCCACTGCATCTTGACGTGACCACCGGTGACCGGGATCTCGACCCGCTCGCCATCGGGTTCTTCGTAGACGATGGTGCCCTTGGCGACATTGCGCTCCAGCGTCGGCACCTGCAACACATGGCCCGTCTTGGGCGAGATCGGCAGGAACGGCGAATAGGTCTCGCGCCGCTCGGGGCCGAGCGTCGGCAGCATGATCTCCATGATCTTGTCGAACCGTTCCAGCGCCACCAGCAGCATCTCGTCAAAGCGCCCGGAGGTGTAATACTCGGTGGCCGAGGCGAACTCGTAGTCGAAACCGAAACTGTCGAGAAACTCGCACAGCCGCGCGTTGTTGTGCTGGGCAAAGCCCTCATGCGTGCCGAACGGATCGCGCACCTTGGTCAGCGGCAGGTTCAGGTCCTGCTTCAGCTCTTCCTGCATCGGCACGTTGCCGGGCACCTTGCGGAACCCGTCCATGTCGTCGGAAAAGCAGATCAGCTTGGTGGGGATGTCGCTCAGCTGTTCAAAGGCGTGACGCACCATCGAGGTCCGCGCCACCTCGCCGAAGGTCCCGATATGCGGCAGGCCCGAGGGGCCATAGCCGGTCTGGAACAGCACGTATCCCTTTTCCGGCGGAGCCTTCTGATAGCGTTTGAGCACCCGGCGCGCCTCTTCGAAAGGCCAGGCCTTGGACGACATCGCGGCTTCACGCAGTTCAGACATTTGATCGGGTCTCCATCGGGACAAACAGCGCCGGCCACCCCATGCAACCGGACCACCCCTCCTATTGTGCCGGTGCAGCATAAGTCAATAAAGCACGCCCCCTCCTGCCCGACAAAACTGCTGTTTTTCGCAGCAACCTCGCACCCGCCAGGTCCTGCCGCACACCAGGGTCGTTCGGCGCGTTCGCAAGAAGCGGTTGAACCCTGCTGCGCGCGCTCCTATCGTGCCGCGGCAGACAGCCCAATTCAGGACGAACCGATGACCCAAGCCGTTGCCCACCCCATGTCGCCCCAGGACTGCCTCGTGGCAATCATGGTGGCCGTCTCCGCATCTGACGAGAACATCCGCACGGCCGAACTGGTCAAGATCGAGGCTGCGGTGAACATGCTGCCGGTTTTTGCTGAATATGACATCGACCGCATGCGGCGCGTCTCGCAGATCGTGTTCGACCTTTTCGAGCAGGAAGACGGCCTGGATGCGCTATTCGGTCTGATCCGAGACAACCTGCCGGAGCGGCTGCATGAAACGGCCTATGCGCTGGCCTGCGACGTAGCTGCCGCAGATGGTGCGCTAGCCGAAACCGAGCTGCGCCTGCTGGAAGAAATTCGCTATGAACTGAGCATCGACCGCCTGCATGCCGCCGCGATCGAACGCGGCGCCCGGGCCCGGCACACGGTCTGACGCGGTTCGGCTCAGCTTCCGTACAGCGCGCCCCAGCGTTCGATCAGCGCCTTCTGCAGCCTGCGAGACCGACGGTTCCAGCTGCGCGCGCCGTCGGGGCGTTCCCGGGCTTGACGCGGGATAGTCGCACGGTGCGCCATGTCGGCGGTGAAGATCGCAAAAGCCAGATCGGTTCCGCCGACCGTGGTCAGAAACCCGCCAAGACCGGACACGAAATTCAACGTCCCGGTCTTGGCATCGACCCGGACCGGGTTTCCGACCACACGCCTCCCCTTGGCGTCCGTCAACGTGAACGGCTTGAGCAACGGCCGCAGCAGCCCATCCTGCCGGGCGGCGACCAGCGCCTTGACCAGATCCGACGGCGCCATACGAGACGCTTCACCCAGACCCGAATGATCCACCATCGCAATCCGTCCGGTCCCGTATTTTGCGGCGGCCCAGCGGTTCATTTCGGCGGCGGATGCCGCCAATGAACCCGGGTACACCCCGCGCGCCCTTGTCGCAGCCATCCCCACCATCTCGGCCGTCAGGTTCGTGGAATATTTGAGCATGCCCTTCAGGATGCTGTCCAACGCATCGCTCTGATGCACAACCAGCACCTGTCCCCGTGGGGCCTGCCGCGTGACCTGCACCCGGCCCAGAACGATCCCGTTCACCCGGGCCAGCGTTCGGAAAACGTCGCCGGCATAAAGCGCCGGCTTGCGCACCGGCAACCACCGCGCGCCGCCCTTGCCCAACGCGCCCTTGGCCACGGTCCACCGGTCCTGCCGGGCGCTGCGTTTATATGTGTAGATCGGCAGACTGCGCGGCTCGACCCGAATCCGCGCCATGTCCACGGACGGGGTGTAGTTGGCACTTCGCGCATCCATCGACACGTCGTACCCCGAGGTCCCCAGTTTCCACTCGAAATGCACGCGGTTGAAGTTCAGCGAGATACCGCTGACCGACGGACTGTAACCCACATGGTCCGGCTGACCCGGGTCAATGCTGAACACAAAGGGCAAGGCCCCGTCATACACCTTGAAGGCGCCGCGCACCTCGGTCACCCCGGCCTTGCGCAGATTGGCGGCCATACCTGCCAGCACATCGGTATCCAACAGCGGATCACCGCCGCCCGCCAGAATCAGATCGCCCTTCAGGATACCGTTCTCGATGGGTCCATCCGCTATCAGCGCCGTCTCGAACCGATGGTCTGGTCCGAGCACATCCAGCGCGTAAAGCGCCGTCAGCGCCTTGGCGACGCTGGCTGGCGGCAACCCCTGATCGCCCCCGAAAGCCTCAAGTTCTGCGCCTGTTTCGACATCGGCTACGGCAAAGACCACCTCGCCTTTAAGGCCCGCCGCCGCAACGATCCTCTCGGCCGCGGAGAGCTCGGCACCCCGAGCAATCGGCCGCAACGACACCGCTGGCGCACCGGCCGCGCCGACTGTGGGGATCAAACTGGCCCCCAATCCCCCCAAAAATACACGGCGCGAAAAACGATCAGGCATGGGTCAATAAAAATCCCGTAGATCAGAGCAGACAACTACTCAAATCCAATATGCGCCAACAGGGGCCATTCCGGCAACACTTCAACCTGTCCATTCGCCGCTGGAACGAATCTGGGTCGAACTGACGTCAATCATCGGCACGTTCACGAAACACCAAGCAGGAGAGTCGGCACGACCCAGCAGGTGCCGTGCAGTCCCGTCGATGCGATACCGCGCATAGATCCGCGCCGCGGGCGACATCCGCGCCGAGATCCTGTCTCCGGGCCGGGCAACAACACCGACCGAAACGTTGTCCATGATCCAGCGCCAGTCCTTCCAAAGGTGGAACTGCGCGAGGTTGTCGGCGCCCATCAGCCAGACGAACCGGACGCCGGGATACAGGCGGCGCAGGGCGGCCAGCGTATCGGCCGTGGCCCGCGTGCCGATGCGCGCCTCGATATCCGTGACCGCGACGCGGGGATGACGCAAGATCGCGCGCGCCGCCTCCATGCGGCGCATCAATGGCGCGGGGCCGCGCTCCTTCAGCGGGTTGCCCGGCGACATCAACCACCAAACGCGGTCCAGCCCGAAGGCCTTCATCGCCTCCAACGTCGCGTGGACATGCCCCGCATGCGGCGGATCGAATGACCCGCCGAACAAGCCAACGACCTGCCCGGGCCGCGCGAATGGGATGGCGCTGCGAAACATCCTCCGTGGATGTTCAGAACCGGGCGGACTTGTCAATCCAAGGCCGCCACCGGACGGCGAGCGAATGCACGGAACGCATCAGCTTGCCCCGCCTGCCATGCTTGGCTATCAAGCGGGTCAACCCGAATTCCCCGATCCAGAGGACGTGACATGGCCGCCTATCAATATGTCTACCACATGCAGGGTGTCTCGAAGACCTATCCCGGTGGCAAGAAGTGTTTTGAGAACATCCACCTGAGCTTTCTGCCCGGCGTGAAGATCGGTGTCGTCGGCGTCAACGGCGCCGGTAAATCGACCCTGCTCAAGATCATGGCCGGCCTCGACAAGGACTTCACTGGCGAGGCGTGGGCCGCCGAAGGCGCCAAAGTGGGTTATTTGCCGCAGGAGCCGCAGCTGGACCCGAACCTGACCGTCCGTGAAAACGTCATGCTGGGCGTGGCCGAGAAAAAGGCCAAGGTCGACCGCTTCAACGAGATCGCGATGGAAATCGCCGAGAACTACTCGGACGAGTTGATGGAAGAGATGACCGCCCTGCAGGACGCGATCGACGCGGAAAACCTGTGGGATCTGGACAGCCAGATCGACGTGTCGATGGAGGCGCTGCGCTGCCCGCCCGACGATGCCGATGTCACAACCCTTTCGGGCGGCGAGAAACGCCGCGTGGCGCTTTGCAAGCTGCTGCTCGAAGCACCCGACATGCTGCTGCTCGACGAACCCACCAACCACCTGGATGCCGAGACCATCGCCTGGCTGCAGCAACACCTGATCGACTACAAGGGCACCATCCTAATCGTCACCCACGACCGTTACTTCCTGGATGACATCACCGGCTGGATTTTGGAACTCGACCGTGGACGCGGCATCCCGTACGAGGGCAACTATTCCTCGTGGCTGGAACAGAAGGCCAAGCGGCTGGAGCAGGAAGCCCGCGAGGACAAGTCCAAGCAGAAGACCCTACAGCGCGAACTGGAATGGATGCGTCAAGGTCAAAAGGCCCGCCAGGCCAAATCCAAGGCCCGCATCAACGCCTACAACGAACTGGCCCAGCAATCCGAACGCGAAAAGCTGTCGCGCGCCCAGATCGTCATTCCCAACGGCCCGCGCCTGGGTAGCAAGGTGATCGAGGTCAACGGGTTGTCCAAGCACATGGGCGACAAGCAACTGATCGAGGATCTCTCGTTCAGCCTTCCGCCGGGCGGCATCGTCGGCGTCATCGGCCCCAACGGCGCCGGCAAGTCGACCCTGTTCAAGATGCTCACCGGCCAGGAAAAGCCCGATGCCGGCACCATCGAATACGGCGATACGGTGCAGCTGTCTTATGTCGATCAATCGCGCGACGACCTCAACGACAACGACACCGTGTGGGAGGCCATCACCGGCGGCGCCGAGATCATCCAACTGGGCGATGCACAGGTCAATTCCCGCGCCTATTGCTCGTCGTTCAACTTCAAGGGCGGCGACCAGCAGAAAAAGGTCTCGCTGCTGTCAGGGGGCGAGCGCAACCGCGTCCACATGGCCCGCCTGCTGAAAGAGGGCGGCAACGTCCTGTTGCTGGACGAACCGACCAACGATCTTGACGTCGAAACCCTGCGCGCGCTGGAAGACGCGCTGGTCGATTTCGCCGGCTGCGCGGTCGTGATCTCACACGATCGTTTCTTCCTCGACCGGATCTGTACGCATATCCTGGCCTTCGAAGGTGACGCCCATGTCGAATGGTTCGAGGGCAACTTTGCCGACTACGAGGAAGACAAGAAACGCCGTCTGGGGCCGGATGCGCTGGAGCCCAAACGGCTGAAGCACAAGAAGTTCGCGCGATGAGACAGTTGGAATGAGAATACGTTCGCGGATATGTCCGCCCCGTAATCGTGACAGGGTCAATACAGGCTGCTTCGCAGTATCGAAAGGCTAAAGTGATGATTAGAGCATCCAAGCGACGCATCCAGCATTGCCGTTCGCTACTTCAGGAGAGGCTCGCCTTGCTGGAATCTAAACTTTCGCGGTCTTTCGAGCGCAAAAAGAACGCGATCAATCGCCAACTGAACTATCACCGTGGACGGCGCGAAGTTCGGCAAACGGGTTTTTGGTTCGTGGACATCCCGCGCACATCATCTTCGTCCATTCGAGCGCAACTTGGTGAAAGGTTTGGTATTGGTCATGGAAAGCTGAATATCCCCGAAAAAGACAAAGCGACCGAACAGATTTTTGAAGACCACCTGACCGCCGTTGAAATGCGCGACCTCCTTGGCGTTGAACTCTGGGAGAAGATCTTCACTTTCACGGTCGTGCGCAATCCGTGGGAGCGGATTCTGTCTCTGTACATGTACATGCGAAAAAACACGTCAGCTGTGGACGATTTGACATTTGAGCAGTTCGTGAAAAGCATCCATCAGGAACGTCTGTCCCCGGGCTCAACGATATTTACGTACCGTCCACTGACGCGAACGTGCCTGGAATTCATTTCTGATGAAAAAGGCAAAATCATCGTCGACAAGATCGTTCGATTTGAAAACCGACAGGAAGAATTGCCGAAAATCGGACAACAAATCGGCTGCCCGGAACTCGGCTCTCTGAAAATCAACAGCGCGCGTCCGCAGAAATCAAGGTACCAAGACTCTTACACTGACGAACTTCGTGATTTGGTCGCTGAGATCTATGCGCAGGACATTGACTATTTTGGCTATTCGTTCGACGAGCCGACGGATAACCAAGACTCAAGCAGCGCGGATAGCGGTTAGGTAGGTTTCGGCTCTGCTACAGAAGGCGGTAGCGTCGAAAAAATGCCGCAAATACCTTTTCGCTCGCCGACAGTCGGATAAACTGAACAAATAGCCGCCATTTCGCAAGACAACTGGCTTTTCCCATTGCTGCCAGGCCCAGACGAGGTTGAAATTGAAGAAACTGTTCGAAAAACTGCATCGTTCCGTTGATGAAGATCCGACACCCATCGAGCCGCCGATGCAGGAACAAGAGCTTTTCCTAGCCGCCAAGGAGCGGGTCTTGGAGGCGAACAACCGACCAAAGACACACAAGTCTTTTCTATTCTTCACCACGCATAAGTGTGCTTCGACCTTCGTCACCGCCCTGTTGGAAGAGCTTGCAGATCAAAGCGAATATGAAACCTTCAACTACGCCAGTGCGTATTGGGAACTGGGCGATGCGGTGGACTCAGCGGGCCTTCACATCCGCAAATTCCTTCCGCAGAACTATGATATGCTCTTCCGGCAATACGGCGAAATCTACGGTCCGCTCCGATTTCCTGTAGAGTTTCCCGGCCGGGAGAACTTCAAGCACATTTTCTTCTTTCGTGATCCGCGCGACGTGCTTGTTTCTTCCTTTTATTCATGGGCATATACTCATCCGGAACCCCTGAACACCAAGGCTCGCGAGAAATTCTTGGAGAAGCGCGCCAAGTTGTCCGAGGAAGGAATCGACGCATATGTGCTCAGGCAAGCACAGGAGTGGATTCTGCCGTTGTTCACGGAGTACCGAGAACTCGCCGAGACGGTTCCGGATGCCTTGTTCTTGACATACGACGAGTTCTCGCAACACACGGATGTCTTCCTGCGCAAGGTCACCGACTATCTTGAGATCGACCTGAGCGAGGAAAGCATTGAAAAACTGTCGAATTTTGCAAGCCCCATCCAGAAAGGCGCGCCAAAGCTGGAACACAAACGTTCGGGCAAAAGCGGGCAGTGGAAAAATGAGCTCAAGCCGGAAACCGCCGACGAACTGAATCGGATTCTTGCACCGATTCTGGACTATTGGCGGTTTTGATCCCGACATGTTCGCCCCGGTCGTGGTGACAATCGCCCTTGTCACCTGACCCGGGCAGTGCCATATACAACAAGCTTACGTTTTTCTACTTCGACCTACTGTCTCCGTTTTCGGCGTTCAGTCTATCGATACAGACAACGACGCCAGGCTGCCGCACTTCCGCGGGCAGCACCAAAACAGGAGACTACGGAATGCCCGCAGGCACCGTGAAATGGTTCAACACCACCAAAGGCTACGGCTTCATCGCACCCGAAACAGGCGGCAAGGACGTGTTCGTGCACATCTCGTCCGTCGAGCGTTCGGGCCTGACCGGCCTGGCCGACAACCAGAAAGTGACGTACGAGCTGCGTTCGGGCCGTGACGGCCGCGAAAGCGCCGACAATATCGAACTGGTGTAAGACCCTAAGGGTGGGCGCTCAAGCCCACCCTATCCCTTTACCCAAGCCACGATCTGCCCGCCCCGCATCGCGCCGGACTGCCGCTTGGTCTCTTTCCCCCGCTGAAACTCCACCATCGTCGGGATACCCCGGATCCGATACCGCGCACCGGCGGATTGGTGTTTCTGAGTGTCCAGCTTGACCAACCGGGCCTGCCCGGCCAGCGTGTCGGCCGCTTTCGAGAACTCGGGTGCCATCATGCGGCAGGGTCCGCACCACGGCGCCCAGAAATCGACCACCAACGGCAGGTCGTCATGTTTTGCCGCCTTCTCCAATATGGGCGGGTCCACTTCGACCGCCTTGCGCGGAACCAACGCAGCGCCACAGGTCCCGCATTTAGGACCAGCCGCCAGTTTTTCTGCGGGTACGCGGTTGAGTTGACCGCATTCCAGACAGGTCAATGTCTTGTCAGCCATTCCGGCTCCCATATTCAACTTCTCGAATGCATATAGGCAGGATGGCCGACCGTGCAATGGCCGCACCAAACACGTTCCATCCGTATTTCACGACCAAGCAGCACAAGGCAATCAGTACTGAAACGTCGGTGCATCAGAAAGCCCGCGCGAACTTTCTAGCGATCCTCTTTGACGGCTTCGACCAGCTCCAGAACCCTCGGGCCAAGGTTTTCCACGATCAACGCCACCCCTCGAGAGTTGGGATGAATGCCATCGGGCTGCATGTATGCCCGGGCCGCGCCCGGGTCGCCCCCAGCCGACAGCCCGGCAAAAAAACTGGGCGCAAAGATGGTGCCGTATTGTTGGGCCAGCTCCGGATAGATGGCGTTGAACGCGTCTTTGTAGTCCGCCCCGTAATTGCCCGGCGCCTGCATGCCGATCAGCAGAACCGGAACGCCCGCGGCCTGGGCCGTCTGCAGAATGCGCTCGAGATTGGTGCGCGACACTTGCGGCTCGATCCCTCGCAACAGGTCGTTGCCGCCCAGCGCGACGATCATGGCGTCGACATCCGGCGTCAGAGTCCAGTCGACCCGCGCCGCGCCGCCCGCCGTGGTATCGCCCGAGACCCCGGCATTGATCACCCGCGCCTCAACGCCGCGTTCCCGCAACCAGCGGGTCAACTGCGGTACGAACCCGTCCTGCTCGATCAGCCCATAACCCTGCGTCAGCGAATCCCCCAGCGCCGCGATGACGACCTGCTCGGCTGTGGCCGCAAAGCCGCAAACGGCAAATGCGCCCGCCGTCAGCACCTTGCGCAAATTCCGCATCGCTCCATATCCCATCTAAATCGCTCCAGCCGGATTGCCCGATGACTACACCCGTTCTGACCCTTGAAAATGCCGCTTTGACGCTGAATGGCAATGCCGGACCCATCGAAATCCTGCACGACATCTCCCTTTCGGTAGGCCGGGGCGAGTCTCTGGGCCTGATCGGCCCGTCCGGATCGGGCAAGTCGTCTCTGCTAATGCTGATGGGGGGGCTCGAACGGGCCTCGGCGGGCCGAGTTACGGCGCTGGGGCACGACCTGACCACGATGGACGAAGACGCGCTGGCCCGCTTCCGCCGTGATGCAATGGGTGTCGTCTTTCAGAATTTCCACCTGATCCCGACCATGACCGCTTTGGAAAACGTCGCCACACCGTTGGAACTGGCCGGCCACCGCGATGCCTTTGTCCGGGCCGAGGCCGAGCTGGACGCGGTGGGCCTGTCGCACCGGCGCGATCACTACCCTGCGCAGTTGTCCGGGGGCGAGCAGCAGCGGGTCGCCCTGGCCCGCGCATCGGCGCCGCGCCCGCGGATTCTACTGGCGGACGAGCCCACCGGCAACCTGGACGAAGCCAACGGCGCCGCGATCGTCGATCTGCTGTTCGGCCTGCGCGACCGCCACGGCGCGACGCTGATCCTTGTCACCCACAGCCGAAGTCTGGCCGCCAGATGCGACCGGGTCGTGCACCTGCGCGACGGCCGCATCAACGAAGATACCGCGCAAGAGGCCGCGGAATGAGCCTGAGTCAGGCCGCGCGGCTGGCCCGGCGCGAATTGCGCGGCGGGCTGAACGGATTCCGGGTATTCCTGGCGTGTCTGACCCTGGGCGTGGCGGCGATTGCCGCGGTGGGGTCCGTCCGCCAAGCCATTCAAACCGGCCTGACGCAAGAGGGCGCGGCCCTTTTAGGGGGCGACGCGCAGATCGAGCTGACCTATCGCTTTGCCGATGATGCCGAGCGCGCATGGATGGAACGCACCGCGGCGGAGGTGTCCGAGGTAGTCGATTTCCGCTCGATGGCCGTGACCCGAAACGGGCCCGACCCCATGCGCGGACTGACGCAGGTCAAGGCGGTAGACGACACCTATCCCCTGATCGGCACGGTTGTCCTGAATCCCGATATCCCGCTCTCCCGCGCGCTCGATGGTGAAGGCACCCGTCCCGGTGCTGTGATGGATCCGGTTCTGATCGAACGGCTAGGTCTGGCTATCGGCGACCGTTTTGCGCTGGGAACCCAGGAATTCATCCTGACCGCCGCCTTGATCCACGAACCCGATGCCGCTGGCGACGGGTTCACGCTGGGCCCGCGGACCCTTGTCCGCACGCGGGATCTGCGCGCCTCTGGCCTGCTGCAACCCGGCACGCTGTTTTCCACCAAGTACCGGCTCGACCTGCCGCCCCAAGCGGATCTGGCCGCGGTATCGGCGCAAGCGGCGCAGGTCCTGGACGGGTCCGGTATGCGCTGGACAGATGCGCGCAACGGGGCGCCGGGCATTGCTGAATTCGTGGCGCGTCTGGGCGCGTTCCTCGTACTGGTCGGCCTGTCCGGGCTGGCAGTGGGTGGTATCGGCGTCTCGGCCGCGGTGCGCGCCTATCTTGCCCGCAAGATCGAAACCATCGCCACGCTGCGAATCCTAGGCGCCGACCGGGCCACGATCTTTCAGACCTACCTGATCCAGATTGGCGTTCTGTCGGTCTTCGGAATCGCCGCCGGCGCCTTGCTGGGCGGTTTGGCACCGGTTCTGCTGGCCCCGGTGATCGAGAGCCGCCTTCCCGTTCCTGCGGTATTCGCGCTCTATCCCATGCCCCTGTTCGAAGCCGCGCTTTATGGCCTGCTGACCGCGCTTGTATTCACGCTCTGGCCGCTTGCCCGCACCGAAGACGTCCGTGCCGCTACCCTGTTCCGCGATGCGCTGTCCGCGGCCCGGGTCCTGCCGCGCCCTGCATTCCTGCTGGCCACGGCCATGGCCCTTACTGCACTGATCGCCACCGCCGCAGTGTTCAGCGGATCCACGCGGCTGACGCTCTGGACGGCTGGAGGGTTCCTTGGCGCCCTGACGCTGCTGGCCCTTTCGGCCTTCGCCATCCAGCAGGTTGCACACTGGTCTGCCCGGCGGGCCCGAGGCCGCCCGGCCTTGCACTGGGCACTGGCCGCCATTTCCGACCCGCGCGAAGGGGCGGCCCCGGTCGTTCTGTCGCTGGGGCTGGGCCTGTCGGTTCTGGCAGCCGTCGGCCAGATCGACGGAACCCTGCGCAACGCGATCTCGGGCAACCTGCCCGACGTGGCACCCTCGTATTTCTTCGTGGACATCCAGAAGGACCAGATGTCCGGGTTTCTGGACCGGCTGGAAAACGATCCCGGCGTTACGCGGGTGGAAAGCGCGCCGATGCTGCGCGGCATCATCACCCGGATCAACGGCCGCCCGGCGCACGAGGTGGCCGGAGACCATTGGGTTCTGGAAGGCGACCGCGGCGTGACCTATTCGGAACGTCCACCGCGGAATGCACGCATCACGGCAGGCGACTGGTGGGCGCCGGACTATTCCGGCCCGCCGCAGATCAGCTTTGCCACCGAAGAGGCCGAAGAGATGGGCCTGAAACTGGGCGACACCCTGACCGTCAATATCCTGGGCCGAGACATCACGGCCACGATCACCTCGCTGCGCGAGGTGGACTTCTCGACCGCCGGCATGGGCTTTGTCATGTCGATGAACCCGGCCGCACTGGCCGGCGCGCCGCACAGCTTCATCGCCACCGTTTATGCCGAGGAACGGGCCGAGGCCGCCATCCTGCGCGATTTGGCCGATCAATTCCCCAACATCACCGCGATCCGCGTGCGCGACGCGATCGACCGCGTCTCGGGCCTGTTGGCGGGGCTGGCGTCGGCCACATCCTATGGGGCGGGCGTGTCGCTGCTGACCGGGTTTCTGGTGCTGATCGGGGCGGCGGCCGCCGGTGAACCCGCCCGGCGCTACGAGGCCGCGATCCTCAAGACCATCGGCGCGGACCGTCGAAAGATCCTACTCAGCTTTGCGCTGCGCTCGGCCTTGCTGGGCTTGGCGGCAGGCAGCATCGCGCTCGCTGCAGGCGTACTGGGCGGGTGGGCCGTGGCGACCTACATTTTCGATACCCGGTACACGATCATCTGGCCCGCGGCCCTGGGGATCGTGGCGGGGGGGGTGATCGTCACACTGCTGGCGGGCCTTGCCTTCGCACTGCGCCCGCTGTCCGCCAGCCCGGCGCGCATCCTGCGCGCCAGTGACTGATAATCACCGAGCGCAAGTCACGGGCTGCAGAATCTTCAACAACGGATCGTTGTCACAGACCAACGCATCCAGCGTGATTTCGTCCAACGAAGCAAAAAACACCTCGGCTGCATCCTGCAGGGCCAGGCGCAACCGGCAGGCATCGGTCAACGGGCAGGTGTTGTCGGCATCCGCAAAACATTCGGCGATCGGCAAGTCGCCCTCGACATGGCGAAAGACCGACCCGATCCGGATCTGATCGGCCGGACGGCCCAGTTCCATCCCGCCGTTCCGGCCACGCTGCGTGCTCAGATACCCCAGCTGGCTGAGCTGGTTGATCACCTGCGCCAGGTGGTTTTCCGAGATGTTGCACACCTCGGCGATTTCCGACTTGGTCACCAGCCGGTCGGGATGGGCGGCGCAATACATCAGCAGCCGCACCGCGATATTCGTTCGTTTGGTGATCCGCATGAGATCCTCCCCCCGAAAAACAAGATGCAGCCTTATTGCACGCACCGCAAAAAAACGGTTTGACATACATCAATCGAAACTTCGGACAGCGCGTGAATGACTGACCCGTATTTCTTTGGCTATGGCAGCCTCGTGAATCTGGCCACACATGACTTCCCCGACCCGCATCCGGCCCGTCTGCGCGGCTGGCGGCGCGCCTGGTGCCACACCGACCTGCGCCCGGTGGCCTTCCTGACAGCGGTCCCCGACGCAAAGTCCGAGATCGACGGGATGATCGCCCATGTTCCCAAGAACGACTGGGCCGCGCTGGATGAACGCGAATGGGCCTATGACCGGGTCGCGGCCACCGAGCAGGTCAGCCATCCCCTGCCGCGCGAGATCGAGATCGCGGTCTATGCCGTCCCGCTACAGCGGCAGAATGATCCCAACCGGAATCATCCGATCCTGCTCAGCTATGTCGACGTGGTCGTGCAGGGCTATCTGCGCGCCTTCGGTGAAACGGGTGTCCGGGATTTCTTTGACACGACGGATGGCTGGAACGCCCCAATCCTGAACGACCGGGCCGAGCCGCGCTATCCGCGTCACCAGCAACTGCGCCCGGAAGAAACCGACCTGGTGGATGCCCACCTGAACCGCATCGCTGCGCAGATCGTTCAGGCCGCATGACAAAGGCGGGTCCAGTTCGAGCCCGCCTTGTCGTTTGTTCGAGTTCACTCACGCCTGCACGGCACGGGCCTATGTGCGCGCGCGGATAACCTGCAGCAACGGCATCAGAGCAGCCATCTCGGGCCCCCGCTCCATACCGGTCAGCGCCTTGCGCAGGGGCATGAACAGGCCCTTGCCCTTGCGGCCGGTCGCCTCTTTCACAACCGCCGTCCACTTGCCCCAGGTCTCGCCGTCAAACGGCCCCTCGGGCAGCAGTTCCATCGCCTGCGCAACGAATTCGCGGTCCTCCTCGTCGATAAGCGGCTCGGCCCCGTCGCGGCACAGCTCCCACCAACCCTTCAGGTCGTTCAGCGTGGTGATGTTCTCGCGCGCCATCATCCAGAACGGTTCGGCCAGTTCATCGGGCACACCGGCCGCGGCAACCGCGTCGGCAACCTTCTCGAGCGGTAGCGTCTGCAGATACCGGGCCGTCAGCGGGAACAGGTCCTGCACGTCGAACTTGGTCGGCGCCGACCCGAACCGGGTCACGTCGAAACCTTCGATCAGCTCAGCCATGACGCTGCGCAGTTCCACCGGATCTGACGACCCCAGACGGGCCATCAGGCTCAACAGCGCCATCGGCTCGACACCCTGCTCGCGCAGATCGCGCAGCGCCAGAGTCCCCAACCGTTTGGACAGCGCCTCGCCCTGCGGGCCGGTCAAAAGCGAATGGTGCGCAAAGTTCGGAACGGTTCCGCCCAGGGCCTTGATGATCTGGATCTGGGTCGCGGTGTTGGTCACGTGGTCGGCGCCGCGCACCACGTCCGTCACGCCCATCTCGGTGTCATCCACCACCGAAGCCAGCGTGTACAGAACCTGCCCGTCGCCGCGGATCAGCACCGGATCCGACACCGAGGCAGCGTCGATCGACACGTCACCCAGGATGCCGTCTTTCCATTCGATGCGCTCGTGATCCAGCTTGAACCGCCACACGCCGTTGCCGCGCTCGGCCCGCAGCGCCTCTTTCTCGGCCTCCGACAGGTTCAGGGCGGCCCGGTCATAAACCGGCGGCTTGCCCATGTTCAGCTGCTTCTTGCGCTTGAGGTCCAGCTCGGTCGGGGTCTCGAAGGCCTCGTAGAACCGGCTGATCTCGCGCAGCTTGTCGGCGGCCTCGGCATAGCGGTCCAGCCGGTCCGACTGCCGCTCGACCCGGTCCCAGTGCAGGCCCAGCCACTCGAGGTCCTGCTTGATCGCATCGACATATTCCTCCTTCGACCGCTCGGGGTCGGTGTCGTCGATGCGCAGGATGAACGTGCCGCCGGCCTTGCGGGCGATAAGATAGTTCATCAGCGCGGTGCGCAGGTTGCCCACATGAATGTAACCGGTGGGCGACGGGGCGAAGCGGGTCGTTGTCATGGATGTCTCCTGTTGGCGCGGCTCTTGTCATATGGGCGCGTTTTTGTCCAGCGATTGCTGGGTGGCCGACGCCGCCCAGGGTTGCCGGGACGCGCGGCCACCCTAGTTCATCACGCGTGATCACACAGGGAGACAGTTCAATGACACCGAAATTCACCCGCCGCGCCGCTTTGGGTGCCGCAGCCGCGCTGCCTCTTGCCGCCTCGGTCAAACCAGCCCTGGCCGCCGGACCGGGGGCCATGGCCAATTCGGCCGCCGCCCGCAGCTTCATGCTGGGCGATCTCACCGTGACGACCCTGCTTGACGGCAGCCTGCCACGGGACGGCGCCAAGGAAATCTTTGGGGGAGGCGCCTCGGACGAGGAATTCGCCCGAGTGTCGGCGGAAAACTTCATCCCTGCCGACAAGGCCCAGTTCTTCTTCACGCCCACGCTGGTGAACACCGGCAGCGAAATGATCCTGTTCGACACGGGCCTGGGCCAGGGCGGCATTCAAAAGGCCTTGGCCGATGCCGGCGTGTCACCCGATGACATCGACGTGGTGGTTCTGACCCACATGCACCCCGACCACATCGGGGGGATGACCACGAATGACGCTCCGACCTTTGCCAACGCGCGTTATGTCACGGCCGCGACAGAATATGACTTCTGGTCGGCGCAAGAGGCCGGAAACCGCGTCGGTGACATGGTGGCCGCCAAGGTCACTCCGATGGCGGACAAGATGACCTTCGTGGAAGACGGCGCCGAGGTCGCGCCGGGCATCACCGCCATGGCCGCATTCGGCCACACGCCCGGGCATATGGTCTATCACCTAGAAAGCAACGGTCAGCGGTTGATCCTGACTGCGGATCTGGCCAACCACTATGTCTGGTCCTTCGCCCATCCCGAATGGGAGGTTCGGTTCGACATGGACAAGTCTGCGGCGACCGCGGCGCGGCGCAAGGTTCAGGGCATGCTGGCCGCCGACAAGATACCGATGATCGGATATCACATGCCCTTCCCGGCTGCAGGCTTCGTCGAACAGCGCGGTGAAGGCTTCCGCTTCGTGCCCGTCAGCTATCAGATGATGGGGTAAACGACGGCGCACCATTGGACTGCCCGCGCTTAGCGCGGGCTTTTCTAGGCTGGAAGTTCGACAATAACAGTTGCTGGGTGCCGCTCTGCTGCTCTCAACGCTCGGTCTCGACGCACCCCGCCCGGGCTCAGGCCGCGCCAGCCAGTTCCGCCAGTTTCTGCCTGAAGGTCCCCACCAGGCTCGGCGCGGACTGCCCATCGTCGGGTTCCTCGTCGGCACGCAGATCAGGAAATTCCGGGCGCTTGATCGCTGCGGCCGGCATTCGGCGCCGTTCCTTTTGCAAAATATCCGCGATCGAGGCATCCACGTCCGCCACCTCCAAATCTTGCGGCGGCGACTTCATCGCTTTGTACTGCAAAGGAGCATGCAGCGGCTTGTCATAATCGTTAAACATCTCAACACCAACCAACTAACGTTCGGCACCCCACCACGGATGCTTTACCAGCGGCCCTGTCTTTCAAGATGCACGCGGCCGAAACGGCCAATCAAGGCAGGACCTGTACCAAATTATGTCGAAAAGATGTCATCGCAGCAAGGATCTGCGGGGCCAAAGCCTCTATCCGGCCAACAAAACACACAATGATGGATATTCAGATGACATTGTTTCTTTTCGCAAAACTAAACTGTGCATTTTGCCGCCCAAGACTCATCCCGGGCGCGCGGCTCACCCGCGATCCCGCCAGCGGTTCACGATCGGATAGCGCCGGTCCAGCCAGAAGGCCCGTTTGGTTAGCCGGGTGCCCGGCGCCGACTGGAATCTCTTGTATTCGCTGATGTAGATCAGATGCTCGACCCGGCGGGCATCGGCCTCGTCGAACCCGGCGGCGACGCAATCGGCGATCGAACCGTCCCGATCCACGAGAATCTCAAGAATGCCATCCAGCACCGGATAGTCAGGCAGGCTGTCGCTGTCCTTCTGATCCTCGCGCAGCTCGGCACTGGGCGGCTTGTCGATGACCGAGGGGCGGATGACCTCGCCCCCCGGCCCTTTCATCCAGTCGCGGTGATTGGCATTGCGCCAGCGGCAGGTTTCGAACACCCGTGTCTTGTACAAATCCTTGATCGGGTTGTAGCCGCCATTCATGTCGCCATAGATCGTGGCATAGCCCACGGCGACCTCGGATTTGTTGCCGGTGGTCAGCAGCATCTCGCCGAACTTGTTCGAGATCGCCATCAGCAGCAGACCACGCAGACGGGACTGGATGTTCTCCTCGGCAATGTCGGCCGGTCGGCCCGCGAACAGCGGCGCCAAGGTCTCGGTCACGGCGGCGCGCGATTGGCTGATCGGCACATAATCGTACTGCACGCCCAGCGCCTTGGCGACGGCCTCGGCGTCCTCGAGCGACGCGGCACTGGTATATTCCGACGGCAGCATCACGCAGCGCACGTTTTCAGCCCCCAGCGCATCGACGGCGATTGTGGCCACCAACGCAGAATCGACCCCGCCCGACAGGCCCAGCAACGCCTTGGAAAACCCGGTCTTGGCCATGTAGTCGCGCAGCGCCTGCACCATAGCGCGATAGTCCTGCTCCCACGTGTCGGGCTGTTCCGCGACCGCGCCCGGCGCGATGGTCCAGCCCTGTTCGCCGCGCTGAAGATCGACATGAGTCACCGCCTCGGCGAAAACCGGCATGCGGAAGGCCAGCGCCCCTCCGGGATTCAGGCCAAAGCTGCCCCCGTCAAACACTTGGTCGTCCTGCCCACCGACCATGTTGAGATAGATCACAGGCAAACCGGTCTCGACGACGCGCGCGACCATCTGGTTCAGGCGCACATCGTATTTGTCGCGGAAATATGGGGATCCGTTGGGGATCAGCAGGAACTCGGCGCCGGTCTCGGCCAGCGTCTCGGCCACGTCCTCGTGCCAACCATCCTCGCAGATCGGGCTGCCGATCCGGGTGTTGCCCACGGCATAGGGCCCGCCCAGCGGCCCGGCATCGAACAGGCGCACTTCGTCGAACACCGTTTCATTGGGCAGGTGATGCTTGAATACCTTGCTGACGATCCGCCCCTGGTTGAGGATCAGATAGGCGTTGTAGAGCTTGCCGTCCTCGACCCAGGGCCCGCCGATGGCCATGGCCGGCCCGTTCGCGCAGTCTGTGGCCAGTTGCCGCAACGCGTCCATGGCGGCGGCGTGAAAGGCGGGCTTCTGCACTAGGTCCTGCGTGTTGTAGCCGGTGACGAACATCTCGGGCATTGCGACCAGATCGGCGCCCGCCGCACAGCCCTGCTCCCACGCGGCCCGGGCCTTGGCTACGTTGCCCGCGATGTCGCCCACCGTTGGGTTCAGCTGTGCCAGCGTGATGCGGAAATGGTCGGCCATGTTTGCCCTCTTGCCCTCGTCACCTGCCAAGGCATTTAGCAGATCGGGCCGCAAGTGAAAGGCCATAGCGGCAAAACCCGTTGCCCGACCGGATGCTGTGTCATAGTTTTGCACGAGCGAACCCAACAGATGACAACCGGGCAGGCGGGACCCAGATGAAGCTTCTCAGGAATTCGATTGCCATCGCCGCGATGGGTGTGGCCGGCCAGTCTCTGGCGCAGCAGGGCCAGGTCATCGTTGCCGATGACGACGTGGGCGGTGTCTACGAGGGCACCTTCGAAAACGGTCTGCGCCACGGCACAGGCACCTACCGGCTGCCGGACGGGTTCGAGTATACCGGCGAATGGGTCGAAGGCGAGATCCAGGGCAAAGGGATCGCGCGCTACGCCAACGGCTCGGTCTACGAGGGCGACTTCGTCAAGGGCCGGCCCCACGGCAAGGGCAAGATCACCTTCGCCGATGGCGGCACCTACGAAGGCGAATGGGTGGACGGCGCGATCAACGGCACCGGTGTCGTGACCTATGCCAACGGCATACGTTACGAGGGCGGGTTCAAAAACGCGCAACACCATGGCAAGGGCGTGATGACCGACCTCGGAGGCTATGTCTATGACGGCGACTGGGTCGATGGCGTGCGCCAGGGCAAGGCCAAGATCACCTATGCCGATGGCGCCGTTTACGAGGGCGACATCAAGGCCGGGCAGCGCGACGGTCAGGGCACGCTGACGATGCCCGACGGGATGATCTATGCGGGTGAATGGTCCGAGGACCGGATCAACGGAACCGGACGCCTGACCCAGCCTAACGGAGACGTCTACGAAGGCCCACTGGTCGACGGCCGGCGTCAGGGCGCGGGCAAGGTGACCTATGCCAATGGTGACATCTACGAAGGCGAATTCGACGATGACCGGCGCGACGGCAAGGGCACCTACACGGGCACCGACGGATATGTCTATTCGGGCGAATGGAAGGACGGCCAGATTCACGGGCTGGGCGAGGCGACCTATCCCGACGGGTCGGTCTATGTCGGCGATTTCAAAGCAGATCTGGCCGACGGGCAAGGGCGCATCACCTATCCCGACGGCTCCTCGTACGAAGGCGACTGGGTTGCCGGGGTAATCGAAGGCCGGGGTACCGCCACCTATGCCAACGGCACGATCTATAAAGGCCAGTTCAAAAACGCCCGCACTCACGGAAAGGGTGTTCTGACCCGCGCCGACGGGTCCAGCTATGACGGAGACTGGGTGGACGGCGTGCGCCAGGGCAAGGGCAAGGCGACCTATGCCGACGGCACCGTATACACCGGCGATTTCCTGAACGGCCAGCGCCACGGCCAGGGCGAGGTGGTGATGCCCAACGGGTTCAAATATTCGGGCGCGTGGTCCGAGGGCAAGATCACCGGATTTGGCGTTGCGACCTACCCCAACGGCGACGTGTACGAAGGCAATTTCGTCAATGGCAAGCGTCAGGGCAGCGGCACGATGCGCTATGCCAACGGGGAAGAAGAAACAGGCACCTGGGAAAACGGCGCGCTGACCGAATCCGGCGCCGAACAGCCGACCGAGGCTGAACCGCAAGCGCCCGAAGCCGAAACGGACCCGGATGCCGCCCCGTCGGACGGGTAGAACGTCACCATGGCACCGGCTTTCCGGCCCAGTCGAAGAACTGCCCTGTCTGCTCGGGACGTAGACCATCGACAACCTGCATCAGGTTGCTCGCCGCCTCGTCCGGCGGGACCGCAGGGTGCCGGCCCAGGTATTTCTGCGTGAACGGGGTCTTGACCGTTCCGGGGTGCAGGGCGACGCAGATCGCATCCTTGTGGGTTCGGGCCAGTTCGATTGCGGCCGTATGCACGATCTGGTTCACCGCTGCCTTGGCCGAGCGATAACTGACCCAACCGCCCAGACGATTATCCCCGATCGAGCCCACACGTGCCGACAGTACCGCGAACACCGACCGACCGTTGCGCGGCAACAGGCGATGCGCGTGTTTCAGCACCAGAGCCGGTCCCACCGCGTTCAGGGCGAATTGATCCATCATGGCCTTGGCCGAAACCGCCCGAATAGTCTTTTCCGGTTCCGCCCCGTCGATCTCGAGCGCACCGGATGCCACCAGAACAAGGTCGAACGGCCCTTCGACACGGCCCAGCATCTCGTCGGCCAGTTCCGGCTGCATCAAATCCAGCCCGTTTTCCGACCGCGACAGACCGACGACATGAACCGACCGCGACAGAAGCTCATTGCAGACGGCCCGGCCGATCCCGCCGCTTGCACCTATGACCAAAGCATTTCTCATCGCTCTCCAGCTAGCGGAGTTGCCTGCGCAATCAATCCCCGTTTCCGATCCTTTCGCGAAATCGGACGGCCGCGCATTTTCCTTCTTTTCATTCCCGGTTCGGGGTGTATAACCTCGAACCCATGATCAACCGCGCAGATATCCCCTCGTTCGACGTCACCGCCCGTGGCGCGTCCCTGCGTGGCCTACTGATCCTAATCCGCCTCTGAGCGTGCCATCCGGCGCGCCCGCTCAGAGGAGGACGCCTGCGCGCCAATGGCTTTAGGACAGACAAGAAAGTGACCCCCATGACCAACGTGACCGACCAAGACCGCGTCTTGATCTTTGACACCACTTTGCGCGACGGCGAGCAAAGCCCCGGCGCAACCATGACCCATGACGAAAAGCTGGAAATCGCCGAGCTGCTGGACGACATGGGCGTCGACATCATCGAGGCCGGCTTTCCAATCGCTTCCGAGGGGGATTTCAAGGCCGTGTCGGAAATCGCGCAGCGCGCCAAGAACGCCCGCATCTGCGGCCTGGCCCGTGCGAATTTCGCCGATATCGACCGTTGCTGGGAGGCGGTGAAACACGCCGAGAAGAACCGGATCCACACCTTCATCGGCACCTCACCACTGCACCGGGCCATTCCGAACCTGACTCAGGACGAGATGGCCGAAAAGATCCACGAGACCGTCAGCCATGCCCGCAACCTGTGCGAAGACGTGCAATGGTCGCCGATGGATGCGACCCGGACCGAATGGGACTATCTGTGCCGCGTGATCGAGATTGCGATCAAGGCCGGCGCGACCACGATCAACATTCCCGATACGGTGGGCTATACTGCTCCGGCGGAGTCGGCCGATCTGATCCGCAGGTTGATCGAAACCGTTCCGGGCGCCGACGAGGTGATCTTTGCCACCCATTGCCACAACGATCTGGGCATGGCGACCGCAAACGCCCTGGCCGCGGTTGCCGGCGGCGCACGGCAGATCGAATGCACGATCAACGGCCTGGGCGAACGCGCGGGCAATACCGCGCTGGAAGAGGTCGTGATGGCCCTGCGTACCCGCAATGACATCATGCCGTGGAAAACGGGCATCGACACCACCAAGATCATGCATATCTCGCGTCGGGTGGCGACGGTTTCGGGCTTTCCGGTGCAGTTCAACAAGGCGATCGTCGGCAAAAACGCCTTTGCGCATGAAAGCGGCATCCATCAGGATGGCATGCTGAAGAACCGCGAGAATTTCGAGATCATGCGCCCCGAGGATATAGGGCTCTCGGGCACCTCGCTTCCGCTGGGCAAGCATTCGGGCCGGGCCGCGCTGCGCGACAAGCTGGAGACACTCGGCTACGAGGTCGGGGACAACCAGCTCAAGGACATCTTCGTGCGGTTCAAGGAACTGGCCGACCGCAAGAAAGAGGTGTTCGACGACGACCTGATCGCGCTGATGAGCGCTGATGACGCGACCAACGACCACCTGCAGCTGGTCTCGATGAAAGTCACCTGCGGCACCGGCGGTCAGGCCGAAGCCACGGTCGAACTGGAGGTCGACGGCAAGGATGTCATCGCCACCGAGCACGGGGACGGGCCGGTCGACGCCACCTTCAAGGCGATCCGAGTGATCTACCCGAACAAGGCGCATCTGCAGCTGTACCAAGTGCATGCCGTGACCGAAGGCACCGACGCACAGGCAACCGTTTCCGTCCGCCTGGAGGAAGACGGCATGATCGCCACGGGCCAATCCGCGAACACGGATACCGTGGTGGCGTCGGCCAAGGCCTATATCAGCGCGCTGAACCGCTTGATCATGCGCCGCGAAAAGGCCGGCCCGGGCGCGGATGCTCGCGAGATCAGCTACAAGGATCTGACCTGATCAGAAATGGCAGGCAGGGCTCCCGCGCCCGCGGCAGCCCGGCTTCGCCGCGCAGCCTGACGGCCTTGGGCCTGGCACCGCTCCCAAGGCGCGGTGCCGGGCCCAACACGTTTGGCGGCATCTTTGATGCTGTCAGACGGGGCGGGAGACCATCGCCCCTGAAGCGCCGTCAGATCTTTGCGAACAGGTCGGAAAGACGCGCCGCCTCGTCTTCGATCCCGAAGGGTGCATTGACCACGAACATGCCCGAACCGATCATCCGGTGCCCCTTCCGCGCAGGCGGAAACCGAACTTCGTGCACGAACGTTTTGGGAAGATCCAGGCTCTTCAGTGCCGACACCATCGAAACGTGCCGATCGTCCTTCAGGATCGGGTACCACAGGGCAATGAGGCCCACGTTCCACTTGCGGTGCAACTTGGCGATCAGCCCAGGCAGGCGGCCATAATCCGCCTTAACCTCGTAGCTGGGGTCAATCAGCATCATCCCGCGCCGAGGTGTGGGCGGCAGAACCGACTGAGCCAGCTCGAACCCGTCTTGTCTGTACGTCTTGGCACCGCGCCCAGTCAGAGCCTGGTTCAGCGCCGCGTATTCCTGCGGGTGAAGCTCGGCGAAATGCAGACTGTCCTGCGGACGCAGCAGGCTTGCCGCAATCAGCGGCGATCCGGGATAGGCCGTTTCGCCAAACTGCGCCTGAACCGAGTGCAACGCGCGTGCCAGCGGGTGATCATCGGCAAACCACCCGTTGCTCAGCGCGCGCCCGATCCCTGCCGCTGCCTCTCCGGTCTGCACGGCCTCGGGGGCATTCAGGTGATACAAGCCCCGCCCCGAATGAGTCTCGAGATAGCTGATCGGCTTGTCCTTGCGGCTCATGTAGTCCAGCATCCATGCCAACAAAGCGTGCTTTTGCACGTCCGCCAGATTTCCCGCGTGGTAAATGTGTTGATATGAGAGCATGTTGCCTTCTAAAGTCCCTGTCAGAAAGGCGGAAAGGCGCTGACTTACGCGGAATCAGCCCTTTTACCGGGCGTCTTGGCACCCTATAAGTCATCCGTCCCGGAACCGTCGAGTCGCGGGCAGTAGAAATTTCTGACAGACAGGATCAGGGGAAATATGGGGATCTTCGACAGTTTGGGCGGCCTGTTCACAGCGGATATGGCCATCGACCTCGGGACGGCCAACACGCTGGTCTATGTCAAGGGGCGCGGCGTGATCCTGTCGGAGCCCTCGGTTGTCGCCTACCATGTCAAGGACGGGGTCAAGAAGGTTCTGGCCGTGGGCGAAGATGCCAAGCTGATGCTGGGCCGTACTCCTGGCTCGATCGAGGCCATCCGCCCAATGCGCGAGGGGGTGATCGCCGATTTCGACACCGCGGAAGAGATGATCAAGCATTTCATCCGCAAGGTGCACAAGCGTTCGACCTTTTCGAAGCCCAAGATCATCGTCTGCGTGCCGCATGGCGCAACGCCGGTTGAAAAACGCGCGATCCGTCAGTCGGTTCTGTCGGCGGGCGCCCGCCGCGCGGGTCTGATCGCCGAGCCAATTGCCGCCGCCATCGGCGCCGGGATGCCGATCACCGATCCCACCGGCAACATGGTCGTGGATATCGGCGGCGGCACCACCGAGGTGGCCGTTCTGTCGCTGGGCGACATCGTCTATGCCCGATCGGTCCGCGTGGGGGGCGACCGCATGGACGAGGCGATCATCTCGTACCTGCGCCGTCAGCAGAACCTGCTGGTGGGTGAATCCACCGCCGAGCGGATCAAGACCACCATCGGCACGGCCCGGATGCCTGATGACGGGCGCGGCCAATCGATGCATATCCGCGGACGCGACCTGCTGAACGGTGTTCCCAAGGAAATCGAGATCAGCCAGGCTCAAGTGGCCGAGGCTCTGTCGGAACCCGTCCAGCAGATCTGCGAGGCGGTGATGACCGCACTGGAAACCACCCCACCGGATCTGGCTGCGGACATCGTGGACCGTGGCGTGATGCTGACCGGCGGCGGCGCGCTGCTGGGCGATCTGGATCTGGCCCTGCGCGAACAAACCGGATTGGCCGTGTCGATTGCCGACGAAAGCCTGAATTGCGTGGCTTTGGGCACCGGCAAGGCTTTGGAATACGAAAAACAGCTGCGCCACGCGATTGACTACGAAAGCTGAGGCGCGCACCCTCTGATCCGAGGGTCAACGATCGGGCACGAGCAGCACGGGAAGGAGTCCTGTGGCAAAAGACCGGGCACAGCGCGACGACTATACCACCCCCCTGCGCCGCTTGTTCACGGGGATCGTCGTCTTGTGCCTGCTGGGCATCTTTCTGGTCTGGCGCATCGACAGTCCCCGGGTCGAGCGGTTCCGGGCGCAGGTGGTCGATACGGTGGTGCCCTCGATGGATTGGGCCATGGTGCCGGTGACGGCCACCGTTAACCTGGTGCGGGATTTTCAAAGCTATCAGCGGCTCAGCGAACAGAACCGCGAACTGCGCAGCGAACTGCGTCGCATGCGCGCCTGGAAAGAAGCCGCGCTACAACTGGAGCAGGAAAATGCGCGCCTATTGGACCTGAACAATGTTCGACTTGATCCGCGTCTGACTTATATCACCGGCGTCGTCATGGCCGACAGCGGGTCACCGTTCCGGCAATCGGTTTTGCTGAACGTCGGCGAGCGCGATGGCATCGTCGACGGCTGGGCCACGATGGACGGCATCGGGGTGGTGGGGCGTATCTCGGGCGTGGGGCCAGACACGGCGCGGGTTATCCTGCTGACGGACGCGTCCAGCGCGATACCCGCCACCATTCAACCGTCCGGCCAGACGGCGCTGATCCAGGGGGACAACACCCCGGCGCCCGTGGTCGAATTTCTGGAAAACCGCGAACTCGTGCGTCCTGGCGACCGCGTGGTGACCTCGGGCGATGGCGGCGTCTTTCCGGCGGGCCTGCTGATCGGCCAGATCGCGGAAGACCCCAGCGGCCGCCTGCGCGTACGCCTGTCGGCAGATTTCGAACGCTTGGAGTTCCTGCGTGTGCTGCGCTATCACGCGGCCGATCCAATCCGCGATCCGGGCGGGTTGGTCGGTCCGAAACGCCCCGAAGCGTTGCTGCTTCCCGATGACGAGGCCGCCGATGGATAGGGCCGCGTCGCGCCTGTGGATGATGCGGGGCCTCTATCTGGCCTTGGGCATGCTGGTGATGTTTTTCCACCTATTGCCATTGGACACCCGCCCCGATCGCTGGCCGTTTCCCGAATTACTGATCGCCTTGACCTTCGCATGGGTCCTACGGCGGCCTGACGACGTTCCAACCCTCAGCGTGGCGTTCGTCATGTTGATGGAAGATTTGTTGCTGCAACGCCCACCGGGCCTGCTGGCAGCGCTGGTGGTCATGGGCGCGTCCTATCTTCGGTCGGCCGGGCCGGGCATGCGCGATATGGGCTTTGTAGCGGAGTGGACATCGGTCGGGGCGGTCATTGTGGCTATTTTCCTGTCAAACCGCATCGTGCTGGGGCTGCTATCGGTCGAACAGGGGGCGTTGGCGCCGGTTCTGGTCCAGGCGGCTCTGACGGTGATGGTCTACCCGCTTGTCGTCATCTTCGGCCAGGGCGTTCTGGGCGTCCGGCGCCCGTCGGCGGTCGACCCGACGATCCGGGGGGGGCAGGCATGAAACGCCCCACCAGGGACAAAGGCCTGGCCCACAAACGCCTGACCCGACGGGCCCTGGTACTGGGCGGCATGCAGCTTGCCTTTGCCGGGGGGCTGGCGGCGCGCATGCGGTACATGCAGGTCGAACAGGCCGATCAATACCGGCTGCTGGCCGAAGAGAACCGCATCAACATCCGGCTGATCCCGCCGACCCGAGGCCGTATTTATGACCGGAACGGACAGGTGATCGCGCAGAATTCGCCCTCGTACCGGATCGTCATCGTGCGCGAGGACGCCGGCGACGTCGACAAGGTGATCGCTGATCTGGCGCGGCTGATCCCGTTGAAGGAAGAAGAGATCGAGCGCGCCAAGACCGAAATGCGGCGCACGGCCCCGTTCCTGCCCGTCACCTTGGCCGACCAGGTGACGTGGGAGGACATCTCGAAAGTGGCGATCAATGCCCCGGCCCTTCCTGGCGTCACGCCCGAGGTCGGCCTGACCCGCCAATATCCCCGCTACGAGGATTTCGCCCATGTGGTCGGCTATGTCGGACCTGTCAGCGACTACGACCTGAGCAAGATGGAAGACCCCGAGCCGGTGTTGATGATCCCGCGCTTTCAGATCGGCAAGGTCGGGCTTGAGGCCAAGAAGGAAGACCTGCTGCGCGGCAAGGCGGGCGCCAAGCGGGTCGAGGTCAATGCAACCGGCCGGGTCATGCGGGAACTTGACCGCCGCGAGGGCCAGCCCGGCGCTGACCTGCAATTGACCATCGACGCCGACCTGCAGGAATACGCGCAGGCCCGGCTGGCCGGCGAAAGCGCCGCCGTGGTCGTGATCGATTGTGAGACGGGCGATCTGCGGGCCATCAGCTCGACACCCAGCTTCGACCCCAACCTGTTCGTGCGTGGGATCTCGGTGGCGGATTACCAGGCCCTGACCCAGAACAACCATCGCCCGCTGGCCAACAAGACGGTTCAGGGCACTTATCCGCCCGGGTCGACCTTCAAGATGATCACCGCGCTGGCCGCGCTGGAGGCCGGCGTCGTGGGCCCGGGCAACACCGTCTATTGTCCCGGCTACCTGAAGGTGGGCAGCCGGCGATTCCACTGCTGGAAACGCGGCGGGCATGGGACCGTCGACCTTGAAACCTCGCTGAAGCGCAGCTGTGATGTCTACTACTATGACGTGGCCCTGCGCGTTGGGATAGACAGAATCTCGGACATGGCGCGCAAGTTCGGTCTGGGCATCAAACACGACCTACCGATGTCGGCCGTGGCCGCGGGTCTTGCCCCGAACCAGGAATGGAAACGGCGCGTCCACGGCCAGGAATGGCTGATCGGCGACACGGCCAACGCCTCGATCGGGCAGGGCTACATGCTGGCATCGCCCTTGCAGCTGGCCGTCATGTCGGCCCGGATCGCCACAGGGCGCGCGGTCACGCCGCGTCTGATCCGCAGCGTCAACGGGGTCGAACAGCCCACGGGCGAGGGCGCGCCGCTGGACGTGAACCCCCGCAACCTTGAACAGGTCCGCAAGGCGATGTTTACGGTCTCGAACGACCGTCGCGGGACGGCCTATCGCAGCCGCATCATCGCCGACGAGTTCCGGATGGCGGGCAAGACTGGCACCAGCCAGGTGCGCAACATCACCAAGGCCGAGCGCGCCGCTGGCGTGATCCGCAACGAGGACCTGCCGTGGGAGCGCCGCGACCATGCCCTGTTCGTCAGCTTCGCGCCCTATGACAATCCGAAATTTGCGGTGGCGGTGGTCGTCGAGCACGGCGGCGGCGGTTCCAAGGCGGCGGCGCCGGTCGCCCGCGACGTGATGCTGCAGGCGCTGTACGGTGGCACGCCCCCGCTCGAGGCCTATCCGGTGGCCGACCGAGAGCGTATCAAGGAACAGCAAAAACGCCTGGAAGGCGATCGGCGTCCCAAGGCGCGGCCCGAGAAGAAGGATCGCGCATGAGCTATTTAGAATATGCCGTAAAGACCACGCCGACCGGGCTGCGCAAGTTTCTGTACATGAACTGGCCCCTGACCCTGTTGCTGATCAGCGTCGCCAGCGCCGGCTTTCTGATGCTGTATTCGGTCGCCGGAGGGTCGTGGCGCCCTTGGGCGGAACCGCAAATGGAGCGTTTCGGCCTCGGCCTTGCGGTCATGTTCATCGTGGCGCTGATCCCGATCTGGTTCTGGCGCAGCATGTCCTTGCTGGCTTATCTCGGCTCTCTAGGCCTGTTGGTGCTGGTCGAGCTGTTCGGCACGGTTGGCATGGGCGCCCAGCGCTGGATCGACTTGGGGTTCATGCGGCTGCAGCCCTCCGAACTGACCAAGGTCACGCTGGTGATGGTGTTGGCTGCCTACTACGACTGGCTGCCTTCGGAAAAGACGTCGCGACCGCTCTGGGTGCTTCTGCCTCTTCTCCTGATCCTGATCCCGACCGCGCTGGTGTTGAAACAGCCAGACCTGGGAACCGCGATCCTGCTGCTGGCGGCCGGAGGTGGGCTGATGTTTCTGGCAGGCGTGCATTGGGCCTATTTCGCCGCCGTCATCGCGGCGGGGGTGGGCCTGATCACTGCCGTGTTCAAAAGTCGCGGTACCGACTGGCAGTTGCTGAAAGACTATCAGTTCCGCCGCATCGACACCTTTCTCGACCCCTCAAGCGACCCTCTGGGCGCCGGATATCACATCACCCAGTCGAAAATCGCGCTGGGGTCCGGCGGCTGGAACGGACGTGGGTTCATGCAGGGCACGCAATCGCGCCTGAACTTCCTGCCCGAAAAGCACACCGACTTCATCTTCACGACCCTGGCCGAAGAATTCGGCTTCGTCGGGGGCATCACGCTGCTGACGCTCTACGGGCTGATTCTTGTCTTCTGCCTTGTCACCGCCCTGTCCGCCAAGGACCGGTATTCGTCCCTGGTGACCTTGGGCATCTCGCTGAACTTCTTTCTGTTCTTTGCGGTCAACATGTCGATGGTCATGGGTCTGGCCCCGGTGGTGGGGGTGCCGCTGCCGATGGTCAGCTATGGCGGCTCGGCCATGCTGGTGCTGATGGTCGCCTTCGGCATCGTCCAGAGCGCCCACATCCACCGCCCCCGCTGACCCGAAAGGCTTGCGATGTCGATCAATGTCCTGTTCTCTGCCCGCCCTGCCCTGTGGCCGGTCTATGAACCGCTCTTGACCAAGGGCCTGTCGGGGATGGACGCCACCATCGCCACCGATCTTCCGCCGGAACAGGTGGACTATGTCGTCTATGCCCCCAATGGCGGTCTGCTGGATTTCACCCCGTTCAAGCGGTTGAAGGCGGTGCTCAGCCTCTGGGCAGGGGTCGAGAAGATCGCCGGAAACGAAACCCTGACCGTTCCGCTGGCCCGGATGGTCGATCACGGCCTGACTCAGGGTATGACCGAATGGGTGGTGGGCCACGTCCTGCGCTACCATCTGGGCATGGACCGGCACATCACGGTGCAAGACGGTGTCTGGGCCCCGGACCCTCCGCCTTTGGCGTCCCAGCGAACGGTCTGCGTGCTGGGGCTGGGGGCGCTGGGGCAGGCGGCGGCCGTGGCGCTGTCCAGACTCGGGTTCAACGTCATCGGTTGGAGCCGCACCGCCAAGACCATCCCCGGAGTCAGCGGCATGCATGGGCCTGACGGCCTGCGCCGCGCGTTGCGACAGGCCGACATCGTGGTTCTGTTGCTGCCCGATACCCCGGCGACCGAAAACACCCTGAACGCCGAGACGCTGGCCCTGCTGCCCAAAGGCGCCCGGATCATCAATCCGGGGCGCGGAGCGCTGATCGACGATCAGGCCCTGCTGCAAGCGTTAGACACGGGCCAGATCGCCCATGCAACGTTGGACGTGTTCCGCACCGAACCCTTGCCGCCCCAGCATCCCTATTGGGCGCATCCGAACGTGACGGTCACGCCCCATATCGCCTCGGAAACCCGGCCCGAGACCGCAGCCCAGGTCATCTGCGAGAACATCCGACGCAACGAAGCCGGACAGCCGCTTTTGCATCTGGTCGATCGCGACCTGGGCTACTGACGGCGCAGGAACAGCGCCGCATGCCAATCTCACTTGGTCCGTCGCCCGGCCCGCAATGGGCAGCGCGCGGCGGGGCGCAACCGGTCGGTCACGCCGCGATCAGGCCCCGCCCTTTCAGCAAGGCATCAACGCCCGGCAAGCGACCGCGAAACGCCAGATACAGATCTTCGGCCTCTTTCGAGCCGCCGGTCGACAGGATGTGTTCTTCCAGCGCCCGCGCCTTTTCGGGGTCGAACGCACCGCCGGCCTCTTCAAAGGCCGCAAAGGCATCCGCGTCCATGACCTCGGACCACATATAGCTGTAGTAGCCCGAGCTGTAGCCGTCCCCGGCAAAGACATGCGCGAAATGCGGGGTCGCGTGGCGCATCCCGATCGCATGCGGCATCCCGATCTCGGCCAGAACCTCGGCCTGCCGCGCCATCGGATCGGCCGGAGCCGGACCTTCGTGAAAGGCCAGATCGACCAGCGCCGAGGCCACATATTCCACCGTCTGGAAGCCCTGATCGAAATTGGCCGCACCGAGAACCTTTTCCAGCATCTCGGGCGGCATCGGCTCACCGGTTTCGGCATGGGTCGCGAACTGGGCCAGCACCTCGGGCACTTCCAGCCAATGTTCGTACAGCTGGCTCGGCAGCTCGACGAAATCCCGCGCGACGCTGGTGCCCGAGATGCTTTCATAGGTCACGTTCGACAGCATCTGATGCAGGGCGTGCCCGAATTCGTGGAACAGGGTCCGCGCGTCGTCATAGGACAACAGGGCCGGGTCACCCTTGGCGAAATTGCACACGTTGATGACAATCGGCGTCTGCACCTTGGGAAACTTGGCCTGCGCCCGCATCGCGCTGCACCATGCGCCAGACCGTTTCGAGCCGCGCGCGAAATAGTCGCCGATGAAAACGGCCACATGCTGGCCATTTCGGGTGACCTCCCAGGCCCGGCAATCGGGATGATACAGCGGCACATCCAGCGGCGCGAACTCCAGCCCGAACAAACGGTTGGCACAAGAAAACGCGGCCTCGATCATCCGGTCCAGTTGCAGAAAGGGCTTCAGCGCCGCCTCATCAAGGTCATGCTCGGCCTTGCGGCGCTTTTCAGCATAATAGCGCCAGTTCCACGGTTCGAGCGGACCGTTGATGCCGTCGGCCTGCATCATCTGCGTCAGCACCGCGGCATCGGCCTCGGCGCGGGCCTTGGCGGGGGTCCAGACCTGCATTAGCAGTTCGCGCACGCGCTGGGGGCTGCGGGCCATCTCGGTCTCCAGCTTGAAGGCCGCGAAATTCTCATAGCCCAGCAGCCGGGCGCGTTCCTCGCGCAGCTTCAGGATCTCGGCCGCGATGTCGCGGTTGTCGGTTTCACCCCCATTCGCCCCACGCGCCGTCCAGGCGCGATAGGCCTTCTCGCGCAGGTCGCGCCGGGGCGAGAATTGCAGGAACGGCACGATCAGCGACCGCGACAGGGTCACGATAGGGCCATCCGCCCCCTTTTCCCGGCCCGCGGCCCGCGCGGCGTCGATCACGAAATCGGGCAGCCCGTCCAGATCATCCTCGGAAAGCGGCATGAACCAGTTGCGCTCGTCCGCCAGCAGGTTCTGGGTGAAGGCGGTGCCAAGGCTGGCCAGACGCGCCTTGATGTCCTGCATGCGGGCATCCGCCTTGCCCTGCAGGGCCGCCCCCGAGCGGACAAAGCCGCGATGGGTCAGCATCAGCACCCGCGCCTGTTCCTCGGTCAAGCCCAGGTCGTCCCGCTGCGCCCACAGGTCCGCCACCCGCCGGAACAGGGCCTTGTTCGACGAGATCGCCGCGAAATGGGCCGCCAGCTTGGGCGAAAAGTCGCGCTGCAGCGCCTCGCGCGCCGGATTGCTGTCGGCTCCGGCCACGGTGTAGAATACCGACAGAACCTTGCTCAGACCTTCACCGGCGGCCTCGAGCGCCTCGATCGTGTTGGCAAAGCTTGGCGGTTCGGGGTTAGCCGCAATCGCCGCGATCTGGTCGGTATGCGCCTGCAGCGCCTGCTCGAGCGCCGGGGCGAAGTCATCATCCGAGATCTCGGCAAAAGGCGCGATTTCAAACGGGGTCGTCCAGACGGACAGGATCGGATTGCTCATCGAATTCTCCTTTGAGCGTCAAGCTAGGAATAGCCAGAGGGATCGTCCAGAGGCGGACGCCAGGTTTCTGGAACGGGTGCTCTCAGCCCAATTGCCCGCAGACGGGGCAATCGGTGCGCCGCGACAGGGTGATCTTGCGGCTTTCACCGTAAAGCGCGTCATAGATCAGCATCTCGCCGCGCAGGGCCTGACCGGCACCGGCGATCACCTTGATCGCCTCGACTGCCATCATTGCGCCCACCACGCCGGGCAGCGGCCCGATCACCCCGGCCTCGGCGCAAGAGGGCGCAAGACCCGGGGCCGGAGCCTCGGGGAAGATGCACTGGTAGCAGGGCGCGCCGCTGGCCGGATCAAACACGCTCAGCTGCCCCTCCCACTGCGACAGCGCGCCCGAGATCAGCGGTTTGCCCAGCGCCACGGCGGTGCGGTTGGCCAGATATCGGGTCTCAAAATTGTCGGTTCCATCGAGGATCAGGTCATAGTCGGAAAACAGCTCGGCGGCGATCTCCTCGGTCAGACGACGGTGATAGGGGCGCACGATGACGTTGGGGTTCTGCGCCTCCATCGCCTGCTGCGCGGAGAAGACCTTGGGCATGCCGATGTCGGTATCGCGATGGATCACCTGCCGCTGCAGGTTGGCGTTTTCGACCACGTCGTCATCGATCACCCCGATCGTACCGACACCCGCGGCCGCCAGGTATTGCAAGGCCGGCGCGCCAAGCCCCCCGGCGCCGATCACCAGCACGCGCGCCGTCTTCATGCGTTTCTGGCCCGGTCCGCCCAACTCACGCAGGACGATGTGACGGGCATAGCGTTCCAGTTCGGTCTGGCTGAACTGCCCGGCGGGGGCGGGCGCAGGCTCGGCCTGCACCGAATGGGCACGACGGCGCAACGCTTTCACGATCGCGCCATACCCCGTCACCAAAGCCACCGCCCCCACCAGAATCAACCACATCGCGGCCGACCCGCCGGTGGCCAGACGGACCGGGTGCCCATCGGGCAGCACCAGATGCGACAGCACGACTCCCGCCAGTAGAACCACAATCGAGACCCATCGCGCGGTTCGGGATGCGCCGGTCAGATAGCCCAGCCCCCACAGCCCCGCAGCCAGAATCAAGACCAACAGCATCAGCTGCGCCCGGTGGAACCGAACCCACCGGCTCCGCGTTCCGTCTGCCGCAGGCGGCCGGTCAGCTCGAACCGGGCCTGCACGACCGGCGCGACGACCAGCTGCGCGATCCGGTCGCCATGGGCGATCTCGAACCGGTCCTGCCCCGCGTTCAGCACGATCACCCCCAGCGGGCCGCGATAGTCGCTGTCGATCGTGCCCGGCGCGTTGGGCAGCGTGATCCCATGTTTCAAGGCAAGCCCCGAGCGTGGGCGGACCTGCACCTCATATCCATCCGGTATCTCGATCCGCAGGCCGGTCGGCACCAAGGCGCGCTCTCCGGGTCTCAGAACGATTTTGCCCCGATCCGGCAGGTTGGCCCGCACATCCGCACCGGCGGCACCGGCCGTTTCATAAGACGGCAATGCAACCGCCGGATCGGCCCCGTCTTCCCGGATCACCCGAATTGCCACCATCGCTGCCCCCTCGTTTTCCAACTGCGTGCACCTGCAATGGGCCGGTCACCCGGCCAAAGCCGCCGCAATCCGTTCCGCCAACTGCGCGGCCACCGCGTCCTTGCCCATGCGCGGCCATTCCTCGGCGCTCTGGTCCGTGATCAGCACAACCGCGTTCTCGGCCCCGCCCATGATCCCCGTCGCCGGGCTAACGTCATTGGCCACGATCCAGTCACAGCCCTTGCGCGCCCGCTTGGCGGTTGCATGGGCGATCACGTCGTCAGTCTCGGCGGCGAAACCCACGACCAAGGCAGGCCGGCCAGCACCCAAGTGCGACACCCGCTTCAGGATGTCCGGGTTCTCGGCAAACTCCAGTGCGGGCGTGCCATCGCGGCTTTTCTTGAGCTTGCGGTCCGAGGCCCCGTCAACGCGCCAGTCGGCCACCGCGGCGGCGAACACGCCCGCATCCACCGGCAAGGCGGCATCCACCGCATCCGACATCTGCTGCGCGGTCTCGACACGCACCACCTGCACGCCGTCGGGCGGCGGCACCTCGGCGGGACCGGTGACAAAGACCACCTCGGCCCCCAGCGCCGCCAGAGCCCGGGCAATCGCGGCACCCTGCGCGCCCGAGGACCGGTTGGCGATGTACCGCACCGGGTCGATCGGCTCGTGCGTCGGCCCCGAGGTCACCAGAATCCGCTTGCCCGTCAACGGACCGTCCGCCAGCGCCGCCTCGACCGCCGCGACGATCTCCAGCGGCTCGGACATCCGCCCGGGCCCGTATTCGCCGCAGGCCATGTCGCCATCGTTCGGCCCCACGAACCGAACCCCGTCGGCGATCAACTGACGGTGGTTGCGTTTGGTCGCCGGGTGGGTCCACATCCGCACGTTCATCGCCGGCGCGCACAGAACCGGCGTGTCCGTCGCCATCAACAGGGTCGAGGCCAGATCGTTGGCCAGCCCTCCGGCCATCTTGCCCATCAGATCGGCCGTCGCGGGCGCGACTACCACCAGATCGGCCGAGCGCGACAGTTGGATGTGCCCCATCTCGGCCTCATCCGTCAGGTCGAACAGATCGCGATAGGCCTTTTCCCCGGCCAGGGCCGCCACCGAAAGCGGTGTCACGAATTCTTCGGCCGCGCGGGTCAGGACCGGAGTGACCGAGGCGCCCCGCTCGCGCAGGCGGCGGATCAGGTCGAGCGACTTGTAGGCCGCGATGCCTCCGCCGATGATCAGGAGAATCCGTTTGGATGCCAGCATGTTCAGCCTTTCCCGGTCGCAGTCGGACCCGACACTATGCCACGCATGGCCCGAGTTCCAGCGGTTAATCCTGCGTCTCGAACGCCTTGCAGGGGTCCTCGCGATCGGCGGCGGGACTGTTGATCACCGCATCGAATTCACCGGTCAGCGCACCGTCTTCGGCCTGCCCCAACACGAACAGCCTCAGCCCCGGCTGCAGACGGCTCAGGAAGGTCGGAATGCCCTGATCCTTGCGCGCATGCCCATTGCCCGTGATCACCGCCACCGGTCCGCCGGTCTCATCCACCGCGCGCAGGATGGCGCGGGCCAGAACCGCATCGCGCAGGCGTTGGATGGCGACCAGCTGTGGCAAAATCTCGGCGGGCATGGCGTTGCAGTGGGCCGCCTGCTGCTCGGCCTCGCGCGCCGCCTGATCCTCGGGGGCCAGCGGCACGGTCAGGCCGTATCGCGCCGCATCCGCGCCCAGCGCGGATGCGGCCCCGCGCTCCATCGCGGCCCGGGCAGCCGCACGGGGCACCATAGCTCCATAGACCGGGGCGTTCGAAGCCTGAAAAACCGGATAATACATGCTGAGCGGTGGCCATCCGGATTCCGCCCAGCGCAGGATGCGCGACAGTTCCTCGGGGTTTGACGCGGCCGTCTGCGCCAGACGCTGCGCGCCCTCTTCGGTGACCATTTCCCAAACGACGGCCGACGGCTCGATCGCTGCAATTGCCTCGGTCTGCACCACGTGATGGCGCGGGTTGTCGTGAACCTCGCCCAGGATGACCACATCGGCCTCTTTCATCAGGGCTAGAACATCGTTGGGTATGTATTCACCGGCCGCCGCCGCGCGCGCCAAACCGGTGAGGGAAACGGCAGCCGCCGTCAGAATCGCAAGAAATCTCATGCGAAGAAGTGTTGCACCTCGCGCGATTGCCCTTCAAGGCTCTTGCGCATTTTCACGAAGGCCGCCGCCTCGAGTTGGCGCACGCGCTCTTTCGACAGGCCCAATTCCTGACCGAGGCTTTCCAGCGTCCGCGCCGGGTCGCGCAACTTTCGCTCGCGCACGATGAACCGTTCCCGGTCGTTCAGCGCCTGCATCGCCGTGATGAGCCATTCCCGCAATTGGCGGGTGTCGTGTCCATGTTCCACGAGTTCGGCGGCCTGCGCGCTGTCATCCTCCAGCGCGTCGATCCATTCGCGTCCATCTTCGTCGGCCGACTGCACGGCGTTCAGAGAAAAATCGGACCCAGCCAGCCGGCCATGCATCATTTCGACATCACGCAGCGGAACACCAATCTCGGCCGCGATCATCTGGTAAAGCTGGTGCCGGTCCAGTTCCAAACCATCGGACGCAGCTTCGCGCTCCAGCCGCGCCTGCACCCGGCGCATGTTGAAGAACAGGGATTTCTGGGATGACGTCGAACCGGTCCGCACCATCGACCAGTTGCGCATCACGTAGTCCTGAATGCTGGCCTTGATCCACCACACCGCATAGGTCGAGAAGCGAACCCCGCGATCCGGGTCGAACTTGTCTGCTGCCTTCATTAGGCCCAACCCGGCCTCTTGGATCAGGTCATTCATCGGCGCGCCATAGCGTTTGAACTTGGCCGCCATTGAAATTGCCAGTCGCATATAGGCCATAATCAATCGGTGTAGGGCCTGTTCGTCGCGCTCGTCGCGCCAAGCGTAGGCCAGGCGCAATTCGGTTTCCGCATCCAGCAATTCGGCTTTCATAGCCTGCCGGGACATCGAGAAGTCGTTCGGGTTATCCAGTGCCATGCAGCTCTCCCATCTGTCGTAGGCGCCGCCGGTCTTGCCTTGCCGACGTATGGTCGATACGCAAGGGCGCACCGGGTGGATCACTGTAAAGGTAGTAAAAAATGCATCCCGATTTAACCTTTGTGCTGGGTGGCGCGGCGTCGGGAAAATCTGCATTTGCCGAGCAACTCTCTGTTTCAACAGGAAAAACCCGCGTCTACCTGGCAACATCACAAGTGTTTGATGATGAGATGCGCCTAAAAATCAGGCGCCATGTGGACCAAAGAGGCGACGGCTGGCACACGATCGAAGCCCCGATGGACCTGCGTATTGCCTTGGCAGGGCTGAGCCCGGATCAGGTCTGTCTGATCGATTGCGCCACGATGTGGCTCAGCAATCACTTGCTTGCCGACAGCGATCTTGAACGGGAACAGGCCGCCCTTTTGGCCGCGCTACGGACCTGCCCGGCGCAGGTCGTGATGGTCTCGAACGAGGTGGGACACGGTATCGTTCCTGACAATGCGCTGGCCCGCAAATTCCGCGAGGCGCAGGGGCGGCTGAACATTGCCCTCGCCGCCCAAGCCGATCTGGTGGTTCAGGTCATCGCGGGACTACCGCAGGTCTTGAAAGGCCAGTTGCCGTGACCCGGTTGCATTTGGTCCGCCACGGCCCGACCCATGCCAAGACGATGGTGGGCTGGTCCGATATTCCCGCCGACCTGAGCGACCACGCGGCCCTCACGCGCCTACACGACCACCTGCCGCGGGATGCGCTGGTCATTTCCTCGGACCTGTCGCGCGCTGCGGATACGGCCACGGCAATTCAAGGCACGCGCCGCCGCCTGCCGCACCACCCCGACCTGCGCGAGATCCATTTCGGCACTTGGGAAATGCGCACCTTTCCCGAGATCGAGGCAGAAGACCCCGAACTGGCCTTTGCCTATTGGGACAGCCCAGGCGACGTGCGTCCGCCCAACGGCGAAAGCTGGAACGCGGTCCGCGCGCGGGTCGACGCGGCGATCGACGGTTTGATCGCTATGCATACAGGCGCCAATCTGGTCATCGTGGCTCATTTCGGCGTGATCCTGACCCAGGTACAGCGTGCCTTGGATCTGGACGCGCAACAGGCCTTTGCCCATCGCATCGACAACCTGTCGGTGACCGAGTTGGCGTTTGACGGCAAAACCTGGTCGGTCGGCCGGATCAATCATCTTCCGTGAATACAACGCACACAAATCAGCGTTTTACCGATGTCAGGCGTTCGGCCATCCTTGAGCCATGACATATGACCTTTTCATCGGGGACCGCCTGTTTTCAAGCTGGTCCATGCGCGGATGGCTGATGCTGGAAAAATTCGGCCTGCCCTACACGACCCACATGATCGGCCTGTATTCGGGCACGATGGCCCGGGACATGCAGCCGCTGGCCCCGGCCCGTCTGGTCCCTGGGCTGCGCCTGCCCGACGGCACGGTGGTCGGCGAAAGCCTCGCCATCGCCGAGACGCTGGCCGAACGCCATCCCGATGCCCAGCTTTGGCCGCAAGACGCCGCCGGCCGCGCAACCGCCCGTTGGCTTTGTGCCGAGATGGCCGCCGGGTTCCATGCACTGCGGTCGGCCTGCCCCATGCAACTCAAACACCGCTGGAAAGGGTTTGAGCCGTCCGGCGAAACCCGCGCCGATCTGACCCGGATCGAGACCCTGTGGGCGCATGCGCGCAAAATTTCGGGCATGGAGTCCGGCCCGTTGTTCGGCAGCTATTCGCTGGCCGATGTGTTCTATACACCGGTCGCGGCCCGGATCATCGGCTACGGTCTGCCCGTATCCGCGCAGAACCACGACTATTGCATGGAGTTGTTGTCGGACCCGGCGGTTCGACAATGGCGCGCGATGGGTCTAACGGTCGACTACGACCCGTTCCCCTATGACCAGCCGCTCGACGCCGAGCCTTGGCCGATCGGCGAGGCCTCGACAGCCCGCGCAGTTGAGGCGGGGCCGTCGGTCAATGACCTCTGCCCCTATTCCGGCGAACCGGTGACCGCATTTCTCGAACTGGACAGCAAACGATGGGGCTTCTGCAACACTTTCTGCCGCGACAAAACCGTGGCCGACCCCGGAGCGTGGCCGAAATTCACGCATATGATCCGGCAAGCGATGTGACCGTTAACCATTCCTAAACCGGCGCCATGGCAGCAAGGCCCTGTTAACCACGAACAGGATCGCCATGGTCGCCCGCGCTCATACCGTTGCTTTTCAGGGGGTCGAGGCCCGCCCGGTCGAGGTGCAATGCGCCGTATCCCCAGGGCTGCCCGCCTTTTCAATCGTCGGCCTGCCGGACAAGGCCGTGTCCGAGGCCCGCGAACGCGTGCGCAGTGCGCTCAGTGCAATGGCCATTGCGCTGCCATCCAAACGCATCACGATCAACCTGTCGCCCGCCGACCTGCCCAAGGAAGGCAGCCATTTCGACCTGCCGATCGCGCTGGCCCTGCTCTGTGCCATCGACATCCTGCCCGCCGACGCCGCCGAAGGCACCATGGCTCTGGGCGAGCTTTCGCTGGACGGCTCATTGGTACCCGTGGCCGGCGCCCTGCCCGCCGCGATGACCGCCGCGGTCGAGGGCCGCACGCTGCTGTGTCCGCGCGCGTCAGGTGCCGAGGCGGCCTGGGTCGACGCAACCCAGGTGATCGGGGCCTCGTCCCTGGGCGACGTCGTGCGCCATTTTACGGGTCAGTCGCCCCTGTCGGTCGCCGAACCCGGCGAGGTCAGGTTGGAGCCCTCGACCCGCGATCTGCGCGACGTCAAAGGGCAGGAACGGGCAAAACGCGCGCTGGAAATCGCGGCAGCCGGCCGTCACCACATGATCATGATCGGCACGCCGGGATCGGGCAAATCCATGCTGGCTGCCCGCTTGCCCGGCATACTGCCGCCGCTGACGCCCACCGAGGCGCTGGAGACCTCGATGATCCAATCGCTGTGCGGTATGCTGGACGAGGGCGGCATCAGCAGGACCCGCCCGTTCCGCGAGCCGCATCACACGGCATCGATGGCGGCGATCGTAGGCGGCGGAAAAGGCGCGAAACCCGGAGAGATTTCCCTGGCCCACAACGGCGTCCTGTTCATGGACGAGTTCCCCGAGTTTCCGCGAACGGTTCTGGAAACCCTACGCCAGCCCATCGAAACCGGCGAGGTCATGGTCGCCCGCGCCAACGCCCATGTGAAATACCCCTGCCGGTTCATGTTGGTGGCGGCAGCGAACCCCTGTAAATGCGGATATCTCAGCGACCCGTCCCGCGCCTGCTCGCGCGCACCCGTCTGCGGCGAGGACTATCTGGGCCGCATCTCGGGGCCGCTGATGGACCGGTTCGATCTGCGGATCGAAGTGCCGCCCGTAGGCTTTACAGACCTTGACCTGCCGCCATCCGGAGACAGCTCGGCCACCGTTGCCACGAGGGTGCAGCAGGCGCGCGTTGTTCAGGCCCGGCGCTTTCAGGACACGCCCGGCATTCGCCAGAACGCCGATATCGAGGGCAATCTGCTGGAAGAGGTCGCCGCTCCAGACGCCGAGGGCAAGGACCTGCTGGTCAAGGCGGCCGAACGGTTCGGCCTGTCGGCGCGGGCCTACCACCGCATTCTGCGTGTGGCCCGCACTATTGCGGATCTCGAGGGCGCACCCGATGTGCGCCGCCCCCACGTGGCCGAGGCGCTGAGCTATAGGATCAGCGCCCGGGTTGCGGCTTAGACCTTGGCCTCAATCGCCTGCCAGATCTTTTCGGCAATATTGGTTCCGTTGAACCGCTCCAATTCCTGGATTCCTGTGGGCGAAGTCACGTTGATTTCGGTCAGATAGTCGCCGATCACGTCGATGCCTACGAAGATCTGGCCTTTTTCCTTCAGCAGCGGTCCGATGGCCGCGCAAATCTCAAGATCACGGTCGGTCAGGCCAATCTTTTCGGGGCGACCACCCACATGCATGTTCGACCGCGTTTCACCCTCGGCTGGAACGCGGTTGATCGCGCCGACTGGTTCGCCATCTACCAGGATCACCCGCTTGTCGCCGTTGCGCACATCCGGCAGGAATTTCTGAACGATCAGCGGCTCTCGCGAGAAACCGGTGAACAACTCGTGCAACGAGGTCAGGTTGCGGTCATCCGCATCGAGGCGGAACACGCCGGCCCCACCATTGCCATAGAGCGGCTTGAGGATGATGTCGCCGTGCTTTTCCTTGAACGCCTTGATCGTCCGCAGATCGCGGGCGATCGTGGTTGGCGGAGTCAGGTCAGGGAAATCCAGAACCAGCAGTTTTTCCGGGTAGTTGCGCACCCAGAACGGATCATTCACCACCAGCGTCTGCCCGCGCAGCCGATCCAACAGGTGCGTTGAGGTGATATAGTGCATGTCGAACGGCGGGTCCTGCCGCAGCCAGACGACATCGAAATCCGCAAGATCAACCTCGCGCTCAGGCCCCAGAACCGCCGGCTGGTCAGCAACCCGCTGCACCGTCATGTCGTGACCGCGGGCGGTGATGCGCCCCTCTTGATAGGCCAGTTGATCGGGTCCGTAGTAAAACAGCTGGTGGCCGCGGGCCTGGGCTTCTTCGGCCAGCCGGAACGAGCTGTCGGCATTGATGTCCACGGCCCCGATCGGGTCCATCTGAAAGGCGATTTTCATGGCGTGTCCCTCGTGTTCACGCCAGATACATGGCCCAGCGGGGACGGGTGTTCAATGGCGATCAGCCCTGACCAAAGGCGTTTTCGACGATTTGCACTGCGCCCGTTGCATCCACCAGAGCCGCATCGAACCGGACATCGGTCAGCTGTCCGCCCGGTTCCTGTGCCAAATACTGCGCCGCCGAGGCATATATCCGGTCGATCTGGCGCTTGCTGATCCGTGCCGCGGCGCTGTCAAAGGTTTGGCTTTTCTTGACCTCGACGAACACAAGACCTTGCGCATCCCGGACGATCAGGTCGATCTCGCCCCCCGCGCCGCGCCAACGCCTGTGACAGACCTCGAACCCTCGTCTTTCGTAGTCGGCAGCGACGCTGTGCTCGGCCGCTTGCCCGGCGTGATAGGAAACCGAGCCCTGGACCGACCGTCGCGCCATATCATCCCTTTCCCAGTTGCAGGGCCTTTTGGTAAATCGGCCGCCTTGGCAAATCATACATCTTGGACACCAGATCTGCCGCATCCCGCACCGAGTGCGTTTCCAGAGCCTGTCGCAGCGCCTCTTCTACATCCGAATCGTTAACGGCTTGTGAATGGGCACGCTCCACCAGCAAGACGATCTCGCCCTTCACGGTGGCATCTCGATACTGCTCGGACAGCTCTGCCAAGCTACCCCGCCGGACTTCCTCGAACTTTTTGGTCAGTTCACGACAGACCGCGGCGTGTCGCTCATCGCCCAAGACTTGCGCCAGATCCGACAGGCATGCCCCCAAACGCTTGGGGGATTCGTAGAATACCAGCGTCCCGGGAATGTCGCGCAGCGCCTCGATCCGTGTTCGGCGGGCGCCTGACGCATTCGGCAGGAACCCGGCGAAAAAGAAGGCGTCCGTCGGCAGGCCCGCCAGGGTCAGCGCCGTCACTACAGCTGACGCACCGGGGGCGCAGGTCACGGTGAATCCGGCCTCGGCCGCCTGCTTGCCCAGGTCGTAACCCGGATCGGCGATCAGCGGCATCCCCGCCTCGGAGGCGTAGGCCACCGACTTGCCCTGTGCCAGTTCGTCCATGATCCGCTCGCGCGCGCCCGTGCCGCTGTGATCGTGATAGGACAGAATGCGCCGCCCTTCGAGCGGCACGCCGTGGATCTCCATCAGTTTGCGCAGGCTTCGTGTGTCTTCCGCGGCGATCACATCCGCCGAGGCCAAAACATCCAACGCCCTCAGCGTGATGTCGCGCGCCGTTCCGATCGGTGTGGCAACGAAATACAGCCCCCCCGCCAATCTAACCTTTTGGAAATTCAATGCTGGACCCTCGCAGCGTGACGTTTATTATCGCGGCGGCACCAAACAGCAGCGTCCCGTGCCGCCGGATCAGGGAGTTTTCATCGAGATGTCCACCGTTTGCAACCCCGTTCGCAAGATCGCGAAAATCGCCATCGGCATTGCCACTGCTGCGTTTCTGGCCGCCTGCGAGCCGGGCGCGACCGGCCGGGGCCCCTCGATCGATACCTCCGAGCCGGTTCCCGTTGCGCTGCTGGTGCCTCAGTCCAGCGATCCGTCGCTGGCCCAAAGCCTCGAGAACGCCGCGCGTCTGGCGATGGCGGATCTTCAGAACGCCCGGATCGACCTGCGGGTCTATGACACGGCCGGAAATCCGAACACCGCGACCGCGTCGGCGCAGCAGGCGGTGGCCGACGGCGCCAAGGTCATTCTGGGGCCCGTCTATGCCCAGGCCGCCAATGCGGCGGGGCTGGCAGTGCTGAGCAAGAACGTGAACGTGCTTTCGTTTTCGAACAACACCAGCATCGCGGGCGGCAATGTCTTCGTGCTGGGGCCGACCTTCGACAACACGGCCCGCCGGCTGATCAATTTCGCAGGCCGGCAGGGCAAATCGAAAATGGTTGTCGTCTACAGCAACGACGCCGCCGGGCAGTTGGGACGCGCCGCGATCGCCAACGCCCTTAGTGGCAGCCGAGTCGCCAATGCCGGCGAGGTCGGCTTTGACCGGTCTCAGCAGGGCGTGATCGACGCGGTTCCGGCGATCAAGGCCACGGTGGATCAGACCGGAGCGGATTCGATGTTCCTGACCGCCACGACCGCCGGCGCGCTGCCGTTGTTCACCCAATTGCTGCCAGAGGCCGGCGTGTCCCCCGCCCTGGTGCAATATATCGGCCTGACACGGTGGGACATCCCGGCGCAGACTCTGGAGTTGCCCGGGGTCCAGGGCGGATGGTTCGCCCTGCCCGATCCGGCCAAGGCCCAAGCCTATCGGCAGCGCTACAACGCGACCTATGGCGAGGCCCCGCACCCGATCAGTGGGTTGGCCTATGACGGTATCGCAGCCATCGGCGCCTTGGCCAGCCAGGGCAATTCGAACGCCCTGTCAGCGGCCGCGTTGACGCAGAACGCCGGGTTCCAGGGGGTGGGCGGCATCTTCCGTCTACGACCGGACGGCACCAACGAACGCGGTCTGGCGGTTGCCACGATCCAGAACAAACAGGTGGTTGTGATTGACCCTGCCCCACAAAGCTTCTCCGGCGCCGGTTTCTGAACCGCTTGCGCTGGCTCTGCAGCCCAGCGGCCCGCTGATCTGTGACGCCTCTGAGATTTTCGACAGCGATGCGATCGGCGCCCGGTTGTCAGCGGCCCTTATGGATACCTCTGACACGGCGGCGGCCCGCGCTGCGGTGGTGCGCGTGTTGCGCGACGCGCAAAAGGCCGGGCGTCAGGCCATTGCCGAAGCGTTCACCGCCCGCCCTTTCGACGCCCGTCCATTGACCCGGTCCTACACCTATCTGACCGACGGGCTGGTCTGCACCGCGTTGCAGGTGGCCAGCACCCGGCTGCATCCGCTGGCGAATCCGACCCAGGGTGAAAAGATCGCCGTGATGGCGGTCGGCGGGTATGGGCGTGGGGAAATGGCACCGTTCTCGGATGTCGATCTGCTGTTCCTGACGCCCTACAAGATCACTGCCTGGGCCGAAAGCGTGATCGAATCCATGCTGTACATGCTGTGGGATCTGCGGCTGAAGGTCGGTCATTCGTCGCGCACGATCCGCGACTGCCTGCGCCTGGGCGAGGATGATTTCACGATCCGGACCGCGATGCTGGAGCACCGGTTTCTGGGCGGCGACGCGGCCCTGGCCGCCGAGCTCGAACAGCGGCTGAAATCTGACCTGTTCAAGGGCTCGGAACGCGAATTCATCGAGGCCAAGCTGCACGAACGGGACGCGCGCCACCTCAAACAGGGCGAGCGCTACGTGGTCGAGCCCAACGTGAAAGAAGGCAAGGGCGGGCTGCGCGACCTGCAGTCGCTGTACTGGATCGCCAAATATATCTACGGCGTGCAAGATGTGGCCGAGCTGGTGCCTCTCGGTCTGTTTACCGCCGACGAGCTCAGAACTTTCTCCCAAGCTGAAGAATTCCTGTGGGCGGTGCGCTCCCACCTGCATCTGGTTACCGGGCGGGCGACCGAGAAATTGACCTTTGATCTTCAGGTCGAAGTTGCCGAGCGTATGGGATACGAGGACCGCGCGGGACGTCGTGCGGTCGAAATCTTTATGCAGCGCTACTTCCGCGAGGCCACCCGAGTCGGTGAGTTGACACGGATTTTTTTGACGAAGCTCGAAGCGGCCCACATGAAGAGCGCGCCCCTGCTGGAACGTATCTTCAGCCGCAAACCGCGGGTCAAGCCGGGGTACAAGGTGGTGCACGGGCGTCTGGACGTGGCCGACCCCGACAGCTTCCTGTCCGACAAGCTGAACCTGCTGCGCCTGTTCGAAGAGGGCCTGCGCACCGGTATGCTGATCCACCCCGATGCCATGCGGCTGGTCACCGCCAACCTGCACCTGATCGACGATGACATGCGTAACGACAAAGAGGCGCGGCGCATCTTTCTGGATCTGATGCTAAAACACGGCAATCCCGAACGCGCGCTGCGCCGCATGAACGAACTGGGCGTTCTGTCGGCCTTCATCCCCGAATTCGAGCCCATCGTGGCGATGATGCAGTTCAACATGTACCACAGCTACACCGTGGACGAACACACGATCCAGTGCATCACAAACCTGGCGCAGATTGAACGCGGCGAGTTGGTCGAGGCGCTGCCCTTGGCCTCGTCGATCCTGAAGGGCGGCGTGAACCGTCGGGTGCTGTATGTCGCGCTGTTGCTGCATGACATCGGCAAGGGCCGCCCCGAGGATCATTCGATTCTGGGGGCCCGGATCGCCCGCACGGTGGCGCCGCGGCTGGGGCTAAACAAGAAGGAATGCGAAACCGTCGAATGGCTGGTGCGCTATCACCTGCTGATGTCGGACATGGCGCAGAAGCGCGACATTTCCGACCCGCGCACGGTCCGCGACTTCGCCAAAGCAGTGAAAACCGTCAAACGGCTGGACCTGCTGACGGTTCTGACGGCCTGCGACATCCGCGGGGTGGGGCCCGATACCTGGAACAACTGGAAGGCCACCTTGCTGCGCGCGCTGCACGCCGAAACCAAGCGGGCGCTGGAAACCGGGATGGAGGATCTCAACCGCGCCAACCGGGGCGCCGAGGCCAAGAAGGCGCTGCGCGAGGCGCTGGCGGGCTGGTCCAAGGCCGATCTCAAGACCGAGACCGCGCGGCACTATGACCCGTATTGGCAGGGTCTGAACCTCGAAACCCATGTCGAGTTCGCCGAAATGCTGCGAGCGCTGGAACACGGCGGCGACCCGGGCGCCATGGAAATCCGTCTGCACCCCGACGAGGACCGCGACGCTACCCGTGCCTGTTTCGCCATGGCCGACCATCCCGGCATCTTTGCCCGCATCGCCGGGGCGCTGGCGCTGGCGGGGGCCAACGTCGTGGATGCGCGCAGCTACACCACCAAGGACGGTTATGTCACCGATGCCTTCTGGATCCAGGATTCCGAAGGTCACCCCTTTGACACGGCCCGCTTGCCACGCCTGACCCAGATAATACACAAGACATTGAAGGGCGAAGTGGTCGCCCGCGACGCGCTCAAGTCTCGCGACAAGATCAAGAAGCGGGAAAAGGCGTTCAATGTTCCGACCCACATCACCTTCGACAACGAAGGTTCGGAAATCTACACCATCATCGAGGTCGACACCCGCGACCGCCCCGGCCTGCTCTACGATCTGGCCCGAACCCTTGCGGCGGCCAATGTCTATATCGCCAACGCGGTGATCGCGACCTATGGCGAGCAGGTGGTGGACACGTTCTATGTCAAGGACATGTTCGGGCTGAAATACCATTCCGAGTCCAAGCAGCGCGCGCTTGAGGCCAAGTTGCGCAGCGCCATCGCCGAAGGCGCCGAGCGGGCGGCCTCATGAAGCAGATCCGCCTGTTTTCGGGCCTGTTCACGGTCGGGTTCTGGACCCTGGCCAGCCGCATTCTGGGATTTGCGCGCGAAATCCTTCTGACCGCGCTGATCGGCCCGGGACCCGTGATGGACGCCTTTGTTGCGGCCTTCCGCCTGCCCAACATGTTCCGCCGATTCTTCGCCGAGGGCGCTTTCAACGCGGCCTTCGTTCCGATGTTTTCGAAACGGCTGGAAGGCGGCGAGGACGCGCAAGGGTTTGCGCAGGATGCGTTCAACCTGCTGGCAACGGCCGTTCTGGCGCTGGTCGGGCTGGCCATGGTCTTCATGCCGGGGCTGGTCTGGCTGACGGCCGAGGGGTTTTATGGCGACGAACGTTTCGATCTGGCGGTCGGGTACGGTTATGTCGTCTTTCCCTACATCCTGTTCATGTCTCTGGCCGCGCTGTTTTCCGGGGTTCTCAATGCCACCGGTCGCTTCGCCGCCGCTGCTGCGGCTCCGGTCCTGCTGAACATCTTCGCCTGCACGGCACTTATCGTAGGCGCGGTAACCGGGGGCGAGGTCATCCGTTGGCTCATTGCCGTCATACCCATTGCCGGGGTCGCTCAACTGGCGCTGGTTTGGGTCGCCACCGAACGCGCCGGAATTCGCATCCGGTTTGGCCGACCGAAGCTCAGCCCTGACATGCGCAAGATGGTTCGGATCGCGGTACCAGCCGCCCTTGCGATGGGGGTGACTCAGGTCAATCTGGTCGTAGGGCAGTTGGTCGCGTCAAAGACCGAAAATGCCGTCAGTTGGCTGTTCGCTGCAGACCGTCTGTATCAGCTGCCGCTGGGCGTGGTCGGCATCGCCGTGGGCATCGTGCTGTTGCCCGACCTGTCGCGTCGTCTGCGCGCGGGTGACGGCGATGGTGCGCGCAACGCTTTTTCCCGCGCCGGAGAATTCACCCTCTTGTTGACTATTCCGGCAACCGTGGCCTTCGTACTCGTCCCGGTCCCGCTGGTTTCGGTCCTGTTCCAACGCGGCCAGTTCACCCCCGAAGACACGGCTGCCACCGCACTGGCCGTGGCGGTCTATGGCGTCGGCCTGCCGGCCTTCATGCTGCAAAAGCTGCTGCAACCGCTGTTCTTCGCGCGCGAGGATACCCGTTCGCCCTTCCGGTATGCCGTGGTGGCTATGGTCATCAACGCCGTTCTGGCTTTTGGGCTGTACCCGATCGTCGGCTGGATCGCCCCTGCCATTGCGGCCTCGGCCGCCGGGTGGGGCATGGTGGCGCTGTTGGCACTGGGTGCCCGACGCATGGGCGACGAGGCCCGTTTCGACGACAGGTTCAAGCGCCGCGCGCCCAGAATATTGGTCGCTTCAATAGGAATGGGTGTGGCGCTGGTCGTGGCAATGCAGATGTTCGGCTGGGCATTCGACATTCCGGGTTGGCGGTATCTGGCGTTACTGGCCCTGATCGTGGTCGCCGCAGTGTCTTACTTCCTTCTGGGCCACCTGCTGGGTGCGTTCCGCCTGTCCGAGTTCCGGTCCGCCCTGCGAAGGTCCTGACCGTCAATCCCGCCGGATACGCCCCACCAGCCGCGCCCATCCTCCCGGTGCCACGAAAAACGACAGCCCGAACCCGGTCGCGAACCCACCCAGATCGGCAACCCAATCCGAGGTGCCGCCGAAGATCAGGCCGAACAGCAATTGGATGCCCATCAGCACCGCGATTAACTGGAATGCCCGTGCCTGGTTCTCTCCGACCAGCGACAGCCTGCGCCATAGCAGCCAGGTGAACGCGCCGATCAGGCCATAGACCGGCGGGAAGCCCCCGACCAGCGGATAGCGCGGGTCCAGCAGCACCGCATAGGCCAGCGCCCCGCCCACGCCGGACAGCACAAAGATCACCAGCATCGCAAAACCGCCAAACACCTCGCCCACCATCTTGCCCATCGCCAAAACAAAGACGCAGACAAAAAGCGCCTGGGTAAAACTGCCTGACACGAAGGGGTAGGTGAAGAACCGGATCACATGCTCGACCGGCCAACGCCCGTTCATCACCATCCAGTCGAAGATGTCGGCCGAGAAGGAATAGCGCTGGATCGCCTCCAGCCGCCAGCCTACCGCGCCGGGTCCGCCGACCAGGCCGCGCGTGCCGAGGGTGAAGGCCAGTTCGATCCCCATGATGAACAAGACCAGCGCCACCACCACGGGTGGCAGGGGGTTCACGGGAGGTGTGTAGTGCTCGCTGCTCATCGGGCGGGCCTTTCGCGGCTGTTGACGTCCCTTTGCCTCATGGGTAAGCGACGGAGGCTTATTTTTCCAGACGGGAGTTCCCTTCCATGACCGAGACCAAGTTCACGCCGCGCGTGTTTTCCGGCATTCAGCCCTCGGGAAACCTGCATCTTGGCAACTACCTTGGTGCGCTCAAGCGTTTTGTGGACATGCAGGGGCCGGAGATGGAGACCGTGTACTGCATGGTAGATCTTCACGCGATCACCGTCTGGCAGGATCCCAAGGAACTGGCGCATTCCACGCGCGAGCTGTGCGCGGGCTTCATCGCCGCCGGCATCGACCCCGAACAGTCGGTCCTGTTCAACCAGTCCCAGGTGCCCGAGCACGCGCAACTGGCCTGGATCTTCAACTGTGTCGCGCGCATGGGCTGGATGCAGCGCATGACCCAGTGGAAGGACAAGGCTGGCAAAAACCAGCAGAACGCTTCTCTGGGTCTGTTCGCCTATCCCTCGCTGATGGCCGCTGACATTCTGGTCTATCACGCGACCCATGTGCCGGTGGGCGACGACCAGAAACAGCACCTTGAACTGACCCGCGACATCGCCATCAAGTTCAACCACGACTATGGCGTCGATTTCTTCCCGATCACCGAGCCGGTGATCGAGGGCGCGGCGACGCGCGTGATGAGCCTGCGCAACGGGGCCAAGAAGATGTCCAAGTCGGACCCGTCCGACATGAGTCGGATCAACATGACCGACGATGCCGACACAATCGCCAAGAAGATCCGCAAGGCCAAGACCGACCCCGACGCCCTGCCCTCGGACGTGGACGGGCTGGAAGGCCGCCCCGAGGCGCGCAACCTGGTCAACATCTATGCCGCGCTCAGCGATCAGACGGTCGAGCAGGTTTTGTCCGAGGTCGGTGGCAAGCAGTTTGGTGAATTCAAGCCGATGCTGGCCGATCTTGCAGTCGCAAAGCTGTCGCCGATCTCGACCGAGATGGCGCGGCTGATGGGCGATCAGGCCGAGATCGACAGGATCCTGGACCGTGGCGCGGAACGGGCGCGGGAGATCGCGGCTCCGATCCTCAGCCGCACCTACGAGATCGTGGGGATGGTGGGCGCCGGCCGCGCCTGAGAACCAGATGGAAACAGCAACGCCGCCCCGGATCCGGGGCGGCGTTTTTCGTTGCAGATCAGGCAGCCTGCGGGTGAAGTTTTTCCTCGACGATGGATTCAGCCACCACATGGGGGCTGACGCCATCCACCTTGGCGCGGGTCAGGATGCGGTCCATCGTCCGCTCCAACGCCTCGAGCCGCTGACCGACCCAAGCTTCGCGGTCCTTGATCTTCAGGATTTCGGTCGCCACGTTCACGATCCCGCCGCCATTGGCCACGAAATCCGGGGCGTAAAGGATGCCGCGGTCATGCAGTCGCTGCGCGTCGACATCGGTTGCCAGCTGATTGTTGGCCCCTCCGGCCACTGCGCCGACCTTCAGCAGCGGAATGCTGGTTTCGTTCAGGATGCCGCCGATCGCGCAGGGCGCGAAAATATCCGCCTCGGCCGCATAGACCGCATCAGGCGCAACGGCCTGCGCCGCGAACCGGTCCGCCAGCCGGGTAGTCTGGCCCGCATCGATGTCGGTAATCACCAGTTTCGCCCCTGCGTCATTCAGCAGCGCACACAGGTGTTCGCCCACATGGCCCAGCCCTTGCACTGAGATGGTCTTGCCGCTCAGGTCGTCGGACCCGAACCGATGCCGCGCAGTCACGCGGATGGCGTTGAAGATCCCGCGGGCGGTGATGGGCGACGGGTCGCCGCTGGCGAACGGGCCATCGGACAGACCGGCGACATATTCGGTTTCGGTGCCGATCTGGGCCATGTCGGCCGGGGTCATCCCCATGTCCTCGGCCGTCCAGTACCGGCCACCAAGGCTTTGCACAACGCGCCCGAAGGCCTGCAACAGCCGGGGCGTCTTGTCCGCGCTCGGGTCGCCGATGATAACGGCCTTGCCCCCGCCCAGCGGCAGATCGGCCGCTGCGTTCTTGTAGGTCATGCCCCGCGACAGGCGCAGCGCATCGTCCAGCGCCTCGGACGGGTGACCATAGGTGCGCATCCGCACACCGCCCGCTGCAGGCCCCAATTGCGTGGAGTGGATCGCCACAAAGCCCGAAAGCCCGCTGGCGGCGTCTTTGAATTCGACCACACGCTCGTGATCTGGCGCGTCAATCGTGGTTATTTCCATTTTGCTCCTCCGGAAAGACAGATAGAGTTTGCCACATCGGACCGAGCGATTTTCGCCAATAGATGCTGGTCAGAACATACCTCTTGGCGATAGTAATAATCTGAGCCGATTATTTTAGGGATTTTCTCCATGGACCAGATCGACCGCAAGATCGTGCGCGCGCTGCAGCAGGACGGACGAATGACCGTTCTGGACCTGGCCGAAAAGGTGGGCCTGTCGCCCACGCCCTGCGCACGACGCCTGGAGCGCCTGCGCCGCGACGGGGTGATCACCGGATATTCGGCGCAGGTCGACCCCGAGAAACTGGGCTTTGGCGTCACGATTTTCGTGTCTGTCGAACTGGAGAAACAGGACCGCAACGCCATCGACGCATTCGAACGCGCCATCCTGCGCTGTGACGAGGTGATGGAGTGTTACCTCATGACCGGCTCGCGCGACATCCTGCTGCGCGTCGTGGCGCGTGACCTGACCGCCTTCGACGCGTTTCTGGAGAACCGGCTGATGCAGATTCCGGGCATCCGCAACCTACGCTCCAACTTCGCCCTGCGCGCGATGGTCAAGCGCGACGTGTTGCCATCGTCGGCCGGATAATCTGCTGGACCTCGGGCGCGCGCGCTCCTACGGTTCGGCGGAATTGACGGAGGGCACAATGGCAGTCGGCAAGAATATCCGCACCTATTTCGATGGAACATGGCACGATGGCGATGCCCCGATCATGCGGGCCGCGGACCACGGGGCCTGGCTGGGATCATCGGTGTTTGACGGCGCGCGCTATTTTGACGGAATGGCGCCCGATCTGGCGGCGCATTGCGACCGGGTGAATCGCTCGGCCGAGGCGCTGATGCTGACCCCAACGGTGTCAACGGAACGGATGGTCGAGCTGGTCCAGGAAGGGCTGGCGACCTATCCCAAGGATGCCGCGGTGTACATCCGCCCAATGTACTGGGGCATCGACGGCGACGCGACCGCGATCGTGCCGCAGGCCGGAAGTACCGGGTTCGCGATCTGCCTGGAAGAGATCCCGATGGCCCCCGAAACCGCTTCGGCCACCCTGACCACCACGCGGTTCCGCCGGCCGGTCCTGGAAAACGCCGTGGTCAACGCCAAGGCCGGGTGCCTGTATCCCAACAACGCGCGCATGCTGACCGAGGCCCGCTCCAAGGGGTTTTCCAACGCGCTGGTGGCCGATGCCCTTGGCAACGTGGCCGAAACTGCAACCGCCAACATCTTCATGGTCAGGGATGGCGAGGTCTTTACCCCCATTCCCAACGGCACCTTCCTTGCCGGCATCACCCGCGCGCGGCACATCGACAACCTGCGCCGCGACGGGGTGACGGTGCATGAAACGGTGCTGTCCTTCGACGATTTCCGTGCGGCGGACGAGGTGTTCATGTCCGGCAACATGAACAAGGTCACACCGGTGACGGCCTTTGACGATACCCAGTACCAAGTCGGCCCCGTCACGCGCCGGGTGCGGTCCTTGTACTGGGACTGGGCCGCAAGCGCCCGTTAGTTGGCCCGACCGAGTTGCCAGACTGCCAAGGCTGGGGCATGATCGCCAAAATCTTGAGAGGACAGTCATGCGCAAGTTCCTTGTAGTTCTGGATGACAGCCGCGAATGCCTGAATGCCATGCGCTTTGCGGCCATGCGGGCGGCGCATACGGGCGGCGGCGTGACCATCCTGTCGGTCATTCCGCCGGATGAGTTCAATCACTGGATCGGCGTGTCCGAAGTGATGCGCGAAGAGGCCCGCGAACGCATCCACGCCCATTTCGAGGTCTTCGCGAAATGGATGCGCGACAAGCAGGGGATCGAACCCGAACTGGCAATCCGAGAAGGCGAGCCGGTGGCCCAGATCATCGAACATATCCGCTCGGACCCGGAAATCGGGGTTCTGGTTCTGGGGGCCGGCACGGGCAAGAAGGGGCCCGGGCCGCTGGTCACACAACTGACCCGCAACGCCGGCGGCTTGCCGATTCCGATCACCATCGTGCCGGGCGACCTGAGCAAAGAGAAGCTCGAAGAGATCACCTGATGCCCGCCACCCTGCACTTCTGGTTCGATTTCGCCTCGACCTATTCTTACCTAAGCGCCATGCGCGTAGAACGGGAGGCGGCGCGGCGCGGGGTGCGCGTGGAATGGCAGCCATTTCTGCTGGGTCCCATTTTTGCCGAACAGGGCTGGACCACCTCGCCTTTCAACATCTACCCGACCAAAGGCCGGTACATGTGGCGCGACATGGAGCGGCTGTGCGCCTTGCGCGGCCTGCCGCTGACCCGTCCGGACCCGTTTCCGCAGAACAGCCTGAAAGCGGCGCGCCTGGCGCTGGCGCTTCCAGACTCCGGCCCACGGGCCGCGTTCGCGCGGGCCGTCTTCTCGGCCGAATTCGGAGATGGCCGCAACATATCCGACGACACAGTCCTGCAGGATGCGCTGTCCCAGGCAGGCGCCGCACCCGAGATGCTGGACCAGCTGTCAGATCCGGCCATCAAGGCCGCCCTGTTCGAACAGGTCGACCGCGCCAAGGCATTGGGCCTGTTCGGCGCGCCCAGCTTCGTGGCCGGCTCGGACCTGTTCTGGGGTGACGACCGTCTGGACATGGCGATCGAGCATGCAGCCCTGGATTAGAATCGTTCCAAATCTTGACTTCCCCGCGCCCGGCGCGCATATCAGACGCAAGCGATACGGAGCGCCGCCATGTTCATCCAGACCGAATCCACGCCGAACCCGGCAACTCTGAAATTCCTGCCCGGCCAGACCGTGCTCGAGGCGGGCACCGCGGATTTCCCGACGGCCGAGGCCGCCGAAAACTCGCCGCTGGCCAAACGCATCTTTGCGGTAAAGGGCGTAACGGGTGTGTTCTTCGGCAACGACTTCGTGACCGTCACCAAGGATGACGACGTTCAGTGGGACCACATCAAACCCGCGATCCTGGGCGCGGTGATGGAGCATTACCAATCCGGCCAGCCGGTCATGGGGGCTGGGGCGGATGCGGCCTCGGGTCACGCGGAACACACCGGCGAAGATTCGGAAATCGTCAATCAAATCAAGGAACTGCTCGACAGCCGCGTCCGCCCCGCCGTGGCGCAGGACGGCGGCGACATCACGTTCCACGGGTTTGATCGCGGTGTTGTCTACCTGCACATGCAGGGGGCCTGCGCGGGCTGTCCGTCTTCGACCCTGACTCTGAAGATGGGGATCGAGAACCTGCTGCGCCACTACATTCCCGAAGTGACCGAGGTTCGCCCCGTTGCCGTCTGAGCCCAAGGTTCTGGCCTTTGACACATCGGCCGCGCATTGCGCGGCCGCTTTGATTTGCGGCCCGGACATCATCGCCAGCCGTGCCGAACCCATGGCCCGCGGTCAGGCCGAGCGATTGATGCCCTTGCTGCAGGACATCCTGCCCGAGGCCGGGCTGGACTGGTCCGGGCTGGACGCGATCGGCGTCGGAACCGGGCCAGGAAACTTCACCGGCATCCGCATCTCGGTCTCGGCCGCGCGTGGTCTGGCGCTGGGCCTGAACAAACCCGCAGTCGGGGTGTCGGGCCTCGAAGCCCTGGCCGCGCTGGCCCCTTCGGGCCACATTCCGGCCATCCCCGCCCCGCGGGACCAGGTCTATTTGCAGAAGCCGGGAGCCGCACCGCAAGTTCTGCCTCGGGATCAGGCAGAATCACTGGGGCCGCTGTTTACCAACGACGACCCGGAGCAGCTGGCCTGCGCGATCGCGCGCATCGCCGCGCAACGCCGGACCCTGCCGCAAACACCGCCCGCGCCGTTGTATCTGCGCCCGGCCGATGCCGCGCCGTCGCGCGACGCGCCGCCGGTCCTACTGGATCCATGACGCCACAGGAGATGGCCGAAACCCATGCCGCGGCCTTTACCCAGTCGCGCCCCTGGACCGCGTCGGAGTTTGCCGATCTGACTGCAGGCCGTTTCACGCATGTGCTCGGAAACAAATCTGCTTTTGCCCTGTTCCAGGTCATTGGCGACGAGGCCGAGCTGCTGACCATTGCAACCCATCCCGACCGCCAGAGGCAGGGACTGGCGCGGGCGCTCATGCAGGGCTGGCAGACGCGCGCCAGCGCTCTGGGCGCGTGCCGCGCCGTTCTGGACGTCGCGGACGACAACATTCCGGCCATTGCACTCTATCAAAGTTGCGGTTATGCGCCCTGCGGTCTGCGCCGGGCCTATTACAGGCGTCCCGGGGCGAACAATGTCGATGCAATTATGATGGAGCGCACGCTGCCCTGACGAAAGCCGAGCGATTCCGAGACCAATTGGTCAAAAAGCGGTTGACCATGTCAGTTTCAGACGGCCTTAATTGCCGCTATCACAGCAGTTCTGCTCGCTCTGAGCGGGGCTGGGCGTAAGACCCGGTCCCGAAGTCATAATAAACAACGGGAGTATATGATGACCCTGATGAAATCCTTGATGGGCGCAGCCGCCGCCTTTGCACTGACGGCCGGCGCAGCCATCGCCGAACCGGCAATCATCTTCGATCTTGGCGGCAAGTTCGACAAATCGTTCAACGAAGCGGCCTATAACGGCGCCAAGCGCTGGGCCGACCAGACCGGCAAATCCTTCCGTGAAATCGAGCTGCAGTCGGAAGCGCAGCGCGAACAGGCCTTGCGCCGTTTTGCCGAAGCTGGTTCCAACCCGATCATCACCATGGGCTTTGCCATGGCCGATCCGCTGGCCGCTGTCGCGCCCGATTACCCGGACACCAAGTTCGTCGCTGTTGACGTAACCTGGCTGGACGCACCCAATATCCGCCAGATCGGCTTTGCCGAGCATGAGGGTTCGTACCTGGTCGGCATCCTGGCGGCCATGGCCTCGAAAAACGGCACCGTTGGCTTCATCGGCGGTATGGATATCCCGCTGATCCGTCATTTCGGGTGCGGCTACGCCCAGGGCGCCAAATCGGTGAACCCCGATATCAACGTCGTCGCCAACATGACCGGCACCACCCCGGCCGCATGGAACGACCCGGTGAAGGGCTCGGAGCTGACCAAAGCGCAGATCAGCCAAGGCGCTGACGTCATCTATGCCGCGGCCGGCGGCACTGGCGTGGGTGTCCTGCAGACCGCTGCAGACGAAGGCATCCTGTCGATCGGCGTAGACAGCAACCAGAACCACCTGCACCCGGGCAAGGTTCTGACCTCGATGCTCAAGCGCGTGGACGTTGCCGTGTATGACGCCATGAAAGCAGGCGAGGACGTCGAAACCGGCGTGTTCACCATGGGCCTGGCCGAAGACGGTGTGGGTGTTGCCATGGACGAGAACAACGCGCCGCTGGTGACCGACGAGATGATGGCCGCCGTTGAGAAGGCGCGCCGCGACATCATCGACGGCAATGTCACCGTCGTCAGCTACTACGAGAACGACAGCTGCCCGGCACTGCAGTTCTGATATCGCACGGGGCGGGGGAGGCCCTCCCGTCCCGCATCCACTCATGCCGCTGTTTCGCAACGACCCGATGATCGCGAGTTCAGCGCAGCTTTTTCGGCAATCGAGGACAAGACATGACAGTCCCCGCCATCGAGCTCAAAGGGATTTCCAAAGCCTTTGGGCCAGTTCAAGCGAACAAGGACATCTCGATCAGCGTCGCCCCCGGCACGATCCACGGGATCATCGGTGAAAACGGTGCGGGCAAATCCACGCTGATGAGCATTCTTTACGGCTTCTACAAGGCCGACAAAGGTGAAATCTGGATCAACGGCAAAAAGACCGACATTCCCGACAGCCAGGCCGCGATCGCCGCGGGTATCGGCATGGTCTTTCAGCATTTCAAGCTGGTTGAAAATTTCACCGTTCTGGAAAACATCGTTCTGGGCGCCGAAGATGGCGGGCTGCTGGCCCCCTCGCTGGCCAAGGCCCGCAAAGAACTGAAAGAGCTCGAGCAGGAATACGAGCTCTTCGTAGACCCCGACAAGCGCATCGACGAGATCGGCGTGGGCATGCAGCAGCGGGTTGAGATCCTCAAGGCGCTGTATCGCAAGGCGGAGATCCTGATTTTGGACGAACCCACCGGGGTGCTGACCCCGGCCGAGGCCGACCAGCTGTTTCGCATCCTCGATCGGCTGCGCGCCGAAGGGAAGACCATCATCCTGATTACCCACAAGCTGCGCGAGATCATGGAGGCCACCGATACGGTGTCGGTGATGCGCCGCGGCCAAATGACCGCCACGGTCAAGACCGCCGAGACCAACCCCGAGGAGCTGGCCGAGTTGATGGTCGGGCGCAAGGTTCTGCTGCGCGTCGACAAGGTGCCGGCCAAACCCGGCAAGCCCATTCTGGAAATCGAGAACCTGCGGGTGACGGATTCAACCGGTGTCGAGCGCGTCAAGGGCATCGACCTGACGGTTCGCGCGGGCGAGATCGTAGGCATCGCGGGCGTCGCCGGAAACGGGCAGTCCGAGCTGCTCGAGGTGTTGGGCGGAATGCGCCCCGGATCGGGGACGATCAGAATGAACGGCGTTCCTCTGGCGTTGAGCGGGCCGGGGTCGGACGGGCAAGCGCGCCGCTCCCAGGGCATCGCCCATGTGCCCGAGGACCGGCAGCGGGAAGGCTTGATCATGGATTTCCACGCCTGGGAAAACGTGGCGTTCGGCTATCACCGCGACCCGGCCTATCAGCGCGGGATCTTCATGGACAACGCCGCCCTGCGCGCCGACACCGAACGCAAGATCGAGAAATTCGACGTGCGTCCGCCGAATGGCTGGCTGTCGGCCAAGAATTTCTCGGGCGGGAACCAGCAGAAGATCGTCGTGGCGCGCGAAATCGAGCGAAACCCCGACCTGCTGCTGGTGGGTCAGCCGACCCGCGGTGTGGACATCGGGGCGATCGAGTTCATTCACAAGCAGATCGTCGCCCTGCGCGACCAAGGTAAGGCGATCCTGCTGGTCTCGGTCGAACTGGAAGAGATTTTCTCTCTGTCTGACCGGATTGCCGTGATGTTCGACGGACATATCATGGGCGAGCGCCTGCCCCATGAAACGGATGAAAAAGAACTGGGCCTGTTGATGGCCGGTGTTGCGGGGGAGGCCGCGTAACATGGACAAGATGCCAAAATGGGCCGACGTCATTCTGATCCCGCTGATCAGTCTGATCCTGGCCGCGATCCTGTCGACCCTGGTCATTCTGGCCATCGGCGAAAACCCAGTCGAGGCGGTGAACCTGATGGTCACCGGCGCGCTTGGGTCGACCTATGGCTGGGGCTACACCCTGTATTATGCCACCAACTTCATGTTCACCGGTCTGGCGGTCGCGGTGGCATTCCACGCGCGTCTGTTCAACATCGGCGGCGAAGGCCAGGCAATGTTGGGCGGACTGGGCGTCGCCATGGTTTGCCTGTATGTGCCGTGGCCGCACTGGAGCATCGCCCTGCTGGCGGCCATGGCCGCCGCGATGCTGTTCGGGGCGGCCTGGGCGGCGATTCCGGCCTATCTGCAGGCCAAGCGCGGAAGCCATATCGTGATCACCACGATCATGTTCAACTTCATCGCCGCGGCGCTGCTGAACTACATGCTGGTCAACGTGATGCGGCCGGCCGGTTCGCAAGACCCGGCGACCGCCCGCTTTGCCGAGGCGGTACATCTGCCCACGCTGCACGAAATGCTGGCACCGATAGGAATCAACTTCTCCAAGGCCGCCCCGGCCAACATTTCGCTGATCGTGGCGCTGTTGGCCTGTGTCGTGGTTTGGGCGCTGATCTGGCGCACCCGTCTGGGCTATGAAATCCGGGCCTATGGGCATTCGGAGACCGGTGCGGTCTATGCCGGTATCTCGCCGGTGCGCATCACCATCGTGGCGATGCTGATCTCGGGCGCTTTGGCGGGTCTGATGGCGATCAACAACGTCATGGGCGAGGCCGAGCGGCTGGTTCTGAACTCGACCGAGGGCGCAGGCTTCATCGGCATCGCCGTGGCCCTGATGGGCCGCTCGCACCCGTTCGGCGTGTTCCTGGCGGCCATCCTGTTCGGCTTTCTGTACCAGGGCGGCGCGGAACTGGCGCTGTGGACCTCGATCCCGCGCGAACTGATCGTGGTGATCCAGGCGCTGGTGATCCTGTTCACTGGGGCGCTGGACAACATGGTGCGCATGCCGCTTGAAAAGCTGTTCCTGGCCCTGCGCAAGGAGGCGAACTAATGGACTCCTTCCTGACACTGATTCAAGTTCTGGATTCGACCGTCCGCTTGGCCACGCCGCTGCTGCTGGCCTGTCTGGCAGGGCTGTATTCGGAACGCGCGGGCATTTTCGACATCGGCCTCGAGGGCAAGATGCTGATGGCTGCGTTCTTCTCGGCGGCGGTTGCGGCCGTCACCGGATCGGTCTGGCTGGGCCTGCTGGCCGGGATCGCAGCGTCGCTGGTGTTGTCGGCCCTGCACGGGCTGGCCTCGATCACCTTCCGCGGCAATCAACTGATTTCGGGCGTGGCGATCAACTTTCTGGCGGCAGGCCTGACCGTGCTGATCGCACAGGACTGGTTCCAGCAGGGCGGCCGCACGCCCTCGCTGTTCGGAGGCGGCCGGTTCGAACCGATCACATTCCCCTTTGCCGAGGCGCTGAGCGGCGTCCCGATCATCGGGCCCATCTACTCCGAACTGCTGTCGGGCCATTCGATTCTTGTATATGTGGCGTTTCTGATGGTTCCTGCCACGTGGTGGGTGCTGTTCCGCACCCGTTTTGGGCTGCGGCTGCGCGCGGTCGGGGAAAACCCCGCCGCCGTTGATACCGCAGGGGTTTCGGTGGTCGGCCTGCGCTATGCCGCCGTGGCCATCTGCGGTGTTCTGTGCGGGATCGCCGGGGCCTATCTGGCAACCGGGTTGCAGGCCGGTTTTGTCAAGGACATGACCGCCGGCCGCGGGTTTATCGCACTGGCAGCCCTGATCTTCGCCAAGTGGCGCCCATGGCACGCCATGTGGGCCTGCCTGCTGTTCGGGCTGCTGCAGGCGGTGGCGCTGCGGTTCCAGAATATCGATCTGGGAGGCATCGTGATCCCGGTGCAGGCCATGGACGCGCTGCCCTATATCCTGACGGTCGTGATCCTGGCCGGTTTCGTCGGCAAGGCCATTCCCCCGAAGGCAGGGGGCGAGCCGTACATCAAGGAGCGATAAGGCCAGTTCGGGACTGATTGGCAGTCCTGTTCGCTGCACAGCGGCATGCAGAGTTGATTTTGCATGCCGCAACCGCTCTAAAGGGGTATGCACGTCTACCTTCCCATTGCCGAAGTGTCCGTGAGCCCCTCCCTTTTGCTGGGTATCGGAATCACGGTCGGATTCCTGTCGGGAATGTTCGGCGTGGGCGGCGGTTTCCTGATAACCCCGCTGTTGTTCCTGATCGGCATTCCGTCGGCCGTCGCCGTGGCGACCTCGGCCAAGCAGGGGGTGGCATCTTCGTTTTCGGGTCTACTGGCCCATCTGAAAAGACGCACCGTCGATCTGAAGATGGGATCGGTTCTGCTGGGCGGCGGCCTGCTGGGCGCCACGATCGGAATGATCGCTTTCAACGCCCTCAAGCATCTGGGACAGGTCGATCTGGCGGTCCAGCTTTGCTATGTGGTGTTCCTGGGCCTGATCGGCAGCATGATGTTCGTTGAAAGCGTGCTTTCCATCCGTCGGGCTCGGCAGGCAGGCGGTACCGTTTCCGCGGGCCGCCGTCGGCGCGGATGGATTCATGGCATGCCGTTCAAGACCCGGTTCAGGGCCTCGAACCTTTATGTCTCGATCATCCCGCCGGTGATGGTGGGCTTTGGCGTCGGGGTCTTGTCGGCCGTCATGGGCGTGGGCGGTGGGTTCATCATGGTGCCGGCCATGATCTATATCCTGGGGATGCCGACCAAGGTCGTGATCGGGACTTCTCTGTTCCAGATCATCTTCGTCGCCGGCTTCACGACGATGATCCATGCCTCGACCAATTTCAGCGTCGATATCATCCTTGCCCTTTTCCTGTTGATCGGAGGCGTCGTCGGCACCCAGTTCGGAACCGGTCTGGGCGCCCGCCTGAAATCCGAGCAGCTGCGCATCCTTCTGGCGGTGATGGTCATGATCGTCGCCGCCAAGGTTGGGCTGGACCTGACCATCGATCCTGTCGAACACTACAACCTGTCTGAATTTCTTGGATAGAACTTATGGTCCGGCACCGCTTCGACACTCACTCACGACCGCCCCGAGAATCCACTGGGCTTGGGCCGGCACTGTCTCCGGCCCCCGCGTTCAGCCCTGCCCCCGCAGATTCAGGAGCGTGTTGACAGCATGTATATTTACCTTCCCATTGCCGAAGTCTCCGTAAATGCCTTTCTTCTGTTGGGGCTGGGCGGAATGGTGGGCATCCTGTCGGGCATGTTCGGGGTCGGCGGAGGCTTTCTGATGACCCCACTGCTGTTTTTCATCGGCATCCCGCCGGCCGTCGCGGTCGCCACCGAGGCCAACCAGATCGTGGCGTCGTCATTCTCGGGGGTGCTGGCGCATTTCCGACGAAAGACGGTCGATCTGAAAATGGGCTGCGTTCTGCTGGTGGGCGGCCTGTTAGGGGCCGCGCTGGGTGTCGTGGTGTTCAACTACCTCAAAAGCCTCGGCCAGGTCGATCTGCTGGTCAAGCTTTGTTACGTGGTATTCTTGGGCGTCGTCGGCGGCCTGATGTTCATCGAAAGCCTGAACGCGCTGCGCAAATCCCGCCGGGCCGGAGGGCCGGTGGCCAAACGCCGTCAGCGCGGATGGATCCATGCCCTGCCCTTCAAGATGCGGTTCCGGACCTCGGGCCTGTATATTTCGGTGATCCCGCCGGTTCTGGTGGGTCTGTGCGTCGGCGTACTGTCGGCCATCATGGGGGTCGGCGGTGGCTTCATCATGGTGCCTGCAATGATCTATCTGCTGGGCATGCCGACCAAGGTGGTCGTAGGGACATCTCTGTTTCAGATCATCTTCGTCACCGCCTTCACCACAATGTTGCATGCCACCACGAACTATACCGTGGATATCGTGCTGGCGGTGCTGCTGTTGGTCGGAGGTGTGATCGGCGCGCAAATCGGCACCGTCATCGGATCACGCATGCCCGCCGAACAGTTGCGCGTGCTGCTGGCCGCGCTTGTTCTCGCGGTCTGCGCCAAACTGGCACTGGATCTGCTTCTCCAACCGGCCGAGCTCTATTCGCTTGGCACCGACGGAGGGCACTGACGTGTTGCGCTGGATTCTAGCCATGGTGTTGCTGTCCCTGCCCGCCGCGGCAGCGCAGGAACAGGTCGTTCTAGGCCTCAGCCAGGACCGGGTTGCCATCACCGCCGATTTCGACGGTTCCGAAATTCTGATTTTCGGCGCCGTCAAGCGCGAGGCGCCCATTCCCGACGGGCCACCGCTGGAGGTGATCGTGGCCGTGGCCGGCCCGTCCGAACCGGTCATGGTCCGCCGGAAGGAAAAGAAATTCGGCATCTGGGTCAACACCGACAGCGTCCTGGTCGATTCCGCGCCCAGCTTTTATGCCGTGGCGACCAGCGCCCCGTTCAACGAGATCATCAGCGACACCGAGGACCTGCGCTATCGGATCTCGATCAAGCGCGCGATCCGCTCGGTCGGGGCCGCGATGCATATCCGGCAGGCGCAGGACTTTGCCGAGGCGGTCGTCAGAATCCGCGAGGACGAAGGCCTGTACTCGATTCGTGAAAACACCGTTGCCGTGGATGAACAGACGCTGTTCCGCACCTCGATCGACATGCCCGCTGACCTGACCGAAGGCGACTATCTGACCCGCATCTTCCTGATGCGCGGCGGTCAGGTGATTTCGGAATTCGAAACCACTATCGACGTACGCAAGGTCGGGCTGGAGCGGTTCCTGTACAACATGTCCCGCCAGCAGCCTGTCTGGTACGGGCTGATGTCGCTGGTGATCGCGATCGCGGCGGGATGGGGGGCATCCACGGCCTTCCGGCTGCTGCGTGAAAGTTGAGGCCTAGCCGCGGCCGATATAGGGCATCGTGGTCGCCATGACGGTCATGAACTGAACATTCGCCTCGGGCGGCAAGCTGGCCATGTGCAGAACCGACCGCGCCGCATCCTCGACCGCCATCGTCGGGTCCGGCTCGTGCCCTTCGGCAATGGCCCGTTCAACCAGACCCTGCACCATCGGGGTACGCGCGTTTCCGATGTCGATCTGACCGCAGGCAATGCCGAAGGCCCGCCCGTCCAAGGACAGGCTGCGCGTCAAACCGGTTATGGCATGTTTGGTAGCGGTATAATGCACCGAGTTCGGACGCGGCACATGCGCCGCGATCGAGCCGTTGTTGATGATGCGTCCACCTTGCGGGCTCTGCCGCCGCATCGCACCGAACGCGGCGCGGGCGCACAGAAACATCCCATTCAGATTCACGTTGACGCTCTGATACCAGTCGTCCAGCGCGATCTCGTCGATCGTTCCGGCGGGCGGAAAAATGCCGGCGTTGTTGAACAGAACATCCAACCGTCCGGCCTGCACCTGAAATGCATCGAACGCTGCCGACACCGCTTGGGGGTCCGTCACGTCGGCCACCAGCGGAATAGCGTTTTCGCGCGCGGCGGCCATCTGGTTCAGCTTGTCCGCACTACGCGCCAGCAGGCCGACCTTCCAGCCCTGATCCAGAAACAGTTCGGCGGTGGCTCGCCCGATCCCCGAGCTGGCGCCGGTTACGATGATCGTCTTCATGTCTCCTCCGCCTCCAGCGTAAGTTTTGCGGCCGGGACCGCGCGCAGGTCGTCAACCTGCAACGGGTGGCTCGGCTTCGAAAGCCTATTTCGCACCACCCAGATCAGCCGCTCTTGCGCCCGGGTGATGGCCACATAGGCCAGCCGTTTCCAAAGGGGTTGCCCGGCCTCAGTCCGGCCCATCCGGGCGGCGGCGTAAAGGTCAGGGGCAAAGACCTGCACCGTGTCCCACTGCGAGCCCTGCGCCTTATGGATCGTCACGGCGGCCCCATGCAGAAACGTGGCCCCCATGCGCGCGGCAAAGGGGATGAAGGGCTCTTCCTCGTCCGGTTTTTCGATCTGCACGATCGAAGCGGCGCTCACCTGCGGGTCCTCGGCCCCCATGACATGCAGCCGCGAGAACCCCGGCTTGCGCCCCGGTCCCAGATAGATCACCTGCGCGCCCTTGATCAGCCCGCGCGCCTCGAGGTCGAGCCGCTTCTTGCGGTGCTTCAGCGGCAGCTCGATCCCATCGCAAATCAACGGTTCGCCTTCCAACAGCTCGGTCTCGGGGGCCCCATGCACCTGGCGGAAGGCCTGGATCAGCCGGATACGCGTCGCGTTCCGCCAGACCAGAACCGGGCTGCGGGCCATCAGGTCGACCTCGACCCGCTGGCCCCAGACCACGCGGTCATCCGTGCGGGCGGTCTGCTCGACAAGGCGTTCGAAATCCTCGAACCCCATCGCCGGATCGGCCAGCGCATGGGCCAGGTCCAGAATGGGGTTGTCGGCCTCTTGCCGGTGCACCCGGTGCAGGATCAGCTTGCGCGGTTCCGGCAAAGCATCGAACACCATCGACCCGGACTGGTTCACCGGCGCCAACTGCGCCGGATCGCCGAACAGCAGCAGGGTGGGAAAGATCTCCTTGAGATCCTCGAACTGCCGGTCGTCCAGCATCGAGGCCTCATCGACGAACCCGATATCCAGCGGCTCGTCGCGCCGTTTCCAGCCGGTGATGAAATCCGACCCGCGCAGGCCGGCGGCGGCCAGAGCACCGGGGATGGACTTGTTGTTGGCGTAAAACGCGGCGGCGCGGTCCAGCGCCTCGTCGGTCAGGCCTTCAATCTCGGGGCGGTCGTCGTTGCCCGCCAGCCATACGGCGATCCGCTCGTATTCCGGATCATAGACCGGCGTGTACAGAATCCGGTGAATGGTGGTGGCCGGAACACCGCGCAACCGCAACACGCTGGCGGCCTTGTTGGTCGGGGCCAGAATGGCAAGGCTGCGCTTGTCCTTCGATTTGCGGCTTTCATAGTCGCCCGAGACGATCTGAACTCCGGTCTCGGCCAGCGCCTTGTAAAGTTCGGCCAACAGCAGGGTTTTGCCCGACCCGGCCTTGCCGATCACCGCCATCACCCCCGACTCGCCTTGGCCGGGCAGCTTGAGCAGCGCATCGTCTTCCAGGTCCACGCCTGCGGTTTTCAGCATCTGGGCGATGCTGTAGAAGGCGGCGGCCTGGTCTTCGGAAAATGTGACCTTGGGCAGAGACATGGCGCGACCCTACAAGGCCGCGCCAGTCTGCGCCAGATGCGGAATACAACGTCAGGCAGACAGTGCGAACCGATGCCGCGCGGTGGACCCAAAGGCTGTTCGGAACCACAGCCGCGACAGCTCGCGCGGGATGCCCGCCCGCTCCGCCACACGGTTGCAGTCCTCGGCCGAATAGGGCCACAGTCCGACCGAGATCTGGTCGCGCCCAGTTCCCTCCGAGCCCAGCACGATCGGAGACGACCCGATCAGGCGATAGATGCGAATCATGCGCGCATCAAAGACCCCCGCGATGTGGGTCAGGCCAAAGCCCTCCATCACTTCGCCGCCGCTCAGCATGATGGCACCGGCCGTGTGCGGGCTGGCCCCGCGCGACAGGCAGAATCGGGTCACTTCCCAGATCAGGGGGCTGCAAATCGGTCGACCTCCGGTCAGATGTCCAAACACGTCATTCACCATGACCGAGCCCGTCGTCGGCAGAATTCGCATGGACCCGCCATGGCTGCCATCCGGCTCCTCCCAGATCACATACAGCGGGTTCAGATCATCATACTGGTCCCGCTCCTCGCCTTTTTCGTTGACGTGAACGTCCCACCCCAGGCGGGTCTTGAATTGATCGGCGCGGTCGCGAAACATCCCCTCGGCCAATTTCGGAAATTTATGAAGTTCGTCAGCGTATAAATAACGCAGCATGACTTTTCCCCTTGTCGTCCAGTGCTGGAACGAAGGGGGTACAAAGCCATGGTTAATTTACTGTGTTTGGGGCGCGCGGCCCTTAAACCACTATTAATCCCCGGCTCAGGGCTTTTGCAATGGCGTGCGTGGTGTTCAACGCCCCCAGCTTGGCCCGCGCGCTTTCGATATAGACCCGCAGCGTGTGTTCGGAAATCGACAGGGAATGGGCGACCTGCGCCCGACTGTAGCCAAGGGCCAAAAGTGTCATGGCATCAATCTCGCGCGGCGACAGCGAACGGGGCGAATCCGGTTGCCGGGACCGCTCGAATTCCAGCGCCTTTCGGTTGAAGTAATGCGCGATCAGGATCAGTTCGCGGCCATATGCGCCGATGAAGGCCTGCCACGCGTCATCCGCACATGAATGGTTCACGGTAAAGAGGGCAAACTGGCCATTCGGGCCGCGGATAGGTATCGAGTAACCTTGATTGCCGACCCCGTGCGCCAATGCATCCTTCAAAAAGGCCTTGGCGACCTTGCCCGACCAGTCCAGCGCCTTCCAGTCAACCGGCTGGAACCGTTGGAAACAGCCCAGAATGACCGGATCGATGCGATGATAGTTGCGCTCCTGATAGCGCTCGGCCCAGGCGTCGGGATAGGTCGTGCACCCATATTGTTCGCCGCCGCCATCGACCCAGTGATACACGATGTGATCGATTTTCAGCTTGTCGCGAAGCCCGACGGCAACCGCGCCCAGTTCGTCAAGCGTGCTGGTGTTTTCCAAGTCCTCCAGGACCTGACTCAAATCGACCTGCGTTCCCATTCGACGGTGCCCGCGCCTCACGCTCGAGGGACGCAATCTCGGCCGCTGCAATCAGCTTCGTGTCATCAAGCTGTTCGGCCAAAGCCGTCAGCCCATTGGCAACTGCGAAGGCGTTGAGGTCCGACAGTACGTCCAGTATCCACTCATTCTGCGCCATCAGGGTCGCTCCGAAACAGTTAACGAAGGGTTAACACAACCATAACATGTGTGTGATTTTGTTGCATATTCGCTTCTTTCTACTCCCCAAAAATGGCGGGTCCGCAATCTCCAAGCGACTGAAGTTCAAGCAGGGGCTGCAAAACAGAAAACGCCCGCGAGTCGCCGGAACGATTCGCGGGCGTTGATGTGTTTCAACGCCCCGCTCAACCGCGAGCGTCCAAGACCTCCTCGAGGGTGCGTAGCCCGGTGCGCGGCGCCTGAACCAGAACCGACATGTTTCCTGGCTTGTGCTCGTTGCGCATCATCTTCATGTGGGCTTCGGGCAGTTCGTTCCAGGGGAACACCTCGGACATGCAGGGATCAAGCCGCCGTTCGAGCATCAGTCGGTTCGCCGCCGAGGCCTGCTTGAGATGCGCGAAATGCGACCCCTGCAGGCGTTTCTGGTGCATCCACATGTACCGCACGTCGAAGGTCAGGTTGTAACCGGTGGTGCCGGCGCAGATGACCACCATGCCGCCCTTCTTCACCACGAACGTCGAGACCGGGAAGGTGGCTTCGCCGGGGTGCTCGAACACCATGTCGACATTCACGCCCTTGCCGGTGATGTCCCAGATCGCCTTGCCGAATTTGCGGGCTTCCTTGAACCATTCGGCGTATTCGGGTGTGTTGACCGTAGGCAACTGACCCCAACAGTTGAAATCCTTGCGGTTGATGACACCCTTGGCGCCCAGCCCCATGACGAAGTCGCGCTTGCTTTCGTCCGAGATCACGCCGATTGCGTTGGCGCCCGCCGTGTTGATCAGCTGGATCGCGTAGGAGCCCAGACCGCCCGACGCGCCCCAGACCAGAACGTTCTGGCCCGGCTTCAGGTCATGCGGTTCATGCCCGAACAGCATCCGATAGGCAGTGGCCAGCGTCAGCGTGTAGCAGGCGCTTTCCTCCCAGGTCAGATGCTTGGGGCGCGGCATCAGCTGCTGCGCCTGCACGTTGGTGAATTGCGCAAACGACCCATCGGGCGTTTCATAGCCCCAGATCCGCTGGCTGGGTGAATACATCGGGTCACCGCCGTTGCATTCCTCGTCGTCGCCGTCGTCCTGGTTGCAGTGGATCACGACCTCGTCGCCGACCTTCCAGCGTTTCACCTTGTCGCCCACCGCCCAGACGATGCCTGATGCATCCGAGCCCGCGATGTGATACGGGGCCTTGTGGCCATCAAAGGGGCTGATCGGTTTGCCGAGCGAGGCCCAAACGCCGTTGTAGTTGACGCCCGCCGCCATCACCAGAACCAGTACTTCGTGGCTGTCCAGCTTGGGCACATCGACCACCTCCAACTGCATCGCAGTGTCGGGCTCACCGTGGCGCTCCTTACGGATGGCCCACGCATACATCTTCTTCGGCACATATCCCATCGGCGGGATTTCACCCATTTCGTAGAGGTCTTTTTCCGGTGCCTCGTAGGACGCGATGCCGCTGTCGGTGTCCAAAGCCATTGTGGCCTCCTCTGTCAAACATGTTCGCCGCGACGCAGAATCGCGCGCTTCATAGGCTGGAATATTGGCCCATGAGTAATTTTGCAACCCATTTCGGATCATTATTGAAATTTTATGACCCAGCAGCCGCAGAAATTTCTTTTGCAGCCGCAGAACCATCCGGGTCTTCGCTGATGGGCGCTGAGGCGGCATAATACTGCATCAGATCCAACCGCTCGACCGATGGCGACAGCATACCGTTGTTTCTGCTCAGTATTCGCCGTTCGACCAGTTGTTCGATCGCTGGCGAAATAGCTTTCAGGTCTTCGTCCGTCGCGCCTTCCCGCCGCATCAGTTCGGCGATGCGTGACTGAACGTCAGACTCGGAGATGGTGCCGTTCTCGCGAACGAGCCAACACGCGGCGGGCGCTGGTACCAAAGGAATTGCCCGACCGATCCGACGCATCAGTTCTCGGGCCAGATCCGTCATCAAGTCCGGGCCAGCTTGTTTGCGGAACTCCTGCAGCGAAATGGGCAGGCCGTACCGAACCGAGGCCAAGCCGAACCGCTTGTAGCGCCCGATGATACGGCGCCATACCTGTTTCAGGCTCCACCTTGTGATCACGCCGATCCGAGCGCGAAACCGCCGTTCGCTGCCCAGGGCGGCAGCGGTCAGGATCGTATCCTCCAGCACCCTGTCATAGTTCAGCGCAACCGGCACGAACACCACATCCCGCCCATCGGGGCTGGTGCCGTCGATGATGTATTTCAGCAGCCCTAGCTTGGGTCGGCCCAGCGCCCCGGTCAGGCTTAGGCCACCTTCAGGAAACATCGCCTGCGTGACACCGGCATTGGTGGCCAAGCGCACATAGCTGGCCAGAACCTGCCGGTAGAGTTCGCTGCCGGACTTGCGCCGGATGAAATAGGCTCCCATCGCGCGGATCAACCGGCTGAGCGGCCAGACCCGTGCCCACTCGCCCACCGCATAGGACAGCGCCGACTGTTGCGCGGCCAAATAGGTCACCAGAACATAATCCATGTTGCTCCGGTGATTCATTACAAAGACCACGGTTGCTTTGGGATCGATCTCCTTCAATGCGGCCTCGTCCTCGTGGCTGAGGCGGACATTGTAGAACGCGTTGCTCAACCACCGAGCCAACCGAATGGCAAAGCTGAAATACATGAAGGCCGAAAACGACGGGACGATTTCCCGGGCGTATCGCCGGGCCTGCTCGAACGCGACCGCTTCGGGGATACCATGTTCTTCGGCGTGGTGCTGAACAGCCTGACCAACCTGCGGGTCATAGATCAGGCGTTGGATCATGTCATGACGCTCGGCCAGTTTGAACGGCTGGATTGGCCGTTGCAGGCGCTGGTTCAACCGTTCAACAGCCCGTTCAAGCCGGCGGCGAAAGAACCAGCGCACCGACGGGAACAGGAAATGCGAGGCAAAAGTGACCGCGGCAAACACCACGATCAGAACAAACAGCCAAATCGGTAGCTCAACGGTCTGCGTCATGCCGGCACAGTGCCATCAAACCGCCGCCGTCACAATCGGCAGCACACCGTACATGCCGCAACGCAGCGAATTGACATGTGCTGAAAATTGCGCTTTAGAACCCATGAGAGAAATATTGTTACCCATCGACGCATGAGGCTCTGACCATGACGCAGACGCAGAAAGACCGCCCCTGGCTCATCCGAACCTATGCCGGTCATTCCACGGCCAAAGCCTCGAACGCGCTGTACCGGTCCAACCTGGCCAAAGGGCAGACCGGTTTGTCGGTTGCCTTCGATCTGCCGACGCAGACGGGTTATGACAGTGATCACACCCTGGCCCGGGGCGAGGTCGGCAAGGTCGGGGTGCCGGTCTGCCACCTGGGGGACATGCGGGTTTTGTTCGATCAGATCCCGCTGGAGCAGATGAACACGTCGATGACGATCAACGCCACAGCCCCTTGGCTGCTGGCGCTGTATATCGCGGTGGCCGAGGAACAGGGCGCCGATGTGTCCAAGCTGCAGGGCACGGTACAGAACGATCTGATCAAGGAGTATCTCAGCCGCGGCACTTATGTCTGCCCACCCAAGCCCTCGCTCAAGATGATCGCGGATGTGGCCGAGTACTGTTATTCGAACGTACCGAAATGGAACCCGATGAACGTGTGTTCCTATCACCTGCAAGAGGCCGGCGCGACGCCCGAGCAGGAGCTGGCCTATGCGCTGGCCACCGCCATCGCGGTCCTGGACGAGTTGCGTCCCCGCGTTCCGGCCGAGGATTTTCCGGCGCTATGCGGCCGCATCTCGTTCTTCGTGAATGCGGGCATCCGATTTGTCACCGAAATGTGCAAGATGCGGGCCTTTGTCGACCTTTGGGATGAAATACTGCAACAACGTTATGGCGTGGAAAACCCCAAGTTCCGCCGATTCCGCTATGGCGTTCAGGTCAACTCGCTGGGCCTGACCGAGCAGCAGCCCGAAAACAACGTCTATCGCATCCTGATCGAGATGCTGGCCGTGACCCTGTCGAAAAAGGCGCGCGCCCGGGCGGTGCAATTGCCCGCCTGGAACGAGGCACTGGGCCTGCCGCGCCCCTGGGACCAGCAATGGTCGATGCGAATGCAACAAATCCTGGCCTATGAGACAGACTTGCTGGAATATGACGACCTGTTCGACGGCAACCCGGTGGTCGATGCCAAAGTCGAGGAACTGAAGCAGGGCGCCCGGGCCGAGCTGGCCAATCTGGAGTCGATGGGCGGTGCGGTTGCGGCGATCGACTACATGAAATCGCGGCTGGTGGATTCCAACGCCGAGCGGCTCAACCGGATCGAGCGCAACGAGACCATCGTCGTCGGCGTGAACCGCTGGACCGAGGGTGAGCCCTCGCCGCTGCAGACCGAGGATGGCGGGATCATGGTCGTCGATCCGGCGGTCGAACAGGAACAGATCGATCGCCTGAACGACTGGCGTGCCGCCCGCGATGACGCCGCCGTGAGCGCGGCGCTGGCCGATCTGCGCGCCGCCGCGCAATCGGGCGCCAACATCATGGAGCCCTCGATCGCCGCGGCCAAGGCCGGCGTCACCACCGGCGAATGGGCCGAAGAGATGCGGCGCGTCTTTGGCACCTATCGTGGCCCGACGGGCGTTTCGGGGTCGGTCTCGAACAAGACCGAAGGCTTGGACGACCTGCGGGCGGCGGTGGATGCGGTCAGCGACCGCCTGGGGCGTCGCCTGAAATTCCTGGTGGGCAAACCAGGGCTGGACGGCCATTCCAACGGTGCCGAGCAGATCGCTTTCCGCGCCCGCGACTGCGGCATGGACATCACCTATGACGGCATCCGCCTGACCCCCGAGGAAATCGTGAAGTCGGCCATGGATCAGCAAGCTCATGTGATCGGCCTGTCGATCCTGTCGGGCAGTCACCTGCCGTTGGTTCAGGAAGTCATGACACGCCTGCGCGAAGCTGGCTTGGGTGATATTCCCGTTGTCGTCGGGGGCATCATCCCGGACGAAGACGCGGATCGCCTCAGATCGATGGGTGTTGCCAATGTCTATACTCCCAAGAATTTCGAACTGAATGCGATCATGGGAGACATCGTGGCGTTGGCAGATCCAAAAACGATCGCCGCAGAATAAAACAGAAATGAGCGCGCTTATTATTCGATTTCAGTAAAAAAAGATTAGAAAACAAAGAAAGTTCTCCTTACCGTGTGCGGACAATTCGCAACCGAAATTGACAGGTACGGGGAAAATGGCGATCAATCTTGAAAAAATGTCGCGTCAGGAACTTCTGGAATTGCGCGGCCAAATCGACACGGCCTTGGAGAATGCCGAGGCCCGCGAGCGCGAAGAAGCCCTGAAAGCGGCTGAACAGGCCGCGGCGGCTTATGGGTTCTCGCTGTCGGACCTGACGGTGAAGGCGTCCAGATCTGGAAAGAGCGGCAAAGCCAAGGCAAAATACCGGAATCCGACTGACCCTTCGCAAACTTGGACGGGGCGCGGGCGCAAACCGAAATGGGTACACGAAGCGCTGAAAGCCGGAGCAGATATAACCGATCTCGAAATCTGAATGAGGGTTTTGTACCAAAATGACAATTCACATTGGCGCCGAAAAAGGTGAAATTGCCGAAACCGTGCTTTTGCCCGGCGACCCCTATCGCGCGAAATGGGCAGCGGAAACTTTCCTGAGCAATGTCCGCCAGATCAACGATGTGCGCGGAATGCTGGGATTCACCGGCGAATGGAAAGGCAATCCGGTCACCATTCAAGGCAGCGGAATGGGAATGCCCTCGCTGTCTATTTACGTCAATGAACTGATCCGGGACTACGGTGCGAAAACCCTGATCCGCATCGGCTCGTGCGGTGGCATGCAGGAAAACGTCAAACTGCGCGATGTGATCATTGCGATGACGTCAACGACGCTCAGCACGCCGTCTCGGGGCATCATGAAAGAGATCAACTTCGCGCCCTGCGCCGACTGGTCGCTGTTGCAGGCGGCCGTGCAGGCGGCCGAGGCGAAAGGAACCCCGATGCATGTCGGCGGTATCTACTCGTCGGACGTGTTCTATGACGAACGCCCCGACCTGAACGAGCAGATGGTGCGCCACGGCATCCTGGGTGTCGAGATGGAGGCCGCCGAGCTGTATATCCTGGCCGCACGGCACAAATGCCGCGCTCTGGCGGTTCTGACCGTGTCCGATCACCTGCTGACCGGCGAGGCCCTGCCCTCGTCCGAGCGCCAGAGCAGCTTTGGCGACATGGTGGAAATTGCGCTGCACGCCGCCTTCCCGAACGCCTGAAGCCAACCGGCCCGGGGCTATTCCCGGGCCTCAGCGCCCGTGCGAGCGGTCATAGCCATTGGGCGCCGGGCTTTGCCATCCGGTCAACGTCCCTTCGGCAGGCGCAAACACTTCGACAAGCAGCGGATGACAGGCGGCGGTGTCCGATGAATGCTCGGCCGAGCAATCCCCGCCCGGGCATGCGCTGAGGTCGCCCAGCAGATCGATTTCAGCGAAAAACTCCAGATAGTCGCCCGGACGCACCGGCGACGCCTTCATGAAATACTGCCCGGTATCGCGGGTGAAGCCGGTGCACATGAACACGTTCAGCACGTCGTGCACGGCCGGCTCGGCCTCGGCCAGCGAAAGGCCCAGATGGTCGGCCAGCGCGCGGGTCAGGTTGGAATGGCAACACTGGTGATACTGCGTGCCCGACAGCAGATTGCCGGTGTAGGGGTCGCAGCGCGTTCCGATCACGTCATGCACCGACCCGCCATATTCGTCGATTCCATACCAGTCCAGCGTGTCGGCCACGATCGTCGCCATGGGGCGCAGATGGGGAAAGCTGGACCACAGCCGCTCGCCCGTCGTCACGTGGGTTCCGTGCAACGCGCGGGTCTTGCCTGAATAGAAACGCTCGGACAGGTCGTGCAGGCTCCACAGGTTCAGGTCACCGACCTGCGGGCCCTCGACCGAAGTAATGCGAAAGAAATGCCCAGCCGGAACCTCGAAACACCGCGCATCGCGTGGCGGGACCAAAACCTCGCCCGTTTTGCGCGCGGTTGACCGGGCCGCCCCAAGCAGCGGCATGTCCGGCGCCGACAGGCTGTCATTGGGATAGCAGATCACCGGAGCGATGGCCCGGCGGGCGGCGGCGTCGGGTGGTGGGTTCGTCATGCTGCGTCCGTCCATGTTTTCGACACAGTGACGCAGATCGCGGCGGCGGGAAACCCCAAGGATTCGCTGGCGCCGAAATGTCAGGTTCCGGTTCGCTCGCACCGGTTCGGCTGCGTCTCGGAACGGGACACGGCACCGCAGAATGCACAGCTCCAGATCCCGTCCTTCCGGTGTCGCCGCCAACGACAGTCGCGCGTCAGCGCCGACGTGCGCGATCGCCAAAAGAAATAGGCGAATACACCGGCGGCGAGCAGGAGCAGAAGAATAGGCATGCCCCTGCTTCGCTCACATCGTGCCGATGTTCAAGCCCAACCCCCGCCGCACATCAGGCCGCGTTGGCGTATTCGAACAGTTCGGGTTCCTTGTCCTCGGCGTGTTTCGCCGGCGCGGGTGTATAATAGGCCCAAGCCTGCTCCAGCAACTTCAGGGCTTCGGTTGCATCGGTTTTGGCGGTGCTGTTTTCGGTTTTCATCGGAGTGATCCTGTTTCCAATCCGTCACTCCTCCCCAGCGCCAAACATAAGCCCGACCGGGGCGGCGCACATCCGATGATTTCACATGTGGGCCATGCACTTGCCGCAATGCGGCAAGTGCGGTCTTGGTTCGGGGTCAAACGGTGCGTTCGACCATCAGCTTCTTGATCTCGGCAATCGCCTTGGCCGGGTTCAGACCTTTGGGGCAGGTCTTGGCGCAGTTCATGATCGTGTGGCAGCGATACAGCTTGAACGGATCCTCGAGCTGATCCAGACGCTCGCCCGTGGCCTCGTCACGGCTGTCGATGATCCAGCGATAGGCATGCAGCAGCGCCGCGGGGCCAAGATAACGGTCGCCGTTCCACCAGTAGCTGGGGCACGAGGTCGAGCAGCTGGCGCACATCACGCATTCATAAAGGCCGTCGAGCTTCTTGCGGTCCTCGATCGACTGCCGCCATTCTTTCGCAGGCCGGTTGGTCTTGGTTTCCAGCCACGGCATGATGCTGGCGTGCTGCGCATAGAAATGCGTCAGATCGGGGATCAGGTCCTTGACCACCGGCATGTGCGGCAGCGGATAGATCTTCACGTCGCCCTTGATCTCGTCCATGCCGTAGATGCAGGCCAGCGTGTTGATCCCGTCGATGTTCATCGCGCAGGAGCCGCAGATCCCCTCGCGGCAGGACCGGCGGAAGGTCAGCGTCGGGTCGATCTTGTTCTTGATGTAGATCAGCGCATCCAGGACCATCGGGCCGCAATCGTCCATGTCGACGAAATAGGTGTCGACCCGCGGGTTCTGGCCATCGTCCGGGTTCCAGCGATAGATCTGGAACTTGCGCACGTTGCTCGCCCCTTCGGGCTTGGGCCAGGTCTTGCCCGTCGTGATGCGCGAATTCTTGGGGAGGGTCAGTTGTACCATGTGTTCCTCTCCTTAGAAGGTCCGCGCCTTGGGCGCGATCTTTTCAAGGCTGATGCCGCCCTGTTCTTCGGGCGTCAGCGGATCGACGATGACCGGGCGATAGCTCAACTCGACCGAGTTGCCCTCGACCCGCGCCACGGTGTGCACGCGCCAGTTCTCATCGTCGCGCTCGGGGAAGTCCTCGTGCGCGTGGGCGCCGCGGGATTCCTTGCGCGCCTCGGCACCAACGATGGTGGCCAGCGCGTTGGGCATCAGGTTGGTCAGCTCCAGCGTTTCCATCAGGTCGCTGTTCCAGACCAGGCTGCGGTCGGTGACCTTCAGGTCGTCCAGCTTTGCCGCGATCGCGGTCATCTTCTCGACGCCTTGCGCCAGCGTCTCGGCGGTGCGGAACACGGCTGCATCTTCCTGCATGGTCTTCTGCATTTCCAGCCGCAATTCGGCAGTCGGGGTCGCGCCGTTGGCGTTGCGCAGCGCGTCGAACCGGTCGAAGGCCTTGTCGACCGACGCCTTGTTCAGCACCGGGTTCGGCGCTTCGGGGTCCACCACCTTGCCGGCGCGGATCGCGGCGGCCCGGCCGAACACCACCAGGTCGATCAACGAGTTCGAGCCCAGCCGGTTGGCGCCGTGCACCGAGGCGCAGCCGGCCTCGCCCACGGCCATCAAGCCGGGCACCACGGCGGTGGGGTTGTCGGCGGTCGGGTTCAGCACCTCGCCCCAATAGTTGGTCGGAATGCCGCCCATGTTATAGTGCACCGTCGGCAGAACCGGGATCGGCTCCTTGGTCACGTCGACGCCGGCAAAGATTTTGGCCGATTCAGAGATCCCCGGCAGCCGCTCGGCCAGAGCCTCGGCCGGCAGGTGCGACAGGTTCAGGTGGATGTGATCACCATTCTTGCCCACACCCCGCCCTTCGCGGATCTCCATCGTCATGCAGCGGCTGACATAGTCACGCGGCGCCAGGTCCTTGTAGTGGGGCGCGTAACGCTCCATGAACCGTTCGCCTTCCGAGTTGGTCAGATATCCACCCTCGCCGCGCGCGCCTTCGGTGATCAGACAGCCCGAGCCATAGATGCCGGTCGGGTGGAACTGCACGAATTCCATGTCCTGCAGCGGCAGACCCGCGCGGGCCACCATGCCACCACCATCGCCGGTGCAGGTATGGGCCGAGGTCGCGCTGAAATAGGCGCGGCCGTAACCGCCCGTAGCCAGCACGACCATCTTGGCGTTGAAGACATGCATGGTACCGTCGTCCAGCTTCCAGCAGACGACGCCCTGGCACTGACCGTCCTCGGACATGATCAGGTCGATCGCAAAATACTCGATGTAGAATTCCGCGTTGTTCTTCAACGACTGTCCGTACAACGTGTGCAAGATCGCGTGACCGGTCCGGTCGGCGGCGGCACAGGTGCGCTGCACCGGCGGGCCCTCCCCGAATTCAGTGGTGTGGCCACCGAAGGGGCGCTGATAGATCTTGCCTTCCTCGGTCCGGCTGAAGGGCACGCCATAGTGCTCCAGCTCATACACCGCCTTGGGCGCCTCGCGCGCCAGGTATTCCATCGCGTCGGTGTCACCCAGCCAGTCCGAGCCCTTGACGGTGTCATACATGTGCCACTGCCAGTGGTCGGGGCCCATGTTCGACAGCGACGCCGCGATGCCGCCCTGTGCCGCGACGGTGTGCGAGCGCGTCGGAAAAACCTTGGTCACGCAGGCCGTGCGCAGCCCCTGCTCGGCCATGCCCAGCGTGGCCCGCAGCCCGGCCCCACCGGCGCCGACGACAACCACGTCATATTCGTGCGTTTCGTATTCGTATGCAGCCATTTCTTTCAGCTCCGGGGTGTTAGAGGGCGATGCGGGCGATGGCAAAGATGCCAGCGGCGGCCGCGCCATAGGACAGACAGGTCACGAGGATGATCAGAACCTTTTCAAGCGTGCCGTGCACATAGTCCTCGATCATCACCTGCGCGCCATCGGCGAAGTGCTTGAAGCCAACGGCCAGCGTCAGCGCCGCAACGATGGCCGGGAACGGGCGCGAATAGTAGTCCAGCATCACGTCATAAGGCTGGCCCAGGGTCGGCCCGAAGGTAAAGACGAACAGCGGCACGAGGATCAGCAAGGCAACCGAGCTGACCTTCATCGCCCAGAAATGCTGGGTGCCGGATTTGGCCGAGCCCAGGCCAAGGGCACGCTTGCGGTCGGTAAGGTAACGCATGTCAGGCCTCCGGTTATGCAACGATCAACAGGGTGACGAGGGTCAGAACGACCGATCCGATCACGACCGCCCAACCCAGCTTGTAGGCAGTGGGCAGGTCCAGCCCGACGGCGTTGTCCCAGATCAGGTGGCGGATGCCGGCCAGGGTGTGGTACCACAGCCCCCACAGCGACAAAGCCATCACCAAGTCGCCCAGCAACGACGTAATCACGGCATTGGCGGTCGCATAGGCCTCGGGCGAGGTGGCCGCGGCCAGGAACCACCACACGATCAGCAGCGCCGCCACCAACATGGCGTTGCCGGTGATCCGCGTGAGGATCGAGGTGACAGAGGTCAACTGTGGACGATAGATCGACAGATGCGGCGAAAGCGGGCGGTTCCCCCGATTGACATCGGCCATGGCGGCTCCTTTTTGGGTTGGCTACCGAAGGTTTTACTGCTTTTTACATCTCTGTCACGCGCCGCAGGCGCAAAAAAGAGCAAATTGCGCGCAAATGACCCTATTGGCCGTTTTTTGTGATCACGCAAAATATTCCCGTGATCACAAATCTCATCGCCACCCGTCAATGTTAGCGTTTTCAGGCCGCAAGCGATGTGATCACGAATCTTTTTCCGTCACTTGACCCTGGCCGTCTGGCGGGTGACTTCGCGCAGCAGTTTCTTGCGGATACGTTCTGGATAGTCTTCAAAACCCGCAGCCGAGACCACGAAAGCACCTTCGCCCACGATGACGTTTTCATAGAAATAGGCGGTCAGATCGGGCTCGCTTTCCTCGATGGCGATGGCGTTCACGGTGATCCCCTGACGGCGCAGCAGGTCGTGTATTTCGGTCGGCTCAATGCCTTCGTTCGACACCCCGTCGCCCGAGATGTCGATCAGGCGGCGCTTGCAGTCTGGTACGTCCATAAAACTGTTCACGGTCATTTCCAACGCCTCGCCGATCGCGGTCGAGAAGTTGCGCCACACGCGCGGATCTGTCGCCACCTGTTCCGCAAATGCGTCCACCGCGGCGAACCCGTCGATGCGGGTCCAGGGGATGGTGACACGCTGCCGCGACTCGCCAGTCCATTGCACCAGCATCAGCCGGGCCTGGCCGCGCACCAGCGCCTCGGACACGACCGGGTCGCGCAACCCGGCCGCCAGCCCATCCATCTGGATGCGGTATTCCGAACTGTCGACCGAGCCGGAAACATCCACGGCCAAAGCCAGCGCCAGATCGCAGGCCGACGCCGGGCGGCCGAGACAGAGCGCAGCAGCAAGGATACGCAGAAAAGACATGAGCCGAACCTAGCACGGTTCGGCCCGGTCGGGATCACAAGACTGTGGGGGTCAGCCCGCTCAGATCGGCATCAGCGCCCAATAGTCCAGATCCAGCAGCACGTCGGGGCTGTACTTTCCATCCGGGCCGCGCAGGGCATAGGGCTCGCCGCCCTTGGTCGCCACCAGTCGCAGGCGGATGGCACCCACACCCGGCACGCCGGTTTCGGCCTTGTCCAACACCTCGGACCACGCCTTGATGGTGTCTCCGGCGAAACAGGGGTTGGCATGGGCACCGCCGTTCAGGCCGACGATCATCTGCGCATTGGCCAGCCCGTTGAAGGACAAGGCGCGCGCCATCGAGATCACATGGCCGCCATAGATCAGCCGCCCATCGGGTCGGAAAGTCAGGTCGAAATGCACTTTGGCGGTGTTCTGCCACAAGCGGGTGGCCAGCATGTGCTCGGCCTCTTCCACGGTCACGCCATCGACATGGTCGATGGTTTCGCCGATCTGGTAGTCACCCCAGCGGTGCGGATCACCTGCCAGAGCAAAGTCATATTTGCTGAAATCCAGCCCGTTCGGCACCATGAGGTCGCCGGGCTCCAGCGCCTTTTTCAGGTCCGGCACCACGGTTTCCGGGGCAGGCGCATCAAGGTTCGATTTCCGCACCATCACCCAGCGCACATATTCGATCACCACCTCGTCGCGCTGGTTCAGCCCGCGCGTGCGCACCCAGACCACGCCGGTCTTGCCGTTCGAGTTCTGTTTCAGCCCGATGACCTCGGATTCCGACCGCAGGGTGTCTCCGGGATAGACCGGCTGCAGCCAACGCCCCTCGGCATAGCCCAGGTTCGCGACCGCGTTCAGCGACACATCCGGAACCGTCTTGCCGAACACCACATGGAACGCCGCCAGATCGTCGATCGGGCTTTGCGGCAGGCCGCAGCTCCGGGCGAACTCGTCCGAGGAATAGAGCGCGTGGCGCGCGGGATAGAGCGCATGATAGAGCGCTCGCTCACCCACCGTCACGGTGCGGGGCACCGCATGGTGCAGCACCTGCCCGATGGAGTAGTCCTCGAAAAAGCGGCCCGGATTGGTTTTTGCCATTACTGCTGTCCCAGTTTCATGTCAGGGGAATAATCGGCCGCGACCTGCTTGGTCACGGCCTGCGCACAGCGCATCTTGTTGGTGGACGGATCGAAGGCATAGGCCGGAGAGCCGTGCAGCTCCCACCCTTTGGCCAGCGCCTCGGACACCTTGTGGCAGAAGGCCGAGGTGTCCTCTTCGGTCAGCAGTCGATAAAGTTTCGCCATCACGTCACCCGCCTAGCCTGGGAACGGAGACGGGCCGACCAGCCCGTGAATGTAGCCGATGACGCCCAGCAGCACGATCGAGGCCGCGAAGAACATCGCATCCTTGCCCAGCGTTCCCGGCTCGCCCGGGGTCCAGTCGGGCTCGGACTTGTTGATGACGATCACTTCGACCACCGCCCATGCCAACAGGCCGCCGAACAGGATGATCGACGCCAGATCACCATTGACCAGCAGATGCGCAAAGGCCCAGAGCTTGAACCCGCCCAGCATCGGATGACGCACCTTGTTCAGCAGTCGGCCCTTGGTTCCGGCCGGGCTCATCATCCAGATCGCGATCAGCACCAGCAGGTTGTTGATGTGGATCATGAAGCTGGGTGGTGCCCAGACATGGATGAAATCGGTCATGCGATAGCCGAAAATCATAAGCAGGATCGACACGACCAGCGCACCCGCAACGGCCCCCTTGCCGGAATCGCCCATGGCCGCGCGGCGGGCGGGCATCAGGCGCTTGAACAGATGTGCCGCCCACCAAAGCGCCACACCGAGAATGAGAAGAACGAAGCCCATGCTGGCTTACCCCACTTGCAAAGCTGATATCGCCTCTGCTTTTGCCAGAATTTCGCGGGCAGTTACAACGTGCAGATTTTCCACGATCTTGCCATCGACCACAGCAACGCCCTGCCCCTTGGCCTCGACCGCTTCGAAAGCGGCGATCTGACGGCGGGCCAGGTCGATCTCGGCTTCGGAGGGGGCGAAGGCGGTGTTGGCGGTCTCGACCTGCGCGGGATGGATCAGGGTCTTGCCGTCGAAACCCATGTCGCGGCCCTGCGCGCATTCGACGGCCAGCCCCTCGGTATCCTTGAAGGCGTTGTAGACACCATCGACGATCACCAGCCCCTCGGCCTTGGCGGCCAGCAGGCACAGGCCCAGCGAGGTCATCAGCGGCAGGCGGTCGGGGCGGAAGCGGGTCTGAAGCTCTTTGGCCAGATCGTTGGTGCCCATGACAAAGCCCGCCATCAGCGGATGCGCCGCGATCTCGGCCGCGTTCAGCATGCCGCGCGGGGTTTCCATCATCGCCCAGATCGGCAGGTCGCCGGTGATTGCGGCCAGTGCATCGACATCGGCGGCCGAGTTGACCTTGGGCAGCAGCACCACGTCGGCATCCATCTCGCGCACGGCCTCGGCATCGGCGCGGCCCCAAGGGGTGTCCAGACCGTTGATTCGCACGATCTTGACGCGCGGGTCATAGCCGCCCGACGCCAGCGCGGCCTTGAGCGTTTCACGGGCATTGTCCTTTTCATCGGCGGCAACGGCGTCTTCAAGGTCAAAGATGATGGCATCGACGGGCAGCGAGCGCGCCTTGTCGAGCGCCCGTTCCTTGGAGCCTGGAATGTAGAGAACGGATCGGTAGGGGCGCTGGCGCGGGTCCATGGGAACCTCTCGTTGAAATAAAGTTGCGCAGAATGGGGCATTTTTTGCCGGAAAGTTCAAGCGCAAAATCGCCGCATTGCAGCATGTGACGCGACGCCCCCCGCAACGCGCGTCGCCTTAACCGGATTTCGGCATGGTTGGGCCAGCCTTTCTCGGGCAACAGGCAGAAGGGGCTGACGATGAAAATGACGTTTCTAAAGATGACGATGGGTCTGGGCATCATGGCGCTGGCCGCGCAGCAGTTGCAGGCGCAGACGCCGAACTGTGCGCCGCGGGCCGATGCGCTGCGTCGGCTGGCCGAGACCTATGGTGAGACCCGACGCGGCATCGGCATGGTGCAGCAGGGGGCGGTGATGGAGGTCTTTGCCTCGGACGAAACCGGCACCTGGACGATCACCGTGACCTTGCCGGATGGCATGACCTGCCTGATCGCGGCAGGCGAGGCCTATGAGGTTCTGGCCGAAGCGTTGCCGCCCAATGCCTGACGTTCAGGTCAGCGCGTCCCAGATCAGTTTCGAGCCGGTCAGGGTCAGCAGAACATAGGCGATGCCGAAGAAGACCCGCTCGGACATCATCCAATGGGCGCGCACGCCCAGCCAGGCGCCGAGGATGGCGAAAGGGGTCAGCAGCAGGTCGGCCCAAGCGGTCTGCAGGGTGAACATGCCCAGATAGGCATAGGGGAGGAACTTGGCGATGTTGATGACCCAGAAGACCAGCACGGTGGTGGCCTGGAACTCGGTCTTCGTCAGGCGCTGTGACAGCAGATAGACGGCGGCGGGCGGGCCGCCGGCGTGGCTGACGAAGCTTGTGAAGCCGGCGACCAGCCCCGCGAACAGCCCGGCCGGAGGCGGCAGGCGGTTGGCGAAGCCGCGCACCCAGCCGCGGGTCTGCGCCACATGCCAGACAACGAAGCCCACCGAAATGCCCCCGATCAGCAGGCGCAGCAGGTCTTCGTCGGTCGCCCGGTACAGCAGCGCGCCCAGCGCCACGCCCGGCACCGCGCCCAGCATCAGCAGACGCGCGTCGGGCCAGTTCCACCGTTTCCAGTAGGGGCGCAGGGTGGCCAGGTCGATCACCATCAGGATCGGCAACATTAGCGCCAGCGCCTGCCCCGGATCAAGGATCAACGCCAGAATCGACGACGACGCAAAGGCCACGCCCGAGCCGAAGCCGCCCTTGGAAATGCCTGCAAAGATCACGGCCGGGATCGCCACGGCAAAAAACATCAGGTTCAATTCGACCATGCGGCGGCCTCGAAACGGCTTGTCCTGCGGGTGGTTTAGCGCAACCGGCCCGGGGCAGGCAAACGGTATGCGGTCGCATGCCGCGCCGCAGAACCCTTGCGCAACGGCGTTTTAGCGACTAGCACAACCGCGATTTCAAAACCGACCGGAGACAATCCAAATGGCCAGACCCAAGATCGCGCTGATCGGCGCAGGTCAGATCGGGGGCACGCTTGCCCACCTCGCAGCAATGAAGGAACTGGGGGATGTCGTTCTGTTCGACATCGCCGAGGGCATCCCGGAAGGCAAGGCGCTGGACATCGCCGAATCCGGCCCGTCCGAGGGCTTTGACGCCAAGCTGAAGGGCACCCAGTCCTATGAGGACATCGCAGGCGCAGACGTCTGCATCGTGACCGCCGGCGTGCCGCGTAAGCCGGGCATGAGCCGTGACGACCTGCTGGGCATCAACCTGAAGGTGATGAAGTCGGTCGGTGAAGGCATCGCCGCCCACGCCCCCGACGCCTTCGTCATCTGCATCACCAACCCGCTGGACGCGATGGTCTGGGCGCTGCGCGAGTTCTCGGGCCTGCCCCACAACAAGGTCTGCGGCATGGCCGGCGTGCTGGACTCGGCCCGCTTCCGCCACTTCCTGGCCGAAGAATTCGACGTGTCGATGAAGGACGTCACCGCCTTTGTTCTGGGCGGCCATGGCGACACGATGGTGCCATCGGTGCGCTATTCGACCGTTGCCGGCATCCCGCTGCCCGACTTGGTCAAGATGGGCTGGACCACGCAGGAGAAGCTGGACGCCATCGTCCAGCGCACCCGTGACGGCGGCGCCGAGATCGTCGGCCTGCTGAAGACCGGCTCGGCCTATTACGCGCCCGCCACCTCGGCGATCGAAATGGCCGAAGCCTATCTGAAAGACCAAAAGCGCGTTCTGCCCTGCGCGGCCTATTGCGATGGCGAGTTGGGCGTGAAGGGCATGTATGTAGGCGTTCCTACCGTAATCGGCGCCGGCGGCATCGAGCGGATCGTGAACATCCAGTTGAACGCGGAAGAACAGGACATGTTCGACAAGTCGGTCAACGCCGTGAAGGGTCTGGTTGAGGCCTGCAAAGGCATCGACAGCTCGCTGGCGTAACACCCGGCTCGGGTCACCGGGGCTCCGGTGGCCTCGTCAAACAATCGATCGTCGCCCCGCTGGTGCCCACCGGCGGGGCGTTTCGATTGACAGGACGGTCAGCGAAACATCCCAAGCCATCGCGCCACCAGCAACAGCACCCCTCCCAGGGCCACCAGCAGCAAACAAACAACCCAGAATGCGTTCGGGTCTTGGGCCCCGGGGATGCCGCCGACGTTGATCCCCAGCACGCCAGCCACCAGACCCAGGGGCAGAAATACGGCGCTGACAACTGACAATACCAGCATACGGTTGTTCATGCGTTCGGCACGTTCATCCATCAGCTGGTCGAGAATGATCTGAACCCGTTCGCGCACGGCCGCCAGATCTTCGCCAATGCGGTAGATGCGCTCCGAGGCTTCGCGCAATCTCGACCGGTCATAGGGCTGCAGCCAGGGCAAATCTTCGATCTCGAGCGTCGTCAACGCATCGCGCTGTGGCACCAGGTATCGCCGCAGAACGATGGATGACCTGCGGATCGCCGCGAGTTCGGCCCGGGAAATTTCGGCATCCGGCTCCAACAGCAACTCCTCGAGGTCATCCACGCGTTCGTTCAGATCGGTGATGGCGGGCTCGGCCCGGTCGGCCAGCCGCAAGGCCAACCGCGCGACGAAGTCACCTGGCGATCGCGGTGCCTGCCCACGATCGATTGCCGCCAGCATGTCCGCAACCGCATCCAGTGGGCGGCGCCAGACACCGATGATCTTTGTTTCCGTCAGCCACAGTCGGACCGAGATCATGTCCTCGGGCGGCTGCCCCTCCAGCAGGTTCACGCCCCGCAGGTTCAGGATGACGCCTCCGCCATGCACGGTGCAGCGGGGCCGTGTTTCGCCGGCCATCAGCGCATCTATCACGAACTCGTCCAGCCCGGCGGCGCGGAGCAGCGCAACCGTGCCTTCTCCCCCAAGACGCAAGTGCTGCCAGGCAAACTGCTCTTCCGGACCGCGGGGTGACCAAGCGGGAAAGCCATCGGCATCCAGCAGCCGCGCATTGCCAGATCCATCGAAGATCATGGTCATCGTGTCGGGAAGGGAAGGAGTGGTCACTGTCATCCGCTCAGTCATTTCTTATTCGACCCAAGTATCTTGACGGATCAAGACAGGTCCAGACAGGTCCAGACAGGTTAGCGGCCAAGCGCGCCGGCGCCAAGTCATTCGAATTCGGCGAGGCCCGATACTCCACCGCGATCCGAGCCAGTACTGTTGGCGCAAACGGCTTAGAAGGCGGCTCTTGAATGTATTTTTGCGACAGATTCTCGGCGGGTCGAATCAACATCAACCAACTCATCTTTTGTGATCACACCCCAAAATGCCGTGATCACAAAAACGGAAAATCCTCGGCAAAAACCTTCTTCCGGTAAGAAAACCCTTTAATTTTGCCCGTTGGACACCCCTATAACGATCCAATCGTAGTCAGACGGGACAGTTTCGATGAACATTCACGAATATCAGGCCAAGGCCCTTCTTCGCAGCTATGGCGCGCCGGTTTCGGACGGTCGCGCGGTGCTGCGTGCGGAAGAGGCGAAAACCGCAGCCGGTGAACTGGACGGCCCGCTTTGGGTGGTCAAGGCGCAGATCCATGCCGGGGGCCGCGGCAAGGGTCACTTCAAGGAACCCGACGCCGGCGACAAGGGCGGCGTGCGTCTGACCAAATCGGTAGAGGAAGCCGCCGAGGAAGCCAAGAAGATGCTGGGCCGCACGCTGGTTACGCACCAGACTGGCCCCGAAGGTAAGCAGGTCAACCGCGTGTATATCGAGGCCGGATCGGGCATCGAGCGCGAGCTGTACCTGGCCCTGCTGGTCGATCGCCAGACCAGCCGCATCTCGTTTGTGTGCTCGACCGAAGGCGGCATGGACATCGAGGAAGTGGCCGCCGCGACGCCCGAGAAAATCCTGTCCTTCTCGGTTGACCCGGCCACCGGCTATCAGCCGTTCCACGGCCGCCGCATCGCTTTCTCGCTGGGTCTGGAAGGCGGGCAGGTCAAGCAGTGCGTGCGCCTGATGGGCATCCTGTACAAAGCCTTCGTCGAGAAGGACATGGAGATGCTGGAAATCAATCCGCTGATCGTGGCCGAGGGCGGCGACCTCAAGGTGCTGGACGCCAAGCTGAGCTTTGACGGCAACGCGATCTATCGCCACCCCGACATCGCCGAACTGCGCGACACCACCGAGGAAGACCCCAAGGAGTTGGAAGCCAGCAAATACGACCTGAACTATATCGCGCTGGATGGCGAGATCGGCTGCATGGTCAACGGCGCGGGCCTGGCCATGGCCACGATGGACATCATCAAGCTTTACGGAGCCGAGCCGGCCAACTTCCTGGACGTGGGCGGCGGCGCCACCAAAGAGAAAGTGACCGAGGCGTTCAAGATCATCACCAGCGACCCGAATGTCAAAGGCATCCTGGTCAACATCTTCGGCGGCATCATGCGCTGCGACGTCATCGCCGAAGGCGTCGTCGCCGCGGTGAAAGAGGTGGGCCTGAAGGTTCCGCTGGTGGTGCGTCTGGAAGGCACCAATGTCGAGAAGGGCAAAGAGATCATCAACAGCTCGGGCCTGGACGTGATCGCCGCCGACAACCTGGACGACGCCGCGCAGAAGATCGTGAAGGCGGTCAAGGGCTGAACCCGTTAACGCAGGGCGGGTCACGGCCCGCCATTCCGATGAATGCTGGCGGGTCGGACCCCGCCGAAAACAGGAGAACGCCAAATGGCAGTCCTCATCGACGAAAATACCAAAGTGATCTGTCAGGGCTTTACCGGCTCGCAGGGCACGTTCCACTCTGAACAGGCCATCGCCTATGGCACCAAGATGGTCGGCGGTGTGACGCCGGGCAAAGGCGGCATGACCCATCTGGGCCTGCCCGTGTTCAACTCGGTCCACGAGGCCAAGCACCAGACCGAGGCCAACGCCACCGTGATCTACGTGCCGCCGCCCTTTGCCGCGGATTCGATCCTCGAGGCGATCGACGCCGAGATGGAAGTGATCGTCTGCATCACCGAAGGCATCCCGGTGCTGGACATGATGAAGGTGAAGCGCGCGCTGGAAGGCAGCAAATCGCGCCTGATCGGCCCGAACTGCCCCGGTGTCATCACGCCCGACGCCTGCAAGATCGGCATCATGCCCGGCCACATCCACAAGCGTGGCTCGGTCGGCGTCGTGTCGCGTTCCGGCACGCTGACCTACGAGGCGGTCAAGCAGACCACCGATGTGGGTCTGGGCCAGTCCACCTGCGTGGGCATCGGCGGCGACCCGATCAAGGGCACAGAGCATATCGACGTGCTGGAGTGGTTCCTGGCCGATGACGAGACCGAGTCGATCATCATGATCGGCGAGATCGGTGGCTCGGCCGAGGAAGAAGCCGCGCAGTTCCTGGCGGATGAGGCCAAGAAAGGTCGCAAGAAGCCGGTCGCCGGGTTCATCGCTGGCCGCACGGCGCCTCCGGGCCGCCGCATGGGTCACGCGGGCGCCATCGTCGCCGGCGGCAAGGGCGGTGCCGAAGACAAGATCGAAGCCATGCGCAGCGCCGGCATCGTCGTGGCCGAAAGCCCCGCCAAGCTGGGCGAGGCCGTGCTGGAAGCGATCGGCAAGTAACCTGCCGGCCCGACTTGCGGGCCGGCCCCAGCGGAGCGAAACACATGACCTTCACCGAAGCCGTCAGAACGTGTTTCTCCAAGTATTTCACCTTCTCGGGGCGGGCCTCTCGCCCCGAGTATTGGTATTTTTTGCTGTTCATCGTGATCTGGAACGCGATCGCCGCGGTCATCGACTGGCAGTTCTTCACCCAGGTTACGACGATCCAGACCGAGGCCGGAACCTCGGTCACCGCGGTATCCAGCCAGCCGGTTCAGACGATTGTCGGCCTGATCGTGTTTTTCCCGCATCTGGCCGTGGCCTGGCGGCGGATGCACGATACCGGGCGCAGTGGGCTTTATGCCCTGCTACCGGTCCTTCTGATCCTTGGGGCTGCGGCCGTTCTGGTCTTTGGCATCGGCCTCGCCTCGAGCTTCCAGCATGGCGGAAACCTCGACATCCTGTTTACCCGCGCCACGCTGCTGATCGTGATCCCGACGCTGCTGGTTCTTTTCGTGTCGCCCCTGCTGGTGCTGTGGTGGCTGTCCCGCCCCAGCCAGCCGGGCACCAACAAATACGGTCCCAACCCATATGAGGTAGCCCAATGACCGAACACTCGCCCAATTCCGCCTTCCATGCCTCGAGCTTCATGCAGGGGCACAATGCCGAGTATCTGGAGCAGCTTTACGCCCAGTACACCAAGGACCCCGGCGCCATCGACGCGGCCTGGGCCGAGTTCTTCCGGCAGATGGGAGATGCAGCACCCGACGTCCAGAAAGAGGCGCAGGGCCCCTCCTGGGCGCGCCCCGACTGGCCGCCGATGCCCAATGATGACCTGACCGGCGCCCTGACCGGCGAATGGGCCGAGACCGATGCCAAGGCGGCCGGCGACAAGATCAAGGAAAAGGCCGCCAAGGCGGGCGTCGAGGTCAGCGACGAGCAGGTCAAGCGCGCAGTGCTGGACTCGATCCGCGCTCTGATGCTGATCCGGGCCTACCGCATCCGCGGGCACCTGGTTGCCGATCTCGACCCGCTCGGCATGCGCTCGACCGAGCCCCACCCCGAGCTGGACCCCAAGACCTATGGCTTCACAGACGCCGACATGGACCGGCCGATCTTCATCGACAACGTGCTGGGTCTGCAAGTCGCCAGCATGCGCCAGATCGTCGAGATCGTGAAGCGTACCTATTGCGGCACCTTCGCACTGCAGTACATGCATATTTCCGACCCGGAACAGGCCGCCTGGCTGAAGGAACGGATCGAGGGCTACGGCAAGGAAATCGCCTTTACCAAGGAAGGCCGCAAGGCGATCCTGAACAAGATGGTCGAGGCCGAAGGCTTCGAGAAGTTCCTGCACGTGAAATACATGGGCACCAAGCGGTTCGGCCTGGACGGGGGCGAGGCGCTGATCCCGGCGATGGAGCAGATCATCAAGCGCGGTGGCGCGCTGGGTCTGAAGGAAATCGTCATCGGCATGCCGCACCGCGGCCGTCTGAACATCTTGGCCAACGTGATGGGCAAGCCGTACCGCGCCATCTTCAACGAATTCCAGGGCGGCAGCTTCAAGCCCGAGGACGTGGACGGCTCGGGCGACGTGAAATACCACCTGGGCGCCTCGAGCGACCGCGAGTTCGACGGCAACACCGTGCACCTGTCGCTGACGGCGAACCCTTCGCACCTGGAGGCGGTAAACCCGGTTGTTCTGGGCAAGGTCCGCGCCAAGCAGGACCAGCACGGCGACACCGAGCGCACCCAGGTCATGGGCGTTCTGCTGCACGGAGACGCGGCCTTTGCCGGTCAGGGCGTGGTGGCCGAGGGCTTTGGCCTGTCGGGTCTGCGCGGCCACCGCACCGGCGGCACCATGCATATCGTGGTGAACAACCAGATCGGCTTTACCACCGCGCCGCATTTCTCGCGTTCGAGCCCCTATCCGACCGACATCGCGCTGATGGTCGAGGCCCCGATCTTCCACGTCAACGGCGACGACCCCGAGGCGGTGGTGCATGCGGCCAAGGTGGCGACCGAGTTCCGGCAGAAGTTCCACAAGGACGTGGTCATCGACATGTTCTGCTATCGCCGGTTCGGTCACAACGAGGGCGACGAGCCCATGTTCACCAACCCGATCATGTACAAGAAGATCAAGACCCACAAGACCACGCTGTCGCTGTACACCGAGCGGCTGGTCAAGGACGGTCTGATCCCCGAGGGCGAGATCGAGGACATGAAGGCCGCGTTCCAGGCGCATCTGAACGACGAGTTCGAGGCCGCCAAGGAATACAAGCCCAACAAGGCCGACTGGCTGGACGGGCGCTGGTCGCATCTGGACAAGAACAAGGAAGAATATGTCCGCGGCGAAACCGCGATTTCGCCCGACACCCTGGCCGAGGTCGGCAAGGCGCTGGTGAAGGTGCCCGAAGGCTTCGCCCTGCACAAGACGGTGGGCCGCCTGCTGGAACACAAGAAGCAGATGTTCGAAACCGGTCAGGGCTTTGACTGGGCCACCGGCGAGGCGCTGGCCTTCGGGTCGCTGCTGACCGAGGGCTACCCGGTGCGCCTGTCGGGGCAAGACGCCACCCGCGGCACCTTCAGCCAGCGCCATTCGGGCTTTATCAACCAGGAAACCGAAGAGCGCTACTATCCCCTGAACCACATCCGCTCCGGACAGGCCCAGTACGAGGTGATCGACTCGATGCTGTCGGAATACGCGGTTCTGGGCTTCGAATACGGCTATTCGCTGGCCGAGCCCAACGCGCTGGTTCTGTGGGAGGCCCAGTTCGGCGATTTCGCCAATGGCGCGCAGATCATGTTCGACCAGTTCATCAGCTCGGGCGAAAGCAAATGGCTGCGCATGTCCGGCCTTGTCTGCCTGCTGCCGCACGGGTTCGAGGGGCAAGGCCCCGAGCACTCGTCGGCGCGACTGGAGCGGTTCCTGCAGATGTGCGGCCAGGACAACTGGATCGTGGCCAACTGCACCACGCCCGCGAACTATTTCCACATCCTGCGCCGTCAGCTGCACCGCACCTTCCGCAAGCCGCTGATCCTGATGACGCCGAAATCGCTGCTGCGCCACAAGCTGGCCATCAGCAATGCCGAGGACTTCACCACCGGGTCCAGCTTCCACCGGGTGCTGTGGGACGACGCGCAAAAGGGCAATTCGGACACGCAACTGGTGCCCGACGACAAGATCAAGCGCGTGGTGATGTGTTCGGGCAAGGTCTACTACGACCTGCTCGAGGAGCGCGACGCGCGCGGGATCGACGACATCTATCTGCTGCGGATCGAGCAATACTATCCGTTCCCGGCCCATTCGCTGATCAACGAGCTTGAGCGGTTCAAACAGGCCGAGATGGTCTGGTGCCAGGAAGAGCCCAAGAACCAGGGCGCCTGGAGCTTCATCGAACCCAACATCGAATGGGTCCTGACCCGGATCGGCGCCAAGCATACCCGGCCCAGCTATGTGGGCCGCGCCACCTCGGCCTCGCCCGCGACGGGTCTGGCCAGCCAACACAAAGCCCAACAAGAGGCGCTCGTGAACGAAGCGCTGAGCATTGAAGGATAAGAAACGATGACGATTGAAGTTCGTGTTCCAACGCTTGGCGAGTCGGTGACCGAAGCCACCGTTGCGACCTGGTTCAAGAAGCCCGGCGACACCGTGGCGGTCGATGAAATGCTGTGCGAGCTCGAGACCGACAAGGTCACGGTCGAGGTGCCTTCGCCCGCCGCCGGCGTGCTGGGCGAGATCGTCGCGGCCGAAGGCGAGACCGTGGGTGTCGATGCGCTGCTGGCCACGATCCAGGCCGGCGAGGGTGCCGCCCCGACCAAGGCCGAAGCCGCCCCGGCGGCTGCCCCTGCGGCCTCGGGCGGCAGCGTTGACGTGATGGTGCCCACGCTGGGCGAATCCGTGACCGAAGCCACCGTTTCGACCTGGTTCAAGAAGGTGGGCGACACCGTCGCGCAGGACGAAATGCTGTGCGAGCTGGAGACCGACAAGGTCTCGGTCGAGGTTCCCGCCCCCGCCGCCGGCGTTCTGGCCGAAATCCTGGCCCCCGAAGGCGCAACCGTCGAGGCCAACGGCAAACTGGCGGTGATCTCGGGCGCTGAAGCAGGCGCCGCACCTGCTGCACCGGCCGCGGCTGCCCCTGCCCCTGCAGCAGCCGCCACCGGCAAGGACGTGGCCAATGCGCCGTCGGCCGAAAAGGCCATGGCCGAGGCCGGCCTGTCGGCCGATCAGGTCACCGGCACCGGCCGCGATGGCCGCATCATGAAGGAAGACGTGGCCCGCGCCGTCGCAACCGCCGCAGCCCCTGCCGCGGCCGCCCCGGCACCGGCCGCAGCCCCGCGCGCACCCGTGGCCGCCGAGGATGCCGCGCGCGAGGAACGCGTGCGCATGACGCGCCTGCGCCAGACCATCGCCAAGCGCCTGAAGGACGCGCAGAACACCGCCGCGATCCTGACCACCTACAACGAGGTGGATATGACCGAGGTGATGTCCATCCGCAACCAGTACAAGGACCAGTTCGAGAAGAAGCACGGCGTGCGCCTGGGCTTCATGTCCTTCTTCACCAAGGCCTGCTGCCACGCTTTGAAAGAAGTGCCCGAGGTCAATGCCGAGATCGACGGCAATGACATCGTCTACAAGAACTATGTCCACATGGGCGTCGCCGCCGGCACCCCGCAGGGTCTGGTGGTTCCGGTGATCCGCGACGCCGACCGGATGTCGTTCGCCGAGATCGAGAAGGCCATCGCCGAGAAGGGCAAGCGCGCCCGCGAAGGCAAGCTGAGCATGGCCGAGATGCAGGGCGGCACCTTCACCATCTCCAACGGTGGCGTCTATGGCTCGCTGATGTCCTCGCCGATCCTGAACCCCCCGCAGTCGGGCATTCTGGGCATGCACAAGATCCAGGAACGCCCGATGGTCATCAATGGCGAGATCAAGATCCGCCCCATGATGTATCTGGCCCTGTCCTATGACCACCGGATCGTCGATGGCAAGGGCGCGGTCACCTTCTTGGTGCGCGTGAAAGAGGCGCTGGAAGATCCGCGCCGCCTGCTGATGGACCTGTAATCGCATGGCAACGCATGTTCTATGGCAGGCCGACGTGGCCGATTTCGACGCCTGGCTGAAGGTGTTCCGCGAGGATCAGCCCATGCGCAAGGCGGCCGGGATCGTCGACCTGCATGTGTGGAAAGACCCCGATCAGCGTGACCACGCGGTGGCGCTGTTCGCAGTCGCCGACCTGGACAAGGCCCGGGCGTTCTTCGACTCGGAAGAACTGGCCATGCATCACGAACGCGGTGGCGTGGCACATATCCAGGTCAAGCTGCTGACACCGGTCTAGGCCGAAACACCGGCGGCCCGCACTTCGGGTCGCCGTTCAAAATACACTCCGCGGATTTGGGAGAACAAAATGGCTAACTATGACGTCATCGTAATCGGCGCCGGTCCCGGCGGCTATGTCTGCGCCATCCGCTGCGCGCAGCTGGGCCTGAAAACCGCCGTCGTCGAAGGGCGCGAGACGCTGGGCGGCACCTGTCTGAACGTGGGCTGCATCCCCTCGAAGGCGCTGTTGCATGCCAGCCACCAACTGCACGAGGCCGAGCACAACTTTGCCAAGATGGGCCTCAAGGGCAAAAGCCCCTCGGTCGACTGGAAACAGATGCAGGCCTACAAGCAGGACGTGATCGACACCAACACCAAAGGTGTCGAGTTCCTGTTCAAGAAGAACAAGATCGACTGGCTCAAGGGCTGGGGCTCGATCCCTGCGCCCGGCAAGGTCAAGGTCGGTGACGACGTGCACGAGGCTAAGAACATCATCATCGCCACCGGGTCCGAGGCGGCCTCGCTGCCCGGCGTCGAGGTGGACGAGAAGGTCGTCGTAACCTCGACCGGCGCGCTGGAGCTGGGCAAGATCCCGAAAAAGCTGGTGGTGATCGGCGCAGGCGTGATCGGGCTGGAACTGGGCTCGGTCTACCAGCGTCTGGGCGCCGAGGTGACGGTGATCGAATACCTCGACGTCATCACCCCAGGCATGGACCCCGAGGTGCAGAAGATCTTCCAGCGCATCCTGAAAAAGCAGGGCCTGAACTTCGTCATGGGCGCCGCGGTGCAAAAGACCGAGGCGACCAAGACCAAGGCCAAGGTGACCTACAAGCTGCGCAAGGATGACAGCGAGCACGTGATCGAGGCCGACACCGTTCTGGTCGCCACCGGGCGCAAGCCGTTCCATGACGGTCTGGGGCTGGAGGCGCTGGGGGTCGAGCTGACCCCGCGCGGCCAGATCAAGGTGGGCAAGGACTGGCAGACCAACGTGCCGGGCATCTACGCCATCGGCGACGTGATCGAAGGCCCGATGCTGGCTCACAAGGCCGAGGACGAAGGCATGGCCGCCGCCGAAGTGGTTGCGGGCAAGCATGGCCATGTGAATTATGGCGTCATTCCGGGCGTGATCTACACCTGGCCCGAGGTTGCCAATGTCGGCGAGACCGAAGCCACCCTCAAGGAGCAGGGCCGCGCCTACAAGGTCGGCAAGTTCAGCTTCATGGGCAATGGCCGCGCCAAGGCGAATTTTGCTGCCGACGGGTTCGTCAAGATCCTGGCCGACAAGGAGACCGACCGTATCCTGGGCTGCCACATCATCGGCCCCGGTGCGGGCGATCTGATCCACGAGGTCTGCGTGGCGATGGAATTCGGCGCCTCGGCCGAGGATCTGGCCCTGACCTGCCACGCGCACCCGACCTATTCCGAGGCCGTGCGCGAGGCCGCGCTGGCCTGCGGCGACGGTCCGATCCACGCCTGATGAGTTCGGCTCCGGCGGTCAGGCCGCCGGAGTCAGCCACGCCCGCAGATAGGTTTCCAGCCGGTCGGTGAATGTCGTCGCCGAATGTAGGGCGCAGAATTTCAGTGACATGGCCTGGATGGCAAAGGCCTGCACGCCCTCGGCCAGCAGGTCGGTCGACACGTCCTGTCGGACCTCGGCCTGATCCAGCCAAATCATCACGATCCGAAAGTATTTCTCGAAGCAATAGGCGATCGGCCCGATTTCAGAGATCGCGGCGGCACCGGAATAACGGATCAGCAGGTCGAACACATAGCGTTCCGACATCATAAAATCATGCACCGGGGCCAGGGCCTCGATGATCTGGGGCACGGTGTTCGGCGTTTCCGCCGCCTGCGCCTGATCCAGACAAGCGTCCAGTTTTTCGCCGATCAGGATCTCCATCAGCGCGTCCTTGTCGTGGAAATGGGCAAAGAAGGTGCCCTTGGCCACACCGGCGGCCTGCACCACCTCTTCCACGCGCAATGCCTGGTATCCGTTCTTTTGCACCACATCCGCCGCCGCCTGCAGCAGCTTGGCGCGGGTTTTCAGGGTTCGTTTCTGAATTGTCTTATGCATGAGGCTTGTTCGCATGTTTTTTGACCGTGGTCAAATTTTATATTGACCGTGGTCATTTTTTGATTCTATAAAATGACCGTGGTCAATTTTAGGAGAATCCCGATGCACCCCAAGAAAATTCTCATCCTCGACGGTCACCCCGCCGAAAGCAGCCTGTCGCGCACCTTTGCCGACACCTATGCCGAAGCCGCCCGCGCCAAGGGCCATGACGTCAAGACCGTTCACCTCAGCGATCTGGAGTTCGATTTCGATTTCGGACAGGGCAACTATCATGATTTCAAACCGCTGGAGCCGGTTTTGGAACAGGTTCTGCAGGACTTCGAATGGAGCGATCACCTGGTTCTGACGACGCCTATGTGGTGGGGTGGCCTGCCTGCCAAGCTCAAGGGGCTGATCGACCGGATGTTCATCCCGGGCCGCACGTTCGACACCCGCAATCCCAACAAGCTGGGGCTGCCGGCACCGATGCTGGGCGGGAGGACCGCGCGCGTCATCATCACCTCGGACACGCCGGGCTGGTTCATGCGGCTGGCCTATCGCCGGGCGCTGATCCACCAGATGCGCGGTCAGGTTCTGGGGTTCGTCGGGTTCAAGCCGACGCGGTTCACCTGGTTTTCCGGTGCCAGCTACCCCAAGCAAGACAGCGTTCAGAAATGGATCGCGCGGGTCACCCGGCTGGGCGCAGCGGCAGCGTGATCACCACATTGTCTTTGCGGCGCGCGCACCCCATTCCCGGTCGTAGCGTGCGCCGCCTTCCTCGCCCTGCGACACCTCGGCCAGGATCTCGCCCACTGTCGGCAATCCGGCACTGCGATCGCCGCCGGTCCAGGTTTCGGCCCGCATCAGCGCGCGGGCGCATTGCGTGTAGATTTCCCCGATTTCGATAACGATCACGGTGGCCGGTTGCTTGCCCTGTTTCTCGAACCGGGCGCGCAGGTCGGAATCGGCCGTCAACCGGGCAGTGCCATTCACCCGCACCACGTTGTTCGAGCCAGGCACCATGAACATCAGCGCCACACGCGGATCGCGCACGATGTTGCGCAGGCTGTCCAGGCGGTTGTTGCCGCGCCAGTCGGGCAAGGCAAGGGTGCCGGGGTCAAGTTCCGTGACTACCGGGCCGTCATCACCCCGGGGGCTGCCATCCACCCCTTCTGGCCCCACCGTGGACAGCACGCACAGACGCGACGCCATAATCCATTTACGGTAAAGCGGCGTCAGCTGCCGCGCGACCTTGCGCAACGAGGCCGCGCCGGGGGTGCCGTACAACGTCTCGAGCGCGGTGATGTCATTGATGTACCGCATCCGGATCAAACCCAACTTCGCGCATCAATTCGTTCGAGCGCGTCTCGATCACTTCTTCCAGCCTGGCCAGAAAGTTTTCGCGATCGACGCCCGGTTCGATCGGGTCGAGGAACTCGACGATTGCATGGCCGGGTTTACGCAGAATTCCCGACCGGGGCCAGAATACTCCCACATTGGTGGCCGCCGGCACGCAGGGGAAGCCCAGCCCCTCGTACAGAACGGCGGAGCCGACCTTGTAGGGCTTGTAGACCCCCGGCGCCACGCGGGTGCCCTGCGGATAGATCACCAGCTGTCCGGGTTCGGTAAACTCCTTGGCGACGTCCTTGACCATCTTGGCCACCGCGGCGCCGCGTTTGCCTCGATCGACCGGTATACAACCCAGTCGACGTGCGTACATACCGATGATTGGAGTCCACAGCAGTTCGCGCTTCATGATGAACTTGCCGTGGGGAACCGCGTCAAAGATCAGGATGATGTCGAAGAATGACTGATGCTTTGCGGCGATCACCACCTCGCCCGTGGGCACGTTGCCGCGCACCTCGCCGCGAATGCCCACCATCCAGCGCGCCAGCCAAATAGTGGTGCGCGCATAGATCTTGCAGGCGCGCAAGGCCCCGCGCTTGGAGAACAGCGCATAGGGCGCGAAGACCAGGCCCAGAACCGCCATCCATGCGTAGATCGTGACCATGAAGATCAGCGAGCGCACCCATTGGAACGCCATTGCCATCACGAAAGCTCCTTCAATTTGCGACGGGCCGCCGACCATGTCGCGGCAAAGGCCACTGCCGCGCCCAGAATGGGGATTACAGCAGGCAGTAGCCAATCGAATCCCTGAAACCCAAGGCCGGTCAGGAAACCGCCAGCGTCCGAGGCCTCGGGCAGCAGCAGCACCCCGGTCAGGCCCAGAACCGCCCCCACCACGGCACCGAAAAACGCGCGCCAGGTAAACCGCCGCACGAAAGCGCCGGCGATGAAACGGTCGCGCGCGCCGACCTGACGCAACACCTCGATGATCTGGGCGTTGGCCGCAAGCGAGGCATTGGCCGCAAGCGTGATCATCGCCGCCGTGGCCCCACCGATCAGCAGGATCGAGACCCAGCCCAACCGCCGCAACGAGGTAGCCGCATCGACCAGCGGCTCGCGCCAGCGAGAATGGTCATCCAGAACGGCTCCGGGCACCTCGGCCGCCAGCCGCAGGCGCAGGCCCATCGTGTCCAGCCCCGGCTCGCCCTCGATGATTTCGATCAGCTGCGGCACCGGCAGCGTGTCCAGCGGCAGGTCTGGTCCAAACCAGGGGGCCAGCAGCGCGGCCTGCTCCTCGGCGCTGATCGCGCGGGCCGAGGCCACGCCGGGGGTCTGTTTCAGAACCGCCAACGCCGCCTGCGTCTGCGCGGCGCGCTGTTCAGCGGGCGCATTGATCCGCAGAGTGGCCGCTCCGGCCAGCTCCGAAGCCCAGCGATCGGCCAACCGGCCTGCGGCCAGCGACAGCGCCAGCGCGAACATGGCCAGAAACGCCATCGCGCCCGAGACGAACAGGGTCAGATGGGCGGTGAAGCCGGTGGGCGGCACCACGCGGTCTGCCCTTGTGTCGCGGCGCAACAGTGTGCGGATGTCCTGCCCGATCATAGGTCTGCCCCTGCCAGATGCAGCCGCCGCCGCGATATCCGCAGCACCCGCGCCTGCACATGGCTTTTGGCCGCCCGGATCAGGCTCAGGTCATGGGTGGCGATCACCACCGTCTTGCCCATGCGGTTCAGCTCGATCAACAGCTGCATCAGCCGCTGCGACATCTCCCAATCTACGTTTCCGGTGGGCTCATCCGCGAGCACCACGTCGGGCGACAGGATCACCGCGCGGGCCAGCGCAGCCCGTTGCCGCTCGCCGCCCGACAGTTCGGGCGGCAGGGCGTCCATGCGGCTGCCGAGGCCGACCCATGTCAACAATTCGGCAAGATCGGCACCGTGGGACTCCTCCGCGCGGCCCGAGACCATCAACGGCAGGGCCACGTTCTCGGCCAGGGTCATGTGATCCAGAAATCGGCAATCCTGATGCACCACCCCGATCCGGCGCCGCAGCAGGGCCATCTGATCGCGGTCCAGCCGGGCGATGTCCTGATCAAAGGCGCTGATCCGCCCCGAACTGGCCAGCAGCGCGCCATAGCACAGTTTCAGCAGCGTGGTCTTGCCAGCCCCCGACGGCCCGGTGAGGAAATGGAAAGACCCCGGCTGCAACTGAACCGAGACATCGCTCAGCAGCTCACCGCCACCATAGCCGTAGCTGACATTTTCCAGCTCGATCACGCCTGCCCCCATTTTCGGTTGCGCCCTTCTTGCCCGAGCCCGCCCCCGGTTTCAATGCCCGCACCGGGTCCATTTGGCGACACTTGGCACGACCTGCGGAAATCGCGCTTTGCTGATATATCTTAACGGACTATCATCCTTGGAAAAATGACGAACTGGCCCATGCCGGCCGCGGAGGCTGTATGCGACTAACATGCCCGAACTGTAACGCCCAGTACGAAGTGCCGGACGATGTCATTCCGGAAACCGGTCGGGACGTGCAATGTTCCAATTGTGAACAGACATGGTTCCAACCCAAGCATCCCGACAAGGACGGTCAGACGGATGTGGCCGAAAATGAGCCCGCACCGACCTCGACCGAGACGCCGCCTGAAGACCCAGACGAGCCTACCGCGCCCAAGCCGGAAGACACGGCCAGACCTGCGCCCGGATCCGAAGCCCCGAAACCGGAGCCGCGCAGCAGCGTGGACCCCACGGTCGCCAGCATTCTCCAGGAGGAGGCCGCCCGCGAGGCGGAATTGCGCGCCAAGGAAGGCACCAGCCTTGAAAGCCAGCCGGATCTGGGCTTGGACACTCCGCCCAAACCGGCGCCCTCCACCAAGCCGCCCGCTGCCACCGAAATCGCAAGCGACGCCGCGCAGACTGGCGCCTTGCCGGACGTGGACAGCATCAATTCCAGCCTGCGCGGGGATGCGGCGGCAGACGCCGCCCCTGCAACCGAGGCGGCACCGCGCCGCTCGGGCGGGTTCATGCGCGGGTTTGCCCTGATGCTGATCATCGGCGTGGTGCTGTTTCTGATCTACGGAAATGCCCGCCAGATCAGCGAGGCGGTACCGCAGGCCGAACCGGTCCTTCAGTCTTATGTGAACCTGGTCGATCAGGCCCGCGTCTGGCTGGAAACGCAGGCGGGTTCGGCAGCCGAATAGGCCGCTTCAGAACCGTTCGAGCAACCGCTTGAGATATTCGAGTTCGATCTTCGGGCGGTCTGTTTCGCCGGTGCGACGGCGGATTTCATCCAACAGCTCGCGCGCGCGACGATAGACGTCTTCGCCCTGCAGCAGGTTCTCGTCCGTCGAGATCGACCCCGCCGCGCCCGGATTCCGGCCCAGCGGATCGCGATTGTTGGCCTGCATGTCGCCATCCTGCGTGCCCTGACCCGGCTGGTTCTGCTGATTCTGGGCCATGGCTTCGCCTAGTGACCGCATGCCCTCGCGCAAGGCCTCCATCGCTTCGGACTGACGGTCGATGGCCTCGGCCAGATCCTGATCGCGCAGGGCCTGTTCGGCCTCGTCCATGGCCCGCCCGGCGCGGCCCAGCGATTCCCGTGCCGCGTCGCCTTCGGGCGTTCCGGCCCCCGGTAAGTTCTGTTGCTGGCGTCGCAATTCTTCCCGCAGCGCCTGCTGGCGATCCGCCAGCATCCCTTCACCGCTCTGGCCTTCGCCGGATTGGTCCGAGCCCTGCCCGCCTTGACCCTCGTGGCTCTGGCCCCGGCCCTGCCCGCCGGACTGGCCCTCGTTGCCCTGGCTTTCACCGGCCCGAGCCCCCGGGTTGAACTGTTCCTGCAGGTCGCGGAAGGCCTCGTCGCTCAGGCCCTGTTGTTCGCGCAGGGTTTCGGCCAAGCCTTCCATGGCTTGTTGCCCTTCCGACTGGCCGCCCTGACCCTGACCTTGGGTCACGCGCATGTTTTCCATCATCTGCTGGAATTCCTCCAGCGCCTGCTGCGCCTCGGCCATGCGGCCCTGTTCCATCAGTTCCTGAATGCGGTCCATCATGCGCTGCAGGTCATCCTGCGTCATCTGCATGGTCTCGCCGTTCTGGTTCTGCTGACCCTGCTGGCCGCCCTGATTCTCTTGCGCCAATCGCTGTAGTTGGCGCAGATATTCGTCGGTCGCCTCGCGCAGTTCCTGCATCAGATCGGCGATCTCCTCGTCGCTGGCGCCGTTCTTCATCGCCTCGGTCAGCCGTTCCTGCGCCCGGCGCATCCGTTCCAGCGCATCCGCCAGCGTGCCTTCCTCGATCAACAGGGCTAGATCCCACAGCGCCTGGGCGATTTCCTCCTGCTGTTCCGGTTTCAGACCGAACTCGGTGAAGGTTTCCAGCCGGCGCAGGATGAAGCGCAGGCGTAGATAGGCGGTTTCCGAGCGGAAGATGTCTTCGGGACGGTGCGACACGGCGCGCAGCACCTGCGCCACGCGCGGCGCGTTAGCCCGCGCCCACAACAGATCGCGCCGCTGTTCGATCACCGCCGCAGCGAGCGGGTCAAAGAACCGACGCGCGGGCAGCGCGGTTTGATAGGGTTCGGCATCCGAAGTCTGATCGGCGGCATCCTGCGCCGACAGGGTTATCCTGACCGGCAGATGCGCCCAGGGGTGCTGCGAGAAATCCTCGATAAGGTCCTCGGTGAAATCGCTGCGGTCGCCGGCGATCGGCATCGGCAGAGGAACGGTGATGGCCTCGCGCGGGTCGGGCACCGTGGCCAGGCCGTAACGGCGGTCAACCGCGGCAAGGTCCAGCTCAATCCGGGCCTCGCCCGAAACCACGCCGTAATCGTCGCGTGCCGCAAAGGGAAGTTTCATCTGCCCCCCCGCCTCGGCGGTCGGCGGCGCCGCCACGTCGATCTGCGGCCGCGTGTCAGCGATAATCTGGACCGACCAGTCGCGCCCGGCCGGACCTTCGATCGACAGGCGGCCGGATTGCTCGGCGATGAAATCCTGTTCCGGCTCCGTTGCGGCCTCAGCCCCGCCGCGCGAGGTTGTTTCCGTCAGGCTGTGCGCCCCGACCGCACCGTAGAATCGCAGGGTAACATGGCTGCCTTGCGGAATAGACAGGGTCGAGCCGGACTGATCGGCCAGATACAGGGTCGGCAAGCCGGTATAGCGGGGCGGCTCGACCCAGCCTTCCCAGCTGGGACCCTGACCCGCCGTCGCGGCACCCGGCGTCATTTCCGTCACCGACCCGATACGCCAGAACGAGCCGAACACCAGCCCCACCACCAGCGCCAGCATGGCGACGAAGCGCAGACCAAAGGGATCTCTCCGGTTCAGGTCCAGATCCGGTCGGACCGGCCCGGCCTGGGCCGCTCGCGCGGCCATACGCGCCTGATGCGCTCGCCACAGCGCCACCGAATCCGGGTCCATCGCGCCGATGGCCTGATCGTCCATCAAAGCCTGGATAGGTCGTCCGGGCAGGGTTTCGTCCAACCGGACCAGTGCCTGCGCCCGGGTTGGCAGGTGAAACCTGCGCGCGCCCCAAATCAACGTCGCACACAGCGCCACGGCGGCCATCCCGCCCGCGATCCAGACCGTTTCGACGCCGACCATGTCCTGAACGCCCAGCATCAGCAGGCCCAGAACCAGCATCAGCAATGACAGGAAAGGCCAAAAGGCCCGCAACGCCTGCTCGGCCAGCATCCCGCCATGGGTCAGCCACAGGGACGCCTTGGGAATGGGCAGGTTCGATCTGTCGGTCACGGCGGGCCTCCGGGTCAGGCCCGCGCGGTCATCGCGTCAGAGCCATTCCGGTATGGTATCGCGGTTTATGATTTCGTCAAAGGTGGGCCGTTCACGAATAACCGCAAATTGATCGCCATTCACCAGAACCTCGGGGATCAGCGGGCGGGTGTTGTATTCGCTGGCCATCACCGCGCCATAGGCACCGGCGCTGCGAAATGCGACCAGATCGCCGGGGGTCAGCGGCGGCATGTTGCGCTGCTTGGCAAAGGTGTCGCCGGTTTCGCAGACCGGGCCGACGATGTCATAGGGGCGCTGCTCGACCCCCGGTGCGGGTTCGATGACGGGGACGATGTCATGATAGGCATCGTACATGGCCGGACGGATCAGATCGTTCATCGCCCCGTCCAGGATTAGGAAATCGCGCCCTTCGCCCGACTTTACATAGATCACCTTCGACACCATCAGCCCTGCGTTACCCGCGATCAGGCGGCCCGGCTCGATCTCGATCTCGCAGCCCAGATGGCCCAGCGTCTCCTTGATCATCGCGCCGTATTCGACCGGCAGCGGCGGCGCCTCGTTCGAACGCGCATAGGGGATGCCCAGGCCGCCGCCCAGGTCCAGCCGACGGATGTCGTGGCCTTGCGCACGCAGCTGTTCTGTCAGCTCGGCGACTTTGGAATAGGCCAGGCGGAACGGCTCCAGATCGGTCAGTTGCGAGCCGATATGAACGTCGATGCCCACCACCTTCAGCCCCGGCAGGTTGGCGGCATGGGCATAGACCTCGGGTGCACGGGCGATCGGGATACCGAATTTGTTTTCGGATTTACCTGTGGCGATTTTGGCATGTGTTTTGGCGTCAACGTCCGGGTTCACGCGAACGGTGATCGGCGCGATCACGCCCAGTTCCTGCGCGACGGCGTTGATCACCTCCATCTCGGGTTCGGATTCGACGTTGAATTGGCGAATCCCACCTGACAGAGCGGTGCGGATCTCCTCGGCCGTCTTGCCCACGCCCGAGAAAACGATCCTGTCGCCCGGCACGCCCGCCGCCTTGGCCCGCAGGTATTCCCCGCCCGAGACCACATCCATCCCCGCGCCTGCCTGCGCCAGCGTTTTCAGGATGGCCTGGTTGCTGGCCGCCTTCATCGCATAGCAGACCAGATGGTCGGTGCCCGCCAAGGCTTCGTCGAACAAGCGAAAGTGCCGCAGCAGCGTCGCCGTGGAATAGACATAGAACGGCGTGCCGACCGCCTCGGCGATGTGGGCGATCGGGACATCCTCGGCGTGTAGCGCGCCGTCGCGGTACAGAAAATGATCCATGTCTGCGCGCTTAGACCATAACGGCCCTGCGGATCAACGGGGTTTGCGGCGCGGGCAGGCAAACAGGGCCTAGCCCGGTGGCGCCACGCCGCCCCTCAGGCCGGTCTCGAGCAGGGCCAACGTGGCATCCCGCCGGGCCTCAAAGACATCTTCCCCGACCCCGAAGATCGCCAGATGGATCACCAGCCCGTCCAGCATCGCCGTCACCGCCTGCGCCGCGGCCTGCGCACTCAGGTCGCTGCGGATTTCACCCGCGCGGATCAAGGGGGCCAACTGATCCGCATAGTGATCGGCCAGCCAGGCGAAGAACCCGCCGATGATCTCGGCCGCACGCGGGTCCTGGAAACCGGGGCCCAGCACGTCAAAGAACAGCCGCGTCGCCGCCAGACGGTCGGCGGGCATGGTCAGGCGCAGCCCCATTATGAATTGGTCCAGCGTCTGCGGGGCCGGGATGTCGCTGATACGAGCGCGGATATCGTCGAAGTATCGCTGCAGCAATGCCAGCAGCATTTCCTCCTTGCTTTGGAAATACAGATACAGTGTGCCCTTGGCCATCCCGGCCTGGCGGGCCACGTCTTGCATTTTGGTGGCGTGATAGCCCTGATCCAGAAAGTATGCCACGGCCGCATCCAATATGCGCCCCTGCATCTCTTCTCGATCGACGATCTTCGGCATCTTGCCCCTCAATTTTCTTACGGCGCGCCCCTCTTGACGCCGATTGGACGCGGCGTCACGCAATTTCAATCTTTTAATGACTTGCCGGTCATTTAAGCCGTCTCCATTTGTGACCCAGCAGTCATTAAAAGGGTTCTGTGATGGCGCACTCGTCACAAATCAACGCCGGCCCAACGCGGCCTGTGGCGTCCCAACCCACGGCCACAGCCGCCAAACTGATGCTTCTTCTCGTCGCCAGCTTTGTCACGCTGGTCCCCGGTGGCCCGATCGAGACCCGGGACTTTTCCGGGCTGGGCGAAACAGTATTCTGGGGTTTCAACGCCTTTCTGATCGCGCTTGCCCTGCTGGCGGTGGGGTCGGCGGTGGCCATGCTGCGCGGCTCGGCCGTCGCAAGCTGGGGCGCCATCGTGGCGGCCTAGGGATACATCTTCGTGGTCCTGCTGGACCTGGGTCATGTGTTCCCGACATCACCCGACCCGATCCCGCTGATGCTGGGGCTGGTCGAGATCCTGGATTTCATCCTGGCCGTCTATGTCCTGGCGCTGGCCCATCGCGGCCTGGGCGATTTCTGAACCCGCCTCACACACCCGAACCAGAGCTTGGGCCACGCCCCGACAGGCGCGGCACCGACGCCTGTTGAACATCCCAAACGGAAGGAAAATTCATGTTGTTCACGGAACAATTCAAAGTGGCGGCCTTGCCGCTGGCCCTGATCACGGCCGCCTGCAGCGGCACCGGGGCGCAACACCAACCCGTTCTGGCAGCCGAGCCGGGCCCGGCTTATGCCGCTGATCTGGACCAGTGCCGCGCCCTGGCCAAGTCCCAGAACCTGTGGAACCCGAAAACTCGGTAACAGGCCCTGATCGAGGCCGGAGTCGGCGCTCTCGCCGGTCTGTCGGACGATACGGTCGGCAACGCCGAAGGCGCTTTGGCCGGTGCGGCCGTGGGATCGGCGGCGGGGACCGTCGCTGGCGCGGCCGAAATGCGCAATACCCGGCGCGACATCTTGATCGAGTGTCTGCGCCAGCGCGGACACTCCGTGGCCGGCTGACAAACGCAGGCAACCGATCAGAAGGTCTTTGAAATCCCTGCCCGCGCGTAACCAGAAACGGACACTCCAGCCCCTAAGCGCGCGGGCTCTTCCACAGGCTGCGACCGCTGTGCGCTCGTGGGCTCGCAGGCCGCCAGTACAGCAAGCGACAAGATCAGGCCGATCAGTTTCATATCTATGCCTTTTCCTCGGGTCACATGCGACATGGTGGCTGGCGCGCCGCTTTCAAGCAGATTGCGGGATCAAATCCCGAAAAACACGCTGATCGGCCCCTTGTGCAAGCCAACCCCGCCACCGACATAAGCGCCGCTGCTCGACACGCCCACATTGGCGTTCAAGGTCGGCTGAACGGGCTCTCCGTCGGCGCCGCAGGCTGCCAAAGCCAAGGCGGCCGCGATCGGGGCAATCACTCGCAAGGTTGTCATTTCAGCAACTCCTTCCAACGGGCGATCTGAGCCCGGACCTGGTCCGGGGCCGTACCACCATAGGACTGGCGCGAGTTTACCGAATTATCCACGCCAAGGACAGAATAGACATCCTGCGTGATGCCCTCGTGGACCGATTGCATGTCCTCGAGCGTCAGATCGGGCAGGTCGCAGCCCTTCTTCTCGGCCATGGCGACCAGCGATCCGGTGACGTGGTGCGCATCACGGAAGGGCAGGCCCAGCACACGCACCAGCCAGTCGGCCAGATCGGTCGCGGTGGAAAAGCCCGAGCCGGCGGCAGCGGCCAGGCTGTCGCGGTTGGCGGTCATGTCCTTGACCATGCCTTCCATTGCGGCCAGCGCCAGCATCCAGTTGTCGGCGGCGTCAAAGACCTGTTCCTTGTCTTCCTGCATGTCCTTGGAATAGGCCAGCGGCAGGCCCTTCATCACCATCATCAGCGCCGTGTTGGCACCAAAGATCCGGCCCACCTTGGCGCGGATCAACTCGGCGGCGTCGGGGTTTTTCTTCTGCGGCATGATCGACGAGCCGGTCGAGAACCGGTCGGACAGGGTGACGAAGCGGAACTGGGCCGAGGACCAGATCACCAGTTCCTCGGCAAAGCGCGACAGATGCACGGCGCAGATCGAGGCCACCGACAGGAATTCCAGCGCGAAGTCCCGGTCGCTGACCGCATCCAGCGAGTTGGCGGCGGGCCGGTCAAAGCCCAGCGCCTGCGCCGTCATGTGCCGGTCGATCGGGAAAGACGTGCCGGCCAGCGCCGCAGCACCCAGCGGGCATTCGTTCATCCGGGCGCGCGCATCCCGCACGCGGCTGAGGTCGCGGCCGAACATCTCGACATAGGCCATCATGTGGTGGCCCCAGGTCACCGGCTGCGCGGTCTGCAGGTGGGTGAAGCCGGGCATGACCCAATCGGCCCCGGCCTCGGCCTGCGCCAAAAGCGCGCGGATCAGGGCCAGCAGGCCGGATCCGGCGGCGTCCAGCTGATCGCGGACCCACAATTTGAAATCGGTCGCCACCTGGTCATTGCGGCTGCGGCCCGTGTGCAGGCGGCCTGCGGGCTCGCCGATGATCTCTTTCAGCCGTGCCTCGACATTCATGTGGATGTCTTCCAGCGCAGTCGAAAACTGGAACTCACCGCGTTCGATCTCTGACAAAACGGTGAGCAGCCCTTCCCGAATGGCCTCGGCATCACTATCACTTATGACGCCCGTGGCGGCCAGCATGGCGGCATGGGCACGCGAGCCCGCGATGTCCTGGGCCGCCATCCGTCGGTCGAACCCGATCGAGGCATTGATCGCCTCCATGATCGCGTCTGGTCCGGCGGCAAAGCGGCCGCCCCACATCTGGTTCGAGGATTGTTCGGTCATGCTGGAAAACCCGGAGTTGATATGCGCCTGTTTCGTCTGATCCCCCTTTATATGGCCCTTGCGCTGGGTGCAAATGCCGCTTTGGCCGCCGACACGCAGGCCTTGGCCGACCTGCGCGAGGGCAGTCTGAAACGCCTGATCCTGCATTCCGAGCCGAAACCGGTCTCGGACGCGGAGTTTCTGCTGGAAGATGACGGCGGCACGGCCACACTGGCGGACTATCGCGGCAAATACGTTCTGCTGAACTTTTGGGCCACTTGGTGCGCACCCTGCCGCAAGGAGATGCCCCAGATCGCCGAGTTGCAGGAGGAATTCGGCGGAGACCAGTTCGAGGTTCTGACACTGGCCACCGGCCGCAACTCGCCCGCGGGGATCAAGAAGTTCTTTGACGAAAACGGCATCACCAACCTGCCCCGCCACCAGGACCCGAAACAGGCCGTCGCGCGTGAGATGGGCATCGTCGGCCTGCCGATCACCGTGATCATCGACGCCGAAGGCCGGGAAATTGCGCGGCTGATCGGCGATGCCGAATGGAACTCGGACAGCGCCAAGGCGATCATCGCGGCCCTGCTGCACCCCGAAAGCTGACCGCCTGACGGGCCTTTTGTGCTAGACTGGAACCGGCCTGAACAGGGCCGGTTTTTCATTGGAAACAGACAGGAGGCTGAGATGAAACCGGTGGTTTTGCTGATCGGCCGGCTACCCAACGTGATCGGCGACGTGGCGCGGCAACTGGACCACCTTCCGATCCAGTGGCTGGGCGCGCATGATCCGGACGAGGTGCGGCGGCAACTGGACGCCGAACCGCGCATCGCCTGCGCGATCCTGGGCGCGGGCCTCGATGACAAGGTGCGCGGCGAACTGTTGGGTATCATCGCGGCGCGGCGGCCGGATATCTGCATTCACCTCAAGGATCGCGCCTCGGGGCCCGAGGGGCTGGTGCCCTTCGTCGAGCGCGTTGTCCGGCACGAGCTGCTGGAGCCGCACGACGCCCCCTGACGCAACGCCACCTTTGACAGGGCCTGACCCCGCTTGCACTCTGCCTGCGGGAGGACATCATGCCGCTGGAAATCCTGCTGGTTCTGGTGGTCGGTGGCATTGCCGGCATCACCGCACTGCTGCATCTGACGGGCAAATCGCGCCTGCGCGTGCTGAGCGCCGACAGCGCGCGCGCCGAATGGGTGCGCCATTTTCCCGACGACACCATCATCGACGTCACCCTGACCCATGACGGCCACGCGGCGCTGGTGCGCACCGAGACCGGGCCGGGCCTGTTGTGGTCCTTTGGCGCCGACACGGTGGCCCGCCACCTGCGCGATTTCGACTGGATCGAGCACCCCGAGGGCATCGAGGTGCAGTTCCACGACTTCGCCACCCCCGGCGTCACCGTCCGCCTTGACGAAACCGAGCGCCGCCACTGGCGCCACCTGCTGGAGCCCGCATGACCGACCAGATCAGTTTTCCCGATGTCGTCCAATGGGCAGTCCCGTTCTTCATCGCCGCCATCCTGGCCGAATTTCTATGGATCGCCATGAAGGGCCGTGGCGGCCGGTATGAAACCCGCGACGCCGTGACCTCGCTGATTATGGGGGCAGGCAACATCGCGTCCGGGTTCCTGCTGGGCTTCATCGCCTACGGATTCTTCATGTGGCTGTGGAAGATCACGCCCTTGGATCTGGGCACATCGATTCCGGTGATCATCCTGTGCTTTGTGCTGGATGACCTGCGATATTACTGGGTGCACCGGTTCGGGCACCGCATCCGCTGGGTCTGGGCCAGCCATGTGAACCACCACAGCTCGCAACACTACAACCTGACCACCGCCCTGCGGCAGACCTGGACCTATACCTTCACCTTCATGATGGTCGTGCGTGCGCCGCTGATCCTGCTGGGGTTCCACCCGGCGATGGTGCTGTTCTGCGGCGGCCTGAACCTGATCTACCAGTTCTGGATCCACACCGAGGCCATCGGCAAGATGCCGCGCTGGTTCGAGGCGGTCATGAACACCCCCAGCCACCACCGCGCCCACCACGGCCGCAACGCGCGCTATCTGGATTGCAACTATGCCGGAGTGTTCATCATCTGGGACAAGCTGTTCGGCACATTCGTCCCCGAACAGGAGGACGACCGGGTCGATTATGGCCTGGTGCACAATATCGGCACCTTCAACCCGCTGCGCGTGGCCTTTCACGAATGGGTGGCCATTTGGCGTGACGCGACGCAACCGGGCCTGACCCTGAAACAGCGGCTGGCCTATTGTTTTGCCCCGCCGGGCTACAGCCATGACGGCAGCCGCGACAGCTCCGAGCAGATCAAGGCCAAGCACCTGGCCCGCCACCCCGAAGATCGCGGAACACCCGGTTTCGAGCAATTCGATAAAAATCTGCCCAACCAACAAGCGGAACGGGCCTGATCACGCGGCGGTGATGACAGGCCGGCCTTGAATCTCCGCCCCCCGGAACCACATCGCCTTGGGTAAATTTGCCCAACCCGGAGGTCCCGATGACACGATTCACAGCTTGTTCGACCATCGTCGGTCTGTTGGGTCTGGCCACCGCAATGCTCAGCGCACTGGCCGCGCAACCGCTGTCGGGGCTTCTCGTTCTGGGTCTGGCCGGTATGGGGTTCGGGATGCTGGGCGCTGTCATCGGCGCCGTCGTGGCAATGCAGCCAATCACCTCGTCCACCCGCTGAAGCGGCCCGCCCTTAACCGCAAATTCACCTGTTGCACGCGAAACTGAGAGGGAACCGATTTCGGTGTCTCGGAAGGATTCGGCGCGATGGGGAAAAAGGATTTGTCAGATCTGCCGGAAGGCGCGGACAGCCCGCTGAATTCGGCCGTCTCTGCGCGCGACAGATCGGCCGTGCAAATGGCGACCGAGGCGGTCAGGCACAGGCAGTGCCACCTGGCCTATCAACCGGTGATGCAAGCCCGGCCGCCCCACGGGGTCGCCTTCTACGAAGGGTTCATCCGCGTTCTGGACGAAACCGGCCGGGTGATTCCCGCGCGGGAATTCATGCCGCAGGTCGAAAACACCCCGATCGGGCGCGATCTGGATTGCGTGGCGCTGGAAAAAGGCTTGCGGGCAATGGCCCGCAACCCCGAAATCCGACTGGCTATCAACATGTCCGCACGCTCGATCGGCTATGCGCGCTGGTCGCGCGTGTTGGAGCGGTTTTTGAAACGCGACCCCACCATCGGCGAACGGTTGATCCTGGAAATCTCCGAGGATTCCGCCATGCAGGTGCCGGAACTGGTGATCGACTTCATGGACCGACTGCAGGACAAGGGGGTCGCCTTCACCCTGGATGATTTCGGGGCCAGCAACTTCAGCTTCCGCCATTTCCGCGAGTTCTTTTTCGACGCCGCCAAGATTGACGGACAATTCGTGCGCGGCATCAGCACCAACCCCGACAATCAGGCGCTGGTCCGCGCCCTGATCGCCGTGGCCCGCGAATTCGAAATCCTGGTGATCGCCGAATCGGTCGAGACCCGGGAGGACGCCGAGTTCCTGATGGCCAGCGGCGTGGATTGCCTTCAGGGATTTCTGTTCGGCGCCCCGTCGGTCAAACCACCGTGGGAACAGAAAAGCGCCGAGAAAACCGCAAGTTGAGCGCCTCATGACCGCGCCAGCCCGTCCCCCGGTCGCCGTCTGAGACAAGCTGTCCGTTGCTGCACATGCAGCGTTGCGCTATTGCAGAGGGGCTGGAGCGGGGGATCACGAGGCGCTCTTGCATCGTCAGAGAGGCTCTCTGCGACCTGCGCCGTCAGATTTCCCATTAGGACCATGACGGTAAAGGAATGACTCAATGACAAACGTTGTAATCGCATCCGCCGCGCGTACGGGCGTCGGCAGTTTTGGCGGTTCGTTCGCGAACACCCCCGCACATGATCTGGGCGCGGCCGTTCTGGAAGCCGTCGTCGAACGCGCCGGGATCGATAAGGCTGAGGTGAGCGAGACCATCATGGGCCAGGTCCTGACCGCGGCACAGGGCCAGAACCCCGCCCGTCAGGCCCACATCAACGCCGGCTTGCCCACGGAAAGCGCGGCTTGGGGCATCAACCAGGTCTGCGGCTCGGGGCTGCGCGCCGTCGCACTGGGCGCTCAGCACATCCAGCTGGGCGATGCCGAGATCGTCTGCGCCGGCGGTCAGGAAAACATGACCCTGTCGCCCCATGCGGCATCGCTGCGCGCAGGCCACAAGATGGGCGACATGACCTATATCGACACGATGATCCGCGACGGTCTGTGGGATGCGTTCAACGGCTACCACATGGGTCAGACCGCCGAGAACGTGGCCGAGAAGTGGCAGATCAGCCGCGACATGCAGGACGAATTCGCCGTGGCCAGCCAGAACAAGGCCGAGGCCGCGCAGAAGGCCGGCAAGTTCAAGGACGAGATCGTGCCCTTCACCATCAAGACGCGCAAGGGCGACATCGTGATGGACAGCGACGAATACATCCGCCACGGCGCCACCATCGAAGCCATGCAGAAGCTGCGCCCGGCCTTCACCAAGGACGGAACCGTGACGGCGGCAAACGCGTCCGGCCTCAATGATGGCGCAGCGGCGACCCTGCTGATGTCCGCCGACAACGCGGAAAAGCGCGGGATCGAGCCGCTGGCCCGCATCGCGTCCTACGCAACCGCCGGGCTGGACCCGTCGATCATGGGCGTCGGGCCGATCTATGCCTCGCGCAAAGCGTTGGAAAAGGCCGGCTGGTCGGTTGACGACCTGGATCTGGTCGAGGCCAACGAGGCCTTTGCCGCACAGGCCTGCGCCGTGAACAAGGACATGGGCTGGGATCCCTCGATCGTAAACGTCAACGGCGGCGCCATCGCCATCGGCCACCCGATCGGTGCGTCGGGCTGCCGGGTTCTGAACACCCTGCTGTTCGAAATGAAGCGCCGGAACGCCAAAAAGGGCCTGGCAACCTTGTGCATCGGCGGCGGCATGGGCGTTGCCATGTGCGTGGAGCGTCTCTGAGGCCGAAGCCGGTTAGCCGGCCCCGCCGTACCGCCTTTGGGGTGGCCCTTGCGATCCATCGCGCAAGGGCCACAAGGATGACGCAACCCGGCAACTCTTCTGCGGCGCGGCAATTTTCCGAAGAAAGATTATTGCGTAGCTGTAGCGGTTTTTGTAGCAACATTATCAAGCCATATTTTCAATGGAGGAGTCTTAAATGGCACGAACAGCTCTCGTAACTGGCGGCACCCGCGGCATCGGCGCGGCGATTTCCAAGGCGCTGAAGGCCGAAGGATACAATGTCGCCGCCTCGTATGCGGGGAATGACGAGGCCGCGGCCAAGTTCACCGAAGAAACCGGCATCCCCACCTACAAATGGAACGTCGCGGACTATGACGAGTCCAAGGCCGGGATCGCGAAGGTCGAAGCGGATCTGGGGCCGATCGACATCGTGGTCGCCAATGCTGGCATCACCCGCGACGCGCCGTTCCACAAGATGACCCCCGAACAGTGGCACCAGGTGATCGACACCAACCTGACGGGCGTGTTCAACACCATCCACCCCGTCTGGCCAGGAATGCGTGAGCGCAAGTTCGGCCGGGTGATCGTAATCAGTTCGATCAACGGTCAGAAGGGCCAGTTTGCCCAAGTGAATTACGCCGCCACCAAGGCGGGCGATCTGGGCATCGTCAAGTCGCTGGCCCAAGAGGGCGCAAGGGCGGGCATCACGGCCAACGCGATCTGCCCCGGCTACATCGCGACCGAGATGGTCATGGCCGTTCCGGAAAAGGTACGCGAGGCCATCATCGGCCAGATCCCAGCCGGTCGCCTGGGCGAACCGGAAGAAATCGCCCGCTGCGTGGTGTTCCTTGCTTCCGACGATTCGCAATTCATCAACGGTTCGACCATTTCGGCCAACGGGGCGCAGTTCTTCGTCTGATCGCGCTTGAAAAACGAAATCGGGCCGACCCCTTGGGCCGGCCCTTCTTATATCCCGTAAGAACGCGCGCGCTGCGCTCAGCGGGAACCCGTGACCCATTTCCAGAAACTCCGGACCAGCGCGCCACGCTCTTGATGAGCGCGTAGAATCGCCTTTTGCGCGGCGGGGTTTGTCGTCATCTCGATCATGGCGGTCCCTTTCTGATTAAATTGAACTTGACTTGCACTAAATATGACTTTTGCTCTTAAAGGGCGCAAACGAGAGTTTTTCCCATGTCGCATAAGAATTTCTGAATCGAAATGAGTGATCGCCTTCCCCCGCTGACCGCCCTGCGCGCCTTTGACGCCGCTGCCCGACACATGTCCTTTGCCAAGGCCGCGGACGAGTTGAACGTCACGCCGGCAGCCTTGTCGTTTCAGATCAAGTCGCTGGAGGAACACTTAGGCCAGCCGCTGTTCCGCCGCCTGAACCGCGCGGTCGAACTAACCGAGGCCGGGCGGACTCTCGCCCCCGGCGCGGCCGAGGGCTTTGCCCGGCTGCAAGCCGCCTGGGCCGCGACGCGCCGGTTGCAGGACAACACGTCACTGACGATCACTGCGGGTCCGGCCCTGACGGCCAAGTGGCTGGCGCCGCGCCTTTATGAATTCGCCCGTGCACATCCCGAGATCGACCTGCGGTTCTCGGCCACCTTGCGCAACCTGGATTTCGACCGCGACGACGTGGATGTGGCGATCCGGTTCGGCTATGGGCAGGATGACGGACTGTATTCGGTTCCGGTGCGGCCCGAGTGGTTGACCCCGGTCATGACACCCGAACTGGCCGAGCGGTATCCGACGCCGCAAAGCTTGACCGAGGCGCCCCTGATCCATGACGACTCGATCGGTTTCCTGAACCCGCCCTGTGACTGGCCCGCGTGGTTCCGTGCGGTCGGGGTGGACTTCACGCCGACCCATGGCACGCATTTTTCAAACGCCGACCATGCCATCGACGCGGCGGTGGCGGGGATGGGCGTTGCGCTTGGGCGGCGGCCCATGATCATCAAGGACGTGATCGAGGGCCGACTGGTCACCCCGTTCAGGATCGCTATCGAAACCAAGGCCCGGTTCCGGTTCCTGTGCCGCAAGGGCGAAGAGACCCGTCCTCAGATCGCAGCCTTTCGCGATTGGTTCCTTGCGGAAATCGAAAAAACTGCGCACATATCCGACGGTTTCACAATCATCCCGGTCGAGGACATTTCCCCCGCATGACCAAGACCCGTGCCACCGCCGTCGGTTTTGTCGCCGTATTGTTGTGGGCCTTGCTGGCCCTGTTCACCGTTGGCTCGGCCCCAACTCCGCCGCTGTTGCTGAACGCGATCTGTTTCAGCATCGGCGGCACGCTGGGGCTGATCTGGGCATGGCGCAGCGGCGGGTTGACCCAGTTGCGTCAGATCAGCTGGAAGGTGTTCACCTTCGGCACCTTGGGGTTGTTCGGGTATCACGCGCTGTATTTCTCGGCCCTGCGCATGGCGCCTGCAGCTGAGGCAGGTTTGATCGCCTATCTCTGGCCGCTGCTGATTGTGCTGTTTTCGGGACTGCTGCCCGGAGAAACCCTGCGCGTGGGGCATCTGCTGGGGGCCTGCCTAGGCTTTTCCGGCGCCGCGCTCATCATCACCGGCGGCGGCAGCACCGGATTTCGGGCGGAATACCTGCCCGGCTATGCTCTGGCGCTGCTGTGCGCGCTGACATGGTCGGGGTATTCCGTGCTCTCGCGGCGGTTGGGCCGGACACCCACCAGCTCGGTCGCGGTATTCTGCGTGTTGACCGCGCTTGCCTCGTGGGCGCTGCATTTCGGCCTCGAGCACACAGTTTGGCCGCAAGGCACGTTGGGCTGGGCCTCGACCGTCGCGCTGGGGCTGGGGCCGGTGGGGCTGGCCTTCTATGTCTGGGATATCGGAGTCAAGCAGGGAGACATCCAAATGCTTGGCACCAGTTCTTACGCGGCGCCACTGCTGTCGACCCTAGTGCTGGTTGTGGCCGGGATCGCCGCGCCCTCGTGGACGCTGGCGATCGCGGCCGTTTTGATAACCGGCGGCGCCGCGATTGCGGCGCGGGCTAGCCTCAGGCGCTGACGGAGAGACGCTCGATCTCTTCCTTCAGCTTCAGCTTCTGTTTCTTCAGTTGGGCAATGTGGAGATCGTCAATCCCGGGCGCGCGCTGGGCTTCTTCGACCTGGAGACTGAGGCTTGCGTGCTTCTTCTTCAGTTCACTCAGATGTGCGCTAACGCTCATGGCGATCCTCCTTCTCTGTTGATCTATCTGACATGGGAAGTTGACCACATCATTTCCACCCTGTCACGCTGCAGACGCACAGAATCTGTCACAAATCCGACAATTTCGGCTGGTCTTTGCCTAAAGCTGCCCGGGCCAGCGCAGCGGCCGCCCTTGTCGCAGGACATCGGACACCGCGGGCGCATAGCTGTCCTCGTCGCGCTCATGGCGGTCGCCTTGATGCAGAATCAGCGGCGCATGCAGGCGAAACGCAGCCCGCCCGCCTTTGCGCGCGCGCAAGATCACCAATTCGGCGGCCCGTCCTGGGCGCGGCGCCAGGGGTAGGATTTCGAGCGACCCCAGCCGATCCGTGCAGGCGGCCATAAGGTCCGGCAGGCGGTCGGCGCGTTGTATCATGTGCAGATAGCCGCGCGGCGCCAGACGACGGGCCGCGGTCTCGACCCATGCGACCAGTGGGGTTTGTTCACCCAGCGCGATGCGCCGACCGGCATCCGCGGCGGCGCTGTGCGCACCAGCACGGTAATAGGGCGGGTTCGCGATGACGTGATCGAACTGAAGCTGGCGCAGCTCGGACGGCAAAAGGGCCAGATCGGCGGCGTGGACCGACAGGGCAACACCGTTTTCGCGTGCGTTCCGCCGGGCCAGATCTGCATAGGCCGGCTGCAATTCCACACCAGTCAGGCGTAGATCAGGAACCCGGGCACCGAGGCAAAGAACCGCAGCTCCGGCCCCGCACCCCAGTTCCAGCACGGACTGGCCGGGGCTGGCCGGAACCGCCGCGGCAAGCAGAACCGGATCGACACCGGCCCGATATCCGTCGCGCGGCTGCCACAGGCGCAGGCGCCCGCCCAGAAAATCGTTGCAGGTCAGATCGGTATCGGCAAACGCGGTCATCGCCCCAAGGGAATGTCGTTGTCGCGCATTACGCGCTGCGCGCGCGCGAGATCTTCGGTCCGGACCATCAGCCTGCGGGGGAAGATGCCGATGCCGCCTTCGAGCACGCTCATATTTACGTCCATCTCAAAGCAGTCTATATCCTCGCCCTCAAGGAGAGCGGACGCAAAGGCCATGACGGTCGGATCGGTGCTGCGCAGAAGTTCTTTCATGGGGATGGATGTAAGGGCAAGGCGGGGCGAAAGTCGAGCCTTGTGACAGGAGTGTGATGGACATCGGCACGATCTCGAAACCGCATGAGCGACTGGCCGAGCTGCTGGCCGGCGAAATGGACGCGGTGAACACGTTGATCCGCACCCGCATGGCCTCGGAGCACGCGCCCCGCATCCCCGAGGTGACCGCGCATCTGGTTGAAGCGGGCGGCAAGCGCCTGCGCCCGATGCTGACCCTGGCTGCCGCGCGGCTGTTCGGCTATGACGGCGATCATCACATCCGCCTGGCCGCCACGGTCGAATTCATCCACACCGCCACGCTTTTGCATGACGACGTCGTGGACGAGAGCGCCCAGCGGCGCGGCCGGCCCACCGCCAACCTGCTGTGGGACAACAAGTCCAGCGTGCTGGTCGGCGACTACCTGTTTTCGCGCAGCTTCCAGTTGATGGTGGAAACCGGGTCTTTGCGGGTTCTGGACATTCTGGCCAATGCCTCGGCCACGATTGCCGAAGGCGAGGTGCTGCAGATGACCGCTGCCACCGACCTGCGCACCGACGAGAGCGTGTATCTGCAGGTCGTGCGCGGCAAGACCGCGGCGCTGTTTTCCGCGGCGACCGAGGTGGGCGGCGTGATCGCCGGCGCCTCCGAGGAGCAGGTCCGGGCGCTGTTCGCCTATGGCGACGCGCTGGGCATCGCCTTCCAGATCGCCGACGACCTGCTGGACTATCAGGGCGACAGCGAGGCCACCGGCAAGAACGTGGGCGACGATTTCCGCGAGCGCAAACTGACCCTGCCCGTCATCAAGGCGGTTGCGCAGGCCACCCCCGAGGAACGCGCCTTTTGGGAGCGCACCATCGAAAAAGGCCGCCAGCAGGATGGCGACCTGCAACACGCGCTGGGCCTGATGCGCAAATACCGCACGCTGGACGCCACCCGCGCCGATGCGCTGGGCTGGGCCGCCAAGGCCAAGGCGGCGCTGGCGGTTCTGCCCGACCATGAAATCCGCGACCTGTTGCGGGATATGGCCGACTATGTCGTAGCGCGCCTCAACTGAGCGTCACCGCCCGGCACCACCAATCCGCCTGCGCAACGCCGATCTCGTAAGCTGCGAAATGCGCGGCCTTCATCGTTGGGTACAGCGCGAAACAGGTCGACCCCGACCCGGACATCCGCGCTAGCAGCGCATCCCGCGTACCTGACAACGCATCCAGAACATCCGCGATTTCCGGAGCAAGACCAATCGCTGCGGGCTGCAGGTCGTTGCGCTGCCCGCGCAGCCAGTCGGCGCAGTGTTCCGGCCCGTCAAACGCCGGCAGGTCGGCCGGCATTGCAGGATTGTCGTGCGCGGCCAAGGCCTTGAACACCGGCCCAGTGGGCACCGGCACACCGGGATTGACCAACAAGGCGGGAAGCGGCGGCAAAGCGACCGGGCTGATCCGGTCCCCGATTCCCTGCATCCGCGCCGCGCGGCCCAAGGTGCAGACCGGAACATCGGCGCCCAGGGCCAGCGCAATGTCCAGCGGGATCTCGGCGCCTTCGGGTGACAGAACCCGCAAGGTGGCCGCCGCATCCGACGACCCGCCGCCAATTCCGCCCCCGTGCGGCAGCACCTTGTCCAGATGAACCCGCCCCCGCCAGCCCATCGCCTGCGCCGCCTTCCAGACCAGGTTTCGCGCGTCGGTCGGCACGCCTTCGGCATGTTCGCCAGACACCGAGATTGAAAGATCAGGGCCTGGCTCCAGGGTCAGCCTGTCGCCCAGATCGGCGAAAGCCACCAGCGAATCCAGCAGGTGATAGCCATCGGCGCGTCGGCCGGTCACATGCAGGGTCAGGTTGATCTTGGCGGGTGCGAAACCCTCAATTGCCATTGGCGACCTTCAGCGGTTCGGCCCCCTCTTCGGCCAGCACAGCGTCGAGGCCGATCTCGAGCTTGCGGCGGATGCGGTCCGGGTCCGCCTCGCCATCGGTGTCTTCGGGGTCGATGAAGGACAGGGCGCGCTTCCATTGGGTCTCGGCCTCACGCAGGCGTCCGACGGCCCAGTAGACATCGCCCAGATGGTCGTTCACTACCGGATCCACCGGCATCAGCTCGACCGCGCGTTCCATGTGTCCGACCGCCTCGTCATAGCGGCCCAGCCGGAACAGCACCCAGCCCAGACTGTCGACGATATAACCGCTGTCGGGTTGGGCCGCCACGGCGCGTTGGATCATCTCAAGCGCCTCGTCCAGCTTTTCCCGCCGCTCGACCAGCGAATAGCCGAGGTAGTTCAGAACCTGCGGCTGATCCGGGTTCAGTTCAAGCGCCTTGCGGAAATCGGCCTCGGCCTTGTCCCAGTTCTTCAGTCGCTCGTGGCTGATGCCGCGCGCATAGTACAGAAACCAGTTGCCGTCGGAGTTCGCCTCGGTCAGCTCGATTGCGCGGTTATAGGCGGTGACGGCCGCGGCATAGTTCTCCTGCCGCCGCTGAAGGTCGGCCAGCGCGACGTGAACACCGGGCAGGTCGGGCTGCCGCGCGGCAAGGTTTTCCAGCACTTCGGCGGCGGCGTCGGTCTTGCCCATCCGGGCAAGGACATCCGCCCGGCCCAGTTCGGCAACATGGAAATCACTGCTGGAGGGCGGCACCATCCGATAGGCGGCAACCGCCAGATCATGCTGCTCCAACTCCTCCAGCAATTCGGCGCTCAGGAGAATGGCGTCGATGTGATCGGGCCGCAGATAGGTCGCCACGCGGGAATACAAAAGGACATAATCATGCGCCGCCTCGGTGTTCAGCGCCGCGCCGACGGTAAAAAAGACCTCGGCCACGCCGTCCTGCGCCGACCGGACATGCGTGAAAGGCAGGGTTTCCTCGGCCTGCAACCGGGCTGTATAGGCCTCGATGGTCGGATCGCTGCCCGAAGCAAAGACCGTTTCAAGGAATTGCAGCGCGTCGGCGTTGCGGTCCAGTTGCGACAGAATCTCGACTCGCGCCAGTGCCGCCCGGCGCGAGAACCGCGCGACGCGCCCCTCATCGGCGCCGAAAATCGCTTCGGCGCCTTCGAAATCACCCACCGAGGCAAGCGCCAGCGCCTTGTGATACAACGCAAATTCTCGCAGCCCGTCCTGCGCGGCGACGGTATCGAACTGCTCCATGGCCTTGGTCATCTCGCCCTGGCCGATATGCGCCCAGGCCAGCATCAGCCCGTCAACCAACGGGCCCACGCCCTGGCTCTCGGGGTCGCGGGCCATAAGTTCGGCGAATTGCCCGCGTTGCACCAGATCGGCGGCGATGACCATGCGCGCAGCCTGATTGACGAAACCGTCGGCCTCCATCTCTTGCGCCAGGGGCAGGGCCCGTTCGATTTCGCCCAAGGCCACGCGGGCCAACAGGACGCTTTCCATCAAACGCTGATTCTGGGGATCGAATGCCAGCGCCCTAGTGTAGTATCTTTCGGCGGCGGCATAATCGCTTTCATAAATCGCCTGCCGGCCGGCCAGATAAGCCCCTGCACCGGTGTCCGCCACCGCCGAAACACTCAGAGACATTCCGAGAACCGCGGCCCATGCCGCACGATGCACCAGAGAAACCACCAAGAACCTGCCTTGTCTGCCTGTACCTGCAGCACAAGCTAGGGCCTTGGCCGACCAGAGGCAATGGCCCAGCGGTCACGGCTGTGCCATTGCCCCGTTTCCTGCCTACATGTTGGGATAGTTCGGACCGTCCCCACCCTGCGGCGTGGTCCAGTTGATGTTCTGGCTGGGATCCTTGATGTCGCAGGTCTTGCAGTGCACGCAGTTCTGGAAGTTGATCACGAAACGCGGCTGATCCTCGTCGCGCACGATCTCGTAGACGCCCGCCGGGCAGTACCGCTGAGCGGGTTCGTCATATTTCGGCAGGTTCACTTTCACCGGGATCTGGGGGTCGGCCAGCTTGAGGTGGCAGGGCTGGCTTTCCTCGTGGTTGGTGAAGGAAAACGCCACATTGGTCAGCCGGTCGAAGGACAGGGTGCCGTCGGGTTTCGGATAGTCGATGGGCTGATGCTTGCTGGCTTCTTCGGTGGCTTCGGCATCGGTCTTGCCGTGACCTAGCGTGCCGAACAGCGAAAAGCCCAGTGTGTTGGTCCACATGTCCAGACCACCCAGAGCCAGCGAGGCGGTCAGGCCCCATTTCGACCACATCGGCTTGACGTTGCGGACCTTTTTCAGATCGGCGCCGATGGCACCGTTGCGCACTTCGGTCTCGTAATCGGTCAACTCGTCGCCGCCGCGGCCGGCCTTGATAGCCTCGAACGCGGCCTCGGCGGCTGCCTTGCCCGACAGCATCGCGTTGTGGTTGCCCTTGATCCGCGGCACGTTGACCATGCCCGCCGAACAGCCCAGCAGAGCCACGCCCGGCGCCACCAGCTTCGGCATCGACTGGTACCCGCCCTCGGTGATCGCGCGGGCGCCATAAGCCACGCGCTTGCCGCCTTTCAGCAGGTCGGCCACCATCGGGTGATGCTTGAACCGCTGGAATTCCATGTAGGGAAACAGGTGCGGGTTCTTGTAGTTCAGGTGCACCACGAAGCCCACATAGACCTGGTTGTTTTCCAGGTGATAGATGAACGACCCGCCCCCGGCATTGCCGCCCAGCGGCCAGCCCATCGTGTGGGTGACGCTGCCTTCCTTGTGCTTGGCGGGGTCGATCTCCCAGATCTCTTTCATGCCGATGCCGTATTTCTGCGGCTCTTTCCCGGCCTGCAGGTCATATTTGGCGATCACTTCCTTGGACAGCGACCCGCGCACCCCTTCCGACAGGAAGACGTATTTGCCGTGCAGTTCCATCCCCGGTTCGGTGTTGGGGCCATATGATCCGTCAGGCTCCAGCCCGAACACGCCGGCCACGACACCCTTGACCTCGCCATTGTCGCCATAGACCAGTTCTGAACAGGCCATGCCGGGGAAAATCTCGACGCCCAGCGCCTCGGCCTGTTCGGCCATCCATCGGCAGACATTGCCCATCGAGACGATGTAGTTGCCGTGATTGTTCATCAGCGGCGGCATCGGCCAGTTCGGGATGCGCAGCTGGCCGGCCTCGCCCAACATATAGAAATTGTCTTCGCGCACAGGCACGTTCAGCGGCGCACCCTTTTCCTTCCAGTCGGGGATCAGCGCATCCAGGCCGCACGGGTCCAGCACCGCGCCCGACAGGATATGCGCGCCCACTTCCGAGCCCTTTTCCAGCACGACCACGTTTAGGTCGGCGTCCAGCTGTTTCAGACGAATGGCCGCAGACAGGCCCGCGGGGCCTGCGCCCACGATCACCACGTCGTATTCCATCGCTTCGCGTTCAATTTCGGCCATCGTGGGCTCCTCCGCTAACTATCCGAATTGGCGCCTGGGGCGCGGGCTCGGCGAAATTTTGTTTCCCGGCTGATTACCTGCTGGAAAAGACCTTGGTCAATCAAAACACGGCGTAACATTGCTGCAATGCGGCAGATCAGCCCTCGGGCGCGTCACCCATCAGGTACCTGGGACCGCTACCATAGGTTTTTGCCCGGTCGTCGGGGTTGTAGAGCGCGCACTTCGGCAGGCTCAGGCAGCCGCAGCCGATGCAGCCGTCCAGATTGTCACGCAGACGCAGCAGGGTGTCGATTCGCTGATCCAGATGCGCGCGCAGGCCAAGGCTGATCTTTTTCCAATCCGCAGGTGTAGGCGTGCGGTTGTCGGGCAGCCCGGCCAGAACCTCGCGGATTTCAGGCAGGGTCAGGCCGAACTGCTGGGCGATCATCACGAAACTCAGCCGACGGATGTCGGCGCGCTGGTACCTCCGCTGACCGCCCGGATTGCGCCACGGGGAAATCAGCCCCTGCGCCTCGTAATAGCGGATGGCGGATACCGCCAACCCCGTGCGGCGAGCCAGCGCGCCGATGGAAAGGCCCTCGGATGCGGGCATGATCTCCTCCCGAAAAAAATCTCTTGAGCTAAAGTTAGGTTTAGGAATTACGGTGAGTCGAAACAAGCCTGAACATGAAAAGGAGACCCCATGATGGCGACGCTGGAACACACGAACTTCACCGTCCGCAACCCGCAGGCGACCGCCGCCTGGATGCAGGACGTATTCGGATGGAAGACCCGCTGGGAGGGCCCGGCGATCGCGGGCGGCTATACCGTGCATGTGGGCAGCGCGCATACCTATCTGGCGCTTTACGCCCCGGCCGACCCGAAACCGTCGGGCGAAAGCAGCTATGACACCATCGGCGGGCTGAACCATGTGGGCGTGCTGGTCGAGGACATCGACGCAACCGAAGCCAAGGTCCGCGCCGCGGGCTTCGAGCCGCACAACCACGCCGACTATGAACCCGGTCGCCGGTTCTATTTCGACGACGACAACGGCATTGAATTCGAGGTCGTTCAATATGATTGAGATGCTCTGGTTCGGCGCCGAGGCGCATCGTTGGAAACGCGGTGATCTGCTGGGGCATCGGCACAATCGGAAACCCCCACCACCCCGACGGCGTTAAGTTGCGGATTGCAGGGGCCAAACCCCTTGGCCTCTTGCATTTCACGCCATATTTGGGTCAGGTAATTGCCAACCCATCTTTCGCCCCGACGCTGGTCTCATGCGGCGGGGCGACTCAATTTGTGCGTGGAAAAAAGAAGATATGGAAAAGATCCCCATGACGCCCGCGGGCTTTGCCGCGCTCGAGGCAGAGCTCAAGCAACTCAAGTCCGTTGAACGCCCCGCGATCATCGAGGCCATCGCCTCGGCGCGCGAACTGGGCGACCTGAAGGAAAACGCAGAATACCACTCGGCCCGCGAAAAACAGGGCTTCATCGAAGGCCGCATCAAGGAACTGGAAGGCGTTCTGTCGCTGGCGGACGTGATCGATCCGACCAAACTGTCGGGCGCGATCAAGTTCGGTGCCAAGGTCACGCTGGTGGACGAGGACACCGACGAGGAAAAGACCTGGCAGATCGTGGGAGAGCACGAGGCCAATATCGAAAAGGGCCTGCTGAACATCAAATCGCCCATCGCCCGTGCCCTGATCGGCAAGGAAGAAGGCGACAGCGTCGAAGTGCGCACCCCCGGCGGCGTGCGCTCTTACGAAGTGCTGAGCATCCACTACGCCTGATCGGAGCGCGCCATGTCGGGCCAAGACCCTGATCCGGACAGCAAACGGCCCACCTGGCTGGGCATCTATGACCGTCCGGGCCGACCCAGCGTCACCGGGATCGAGATTGCGGCCGCGGCCCTCAGCCTGATCTGGCTGGTGGTGGCCGTGGTCTTTCTGGTGCTGCCCGAGCAGACGCAGGCCGGCAGTTTCATCGTGATGCTGCTGGCGGTGTTCATGCCGGTGGCGATGATCTGGGTAGGGGCGCTGGCCATGCGCGCGAGCCGCATCATGCGCGAAGAAAGCGCCCGGCTGCAGACCGCGATCGACGCGATCCGCCAGGCGTACGTATCGCAGCAACAGCGGTCGGCCAGCACCTACGAACCCGCGGTGGCCCGGAAACTGGATGAAATCGCTGCGGCTGCCCGGCACACCCAAAGCACGCTGGCCACGTTCTCCAGCAAGCGGCGGGATCTTGCGCCGCAGGCAAGACCTGCTGCGCCCTCGGGCCAGACCTCGTTGGAACTGGGCACCCCGGCCGAAGAGTTAGCGACTCCTCTGCCCACCGACATTTTCATCCGGGCGCTGAACTTTCCCGAAACCGCCGAGGACACCGAAGGCTTCAACGCCCTGCGCCGCGCCATGAAAGACCGCAAGACCGCGCAACTGGTGCAGGCCGCCGAGGACGTGCTGACCCTGCTCAGCCAGGAAGGCATCTACATGGACGACCTGCACCCCGACATGGCCCGCCCCGAGGTCTGGCGGCAGTTCGCCAAGGGCGAACGAGGACGTTCGGTCGCTGCGTTGGGCGGTATCCGCGACCGGTCGTGCCTGGCGCTGACCTCGGCGCGGATGAAGCAGGACCCGATCTTTCGCGATGCGGTGCATCACTTCCTGCGCCGCTTCGACACCATGATCGTCGAGTTCGAACCTCAGGCCAGCGACGCCGACCTGACCGCTTTGGGCGACACGCGCACGGCGCGCGCCTTCATGCTGCTGGGCCGGGTGGCCGGGACCTTCGACTAGCCACCGTCCGGTACCACCCACCGCATTTTCGTGGCCGAACTGAAGCCGAACCGGTGTTTGAACGGGCCGGTACGGTCCTGCCCGATCGCCTAAAACCCTTCGCGCTCGTACAGGATACGCGCGCGCGGGTTGGTGTCGATCACGTCCAGTTGCACCTCGTGCATGCCCAGCCCCTGTGCCTCGTCCTTGATCGCCCGCAGTAATAGGGTCCCGACACCCTGCCCGCGCGCCTCGGTCGCTACGCGTATGCCATCCAACTGGAACACGCCCGGCTTCAGGTCGCGCTCCAGAACGCTCAGGATCAGGCCGCGCCATACGGCGCCGAACCAGCCATAGACCCGGGCCAGATCCGCCGGCCCGCCCCCAGCCCGCCCTGCGTCAGCCCGCCGTCGCGGGTCTTTTACCCCGCCAACCCCGGCATCCGACCATCCGCATCCCGCGCCACCAGAGCGAAATCGGGGTTCAGCGCCCGTTCGAAAAAAGGCCATGCCGCGCGCGTCCGGCCTCATGACGCGCGACAGTTTGCCCAAAAACGCCTGCCAGAACCGCTCAGCCGCCCGCGCGGGCGCATCGGGGGAAAACCCGCGAGAGACCGAAACCGTCACAGGCCGAAACTGCCATAGGGTATGAAGCGAACCGGGTCTCCGGGCTGGATGTCCAGCGGGCCGTCCGGCAGTTCGACCAGCCCTTCGGCCCAGCTGAGCCCGCTGATGCGACCCGACCCTTCCGAGTGGAACACCTCGACCCGACCGTCGCGGACCCGGGCGCGCAGGTACTCACGGCGGCCCGGTTTCTTGCGCTTGGCGAACGCGGCGGGCAAGTCAAAGCCCTGCGGCTGCTGCCAACCCTCGCCCGCCATCAGGCCCAGCGCGGGCCGGGCAAAGATCAAAGTGCAGATCATCGCCGCCACCGGATTGCCCGGCAGGCCGAACACCGGCGTGCCCTGCCACAGGCCCAACGCCAGCGGGCGGCCCGGCTTCAGCGCGATGCGCCATTCCTGCAAGGCTCCCGTCGCCCGCAACAGGGCCGAGACATGATCCTCGTCCCCCGCCGAAGCGCCGCCGCTGGTCAGGATCGCGTCAGTCTGTTGCGCGGCCTGGTCCAGCCGGTCTCGCAGCACGGTCCGGTCGTCACCCACGCGGCCCACATCGACCGGCACAAAGCCCATCCGTTGCAGCATCGCCAACAGCATCGGGCGGTTCGCATCATAGATCTGACCCGGCCCCGCGGCCTGGCCCGGATCACGCAATTCATCGCCGGTGGACATAACCCCCACGCGCAAGGGGGTGCGGACCGGGACCTCGGCCACGCCCACCGCCGACAGCAGCGCCAGATCGGCGGGTGTCAGGCGTCGCCCGGCCGGCAGAGCCAAGGCGCCGGCCTGCACGTCTTCGCCCGCCTTGCGCGTGTTGGCACCGGCCTTCAAAGGCCCATTGAAGGCGATGTGGCCGTCCTGCACGGCCACATCTTCTTCGAGAATGACGGTGTCCACCCCCTCGGGCAGCGGTGCGCCGGTCAGAACGCGCAGCGCCTGACCCGCCGGCACAATCCCCGCGAAAGGCACACCCGCCGCCGCGCGCCCCTCGGTCAGCAGCAAGACATTCGGGCCCTCGGGCCGACCACCGGCAAAGCCGTACCCGTCCACCGCCGTGTTGGGCAGCGGCGGATTCGACCGTTGTGCGATCACGTCCTGCGCTAGAACGCGCCCGCAGGCTTGACCAACGGGCAGGGTCTCGACACTGGCCACCGGGTGCAACCGGTCGCGCAACAGGGCCAGCGCGTCATCGACCGGGGTCCATTCGACCCCCGGCGGCAGGGCGAAACAGTCGTTTTTCAGCGGTGGAGGCGCAATCTTCGGCATGATCCGGTCCTCGGGCATGGTCAGGGGCTGGGCCGCGGCCCCAAGCCGACCTCGGTCAGGATGAAATCGGCAATGGCCGGCGTGTCGTTCAGATCGAAGACCGGACGGTCCAGATCCAGCGGCGTGTCGCTGGCCACCGCGCGGATCGTCGGATCGTCGGCGGCGATCAGCGGGTTTCTGGGCTGGGCGCGAAAGGCCTCGACCTTGGGGTGGCGCGCGCGCTTGTAACCCTCGACCAACACCAGATCGACCGGGGACAGACGCGCCAGAAGGTCGTCCAACGGCGGCTCGGGCGCGCCGCGCAGCTCTTGCATCAAGGCGATGCGGCGGCTGGATGCCAGCAGGACCTCGGACGCCCCGGCGGTTCGGTGACGGTGGCTGTCGGTGCCCGGCTGGTCCACGTCAACCGCGTGGTGAGCGTGTTTGACGGTCGAGACACTGAACCCGCGTCCGGTGATCTCAGCCACTAGCCGCTCCATCAATCCGGTCTTGCCCGCATTCTTCCAGCCGGTAACGCCATAGACCTTCATGCCCGCTCCAACAGTTGCTGCGCCCGGATCAGATCTTGTGGCGTGTTGACGTTGAAGAACGGATCGAAAGGATCGGCCGAAAACAGCGCCTCGCGCCCGTCATGGCGGTCGGTCCACAGAACCACCTTGCGCAACCCGTCCGTCAGGGCCGCGCGCAGGTCGTCGCGCAGAGCCACGGGCCACAGGCCAAAGGTCGGGTGCCGGTTGACCCGGCGGCCACCGCCGGATTTCAGCGCCTCGTCACCGGTGCGCGGCGTGGTGGCCAGAACCAGCGGATGAGCCTGCCCCTGCGCCGCCAGCACTAGCCGGTCGACCAGATCGCGCGGGAAGAACGGCGTGTCGGCGGCAGCGGTGACGATACAATCAGCGCCCTGCCCCGCCGCCCAATCCAACCCGGCCAGCACACCCGCCAAGGGACCAGCGTAACCCGCGATGCTGTCCGGCAGGACCGGCAGGCCAAGATCAGCAAAGCGTGCCGGATCGCCATTGGCGTTCAGCGCCAGCCCGGCCACCTGCGGCACCAGCCGGTCGGTCACATGCGCCAACAAGCTTTGCCCACCCAGTTGCAACAACCCCTTGTCGCCGCCGCCCATCCGCGTGGCCAGACCCCCCGCCAGTATGACGCCGAGGGGGCGTGATGCTTCAACTCCCATTGGCACTTTTCCTTCGGTGCTTCGGGTCCTCGACCGGCACGCTGGCCGGGTCCGCGTCGCGCAGCAGCCGGTCCTCGCCCGACAGGCACACAAAGCGCTGGCCGCGCATCCGGCCGATCAGGGTCAGGCCGACCTCGCGCGCGATTTCGACGCCCCAGGCCGTAAAGCCCGATCGCGAGGCCAGAACCGGGATGCCCATCATCGCCGTCTTGATCACCATCTCCGAGGTCAGCCGCCCGGTGGTGTACAGGATCTTGTCGCCGGCCGCCTCGCCTTCGGACAGCATCCAGCCGGCGATCTTGTCCACCGCGTTGTGGCGGCCCACGTCCTCCATATAGACCAGCGGGCGACTCTCGCGACACAGAACCGTGCCGTGGATCGCCCCGGCCTGCAGGTACAGCGATGGCGTGCGGTTGATCTTGGCCGCCAGATCATACAGCCACGAGGTGCGCACCTGAACCTGCGGCAGGCGCACGCCTTCCAGCCCCTCCATCATGTCGCCGAACACCGTGCCCACCGCGCAGCCGCTGGTGCGGGTCTTTTTCTTCAGCTTGTCCTCGTACGAGGTTTCGCGGGCGGTGCGCACCACCACGGTTTCCAGATCGTCATCGTAATCGACGCGCGTGATCTCGTCATCGGGGCGCAACATGCCCTGGTTGCGCAAAAATCCAAGAGCCAGATATTCGGGGTAATCGCCGATGGTCATTGCGGTCACGATCTCTTGCGAATTGAGGAAGATCGTCAGCGGGCGCTCTTCGACAACCGAGATGCGGCTGACCTCGCCATTCTGGTCCACCCCCTCGACCGCGCGGGTCAACCGCGCCGCGCCCGGATCGGGGGCGATGATGTATTCCGACAGATCGACTTCAGTGGCCAATTGCAACCCTCTCTCTGACCCGCTACTGCTGCGCAGACCACCATAGGATCTAGCCATGGCAACCTCCACATCCAAGTCATACTATTGGCAGGGTTTTCGCGACGGGACCCCGTTCGTCTTCGTGGCGGTGCCCTTCGGCACTCTGTTCGGCGTCTTCGCGACCGAGGCCGGGCTGAACATCGTGCAGACCATGGCCTTTACCTCGACCGTGTTCGCCGGCGCCGCGCAATTCGCCGCCCTGCAACTGCTGCAGGACGGAACACCCACCGCGATCATCCTGATCTCGGCCCTGGCGGTGAATCTGCGGATGGCGATGTACTCGGCCTCGCTGACGCCCTATCTGGGTGCGGCGCCGCTGTGGCAACGCGCCTTCGCCGCCTATCTGACGGTGGACCAGTCCTATGCCTGCTCGATCGTGCAGTTCGAGAAGGAACCCGGCATGACCGTCGCCCAGCGCATGGCGTATTTCGTCGGCTCGGTCACGCCGATCACGCCGCTTTGGATACTGGCCACCTATCTGGGCGCGGTTCTGGGCACGCGAATTCCCGAAAGCTGGGCGTTGGATTTCGCTCTGCCGATCACCTTTCTGGCGATGATCGGCCCGATGATGCGCACCCCGGCTCATGTGGTCGCCGCGCTGGTGGCCATCATCGTGTCGCTACTGTGCGCAGGGGTGCCGTACAATCTGGGCCTGCTGATCGCAGGGTGCGCGGGCATGGTGGCCGGGGCGCAGGCCGAGGTGATGCTGGAACGTAGAAAGGCCCTGCCATGAGCGCGCCCGATCCGATCACCATCTGGACCATCATCCTCGGGCTGGCAATCGGCAGCTACGGCTTGCGTTTCGTCTTCATCGGCCTGATCGGAGACCGGCCGATGCCGCCTTGGCTGCTGCGGCATCTGCGCTATACCGCGGCGGCAATTCTGCCGGCGCTGATTGCGCCGCTGGTGGTCTGGCCGACCGCAACGGGTGGCCAGCCCGACCTGCCCCGAATGTCGGCCGCGGTGGTCGCGCTGAGCGTGGGCCTGATCACCCGAAACGTGTTGGCCGCGATCTTTGCCGGGGCCGGCACGCTGTACGGGATGCTCTACCTACTGGGCTGAGGCCGTCTCAAGCTGGTTGAGCAGCGCATTGTTCGCGGCCAACCCGGCCTGCAGATCGGCGCTGTCATTTTCCCGGTATTCCGTCGTGACGACCCCGGGAATCTGTCCGAACTGATCGGACAGCTTGACCGGATAGAAAGTGGTCTTGATCTGTTCGAACCCCGGCACCTGCTGCAGCAGCCGCGCGGCCGAGTGGGCGCAGTAGGCCCCCGGAACCGGACCCAACTGTTTGGCCACTTGATAGGCGATCTCGGCCTGCTGGGGCGTCACCTGGATGGTCTGGATGCGCGCATAATGCGTCTCACGCGCGTGCGAACTGCGATAGGCGCGCTCGACCGCGGGGGTGATGCCATAAAGAACGTCATCCTTGATCGGCACCACATCGGCACGGAATGACCCGGCCGGGTCGAAGATCACCCGCTCGCTGGCGCTGATCATCAGCGACGTGTGCGCTCCGGCCCCCGTGCGCGTGTTGATCATCGTGTACAGGGTCAAGGTCGGCGGACCCGGATCGCGGTACGACCGCGCCACGATCTCGGCCGGATCGGCCTGAGGGCGTTGCGAGCCAGTACAGCCCGCCACCGCAACCGCCAGCAGGGAGGCGATCAGAATCCGCAACATGCCGATCTTTTCTGGATCAGGCCGCGAAGATCGCGAGGAACAGAAGAACGAAGAAGATCACCGCCACCGACCAGGTGGTGAACTTGACGAAACCGTTGAAAGTTTTGCTCTGTTCGGTGATGTCCATCTCGCCGTGCTTGTAGTCAGCCATGTGTCCAAGAATCCCAATTCGCGTGTTTGCCCGATTGGATAAATGATATTTTCGGCCGTGTCACGACGTCAATCGCGCGCAGTTAGACCATCTTGATCCTGCCCCGGCGGTTCTCCGGCAAATATCGAACAGTCCGGGTAGCCAAACCCCCAGCGCCACGGCAGTCCGGTGCAGGGCCCGCCGCCGAAACGCACCGCCATATACATCGCCTCGGCCGTGATCGACATGGCCGAAATCACCTGTTGGGGCGTCATGTCATAGCGGGCGGCATAGTCTTGGGCCTGAGCGGCCCCGAAATCCTTGACGCATTGGCGCAAGGCCCGGTCGGCGGCGAGGCGCGCGTCATAGCTGGCCTCGGGCGTCACCGCCCCGCCCGCATCGTGATAGGCACGGTCATGTGTCACGCAGCAGGATTCCCACGGCGGGTGTGCCTCGTAGACCGCGGCGAAGCTGGGAAAAGTGTCCGCGACCAATCGCCAGCTGGCCGACATACCGCCCGAACAGCCGTCGCTTTCGAACGGCGTCAGCGAATGACCCACCGATTGAGAGATCAAGGCCCGGTGCGCCGGCAGTTCCACACTGCGGATCACGTCTTGCGCGGCAACGGGCAGAGCTAGGCAGGCCAGAAGCGGCCACAGCTTACGGGCTTTCATCGCGCATCGCCTCGGTATCGACCGACAGGCCAAAGGTCGTGGCCAACCACAGCAGCAGCCGCTCGCCAGGTTCCATTTCGGCGCGGACACGCAGCACCTCACGCGCCATGGCAGGGCGGTCGGTGATCAGACCATCGACTCCCATCGAGGCCATCGACGACATCTGCAGCGGGTCATTCACCGTCCAAACATAGATATCCTTGCCTGCATCATGGACCGAGCGGATCAGCCCGGGCGTGACCATCCCGGCATTCACCGCGACGAAATCGCCCTCCAGCCCGGTCAGATCGCCCACCGCCGTGGCGGCCAGAACGCCGGCGCGCCAGTCCGGGCGCAGCGCCTTCATCTTCTGCACCGCCGGGTATTTGAGCGACATGGTGGCGATGTCCTGCTCCATCCCAAATTCTTCGACGATGGCGGCCACGCGGTTTTCCAGGTCCACGTCATGGCCATAGTATTTCAGTTCGATGATGACCTTGGATTTACCATTCGCAGCTTGAAGAACCTCGCGCAGGGTCGGAGTGCGCTGATCGGCATATTCAGGCCCGAACCAACTGCCGATGTCGATCTGCGCCACATCCTCTATCGTAGCATCCCAGACCTTCAGATTGACCCCGCCCAGCTTCATGAAGTCGCTGTCATGGGCCACGATCACCTCGCCGTCGGCGCTTTCCTGTACGTCGATCTCGACCCAGTCGGCCCCGTCTTCGATAGCCTTCAGGACCGAGGCCATCGTGTTTTCCGGCCGCAGCGCCGCCGCGCCCCGGTGGCCGATCACGTCGGCATGATCGGGCGCCGATACCCGGTCCAGCACGTCCTGGCTGAACCAGATACCGGCCAGCAGGGCGGCGACGGCGGCGGTGACGGTCACCAAAACCGGGGCACGCAGGTTTCCGGCTTCGGGATGAGGAAGCTCTGCCGCCCGCGGTTCAAAAAACGCATCCAGCAGAACCGCCAGCGCGCCCAGCGCCACCGCCGCCAGCACCAATCCGGCCAGAGACCACAGCCCGGCCACCAGCAGGCTGAGCGTCAGGGCAAACCGCAGGTTCGTGCCCTGTTCGAGAGGTACAAGGTGGAACAACAGGCTGGCCACGGCGGCAATCAGCGCGGCGATCGCCAAACGTACGACCAGCCACAGCGCCAGGTCGATCTTCAACCGGCCGCGCTTGCCCTCCATTCGCCGGGCGCTTTCGGCAAAGGCCCCTGAAGGGGCAACGCCCTCGAACAACACCAGATGCAGGGCCAGCGCCCACGCCGACAGGCGGCGGATCAGCACCCAAGCCAACGCCAGCACCACGAGTCCGATCAGCGCGACGGCTACCCGGAAAGCGGGCGGGTGGAAGGTCAAGTAATAGTTGATGTCGTATTCGGTCAGCGTCCACCACGCGATCAGGCCCGCGACCGCCACGAAGGGCACCGCCAGGACAAGAACGCGCAGAATGAAGCGCACCGCGAAGGAAAACAGCGACGGCAGGCGCGACAGGATCAGCCGCAAGGCCGACCCGCCCGCCCGCCATGGGTCACTGTCGCCGATCCTGAGCGATCCGGCCATGACCGAAAAGACGAACACCTCGGCCAGCAGGAACAGGCCCAGAATGACCACCGCCGCCACGAAACCAACCGGCGACAGGATGAACATCGCGATGTCCTGATCGGTCAGCGCTGTTTGATCGGACATCATCACCGCCAGGTTCACGGTGAAAGCGACACCGGGTGCGATCAGCGCGATCAGCAGCAGCCGCACCGCCAGATAGATGGGGACAAAGGTCCGGCGCCGGGCCCACGCCCCGCGATAGGCTTCTGTTACGGTTGAGAAATGTGACACGCCGGCCCCCTTCGAATGCTGAATTCATTCAAGGCCGCGCAGATGCGAATTGCAAGCGTGACGCTCAGCCTTCCTCTAGCTTGGCCGCCAGGCGGAAGCCGATGCGGGTGGCGGGCTTGTCCTCGACCGTTTTGGGCAGGGCGCGCAGCATGACGTTCAGCTGGCTGACATGCTGCACCAGCTGGGTGCGTGCGCCCGAACCGTCCGAGCCGTAGAAAGTGATCACGTCGGGGTCGAAATATCCCATCCCCTCGATCCGCATCACACCGGCGTCACCGCCGGTAAAGCCCATGGCGACCTCGTGATCGGCATCCAGCGTTTCTTCGAAATTCTGGATGTACAGGATCAGCCGCTCATACGCCCACTGGGCGGGGCTTTTGCTGTCGACCGGCTGGCGCAGGGGTTCGGGCAGATCCTTGGTGCCCGACGTGCTGTCCGGGTCGGCATGCACCTCATAAAACCGGGGTAGAGCCGCCGCTTCGGCGGCCTCGGCCGAGGTTTCGATCTTGTCCTGCATCGTCTCAACCATTGCGCTGATACACCCATGCGCCGTCCTCACGGCGCGCCCGGGTCACGGCTCCAGTGTGATAAAGATGGTTCAGATGCGCAACCGCCTCGACCAGAGCAAGACCGTATTCACCTTCACGGATGGAACGTTTGAACAGGGGCACAAAACAGTCCGACGCCGCCTTGGGCGCGTTCAGATCGTCCAGCAGGCGTGCAAGAGCGCTGTGATGGTTCTCGATTAGTTGTTTCATGCGGATCGGCAGGCCGACAAAGGGCAGCTTGTGCCCCGGCAACACCAACTGATCGGGCCGCGCCAACTGTTGCAGGCGCTCGCAGGCTTCCAGCCAGTCAGCCACCGGGTCGGCCATCGGTTCGGTGGCATAGACGCCCAGGTTCGGGCTAATCGAGCTGAGGATCTGGTCGCCCGAGATCACCAGATTGTCGTCGCGGCTCCAGAACGTGGCGTGTTCGGGGGCATGGCCATTGCCCATATGCACGTCCCAATCACGCCCGCCCATGCGGATCACGTCGCCCTGCTTGATGCGGAGAAAGCCCAGAGGCATCGGATAAACCGTGTCGGCAAAATTGAAAGGCCGCTCGGACATGCGCTTGGCCAGGATCTCGGGGGCCATGCCGGCGCTGCGGTAGAACTCCAGCGTCTCTTCCGGCCAGTTCTCCTGCACGTCCAGCGTCAGCATTCGCGCGAACAGCCATGCGGTACGGCTCGAAACCAGATCGGCGCCATGCTCCGACTGGAACCATCCGGCATTTCCGACGTGGTCAGGGTGGTGATGCGTAACCACCACCCGGATCACCGGCTTGCCCGCAAGCGGCCCGGCCATAAGGTCGGACCACAGGCCGCGCGTCTTTTTCGATGAAATCCCGGTGTCGATCACCGTCCAGCCATCGCCGTCATCCAGAGCGTAGACGTTAACGTGGTCCAGCGCCATCGGCAGCGGCAGGCGCATCCACAGCACGCCCTCGGCGATTTCGGTGGCCTGTCCGGGCGCGGGCGGCTCGGGCCAGGGATGGCGAAACGCCGGAGGCCGCGCGCCGTCCATCACGCGGCCAGTTCGTCAGAGCTGAGCGCGAACAGGTCATTGGCTCCGATCTGCACCTGATCCAGCAGGCCAGCGTATTCCGGCAGGCGCGCGGTGATGTAGTACCGCGCCAGCTTGGCGCGCGGACCATCCGGATCGGCCAAAGCGGCGATCAGGTGGAAATGCGCGCCCAGCACGCGAGCAAAGGCGTTCAGATAGGCCACGGCCCCGGCAAAGCGGTTGTTCATGTCCTCTTGCGCCACCAGCCACTCGGTCGCCTCGCGTAGGGATTCGGTCGCCTCCCATACCGGGCCGGCCAGCTCGGGCACGGTGGCGCGGGCGCGCTCGGCGTGATCTTCGATCTCGTCCAACAGGCGGGCGGCGGCTTCGCCCCCGTCCATCATCTTGCGGCCAACAAGGTCCATGGCCTGAATGCCGTTGGTACCCTCGTAGATCGCGGTCACGCGGACATCGCGGTAGTACTGCGCGGCGCCGGTTTCCTCGATATATCCCATGCCGCCATGCACCTGAACGCCGGTTTCTGCCACGCGCATGCCGGTCTGGGTGCCGAACGCCTTGCAGATCGGGGTCAGCAGGGCCGCCCGCGCGGCCCAGTCGGCGTTGCCGGTGGCCTTGGCCATGTCGATGGCCGCGGCATTGGCCAGCATGATCGCACGGGCGGCGAACAGGTCGGCCCGCATGTCCATCAGCATCCGGCGCACATCGGCATGATCGATGATCGTGCCCGAAGGCGTCTTGCCCTGCTTGCGTTCCAGAGCATAGGCCAGCGCGTGCTGATAGGCGCCCTCGGCCGCGCCCACGCCCTGACCGCCGACGCCGAGGCGCGCGTTGTTCATCATCGTGAACATGGCGGCCATGCCCTTGTGTTCCTGGCCCACCAGCCAGCCCTTGGCGCCGTCATACTGCATCACGCAGGTGGGCGAGCCATGCAGGCCCATCTTGTGTTCCAGCGACACCACCTTCAGGTCATTGGCCACGCCCGGATTGCCGTTTTCATCGGGGATGTACTTGGGCACCAGGAACAGGGAAATCCCCTTGGTCCCCGGCGCGCCATCGGGCAGACGGGCCAGAACCAAGTGGCAGACATTCTCGCAGAAGTCATTGTCGCCCCACGAGATGTAGATCTTCTGCCCGGTCACCGAATAGGTGCCATCGCCGTTGGGTTCGGCCCTGGAGGTCAGCGCGCCCACATCCGACCCGGCCTGCGGTTCGGTCAGGTTCATCGTACCCGACCATTCGCCCGACATCAGCTTGGGCAGGTACAGCGCCTTGAGTTCCTCGCTGGCGTGGTGTTCCAGCGCCTCGATCTGACCCTGACTCATCAGCGGGGCCAGTTGCAGCGACAGGCAGGCGGCGCTCATCATCTCGTTCACCGCGGTGGTCACGGTCATGGGCAGGCCCATGCCGCCGTATTCCGGATCACCGCTCATGCCGATCCAACCACCCTCGGCGATGGCTTTCCAGCCATCGGCATAGCCCGGCGAGGTCCGCAGAACCCCGTTTTCCAGCCGCGCGGGGTGCAGATCGCCGGGGCGCTGCAGCGGGGCCATCACCTCTTCGCACATCTTGCCGGCCTCGGTCAGGATGGCGCTGACCACGTCCGGGGTGGCCTCGGCGAATTTCTCGGTCGCGGCGACGTCCTTGAAGCCCACGACGTGGCCCAAAAGAAACTCGTAATCGGAAATAGGCGCGCGATATGGCATGGTTTCCCCCGGAAATCCTGTGTTGGTCGCATTGTCGGGCTTGGCTTCCACGGCCCGCGTCGGTATTCATCCAAGCTTGTTCGATTACCTATCCGTCCGCCTGTTGCAAGCAACCAAAACGCCGCGTCACCAGCCATGAGCTTCCAGAACACGCAGAGTCTGACCGCCGATGCCGCCGGAATCGCCGACGCTGCCGAGTTGCTGCGCCAGGGCCGGCTGGTCGCCTTTCCGACCGAGACGGTCTATGGGCTGGGCGCCGATGCCCGCAACGGCAACGCGGTCGCGGCGATCTATGCCGCCAAGGGCCGGCCCAGCTTCAACCCGCTGATCGCCCATGTCGCCTCAGTCGAGGCGGCGCAGCGCCACGTGGAGTGGTCGGATCAGGCCCAGCAGCTTGCGGATGCCTTCTGGCCCGGCCCACTGACGCTGGTGCTGCCGCTGCGGGCGGGGCACGGGGTGTCGTCGCTGGTGACGGCGGGGCTGGACACGCTGGCCGTTCGGGTGCCGGCCCACCCCACCGCACAGGCGCTGCTGCGCGCGGTCGACGGACCCGTGGCTGCGCCGTCGGCCAACCCATCGGGGCGGATCAGCCCCACCACCGCGGCCCATGTACGCGAAGGTCTGGACGGGCGCATTGCCGCGATCCTGGATGATGGCCCCTGTGCCGTAGGCCTGGAATCGACCATCGTCGGGCTGGCTGGCGCACCGGCCCTGCTGCGCCCGGGCGGTGTCGCCGCCGAGCAGATCGAAGCCGTTCTGGGCACGAAGCTGAGCCATCACAAGCCCGGTGACCTGCTGACCGCACCGGGCCAGTTGCAGTCGCACTACGCCCCGGACGCCGCTGTTCGACTGAACGCCGAACAGCGCCGAGGGGACGAGGTGCTGCTGGGCTTCGGGCCGGTGGCCTGCGATCTGAACCTGTCGGAACGGGGCGACCTGCTCGAGGCTGCCGCGAACCTGTTCGCCTATCTGCACAAACTGGACAAATCCGGGCGTCCGATCGCGGTCAGCCCGATCCCCGGCCACGGCTTGGGCGCCGCAATCAACGACCGCCTGCGCCGCGCCGCCGCCCCGCGCAATTCCTGATCAGGCCCGCCCGGCGCTGGCCGACAGAGTCAGCGGATCGACCCCCAGCGTAGCCAGTGCGGCCTCCCACTTGTCATCGTCGGGCAGATCAAAGACCAGTTTCGAGGTCGCCTCGGCAGTCAGCCAGCCATTCAGGCCGATCTCTTCTTCCAGCTGCCCCGGCCCCCAGCCGGAATAGCCCAACATCAGCATCGCGTTCAGCGGCCCCTTGCCCGCGGCGATATCCTCGAGCACGTCCAGCGTGGCGGTCATGCTGAAATCGCCGGCCACATGCAGCGAATGCAGGTTCGCGTCATAGTCGGAACTGTGCAGAACGAACCCGCGCGACAGCTCGACCGGGCCGCCGAAATGCACGAGGCGCTCGCCCACGATCGGGATCTGACAGGGGATGTTCAACTGGCCCAGCAACGTCTTGACCCGCAGGTCCGACGGCTTGTTCACGATCAGACCCATCGCGCCATCCTCGCCATGGCTGCAGATGTAGACCACCGAGTGGTCAAAGCGGGGATCGCCCATTCCGGGCATCGCGATCAACAGTTTTCCGGTCAGATCCATCGGTTGAAGACTCTTTCTTCGTATTCCCCCACAATGGCCCCGCGTGCCCCGGATTGGCAAGGGATCACGCCAGATTTCGCAGCTTTGCCGCAGGTGACCGGAACGTGACTTGGCAAACCGGGCCACAACACGCATGTATGAACCATGACCAGCATGTTCAAATCCCTTGCCACGATCCTGTCGACCTGCCTTTTTCTGGCCGCGCCGGTCCGGGCGCAGGGCGTGGACGACATCGTGCAACTCGACATCCTGGATGGAGGGCTGTCGCAGGACGGCACCTATCTGGGCGCTCTGCGCCTGCGGCTCGAGGATGGCTGGAAGACCTATTGGCGCGCGCCCGGCGATTCCGGCATTCCCCCTCAGTTCGACTGGGGCCGGTCCGACAATGTCGGCGCGGTGTCCGTCATCTGGCCCGCACCCGAGGTATTCGACCAGAACGGCCTGAAATCGATCGGCTACGCCAGGCAGGTCGTGCTGCCGATCAAGATCACGCCCAAGACCGCTGGCCAGCCGGTTCGGCTGAGGGGCGAGGTCGATCTGGGCGTCTGCAAGGACGTGTGCATTCCGGCCACGCTGGGCTTTGACCACGCGCTGGACGCGGGCGCGCCTCGCAATCCCGCCATTGCAGCGGCATTGGCGCAGAGGCCCTATTCCGCGCGCGAAGCCGGCGTATCGTCCGCCACCTGCCACCTGAAACCCACGGCGGATGGCCTGTCGGTGCAGGTCAGGATCTCGATGCCGCCGGCCGGCGGTGCCGAAGTGGCGGTGATCGAACCGAGCAACCCCGCGCTGTGGGTATCACCGGCCGAAACCACCCGGCAGGGCGGCACCCTGATTGCCTCGGCCGAGGTGGTCAGCGCCGACGGCGGGCCCTTTGCTCTGGACCGGTCCAACCTGCGGATCACGGTTCTGGGCGCGCGCCACGCAGTCGACATCCGCGGCTGCAGCGCCGGTTGACCCTATGAGCCGGTCCCCCCGAATCGGCGCCCTGGCCGTGGTGGTGCAGGACGGGCAGGTGCTGCTGGTACAGCGCAGCAAGACCCCAGATGCGGGGCTTTGGGGATTTCCCGGTGGGCATGTGGAGTGGGGCGAGACCGTCCTGCAGGCCGCAGCCCGCGAGTTGCTAGAGGAAACCGGCGTGACCGCCAGCCCGCAGCACTATCTGGGCAACCTGGACCTGTTGCACCGAGACGAGACCGGGCAAGTCCGCGCGCACTACCTGCTGGTGGGGGTGGCCTGCCGGTTCGAGTCGGGCACACCCAAGGCCGGCGACGACGCGCTCGACGCGGCCTGGTTTCCCACCGAACGTATCCTGAGCGGCGCCCTGCCGATGAGCGCGCGCGTGCCGGAACTGCTGATTCAGGCCCTCGCCCGGGCCGAGAACCGCGCATAGAGCAGGCTCGACACCAGCATCCCGACGACCAGAATGACCACGGCTCCTGCCGCAAAGGCACCCAGCCCCATGCGCAGGATCGCAGGCCCGTCAGGCCCGCCGTAAAAGCCCGCGACAACCCCGGCCGGGGCGCCCGCAACCAACGGCCAGACCATCGTGACCATCATCCACATCAGCATCGCGGCACCGGTACCCATGGCCGAGGCGCGCACCACCCGGTCCGGCGCGCGCAGCGCCCTGCGCATCGCGGTCATGGGGCGGGCAACGTCATTCAGTATGGCCAGCAGCGCCGGCACCAGCAACAGAACCAGAACCATGCCGAACGCCAGCCCATAGACCAGCGTGATCACCGTCGGCTTGAGGAACTGAGCCTGTTGCGACCCTTCGTACAGAAGTGGGGTCAGCCCCAGAACCGTAGTCAGCGTGGTCAGCATCACGGGCCGCAGACGGTCGGCAGTGCCTTCGATGATCGACGGCACCAGCCCGCGCTCCTGCCGGTACTGGTCGATGGTCGTGACCAGCACGATCGAGTCGTTGATGATGATCCCGGTCATGCCCAGCAACCCCACCACAGTGAACATGCTGAGCGGAACATCCCAGATGTAGTGACCCCAGATCGTGCCCACCAGGCCGAAGGGGATGATCGACATCACCACCAGCGGTCGGGTCCAGCTGGCGAAGACCCAGGCTAGCACAAGGTAGATCCCGGTCAGGCACAGGATCAGCCCGGTTCGGGCCTCGGCCAGGAATTCGTTTTCCTGTTCGCTCAGGCCGGCCATGCGCCAGTCGACCTGTTTGTCGGCGGCGATCTTTGGTAGAATCTCGTCTTGCATGGCGCGGGCGATTTCCGCAGCGCGGGCCGGGTCATCCTCGGAGATGTCGCCCTTGACCGTCACCACCCGAAGCCCGTTCTCCCGGCGTACCGTCGAGAACCCCGACTTGCGCTGAACCGAAACGATGTCGGCCAACGGCACATAGACACCCTCGGGCGAACGCATCAGGGTGCGTTCCAGAAAATCGGCCGTCAGTTCGCCTTCTGGCAGCTCGACCCGGATCTCGGCACTGCGGGGTCCGTCAGGGAAGGTCGCGGCCTCGATCCCGTTCAGGCGGTTGCGCAGCACCCGGCCCAGTGTCTCGATGCGAAAGCCCAGCGCCTCGCCCTGGGCCGTCAGGTCCAGAACGAACTCTTCCTTGTCATAGGCCAGGTTGTCTTCAAGCGCCGAAACCTCGGGGTATTTCGACAGCTCGGCTTGCAGCGCCTCGGACGCAGCCTTCAACGTGCTCACGTCGGCGCCATAGAACTGTACGTCGATCGCATCGCCCCCTGGACCCGAACGCCAGCCCCGGAAGCTGAGCAACTCGACCTTTGGGTGGCGCGGCGCGAATTCCTGCAGCTCGCCCACGAATTCGAAACTGGAATAGGGGCGCAGGTCGGCGTCGATCAATTCGATCGAGATGCCACCCAGCAGATCGCTGTCCTTGCCCTGCGCGGCCGACAGGCCATAGCCGGCGCTGCCGCCGACCTCGGCCAGGACATAATCGATGGGGTTGCGGCCATGGCGTTCTTCGTAGATCCGGCCCAGTTCCTCGGTCGCGCGCTGCAGCATGTGCATCATTTCCAAGGTATCCGCGCGGGTGGCGCCCTCGGCCATGATGAAATTGCCGGTGACCGAGCCGCGCTCGGGGGCGTTGAAGAACCGCCAGGTCACGTCGCCCCGGATGAACAGCGCGATCTGGCTGGCCAAGATGGCGACCATCAGCGCCACCACCACATAACGCGCCCAGATGGCCCAGGCGACCAGCGGGCGGAACAGATGGTCGCGCACCCAGCGAAAGCCCCGGTTCACCACCCGGTTGGGCCAGTCGTACCAGTGTTCCTTCGCCGAATGCGCAATGGCGTGGGACATGTGGTTGGGCAGGATCAAAAAGCATTCGACCAGCGAGGCGGCCAGCACCGCGATCACGGTAAAGGGAATGTCGCGGATCAGCTCGCCGAACCGGCCGCCGATAACGGTCAGGCCGAAAAAGGCGATCACCGTCGTGACGGTGGCGGCAAGGACTGGCATCGCCATGTGCCGGGCCGCGCGTTCAGCGGCAACCACCGGTGGCTCGCCCAGGCGGCGGGCGCGGAAATCGGCATGTTCGCCCACTACGATCGCGTCATCGACCACGATGCCCAGCGTGATGATCAACCCGAACAACGAGACCATGTTGATCGACAGCCCGCCGATATACATCAAGGCGATGGCGGCCGACATGGCCACCGGAATGCCTGCGGCCACCCAGAAGGCAATGCGGGCGTTCAGGAACAGAAACAGCAGGCCCACCACCAAGCCCAGCCCCATCAGGCCGTTGTCGATCAGGATGTCCAGCCGGTCGGTGATGGCCTGCGCGCGGGTGCGGATCAGGTCGATCGTGATGCCTTCGGGCAGGGTGGCCTGCATCTCGGCCACCACGTCTTCGACCGTGTGCTGAATGCCGATCGCGTCGCCTAGGTTCGATCGGTCCACGCGGATCGACATGGCCGGGTTCTCGCCCACGAAATAGCTGCGGTTACGGGTCACGCCCTCGAGCCGGATCCGCGCGACGTCGCGCACCACCAGCTTGGACCCATCGGGATAGTTGCGCAGCACGATGCCCTCGATCTGTTCGGGGCTACGCTTTTCGATCCCGGTACGGATCCGGGCATTGGCCCCAGACACATCGCCCGCAGGGTTGACGGTGACTTCGGCGGCAATGGCGGCGGCGATCTCGGACATCGTGATGTCGCGGGCGATCAACTGCGCGGTGGGAACCTCGACCACGATGCGGGGTGCGGCCAGCCCCCGGATCGTGGTACGGGTCACGCCGGCCGCGAACAGGCGGTTGATCAACTCGTCCGTTAGCCGGGCCAGCTGCTCGGCCTCAACGGGGCCGGTGATGACCACATCCGTCACCCGATCGCTCCACGCTGACCGCCGGATCGAGGGCTCTTCGGCGTCCTCGGGCAGGTTGGTGACGCTGTCGATGGCGGTGCGCACGTCTTCGATCGCGCGGGCCATGTCCCAGTTCGGTTCGAATTCCAGGGCGATGTTCGCGGTTCCCTCCCGCGAAGTCGCTTCGGTGGTGGCGACGCCATCGATCCCCTTCAGCGCGGGTTCGAGGATCTGGACGATGCCACTGTCCATGTCCTCGGGACCGGCGCCGTCCCATTCGACGTCGATTTCCACCCATTGCATCACGACATCGGGAAAGAACTGCGCCCGCATGTTCGGGGCCGCGGCCGCCCCCAGGACCAGCATCACCACCAGCAAAAGGTTGGCCACGGTCCGGTGCCGGGTGAAATAGCTCAGCAGGCCGCCGGCCGCATCCGGGATCCCGCGCATCATCGCGCTAGCCCCCCGTCCGGGTTTCCAGGCGCTGCACCAGTGACGCAGGCACCTTCGAGGCGGCCAACTGGTTCAGCACCCGGGTCTTGACCTCTTGCGGCATACGCTCACTGGCCTCGACTTGGGCCACCAGCCGCGCGCGCTGTTCATCGCTCAGCTCGACCATGTCGGGGTCGGCGGCCGCGCTGTCCTCGATGCGGACGGGGCGCACCCGGACACCGGCGCCTAGCAGCGGCGTGCGCGCCACCACCACTTCGCGCCCGGCAAGGCCCGCCCCGCGCAACAGAACCGCGTCACCCTGTCGGCGCACCAGCTCGACGGGTAGAACCGCAAGGCGGTCCTCGCCCTCGAGCACAAGCACCGTGCCCTGCGCATCCAGCGCCGAGGCCGGCAGGCGCACCACGTTTTCCAACGGCTGTTCCTGCACCGAGACGGTGACGAAATCGCCCGGCTTGAACCCCGTCGTCTGATCCAGCCGCGCAAAGATCAGACGCCCGGTCTGGCCTTCGCCAGCCGAACCGCTGTCACGGCTGATGCGTCCGGTGGCGACCAGATCGGTCCCCGTCACCTCGAGCGAGACCGTGACCGGCGCCGTGATCAGCGCGCCCCGCTCGTCCAGCAGGCGCACATATTGCGCGGTGGACACCCGGAACGCGACCTCGAGCGCCTGCGGATCCACCAGTTCGGCCAGCTTTTCGTTCGCGGTCACCAGCCCGCCCTCGACCAGCGACACACCCGAAAGCGTGCCGTCGAACCCGGCCCGGATCGTCATGTCATCGACATCGCGTTCGGCCGAGTCCAAGGCGATCTGGGCGCGCGCCAGCAGCGTGGTCGCCTGATCGACCCGCGACTCGGCCTGGGCCAGCGCGATCCGGCGCGACAGAACCGTCTGGCGGGCGGAGGCGGCGGCCAGTTCCGCCTCTTCGACGCTGGCCGTTGCCCCGACCCCGCGCTCCAGCAGATCCTTCTGGCGTTGCAAGGCCCGTTCGCGCAGGTCGGATTGCGCCTGCGCGGCGCGCAGTTCGTCCTGCGCCAAAAGCAGCGCGCGTTCCGCGTCGCGCTGTTCGAACTGCGCATCCAGCAGATCCGATCGCGCCCGTTCAAGCACGGCCAACGCATCGGCGGGGTCCAGTTGCACCAGAACCTCTCCGGCGCGGACTTCGCCGCCCTCTTCGAAATTCTCCGCCAGGCTGATCACGCGCCCGCCAAGCGCAGCCCGCAACTCCAGCCGGCGGCGGCTCTGGACCTGTCCGAAAGCCTCGAGATACGGGGTGGCCGTCGTCACCTCGGCCTTTTGCACGGTGACGGCGAATACCCGTTCGCGCGGGGGCGGCGGGTCGGAATCGCGGGTCATCACCTCTTGCACGGCACCGGTGATCAGTTGCGCGGCCACCAGCAGCAACGCCAACATCAGCGACGCCAGAAAGATACCGACAAGGCTTTGCCGCAGAAATCGCATCGATAATTCACTCCGGTCGCAGCAGGCTGCCATGCACACGAACGTAGCCTGACAGCAAAAAATGCCAAGCCACAAGGCAGTTAACCCACCTGAAACGCACGACCAGTCTACTTCCGTCGCAGGTGTTCGTCCAATCTAGGCATGATTTCCACGAAATTGCAGGGGCGGTGGCGGTAGTCCAGCTGTTTTTCGAGGATCCCGTCCCACGCATCCTTGCAGGCACCGGGGCTGCCCGGCAAGGCGAACAGATAGGTCCCGCCCGCCACGCCGCCCGTGGCCCGCGACTGCACCGCCGAGGTGCCGATCTTTTCCATCGAGATCAGGGTGAAAACGGTTCCGAAGGCCTCGATTTCCTTTTCGTAGACATCGCGGTGCGCCTCGACCGTTACGTCGCGCCCGGTCAGCCCCGTTCCGCCGGTCGAGATGACCACGTCGATCCGGGGGTCGGCGACCCAGGCGCGCAGCTGGTCGGCGATCTGGTCGCGTTCGTCCCGGATGATCTTGCGGTCGGCCAGGATGTGACCGGCGCGTTCGATCCGGTCGACCAGCGTCTGGCCCGACCGGTCCTCGGCCATGGACCGGGTGTCCGACACGGTCAGAACGGCGATGCGGACAGGGATGAACTCGATCGTTTCGTCGATGCGGGACATGGGTTCAGGTCCTTTCCATGACGGCCAGCCGCACCGCGAGCGCCGCGAAAACGCCGCCGCTGACCCAGCCCAGAATGCGCGAGGCGCGCGGGCTGGAGACCAGCACCCGCCCGGCTCCGCCGGCAAAGGCCCCAACCAAGCCGTTTACCACCAGCCCGCCGACGGCGATGATCGCGCCCAACGTCAGGAACTGCAGCAGGACCGACCCGCTGTCGGGCGAGACAAATTGCGGGATGAAGGCCAGCACGAACAGGATCACCTTGGGGTTGGTCAGGTTCACCAGCATCCCGTCGCGAAAGGCGAAACGCGTGGGCCGGGCCGGTGTCTCGGCCAAGATCGCCCCGTTGCGGATCGCGCCCCAGGCCAGATACAGCAGATACCCGACGCCCATCCAGCGGATCACGTCGAACAACCATGGCAGCGCCGCAACTGCTGCGCCCAGGCCCAGCCCGGCCAGCAGAACATGCACCATCAGACCCGCCGACACCCCGGCGCTGGCCACGACCGCCGGGCGCGCGCCCGAACGCAGGCCCTGCCCAAAACAAAACATCATGTCGGCCCCGGGCGTGAGGTTCAGCGCCAGGGCCGCCGGAACGAATGCCAGCAGCGTGGTGGCTTCAATCATGTCTCGACCTCGAACCAGTTGACCTTGGGGCCTAGGTTGGCCACCTGCGTGCGGCCGATCCTGCCGCGTGCGCCCCAGCTGTCGTGGATATGCCCGCAAAAGTTGAATTCGGGCTGAATCCGTTCGATCGCATCGCGCACCGCGACCGAGCCGACGGACAGTCCCTGCGATGTGACATCCCCGCAGGATTTAGGCGGCGAATGGGTGATCAGGATATCGGCCCCGTCGCAGCGGTTCAGCAGTTCTTCGGCCTCGGCCTCGGTCAGATCGCAGGACCAGTCTCCGAAGGGCGTGACCGGCACGCCATAGCCCAGCCCGAACAGTTCAACGCCGTCCAACGTCATGCCCGACCCGTGCAGCACATGCACGCCGTCCGGCGCGGCCCGGGCCAGTTCCTCGGCGCTTTCGGCATTGCCGGGCACCAGCACCATTGGCGCTGAAATGCCCGACAGCATCTCCATCGCCTGATCCAGCCCTTGCCGCCCGTTGCAGTAATCTCCAGCCCCGATCACCAGATCCGTGTCCGCGCTGGCCGCTACCAGTTCGGCCGCCCTGTTGCGGGCCAAGTGCAGGTCGGAAAAGGCCAGTATCTTCATCTATTGCCCTCCAGAAACGCGCGCAGTTCCAACAGATCGGCCCAGGCCTGACGCTTGGCATGGGGTTGGCGCAACAGATAGGCCGGGTGCAGCATTGGCAGGACCGGCAGGTTCAGCGCCTGATCCCACTGACCGCGCAGCCGCGTGATGCCGCGTTTGCCCAGTACTGCCTGACAGCTGATGTTGCCCATCACCACCAGAACCTTCGGCTTGGCCAGGGCCACGTGCCGCTCCAGAAACGGCTGCATCATGGCAATCTCGTCCGGCCGAGGGTCCCTGTTTTGCGGCGGGCGCCAGGGCAGGACATTGGTGATGTAGACGTTTTGGGCGCGGTCCATATCGATCGCGGCCAGCATCCGATCCAGCAACTGCCCGGCGCGGCCGACGAATGGCTTGCCCACGCGATCCTCATCACGACCCGGAGCCTCGCCGACGATCATGACAGGCGCACCGGCGGTGCCGTCGGCAAAGACCAGGTGCCGCGCGCCGCGCTTCAGGTCGCAATGAGCGAACGCCTCCATCGCCGCGCGCAGTTGATCCAGAGACGATGCGGCCGCAGCCGACTTTTTCGCCTCGGCCACCGGGTCCAGCGCAACCGGCTTCTGCGGCGCGGCCTGAGGCGCAGCAGGTTTCCGCGCCTTGGGCGTCGTGTCCGGCAGGGCATAGCGATCGATCGGGGTGTCGACGATCGCGTCGGTCACACCCAGTTCGACCTGCCATTCCAGCAGGGCGCGCGCGGTAAAAGGATCAAGGGCCGATTCCATGCTCATCAATCTAACCAGCTTTGCGAGAAGGGAAAGCGAATTGGCCTTGCCTTGACCCGTTGCCCGACCGACCATGGCCCTGTCATGGTCGGAATGCTGAAACTCCTGTTGATTGCCCTGTTCGTCCTGCCGACTGGCACGGCCTTGGCCCAGTCGTTTCTCGATGATCGCGGACAATGCCGCGCGGGCCAGTTCCAGTGCGGTCTGAAATGCTGCTCGGTCGGCCAACGCTGCAGCTTTGACGGGTTCTGCATTCAGGCCGGGGGCACCTATTGCGGCGGCGGGCGGTCCTGCGGACCGTTCGAGAAATGCGTGGCCGGGGGCACCCGATGTGCACCGGCAGGGGCGAACAAATGCGCCTCGCGGCTGGATTGCCCGGGCGGGACCTTTTGCAACGGGCGCGGCGAATGCGAGCGCAGTTCGCCAGACTTCGACCCCTCACCGAAACCGGCAACGCCCTGCGACGACGGGCGGACCTGCGCACCCGGCTCGACCTGCCTGCCCGGCGGAGGTTGCACCCGCCCCGGCTGGTACCTGTGCGAAGAGACCGGATCGCAATGCCGCACCGGGTTCAAATGCTCGGCCAATCAAGGCTGCGTGCCCAGAAAGGCCGTCGATTGCGGATACGGCAAGTGGTGCAAACCCGGCGAGCGGTGCCTGCCCGAAGGCGGATGCGAGAAACTACCCGATGGGGACTGAGTCCAGTTGCCCCGACGCGCTGTGCTTTCTATAAGCGGCGCGACTGTCAGACAGGAGCCCGGCCCATGCGTTTCGCCCATCGTCACCTACTTGGCATCGAGCATCTGTCCCAATCCGACATCACCGCCATTCTGGACCTGGCCGAAAAATACGTCGATCTAAACCGGCAATCGGCCAAGCACTCGGACGTTCTGGCGGGGCTGACCCAGATCAACATGTTCTTCGAGAACTCGACCCGCACGCAGGCCAGTTTCGAACTGGCGGGCAAGCGTCTGGGCGCGGATGTGATGAACATGGCGATGCAGGCCAGCTCGATCAAAAAGGGCGAGACCCTGATCGACACGGCGATGACGCTGAACGCGATGCATCCCGACCTGCTGGTGGTGCGGCATCCGCATTCGGGCGCGGTGGATCTGCTGGCCCAGAAGGTCAACTGCGCGGTGCTGAACGCCGGTGACGGGCGGCACGAACACCCAACGCAGGCGCTGCTGGATGCGCTGACCATCCGCCGGGCCAAGGGGCGGCTGCACCGGTTGAACGTGGCGATCTGCGGGGATGTCGCCCATTCCCGCGTGGCGCGGTCAAACCTGATCCTGCTGGGCAAGATGGAAAACCGCATCCGCCTGATCGGCCCACCGACGCTGGTGCCCGCGCAATTCGCCGAATTCGGGGCCGAGATCTATGACGACATGACTGAAGGCCTGCGCGACGTGGACGTTGTGATGATGCTGCGCCTTCAGAAAGAGCGGATGGATGGTGGGTTCATCCCGTCGGAACGGGAATACTATCACCGCTATGGCCTGGACGCCGCCAAGCTGGCGCTGGCCAAGCCGGACGCCATCGTGATGCATCCCGGCCCGATGAACCGCGGCGTCGAGATCGACGGGACGCTGGCCGATGACATCAACCGCTCGGTCATCCAGGAACAGGTCGAGATGGGCGTCGCCGTGCGCATGGCCGCGATGGAGTTGCTGGCCCGCAACTTAAAGGAGGCGGCATGAGCGATCTGACCCTATCCTCCGGCGAGCGCGGCGTGATCCGCCTGTTCGCGCTGGACATGCGCCCCGAAGAGGCGAAGTTCCTGCGCGAACCCGGCGCGGCGGATCAGGTCCTTGGGGTCTCGGGGCTGGACCCCGAGCAGATCGACGTCTTTCCGGTGTCCGACCTCGAGGATCTGGGCCTCTACGGCTATCTCAGCGAGGGCTGCGGCGTCTCCGAGGACCAGCTGGACCGGGCCAAGCTGGAGTCGGTCGACGGCTGGGCTCTGGTGCTGCGCAGCGCCGCTTTGGGTGGGCGCGCGGCCACATTGGACCCCGACCCGCGCCTGCGCCTGATCGGCCTTTACACCGAAGAGGCCACGAACTGGACCGGCGGCACTATCGCGACCGAAAGCGCGAGACCGTACTCAGCCGCGCCGAACCCGGTTTCGAGCGAGCAACCCCGCCGGACGGGATCGGCCATACTTGCCCTGATCATACTGCTGGTCATCGGAGGTGCTCTGTGGCTGATCCTGTGATCTTTGCGCCGGACAAGGGCGCCTATGTCCGCACCAACGCCTGGCTGGCCGCGGGCGCGATGGCGGGCGCGATGTTCGTGCTGTGGCTGATCGGCAATCCCTATGTCTGGACCGGCGCCCCGGCCGGTCTGGCGGCGGTGGGCGTCCGGGCGTGGTACCTGGCGTCGGAGGAACTGGCGACCAACTGGCAGATGACCAACACCACCCTGACCGGCCCCGGCGGACGCAGCGTGCCGCTGAAGCAGATCGCGGCCGTGAATATCATGGGCAGCTTCGTGCAGATCGTCACCAAGGGCGGCGACAAGCACCTGATCAAGTACCAGACCGACCCGGCCGCCACCAAAGCTGCGATTGAAAGGGCAATGGCATGACCAACCTGATCTTCACCAACGCCCGCCTTATCGACCCCGAAGCCGGAACCGACGCGCTGGGCTGGCTGCACGTGGCCGATGGACGGATCGTGGCCAGCGGGGGCGGTTCGGCGCCCGCAGCGGACGCGCAGATGATTGATTGCGGCGGCCAGTGTCTGGCCCCCGGCATCGTCGATATCGGCGTCAAGGTCTGCGAGCCGGGCGAGCGACACAAGGAAAGCTACAAATCCGCGGGCCTTGCCGCCGCGGCCGGTGGCGTGACCACAATGGTCACCCGACCCGACACCTTGCCTGCGATCGACACGCCGGAAACGCTCGAATTCGTCACCCGCCGCGCCCAGGCCGATACGCCCGTCAACGTGCTGCCCATGGCCGCCCTGACCAAGGGCCGCGACGGGCGCGAAATGACCGAGATCGGGTTTCTGATGGATGCGGGTGCGGTGGCCTTTACCGACTGCGACCATGTGGTGGCCGATACCAAGGTGTTTTCCCGCGCACTGACCTATGCCCGGGCCTGCGGCGCGCTGGTCATCGCCCACCCGCAGGACCCTGGCCTGAGCCACGGGGCCGCCGCCACCAGCGGCAAGTTCGCCGCCTTGCGCGGTCTGCCAGCCGTTTCGCCCATGGCCGAACGCATGGGGCTCGACCGCGACATCGCCTTGCTGGAAATGACCGGCGCCGCCTATCACGCCGATCAGATCACCACGGCCCGCGCCCTGCCCGCGCTGGAGCGGGCCAAGCGCAACGGGCTGGACATCACCGCCGGCACCTCGATCCATCACCTGACACTGAACGAACTGGACGTGGCGGACTATCGCACCTTCTTCAAGGTCAAGCCGCCGCTGCGCTCCGAGGATGACCGGCAGGCGGTGATCGAGGCCGTGCGCTCCGGCCTGATCGACACGATCAGTTCGATGCACACGCCGCAGGACGAGGAAAGCAAACGGTTGCCGTTCGAAGAGGCGGCCTCGGGCGCGGTGGCGTTGGAAACCCTGCTGCCGGCTGCGCTGCGCCTGTATCATGCCGATCAACTGGACCTTCCGACCCTGTTCCGGGCCATGGCGCTGAACCCGGCGAAACGACTGGGGCTGGACTGCGGCCGCCTGAGCGCGGGCGCCCCGGCTGATCTGGTGCTGTTTAACCCGGATGTGCCCTTCGTGCTGGACCGGTTCACGCTGAAATCGAAATCGCAGAACACGCCGTTTGACGGGCAGCGGATGCAGGGTAAGGTCACAGCAACCTACGTTGCAGGCAAAGAAATCTACCGGAGACCCTGATGCCCCCTCTCGACAGCACGACGACCCAACTGATCATCTGGGCCGCGATCGGATACCTGATGGGGTCCATCCCCTTCGGTATGCTTGTCGCGCGCCTGATGGGGTTGGGCAACCTGCGCAGGATCGGATCGGGCAATATCGGCGCCACGAATGTTCTGCGCACCGGGAACAAAGCGGCGGCCGCGCTGACCCTGCTGTTCGATGCGGGCAAGGGCGCGCTGGCGGTTCTTCTGGCTCGGGCGCTGGCTGGCGAGGACGCAGCGCAGATCGCGGCGCTGTCGGCTTTTGTCGGCCATTGCTACCCGGTCTGGCTCGGCTTCAAGGGCGGCAAGGGTGTGGCCACCTTTCTGGGTCTCTGGTTGGCGCTGGACTGGCGGGTCGGCGTTGCTTGCTGCCTGACCTGGCTGGTGGCGGCGATGATCTGGCGGATTTCATCCATCGGTGCCCTTGCGGCGGCGGCGCTGTCGACCATCTGGATCACCCTGCTGACCAACGGCGCCACCTTTGCCCTTGGCGCGGTGCTGACGCTGTTGATCTACTGGCGGCACCGTGAAAACCTGGCCCGCATCAAGGCCGGAACCGAACCCAAGATCGGCAAATCCTAGCGCCGTCTGCCCGTCCACGGCCCAATCACGTTTGATTGCTTTGAACGTGATCGGCGCCTTTCCCACCTGAGGTGTCGTGACACCCGATCACCGGGCGCACGATACGCAATTTCGGAGCCGGAACACCCGCGCGTGGACATGCCGGGCTGGCCCGATCAGGAAAGGTGGAACCATGAACAAGATCAAATCCCTGTTGGGCGGCGTGGCGCTGTCGGTCGCAATAGCAAGCTCGGCCCTGGCGGCCGGGGTCGAAATCAACGCCTCGTCGACCGGTCTGGCCATGCAGGGCTATGACCCGGTGGCCTATTTCACCGAAGGCGAGGCGACCAAGGGCAGCTACAAGATCACGGCCCTGCACAATGACGCGCTGTACCGCTTCGCGACCGAGGAACACAAGGCAGCCTTCGAGGCCAACCCCGAGGCATATCTGCCGGCCTATGGCGGCTATTGCGCATTCGGGGCCGCGATGGGCTTCAAGTTCGACGGGGATCCGACCTATTGGAAGATCGTCGACAACAAGCTGTACCTGAACCTGTCGGAAGACATCCAGCAACGCTGGGAAGGTGACATTCCCGGCTTTATCGAAAAAGCCAGCGCAAACTGGGAAACCATCGCCGACAAGGATCCGGCCGAACTGCAGCAATAATCCGCTGACACCCCGGCGGCAGTTCGCCTCTGCCGCCGGGTGTTGCTTGAAAGCCGTGTGCGCAGGTCCATGTATTCTCAATGAAGACAGCGCATTTCTTCCCCAAAAGAGGGCGTCATATGGCCCGAGCGTCAGACCAGATTGATCCACGGCCGGCGACCGGCCGTATACGATTTCACGGACCGCCGGCGACCTGTGGCCGCGGCACATCATTTGACTGAAAGGAACGAAGATGACGGGAAAATTGGCACTTCTTTCTACGGTTGCGACCTTGGCTGCCAGCACCGCGATGGCGCAATCCTCGGGCGATTGGACCGGTTTCTACGGCGGCGCGCAGATCGGCTATGCCGATATTGGCACCAGCCTGTCCGGGGTCGATGGCGACGGCGTGATCGGCGGTATCATCCTGGGCTACGACTATGATCTGGGCGATTGGGTCGTCGGCGGCGGATTCGACTATGACTGGTCGGATGTGGATCTGTCGGGGGCCGCGACGGTCGAGGATGTATGGCGACTGAAAGCCCGTGCCGGCTACAAGGTTAACCCGCAGGGCCTGCTTTACGGCGTGGCCGGGTACGCCGAGGCCGGTACCGACACACTGGGCAGCGACGACGGCTGGTTCATCGGCGCAGGCTATGAACAGATCATCGTTCCGAACGTCTCGATCGCGGGCGAAATCCTGTACCACGAATTCGACAATTTCAATTCGACCGGCGTGGACGTGGACGCCACGACGTTCCAGATCCGCGCGGCCTACCGGTTCTGACCCCTCCCCCTAAATCGGAAGGCTCGGCCAGATGCGCCGGGCCTTTTTCATGGCAGCAGGATCGTGCTGCCGGTGGTCTTGCGCGCCTCGAGCGCGCGATGCGCCTCGGCCACTTCATCCAGCGCAAACCGCTGGTCGATGTGGATCTTGACCTCGGCGCCGGTGACCTTGTTGAACAACCGGCGGGCCATTGCCTGACAAACCGCGTGGTCGGCGATGTGGGTGAACAGCGTTGGGCGGGTGATCTTCAGAGATCCTTTCTTCGCCAGAATCCCGATGTCGAATAGCGGCACCGGGCCGGAGGCATTCCCGAACGAGATCATCATACCCAGCGGCTTGAGGCAGTTCAGCGACCCGTTGAACGTGTCGGCCCCGATCGAATCCATCACCACATCGACACCTTTGCCGCCGGTGATTTCGGCCACGCGGGATTCGAAATCTTCGGTGCGATAGTTGATGCAATGGGTCGCACCGTTGAACATCGCCAACCGGCACTTGTCGTCGGTGCCCGCGGTCCCGATCAGCTTGATGCCTTCGGACTTGGCCCACTGACAGGCGATCAGGCCCACGCCCCCGGCAGCGGCGTGGAACAGGACCGTGTCGCCCCGCTTGAGCGGCGTGGTGCGGTGGAACAGATATTCGACCGTCAACCCCTTGAGCATCATGGCCGCCGCCGTCTCGAATGAAATCCCGCCCGGCAGCGGGCAGACTTGGGCCGCCGGCATCACCCGCGCCTCGCAATAGGCGCCCGGCGGCATGGCGGCATAGGCCGCGCGCTGGCCGGGTTGCAGATGGGTTACCCCCTCGCCCACGGCCTCGATGACGCCGGCGCCCTCCATGCCCAGCGCATGCGGCAGGTCCAGCGGATACAGGCCCGAACGTTGGTAGACATCGATGAAATTCAACCCGCAGGCATGGTGCCGGATCAGAACCTCCCCCGGCCCGGGATCGCGCAGAGGCCTGTCCTCGATCTTCAGAACCTCGGGGCCGCCGGTTTCATGGATGACTACGTTACGCGCCGATTGCTGCATGCTCACCTCCTGAAAACTGCTGCCAAGCTAGCACGCCTGCGCCACAGGGCAATCACCCGATCTCGGAACAGTGAAGTGCATGACTGCCGGAATGTGGTAAATTGAAATAGGGCGTTGCCGGGTCATCCGGCCACGGGCAACCCGATGCCGGATGCATTCCGCGGCGCGAATGGGCCAAGGAAAGGGATCAAGATGGCAAAAACGATCGGCAATCCAGTCAGCTGGGCCGCCCGCAATCTGGGTGCGACCACCGAGCATATCGCGGAAAACGTCACAGGTATCGGCAGCGCGGACACACGGCACCTGCCGCAGGTGCGCAGGCTGACCCTGCAGGACCTGCGAGCCTGCCTGAAGGCCGGGTACGAGGATTTCAAGGCGGGCCGCGCCGACGCGATCTTCATCGTCCTGATCTATCCGATCGCCGGGCTGGTGATGTTCGGGCTTGGCATGCAGGCCGACATGGTACCGCTGCTGGCCCCGCTGATCGCGGGCTTTGCCCTGATCGGACCGGTGGCGGCCCTTGGCCTGTACGAAATCAGCCGCCGACGCGAACAGGGGTACGAGGTGCATTGGCTGGACGCGTTCGGCGTGTTCCGCTCGCCGTCACTGGGCGCGATCCTGGCGCTGGGCTTCTACCTGGTGATGTTGCTGCTGGTGTGGCTGGCGACGGCGCATGCGATCTTCTTGCACACGATGGGGCCACAGGCGCCAACGGCGCTGAGCCAGTTCCTGATCCAGGCCGTCACCACCAGCGCGGGTTGGACCATGATCCTGGCCGGCACCCTGGTGGGCTTTGGCTTTGCGCTGGTCGCGCTGGCCATCAGCGTGGTCAGCTTTCCCCTGCTGCTGGACAGGAAGGTCGGCCTGCCGGTGGCCGTCGTCACCTCGGTCCGGGTGCTGCGGCGCAACCCCCGGGTCATTTTGACCTGGGGGTGCATCGTGGCCGCATTTCTGGTGCTTGGCGCGCTTCCGCTGATGCTGGGGCTGATCGTGGTGATCCCGGTTCTGGGTCACGCAACCTGGCACCTGTACCGCCGGGCCGTCGCCTGAAGCACGCGGGGCTGCCGCCCTCAGCCCGAAACCTTCAAAACGATCTTGCCGATATGGCCCGAGCTTTCCATCCGCGCATGCGCGGCCGCCGCTTCGGCCAAATCGAACTCGCTGTCCATGACCGGCGCAACCTTGCCCGCCTCCAGCAGCGGCCAGACCGCCTCGCGCAGGTCCTGCGCGATCCGGGCCTTGGCCAGGTCGCTTTGCGGGCGCAGGGTGCTGCCGGTCAGGGTCAGACGCTTGACCATCATCAGGGCAAAGTTCAATTCGGTCACCGGCCCCTGCAGAAAGGCGATCTGGACCAGCCGCCCATCCTCGGCCAGCGCCTTGACGTTGCGGGGGATATAGTCGCCGCCCACCATGTCAAGGATCAGGTCGGCCCCGCCCTCGGCCCGCAGGGCGGCCACGAAATCCTCGGTCTTGTAGTTTATCGCCTTTTCCGCCCCCAGCGCCACGCAGGCCGCGCATTTCTCGTCAGACCCGGCGGTGGCAAAGACCCGGGCGCCGAACGCGTTGGCCAACTGGATCGCGGTGGTGCCGATACCGCTGGAGCCGCCATGCACCAGGAACCGCTCGCCCGCCCTGAGCCCGCCGCGGGTGAAGACGTTGGACCAAACGGTAAAGAAGGTTTCGGGCAAGCAGGCGGCCTCTTTCAAGCCCATGCCGGTGGGCACCGGCAGACAATGCGCAGCGGGCGTGGCGACATATTCGGCATAGCCGCCACCGGGCAGCAGCGCGCAGACCTTGTCGCCCAGGACCAGACCCGAGACCCCCGCGCCGATGGCGACCACCTCGCCCGACGCTTCGAGCCCCGGAAGATCGCTGGCCCCCGGCGGCGGATCGTAGGCCCCGGCCCGCTGCAACGCATCAGGGCGGTTGACGCCGGCATAGGCCACTTTCAGAACCACCTGACCATGGCCGGGGTCGGGTATGGGGCGTTCGGTCAGTTGCAGAACATCCGGGCCGCCCGGCGAGGTGATCTCGACAGCGCGCATCATCTTGGTCATCGGCAAATCTCCTTTGCGCAACTGGTATCAGTCAAATCGGCAAAGGCCCAGCGGGAACAGCTGCTTACTTGCGCGGGTGCAGCATGCCCGGCAGGTCGGCGCGCATCCGGATCGGAGCCCGCACCTGGCCCGCCAGCCAGTTGGGAACGGCCAGAAACGGCTTGAGAAGCGGGTTCTTGTTCACCTGCGCCTTGAGCTTTTCGAACTGCATCACGTTTTCGATGCGACGGTCCAGAAATTCCCATGTGCGCTGATGGTCGGGGCTGTCATCGCCCAGCCAGAACAGCACGGTCGAGGAATATACCCCCGAAAGCGTCGCGCGTTTAGTGTACCAGTTCACGTCTTCGGACGTGTCGCCCAGCGCATCCCAGATCAGGTCACAGGTGCCCCAGACCGCCTTGGCGCCGTCACCGGCATAAATGGGCAGGGAAAACAGGGCCACGCCCCGGCGCACGGCCTCTTTGTCGGGAACCGCCTGCAGGCGGAACCGAACCGCCGCCGCGATCCGGTCGCGAAACTTCAGATCGCTCAGATCCTCGGATTTCAGCCGATCCAGCATCGCCGCATCGCCCCGGTCGTGAAAGGCCAAGGCCAGATCAACCGCACCGCGCGGACAGATCGCGCGCGCCAGCCCCTCGTCCAGGCCACAGTCGGCAATCGCCGCGCGAAAACTGGTGTCCGACCATCCGTCAAAGGGCACATGGGTCAGGATGGCGTCCAGCAACTGCTGCTTGGCGTCCTCATAGATCACGGTCATGGCGGCTCTCCAACTGTCTGGCATAGTACTAGACAAGTTAGGTCCGCTTTGCTATACGGCCAATTCCTGCAATTTCCTTGCAACTCGAACTTAGAAAGGTGGTGACAACCACATGCAGGTTAGTGTTCGCGACAACAATGTCGATCAGGCGCTCCGTGCCCTGAAGAAAAAGCTGCAGCGCGAAGGCGTGTTCCGTGAAATGAAGCTGAGGCAGCATTTCGAGAAACCGTCCGAGAAAAAAGCGCGCGAGAAAGCTGAAGCGATCCGCCGTGCCCGCAAACTGGCACGCAAGAAAGCCCAGCGCGAAGGTCTGCTCTGAGCAAACCTCCTCCAGCTTTGGATGACACTATTGACGACCCCCGAGGCCTTGCCCGGGGGTTTGTCGTTTGCGATTGCCGAATTTGACCGCATTCCTTGTCATGTCCGGTGCAACAGCAGGGCAACGCGCATAGGCAGATTGCCGCACATTGCCGCGCATGTCTGAGTGGTGATCTGCCCAGCGGCGATTTCAGCAGGCTTTCTGCGTTCCATCGTCAAATTGTCGCCACTATGGTCCGGCCAGAATAGACCCGAGTCACTGGAGACGGAACTTTGTCAGTCGCGAGCAACCTTGAACGGCAGATGCTGGACCTCATCAATGCCGAACGCAGCAGTCGAGGCCTTGCTCCTGTCCAACTCGAGCTGCGCCTGAATGACGCGGCCGAAGGCCACAGCCGATGGATGCTGCAGGTGGACCAGTTCAGCCACACCGGCGCCGGCGGGTCGGACCCGTGGGACAGGATGGCCAGCGCCGGGTTTTCGTTTTCGGGCAGTTGGCGCGCGACCGAAAATATTGCATGGCAAAGCGTGCGCGGAGCCCCCGGGCTGAGCGACGACGTGCAGGACCTGCATACCGCCTTGATGAACAGCCCCGGACATAGGGCGAATATTCTGGACCCCAATGTCACGGTTGTCGGAATCGGCATCGAACTGGGCAAGTACCTGCACAATGGCGTCAACTATGACGCGGTCATGGTGACGCAAAATTTTGCGCGCACTGCGGCGCCTGTCCAACTGGATACCGGTACCGCCCCAACACCGCCCGCCCCGACGGACCCACAGCGTCAGATCGTCGCCGCGGGGACGGTGGGCAGCGACGGCGACGACTGGCTGGTTCTGCAAGCCGGAGATTCCGGACGCATCGATGGCGGCGCCGGCGACGACATAGTGATCGGGCAATCCGGGCGCGATGTCCTGATTGGGCGCAACGGGGCGGACACGCTGAACGGGCGTGGCGGCAACGACCTGATCGCGGGCGGATTCGGCGACGACCGGATCAACGGCGGCGACGGCAATGACGTGCTCAAAGGACACGGCGACAACGACCGGCTGGTCGGGGCGGCCGGCATCGATCGCTTGCTGGGTGGCGGCGGGAATGACCTTCTGCACGGCGGCGCGGGCAATGATCTGCTGCTCGGCGCGACCGGAGACGACCGGCTGGTCGGAAGCAGTGGCAATGACAGGCTGGTCGGCGGCGGAGGGGCTAACACCCTGGTCGGCGGTGGCGGAGCCGATCAGTTCGTCTTTTCCAGCGGCATCGACCGGGTCATCGATTTTGGCGCCGGCGATCTTGTCGATCTGCGCGGCAGCGACGCAATCGCCAACTATGCCGATCTGATGAACAACCACGCCGTTCAGTCAGGCAACGACGTGATGATCGACGATGGTCTGGGCCACCAGATGATATTGGAAGACATCCTTCTGGCCGACCTCGGACGCGGCGATTTCCTGTTTTGATCCCGTGAGAGGCGCGCCCCGGATCGGGGCGGTCCATCAATAGATTTTGGGCACGTACAACTCGTCGGGCAGCACACGGCGCTCGTATTCGGGGTTGTATTTGCGGTCGGGCAGCGTGACCTTTTCGTGCGGGACGTCCTCATAGGGGATCTTGGTCAGAATGTGCTCCATGCAGTTCAGGCGCTCGCGCTTCTTGTCGTTGCCTTCGACGATGTACCAGGGCGCCTCGGGGATGTTGGTACGGAACAGCATGTCCTCCTTGGCCTTGGTATAGTCCTCCCAGCGGATGCGCGATTCGAGGTCCATCGGCGACAGTTTCCATTGCTTCATCGGGTCGTGGATCCGCATCAGGAACCGCAGCTGCTGTTCCTCGTCGGTGATCGAGAACCAATATTTCAGCAGGATGATGCCGGACCGGACCAGCATCCGCTCGAATTCGGGAACGTCCTGAAAGAACTGTTCCACCTGGTCTTCGGTGGCAAAGCCCATCACACGCTCAACCCCGGCGCGGTTGTACCAGGACCGGTCGAACAGCACGATCTCGCCCGCGGCCGGCAGGTGCGGCACATAGCGCTGGAAATACCATTGGCTCTGTTCGCGCCGGCTGGGGGCCGGCAGCGCGACGACCCGTGCGACGCGGGGGTTCAGGCGCTGGGTGATTCGCTTGATCACACCCCCCTTGCCCGCCGCATCGCGGCCTTCGAACAGAATGCAGACCTTGGCGCCGGTATGCTGAACCCAGTCCTGTACCTTGATCAGCTCGGCCTGAAGGCGCAGCAGGTTGCGAAAATAGACCCGGCGATCCAGCATGTCGGGGTGCTGCTCGCGGTAGATCTTGCGCACCTCCATCGACAGCATCGGCTCGCTGAACTCGATCTCGATATCCTCGTCCAACGTGTCCTGAAGCTCGGCCTCCAGCCAGTCGGGGGTCTCGTCGTCGGCGTCGCGGCCGTTTTCATTCTGGTCGGCCAACGGGGTTTGTTGTTCTTCTTCGGCCATTGGGCTGCTCCTTGTCTTTCGTGGCTGAGGGTCTTAGCCATCCCGTGTAACCGGGACATGACGCGGCGACCGCTACCGCCGGACCCCGATCTTGGCCCGACCGCCCGGCGGATACAACCGCCGCCGGCCGCGCTTAGACCGGCAAAGCCGTGGTCTTGAACACCGTTCGCAACGCGAACGAACTTTGCATCTGCGCCACGCCCGGCAACCGAGACAGATACTGGCGGTGGATGCGCGCGAAATCCTCGGTGTTTTCGGCCACGACCTTCAGCACATAGTCGGCGGTTCCTGCCATCAGGTGGCACTCCAGCACGTCGGGGATGCGCCGCACCGCCTTCTCGAAAGCCTCCAGAACCTCTTCCGCCTGACCCTGCAGGGTGATTTCGACGAACACGGTCGTCGGAACGCCCAGCTTGCGCGCGTCCAGCAGGGCGACATAGTCGCGGATATAGCCGTCGGCCTCCAGCCGCTGCACCCGACGGTGACAGGCCGAGGGCGACAGGTTGACCTGTTCGGACAGTTCCGCATTCGACATCCGCCCCTTGCGCTGCAGAGCAGCCAGAATCTTTCGGTCGGTCGCATCCAGGCTCATTGGCGCACTTTCTTTGCAAGTTTGTCTAAGTCTATCGAATATTGTCCCGCATTTTAGTTCGAATGCGCATCGAGTTTCACAAAAATTGCGCCACAAACTGCACATAATTTGTGCAGTTTGTGAACGGAGAGCCCAATGAAAATCGGTTGCCCAAAAGAAATCAAACCGCAGGAGTTCCGCGTCGGCATGACCCCGAACGCCGCGCAGGAGGCCGTCGCGCGCGGGCATGAGGTCATCATCGAACGCGGCGCCGGCCTGGGGTCGGGGTTTGACGACGAGGCCTATGTCGCCGCCGGTGCCCGCATCGTGGACACCGCCGCCGAGGTCTTCGCCACCGCCGGGATGATCGTCAAGGTCAAGGAACCCCAGGCGGTCGAACGCAAGATGCTGCGCGAAGGCCAGGTGCTGTTCACCTATCTGCACCTCGCCCCCGATCCCGAGCAGACCAAGGATCTGCTGGCGTCGGGCTGCACCGCGATCGCCTATGAAACCGTGACCGATGCCAATGGCGGGCTGCCGCTGCTGGCACCGATGTCCGAAGTCGCCGGGCGCCTGGCCCCGCAGGTCGGCGCGTGGACGCTGCAAAAGGCCAATGGCGGGCGCGGCGTGTTGATGGGCGGCGTGCCAGGCGTGGGGCCGGCCAAGGTCGTGGTGATCGGCGGCGGGGTGGTCGGCACCCACGCGGCCCGCATCGCTGCCGGGATGGGCGCGGATGTCACGGTTCTGGACCGCTCGCTGCCGCGGCTGCGGTATCTGGACGATGTGTTCCGCGGCCAGTTCAAGAACCAGTACTCGACCGCCGGCGCCACGGCCGAGCTGATCCGCGATGCCGACATGGTGATCGGCGCGGTTCTGATTCCGGGCGCGGCCGCGCCGAAACTTATCAGCCGCGCTCAACTGTCGACCATGAAGCCCGGCGCGGTTCTTGTGGACGTGGCCATCGACCAGGGCGGGTGTTTCGAAACATCGAAACCCACCACCCATGCCGACCCGATTTACGAGGTCGACGGCATCATGCACTACTGCGTGGCCAACATGCCGGGCGCGGTCGCCCGCACCTCGACCATCGCCCTGGGCAACGCAACCATGCCCTTCATGCTGGCGCTGGCCGACAAAGGCTGGCGGCAGGCCTGCCAGGACGACCCGCACCTGCTGGCCGGGCTGAACGTCCATGCCGGGCAGTTGACCTACTACGCCGTCGGCAAGGCGCTGGGGATCGACGTGGTTTCCCCGTCGGTCGTGATCAAGGGCTGATCCCGCCTCGGCCAGAAACAACGGCGCCGCGCGAAACGCGCGGCGCCACGCCCAACCGAAACAGGGCATTTCCAATGCCCGACTGACGGGCGGGAGCGCTCAGCCCTCTTTGTGGATCTCCACCGAATGCGGATAGGGGATCGAGATGCCCTTGGCATCGAACGCCTCTTTCACCGCCTTGGTCAGATCGAACTTGACGTCCCAATAGTCGGCGGCGGCACACCACAGGCGCGCGGTCAGATCGACCGAGCTGTCGCCCAGGTTGGTCACACGCACCCAGGGCTCGGGGTCGGCATGAACGCGGCCATCCGCCTTTGCGACATCCAGAATGATCTTCATCGCCTCGTCGGCGCTGTCGCCATAGTCGATCCCGAACACCAGGTCGACGCGCCGCGTGTCATGGGCCGAGTAGTTGGTGATGATCGACCCCCAAGCCTGACCGTTCGGCACGATGATCTGAACGTTGTCCGGCGTCACCAGTTCGGTGGTGAACAGGTTCAGGTCTTTCACCGTTCCCGCCGTCCCGCCGATATCGACAAACTGACCCAGCTTGTAAGGCCGGAACACGACCAGCATCACACCGGCGGCAAGATCGCTGAGCGTACCTTGCAGCGCAAGACCGATCGCCAGCGAGGCGGCGCCCAGAATGGCCACGATGCTGGTTGCCTGAATGCCGAAGATGCCAAGGACGGCGACCAGGACAATGGCCAAGATCACCCATTTGACCGTACTGGCGGCGAAATTCCCAAGGGTCGGGTCTATCTGCGGGGTCCGGTTGATACGATTTCGGACAACGCCCGAAATCGACCCCGCAGCGATCCACCCTAAAACCAGAACGATCAGCGCCTTGCCCGCGCTGATCACCAACGGCCACGCCTGGCCCGCCATATCCATTGCTTGATCCATCTGTCCCCTCCCGTCTGTTTCGGAACGGCAACCCCGAACGGGTTGCCGAAAGCGCACTTATGTTTTCAAAGCGTCGCGGATCTCCATGAGAATATCCAACTCGCTGGGTCCTGCCGGCGCCTCTTCCGCTGACTCTTCTTGTTTCGCAGCGGCATCCTTCACCCGTTTCACCATCTTGACCAGAAGGAAGACCACCCAGGCGATGATCAAAAAGTTGATGACCGCCATGATGAACGCCCCATAGGCAAAAATCGAAGCGCCGGTTTCCCTCGCAGCCTCGAGGCTGGCACCTTCCGGAACATCGCCGGCCAGAACGGCATAGTTGTTGGTAAAGTCGACGCCACCCGTGAACAGCCCGATGAGCGGGTTGATCAGATCGCCGACCAGCGAAGTGACGATTGCGGTAAAGGCTGCCCCGATGATGATACCGACAGCCATATCCATGACATTGCCCTTGGCAACAAATGATTTGAATTCCTCGAGCATTTCGTCCCCGTGCGTTTCAATTCGCGCATATACGCATCATTCGATATCTCTTTTCCACGAACCTTGTGCAGTATTTCATGGGAAACAGCACAAACTTTTCCCCAAAATGCATCTTTTGGGCATCGTTCATGCTTGGGGCGCACGGCCGAATTTCAGAACCAAAAAATCCTCCGGACCGAGATGCCGCCCGGCCTGCCGACTGTCGCCGCGGCCAGCCTGTAAATATACCGAACACGTGTCGGGCTGCAGCCTCTGTTCCGGTCAACCGGGCAGCTTCCCGGTCAGAACATATCGCAGGATCTCGACCACCTGGCGCGGCTCTTCGGCCACCGCCAACGCGGCAGCATCGACCTCTTTCAGCGCATGCTGATGTTCGGGGCCGTGCAGCACGATGATCGACTTGCCCAAGGCGGCAGCATAGCCCGCATCAAAAGCCGCGTTCCACTGTTTGTACTTGTCCCCGAACCGCACCACGACGACATCGGCATCGGCGATCCCCTTGCGGGTTCGGATCGCGTTGACCATCGCGCCTTTGTGGTCGTGCCAGTACTTGTTCGGCTCGGCCCCCAGAATGGCGACTCCGCAATCGTCGCTGGCCGCATGATCGGTCACTGGGCTGTTGAACGTGACGTCCAGCCCTTGCGCGCCTTCGATGATCTGTTCGCGCCAATCCGTGTGGATCTCGCCCGACAGGTAGACATTCAATCCCATTGCAGCCTCCTCATTTTGCTTCTGGCCCTGTTTACTGCCCAATCCCGCAAAGCCCAACGCGGAAGTTGCCTGCCGATGCGGCGCTGGCTTCACAGCTTGCGGGCCACCAGATAGCGCGAGGGCGGTTTCACCGGGAAATTCCCGCTTTCGATGATCTCGAACCCGGCCCTTTCAATGGTCGTTTCCAGCGTCTTGATGTCGAACTGGCTGACGAATGGCGCCTTGCCCAAAAGCTGCATGACCGGCAGCAGCAGCTTCAGCAAGCCGAACTTGAACCCCAAACCACCTTGGGCAAGACACGGCGTTTTTGAAATGAACAGGCCGCCGGGTTTCAACACCTCATGAACCCCGGCCAGCGTCGCGTCGAGATCCCGGATCAGGTGTAGCAGATTGAACGCCATTACCACATCAAAGGTCCCATTCGGGGGGCGGTTCGCGTCTGCCTCGACAAAGACGACGTTTTCGATCTGCTCCTCTTGGGCCAGCCTCTGCCCCACGGCCAACATGCCTGGAGAGACATCGCTCGCCGTGATCGTAGCCGCATGGCGGGACAGCCGCAGCGCGGTGCGCCCCGTTCCGCAGCCCAGTTCCAGCACCTGATCGGTCGGCTTCAAATAGGACACCGTGCGTTGCAACGTGTGCTCGTAGGACTCCATGTCCCGGATCGGGGATTTCGCGTATTTCTCGGCGATACCATCCCAGAATTTGGTTGTGGCGGTCATGTCGGCTCTCCTTTGAGCGCAAGGTAGTGATACGCGTTTCAAAGGTGAATTGCCGAAATTCGCAGAATCTTTATACATTCATGCATGGATGATCCGCGCAAATTCGACTGGAACCATATCCGCGCCTTTCTGGCCACGGCCGAGACCGGCTCGCTTTCGGCGGCGGCACGACGATTGGACCAGACACAACCGACCCTCAGCCGCCAGATCGCCGCGCTTGAATCCGACCTGGGCGTGATGCTGTTCGAACGGGTCGGCCGGTCACTTCAGATCACCACCGCCGGGATCGAGCTGTTGGAGCACACACGGACCATGGGCGCAGCTGCAGATCGCATTGCGCTGGCGGCGTCCGGTCAGGCGCAGTCGATCGAGGGGCAGGTGCGGATCACCGCAAGCGACGTGATGTCGGCCTATATCTTGCCGGATCTGCTGCGCAAGATCCGCGCGCAGGCTCCGAAACTGCGGATCGACGTGATCGCCGCGAACGACATCCGCGATCTGATGCGGCGCGAGGCGGATATCGCCATCCGCCATGTCCGCCCCGACCAGCCAGACCTGATCGCAAAACTGGTGCAAGAAGCTGACGGGCATTTCTATGCCGCCTCCGCCTACCTGAACCGCGCTGGACGTCCCAAATCACTGTCAGACTTGTCCCGGCACGAGTTCATCAGTTTCGGCGACACAGCCCAGATGATCGCCTATTTCGAACCGATCGGCCTGCACCTCACGGAAGAAAACTTCCGGCTGGGGTCGCAGAACGGCATCGTCGCGTGGGAGTTTGCCCGGCAGGGCTTTGGCATCGCGCCCATGTCCGAGCCGGTGGGCAATGCCACGCCGGGTATGGAGCGTGTGCTTCCCGACATGGAGCCGCTGCGGTTCCCGATCTGGCTGACCACCCATCGCGAACTGCATACCAGCCGCCGCATCCGGCTGGTCTTTGACCTGCTGGCGGAGTTCTTCGCAAAATGAAACACGCGCGCCACAGGCGCGCGTGTCACTTCGGGTTCACGCCACCTCAGCCGCGCAGAACCCCGCCGGTGGCCTTGGTGACCTTGGCGATGATCTTTTCCGCCACCGTCTCGATGTCTTTTTCCTTCAGAGTCTTTTCCGTCGGCTGCAGACGAACGGTGATGGCCAGAGATTTCTTGCCCTCACCCAAGCTGCCGCCGATGAACTCATCGAACACGCGCACCTCTTCGATCAGCGCCTTGTCGGCTCCGGCAGCGGCATTCACGAGCGTCAGCGCCTCGACATCGGCATCGACGACAAAGGCAAAGTCACGCTCGACCGCCTGCAGGTCGCGCAGTTCCAGCGCCGAGCGGGTGGTGCCGGATTTGCGCGGCAGCGGCACCTCGTCCGGCCAGATGGTGAAGGCCACGGCCGGACCCTTGATGTCCAGCTGCTGCAGCACGCGCGGATGAAGTTCGCCGAACACGCCCAGCACCTTTTTGGGGCCCAGGCAGATCTTGCCGTGGCGGCCCGGATGCCACCAGGCATCGCCATCGCGCAGGATCTGCACCTTGGCCGGGGCACCGATGGCGGCCAGCACAGCCTCGGCATCGGCCTTGGCGTCGAACACGTCGACCGCGCGGGTGGTGCCATGCACATCCTTGGGTCCGGTCCGTCCGACCAGAAGGCCCGCGATCTGGGTGCGTTCCTCGCCGGGTTCACCGCCGAAAAAGACGGGGCCGACCTCGAACAAGGCCAAATCGGCAAAGCCGCGCGCCTGGTTGCGGGCCGCGGCCTGCAGCAGGCCGGGCAGCAGGTCCGGGCGCATGTGGCTCATTTCGGACGAGATCGGGTTTTCCAGCATTGTCGCGTCATCGCCGCCGCCGAACAGCGCGGCCGAGGCCCTATCGATGAAGGTATAGCTGACGCATTCATTGTACCCCAGCGCCGCGCAAGTGCGCCGCGCCATCGACTGACGCCGCTGGGCCGGAGTCATGACCGGCTTGGGAATACCGTCCGTGACGCGCGGCAGCGGCTTGCCCTGCAGCTTGGTCAGCGAAGCGATGCGGGCAACCTCCTCGACCAGATCGGCCTCGCCTTGGATGTCGGGGCGCCAACTGGGCACATGGGCCATATCGCCTTCCAGCCGGAAGCCCAGCCGCGTCAGGGTCTGGCGCTGCTCGCTTTCGGGGATGTCCATGCCCACCAGCGACTGCACCCGCGCGGCATCCAGCCGATAGGCGCGCGAATGGTCCGGCGCCTTGCCGGCTTCGACCACCTTCGAAACCTCACCGCCGCAGATATCCAGGATCAATTGGGTCGCGTGCTCCAACCCTTCCAGCGTGTATGCCGGATCGACCCCGCGTTCGAACCGGTATCGCGCGTCCGAGTTGATCTTGAGCGCGCGCCCCGCCAGCGCGATCTGGACATGATCCCAAAAGGCGCTTTCCAGGAACACGTTCACCGTGTCTTCGGTACAGCCGGTCTCTTGCCCGCCCATGATGCCGGCGATGGATTCCGGGCCGTTGTCGTCGGAAATCACCATCATGCCGGGCTGCAGCGTGTATTCCTTTTCATCCAGCGCCACCAGCTTCTCACCGCCCTTGGCGCGGTGCACCCGCAGGTTGCCCTTGACCTTGTCGGCGTCAAAGACGTGCAGCGGGCGGTTGCTGTCGAAGGTCATGTAGTTGGTGATGTCCACCAAGGCCGAGATCGGACGCAGGCCGATCGCCTTCAGCTGATCCTGCAGCCATTGCGGGCTGGGGCCGTTCTTGACGCCGCGGATCAGGCGGCCGGTGAAATGCGGGCAGCCATCCAGCGTGTCGTCTTCGATCGTCACCTTGATCGGGCTTTCGAAATCCCCCGGCACCGGGGCATAGTCGCGCTGCTTCAACTTGCCCAGACCCCGCGCCGCCAGATCGCGCGCGATGCCCGCAACGCCCAGCGCATCGGGGCGGTTGGGGGTGATGGCGATCTCGATCACCGGGTCGATCTTGGCGGGGTCGTTCTCGGCCAGCCAGTCGACGAACCGCTGGCCCACCTCGCCCGAGGGCAGCTCGATGATGCCGTCGTGCTCGTCCGACAGTTCCAGCTCGCGCTCGGACGCCATCATGCCAAAGCTTTCGACGCCGCGGATCTTGCCGACCTGGATGGTGGTGTCGATGCCGGGCACATAGGTGCCGGGCTTGGCGACGACCACGGTGATGCCTTCGCGCGCATTCGGGGCGCCGCAGATGATCTGCTTTTCGCCCTCGTCGGTCTCGACCTTGCAGACACGCAGCCGGTCGGCATCGGGGTGCTTCTCGGCATGTTTCACGTAACCGAGGGTGAAATCCTTGAGCCGCTCGGCGGGGTTGATGACCTCTTCGACCTCGAGCCCGAGATCGGTCAGCGCCTCGGCGATTTCGTCAACCGAGGCGTCGGTGTCCAGGTGGTCTTTCAGCCAGGAGAGGGTGAATTTCATTGCACGCGGCCTTTTTTGGCAAACATCCAGTCGGCACAGGCAATGGCAAAGAATGGGCCAAGGTGCAAGCCTTGGGCGGGGTGGATGGCCCAACCTGTGCGCTTTGCGCCAAGCCGCGCCATCGCCAGACCGCATCGGAACCTTATTGAGAAACTCTGGGAGATCTAAGGCGTCGCCTATCCCAAATCAAGCTTTACGCCGTAGTGACCTTCGCTGATACCGTCGTCCCACCCGCCTACAATCACAGCGTCCAGTTCGACTTCTGGCAAGCAGCCCAGCCTTTTCTTTAGCATTCGCCGCCAAGAAACGGCGTCATCGCGCGACAGGTGACCTACCTTTTTGCCATTGATCGTAACAGCTACCGCGTTTTCATCGTGCGGATTGTCGGATTCGCAGATTAGGACGGCGACACAAAGAAGTTCTTTTCCACCCTCAGTCTTAGGTCCCGCGATCTGCTCCAGGGCGCTCTGATAGAATGACTCGCCTACGATCTCTTGGCTGTATGAACCGTCGCCATCTAGCTTTATTCGGCGCGGCGATTGCTGACTACCATCGCCCTTTTTCCCAAAAAGCCAGCCAAGCATCTACCGACTAAGTCCCCCATGCAGGTTCGGCATATCCAGCGCCGCAAACCCATAGTGGCGCAGCCAGCGCAGGTCGGAATCAAAGAACGCCCGCAGATCCGGGATGCCGTATTTCAGCATCGCCAGACGGTCGATGCCGATGCCGAAGGCAAAGCCCTGATAGACCTCGGGATCGATCCCGCCGGCGGCGATCACCTTGGGGTGGACCATGCCGGAGCCCAGAATCTCCATCCAGTCGTCGCCCTCGCCGATCTTCAGCTGGCCGTTGTCCCACGAACAGCGGATATCGACCTCGGCCGAGGGTTCTGTGAACGGGAAATGCGAGGCGCGGAAGCGCAGTTCGACGTCGTCAACCTCGAAGAACGCCTTGACGAATTCCTCCAGAACCCATTTCAGGTTCGCCATCGAGATATCCTTGTCGATGGCCAGGCCTTCGACCTGATGGAACATCGGCGTGTGGGTCTGGTCATAGTCGGCGCGATAGACGCCGCCCGGGCAGATCACGCGGATCGGAGCGCCCTGCTTCTCCATCGAGCGGATTTGCACCGGCGAGGTATGGGTGCGCAGCACATGCGGCGGGCGATTGTCGCCCGGCGCGCGGTGCATGTAGAACGTGTCCATCTCGGCCCGCGCGGGGTGGTGGCCGGGGATGTTCAGCGCGTCGAAATTGTACCAGTCGGTTTCGATCCGGGGGCCTTCGGCGACGGAAAAGCCAAGCTCGGCAAAGATCGCGGTCAGCTCCTCGGTGGCCTGGCTGACCGGGTGGATCGAGCCCTGGCGGCGCGGGCGCACGGGCAACGTCACGTCCAGCCACTCGGTCCGCAGACGTTCATCCAGCGCGGCATCGGCCAATGCGGCCTTCTTGGCGGCCAGCGCCGCGTTGATCTCGTCCTTCAGCGCGTTCAGCGCGGGGCCGGCGACCTGGCGTTCCTCGGGCGTCATCTTGCCCAGTTCGCGCATCTTCAGCGCCACTTCGCCCTTTTTGCCCACCGCGGCCACGCGGATCGCTTCCAGCGTGCTTTCGTCGCCTGCGTCAGCGATCTGACCCAGGTATTTTGCCTTAAGATCGTCCATGACGGTCCCCTGAATTCTGTTGCTGTCCTGCTATCACAGCAGCGCGCGAAAGCAAGAGGGCCGGGCCGCGCGATCAGGTCGCGCGCAGAACCGCTGCCTGTCGATCACACCGGACCGGGCGGATCGTGGGGCCATAGCCCTGCGGATGGGTCCGAAGTTCGGGGAACAGCGCAAACAGTTCGCGTGCGGCCTCCTGTTCCAGCCCCGCGAGCGCCTCCTGCCCCGGAAAGAAGCTCTCGGACACAAGACCCGAAGTGGTGACCAGCTGGTGCCGGTCGAAGAACAGGTGGACATAGCGGACGATGTCGCAGGGCTGCACGGTGACGGTATCGCCGTTGACCAGCGACTTGGCCGGAACCAGAACCTCATCCTCGCCGAACAGAAGCTGGGCTTGCCAGCCGCCGAAAAGAATGCGGTGCTGGGGCGAGACCAGAATGTCTGTCGTGGCGCCCAGAACACCCGCGCGGATGCGCACCGGCGCGAACCGGCCGACACCGCGCACCGTGCGGCCACCGATCCAACGCACCCGGCAGGGGCCGTCATCGACGGTCAGGACCGTGTCGCCGGGCTGCAGCGTCTCGATCCGGCGGGGCCGCTCGGGGGTATCCACCAAGGTTCCTGCCGTGAAACAGGCGGCCCCGGTATCCCCGGGCGATAAGGGGCCATATGTCAGCGTGTCAGGATCGGGCTGGTTGAACTGCAGGGTCGTCGTGGTCTGGTTCGGCCCGACCAGCACCGGCAGGTTGACCGAGGTTTCCCCGGCCGCCAGCCCATCGAACGCGACGATGTTCTGCGTGCCGCCACCGATGTCGTAGAAATCGATCACCTCACCCGTGGCGGTGTTGGTCAGCGCATAGGCTTCGTAATTGTTGGGGCCGCCGCCATTCGGGTCGGTCAAGAGGATCGGGAAATCATCGGCCGAGATGACATAGACGATCTCGTTGTTGTCCGGGTCCACGGTGACTTGAATGGCCGGATCGTCCAGCGGAATTTCGATCCCGACCTGCCCGTTGGCCTGATAGAAGGACACGGTGAAATCCGCCGGGTCTTCGTCCGGGCGAAGTGACACCTCCAGGAACTCGGACACGCCCGAACTCGCGGCATAGGCATTGGAATAGTGCAGCTCACTGATACGCGCCATGTCAGTACCACGCTCGGAAAACCTGACCCGAATATATCGCGCAAACGCCGCCGCCGAACAAGGCGCGATGCGGGAAAGTGGCTAACAGGCCCCTAATTGCAACAGGTCGCGGTCAGTAGCTGTATTCGGGGTAGATCCGCGTCAGATCGCCCTGCCAGTCGCCGTGGTAATGCTCGAGCAGTTCGTCGGCCGGTACTTTGCCGGACTGGATGCTTTCCTTCAGCGCGTTCAGGAAATGCGTCTCGTCCGGGACAAGCCCACCCGCACCCGGCCGCGCCCGCGCCTTCAGGCCGGACTCGGCAATGGCCAACACCTCGCGCGCCAGATCGTGCATGTTGATGCCGCCGACCTGCGCCTGCAGCCCGTCCCGGGCCGCGGCCACGCGCAGCCCCTCGCGGGTTTCGGCGTCCCAGCCCTTGACCAAATCCCATGCGGCATCCAGCGCGGACTGGTCATAGGTCAGCCCCACCCAGAAGGCGGGCAGCGCGCACAGGCGGCGCCACGGGCCGCCGTCAGCCCCGCGCATTTCCATGAATTTCTTGATCCGCGCCTCGGGGAAGGCGGTGGTCAGGTGGTCGGCCCAATCCGAAAGCGTCGGCGTCTCGCCCGGCAGCGCGGGCAGCTTGCCCTGCAGGAAATCGCGGAACGACATGCCCAGCGCGTCGATATACTTGCCGTCGCGATAGACGAAATACATCGGCACATCCAAGGCATATTCTACGTAGCGCTCGAACCCGAAGCCGTCCTCGAACACGAAGGGCAACATGCCGGTGCGCGCGTCATCCAAATGCCGCCAGATATAGCTGCGCCAGCTTTTGTGGCCATTGGGCTTGCCCTCGAAGAAGGGCGAGTTGGCAAACAGCGCGGTCGCCACCGGCTGCAGAGCCAGCGCCACGCGCAGCTTCTGCACCATGTCCGCCTCGGAGCCGAAATCGATGTTGACCTGAACCGTGCAGGTCCGGCGCATCATGGCGCGGCCCATGTCGCCGACCTTTTCCATGTAGTCGTTCATCAGGACATACCGGCCCTTGGGCATCAGCGGCATGTCCTCGTGCTTCCAGATCGGTGCGGCGCCCAGCCCGATGAAGCCCACGCCGATCTTGTCGGCGATGTCCTTCACGTCACGCAGATGCGCGTTCACCTCGTCGCAGGTCTCGTGGATGGTCTCAAGTGGCGCGCCCGACAGTTCCAGCTGCCCGCCCGGTTCCAGCGAGACATTGGCACCATCCTTTTCCAGCCCGATCAGCTTGCCCGCCTCTTCCACCGGGGTCCAGCCATGCCCGTCGCGCAGCCCCTCCAGCACCGCCAGGATCGAGCGTTCGCCTTCATAGGGCAGCGGCTTCAGCGTGTCCTTGCAATAGCCGAATTTCTCGTGCTCGGTCCCGATGCGCCATTCGCTTTTGGGTTTGCAGCCATCGGCCAGGTATTCGGCCAGTTGTTCGTGGCGTTCGATCGGCCCGCCGCCGGACTGAGGGATGGACATGAACCGTGCTCCGATCCTGATGTGTCGAGTCGTGGGGGTCAGTGGTGGTCGCAATCTCCCCCGGTGTCAATGCATCCTCAGTTCAATCGGATGTGTGCCGGACGCGAGGGGTGGCGTTCCCAGATCACCACCGGATGCGACGCCCCGGCCCTCAGTTCCGACAGCATCCGCTCGGTCCGTAGCCCCGGCAGGGCCGAGAACACGTCGAACAGCGCCTCGGCCCCCTCGGCATTCACGGGAATGTGAAGCGGCGGCTGGCCGGGCTGCTGCAGCACCCAATGCGCGGGGCTGGCGGTGGGGTCCAGCGTCAGGCTCTCGATTTCGCGGGTGGCGACGATGCCGCCGTCCAACGGCCCCAGATAGGCAATCTGCCCTTCATCCACAGACACCAGGCCCGGCCCGCCCGCGCCCAGCCGGAACCGCGCGCGCTGTATGCCGATCACGGCCAGCGCGACCGAGACCACCACAAGCACCCAGCCCAACCAGCCCAGCAACCCGCCCGGACCGCCGATCCAGCTGAGGCCAAGGATCAGAACGAACCCGGCGGCCAGCACCTCGCGCCAGCGCCACAGGGCCAGTTTGGCTTCGGGTCGGATAAAACTCATGACGCGGCCTCCATCTGATCGCTGAACAGGACCAGTGAAAAGGTCCCAGCAGGGGCAAACCCAATCGCAACATAAGCACGCATGGCGGCTTGTGAAGCCAAAAACAATACGGCCCTTCGGACGTCAGCGGGTTCGCGTAGCCGCGCCGGGCGCCGCATCAGGACCAATCCCCCAGCGACTGCTGCCAAAGGGTCATCGCGGCCACCGCCGCCGTATCGGCCCGCAGGATTCGCGGCCCCAGGCTGACCACATGCGTGAACGGCAGATCCTTCAGCCGCTGGCGCTCGGCATCGGAAAACCCGCCCTCGGGGCCGATCAGGATGGCCCAGGGCCGACCCTTGTCCTGCGCGGCCAGGCGCAGGGCCGACCCGGCCTCGGCCTCGTCGCAGAACATCAGCTGGCGGCCGTCGGGCCAGTTGTCCAAAAGCTTGTCCAGCCGCTGTAGGTCGCAGACCTCGGGCACGAAGGTGCCGCCGCATTGCTCGGCCGCCTCGACCGCGTGGGCCTGCAGACGGTCCTGGCGGATGCGTTCGGAATTGGTGAAGGCGGTCTGGACCGGCATGATCTTCGCGGCCCCCATCTCGGCCGCCTTTTCGACGATGAAATCGGTGCGCGCCTTCTTGATCGGAGCAAACAGCAGCCACAGGTCCGGCGGCAGTTGCAGTGGTCGGGTCTGTTCAAGACAGCTCAGAACGCCGCCGCGTTTGCCCGCCTCGGCCACCTGCGCCAGCCACTCGCCATCGCGGCCGTTGAACAGGGCCACCTGCCCGCCCACGGCCAGACGCATCACGCCGAACAGGTAATGGGCCTGCTCGCGCGTCAAAGGAACCGATTGCCCCGCACCCAAAGGGTGATCTACATACAGCCTGATCTTCGCACTCATGAGACCCTACATATGCAAGGCAATGCCCCAACACCAGACGGTCAGGTCGCCGACGCCGTTACCGGCAACTGGGTCGATACCCGCGCCCCGGCCTTTGCCCGCCCCTATCTGCGGCTGTCGCGCGCGGACCGGCCGATCGGGACGTGGCTGCTGCTGATACCGTGCTGGTGGGGCCTGGCGCTGGCGATCCTGCATGACGGTCAGCCGCGGTGGGGCGACCTCTGGATTGCCGCGGGGTGCGCGGCCGGGGCCTTTCTGATGCGTGGCGCGGGTTGCACCTGGAACGACATCACCGACCGCAAGTTCGACGCACAGGTCGCCCGCACGCGCTCGCGGCCCATCCCCTCGGGTCAGGTCAGCGTGCGGCAGGCCGTGATCTGGATGGGCATCCAGTGCCTTCTGGCGCTCGCGATCCTGCTGACCTTCAACCAGGCGGCCATCGCGATGGGCGTCCTGTCACTGCTGCCGGTGACGATCTATCCCTATGCCAAGCGCTTCACCTGGTGGCCGCAGGTGTTTCTGGGGCTGGCCTTCAACTGGGGCGCCCTGCTGGCCTGGGCGGCGCATCGCGGCACGGTCGAATGGCCCGCGATCCTGCTGTACCTGTCCGGCATCGCTTGGACGCTGTTCTACGACACGATCTATGCCCACCAGGACGCCGAGGATGACGAGCTGATCGGCATCAAGTCCACCGCGCGCCTGTTCGGGACCGACACCGCGAAATGGCTGAAGTATTTCCTTGTGGCGACCGTGGCGCTGATGGGGCTGGCCATCGTCGAGGCCGCCCTGCCCGATGCCAGTTTCCTGGCACTGGTCGTGGCCATCGGCGGGCCGTGGGCGATGGGGTGGCACATGGCGTGGCAACTGCGCGGGCTGGACATCGAAGACAACGCGAAACTGCTGCAACTGTTTCGCGCCAACCGGGATACCGGCCTGATTCCGCTCATCTTCCTTTGCGTCGCATTGCTGCTGTGATTGCACCGCTGTACCGCAGCCTGTAAAACCCGACCTCAATCGCCCGAGAAGATCGAAGCCTGTCCATGCGCCTGCCCTACTTCCTGACATCAGCCGTGGTCTTTGCCCTGTCGGCCGCCCTCTGCCTGCTGGCCGCCAGTTTCGCCGTGACCCGGGTCGAGGAAGACTCGGAATTGGCCGTACGCAGGGCGCTGAGCCTGCAAGGTCACGAATGGGCCGAGGTCGAGGCCGACGGGTTGCGCGTCGTTCTGACCGGCACGGCGCCCGACGAGGCCACCCGCTTTGCCGCACTGACCGCCGCAGGATCCGAGGTGGATACTTCGCGCGTCATCGACGAGATGGACGTGGCGCCCACCGCCGACCTCGCGCCGCCGCGCTTCTCGGCCGAAATCCTGCGCAATGACAGCGGCATTTCGGTGATCGGCCTGATCCCGGCCAGCGTGGACCGAAACGCATTGGTGCAGCGGCTGCAAAGGCTGGACACAAGCGTTTCGGTATCGGACCTGATGGAAACCGCCGACTACCCCAAACCCAAAGGCTGGGATGCCGCCATCGACTATGCCGTGCTGGCCCTGTCGAGGCTCCCGCGGGCCAAGATCTCGGCCAGCCCCGAACTGGTCAAGATCACGGCCATTGCCAACAGCCGGAAAGAAAAGGAAACGCTGGAACAGGAACTGACCCGCGCCGCGCCGCCCGGCCTGCGCATCGGGCTGGCGATCTCGGCGCCGCGTCCGGTAATCACGCCGTTTACCCTGCGCTATCTGGTCACGGACGAGGGCGGGCGGTTCGATGCCTGTTCGGCGCAGGATGAACAGGCCCGCGATGCCATCATCGCCGCCGCGCAACAGGCCGGGCTGACCGGGCCCTATTCCTGTACGATCGGGCTGGGCGTGCCTTCACCCCGTTGGGCCACCGCCGCCGCGCTGAGCATCAAGGCGCTGGCCGAAATCGGGCGCGGCTCGGTGACGCTGTCGGATGCCGACATCTCGTTGATCGCCGAACCCAGCACCGATCCGGCCTTGTTCGAGAGGGTCGTGGGCGAATTGGAAAACGCCCTGCCCGAGGTTTTCGCCCTGCATGCAGTGCTGCAGAAACCCGAAACCGACAAGCAGGACGGCCCGGTCGAATTCACCGCGACGCGCAGCCCGGAAGGCTTGGTGCAGCTGCGCGGGCGCCTTGGTGACGAACTGCAACGCGAGATGATCGACAGCTATGCCCGCGCTGCGTTCGGATCCGACGTGGTTCATGCCGCCGCCCGCGTTGTCGACGGCCTGCCCCAATCCTGGCCCGTACGGGTCCTGGCCGGGCTTGAAGCCCTGTCCTGGCTGAACAATGGCGTTCTTACAGTAACGCCAGACACGGTGGCGATTTCCGGTATGAGCCATGATGAGACTACACGGGCCCAGATCGCCGGCCTGCTGTCCGAGAAACTGGGCGAAGGGCAGGATTTCGACCTGTCGATCACCTATGAACCTGCCCCCGAGCCCGAAGACGCCCTGCCCGACCCCGAGGACTGCATCGCCCGCATCGCCCAGGTCCAGTCCGAGCGAAAGATCACATTCGAGCCGGGCTCGGCCACGGTCTCTGCCGACTCACGCGACAGTTTGAACCGGATCGCCGACATCCTGCGCGAATGCGGACCGATCCGAATGGAAATCCAGGGCCACACCGACAGTCAGGGCCGCGAGGAAATGAACCAGACTCTCAGCCAGGCACGCGCGCAGTCCATTCTGAACGAATTGCGCGCCCGGCGGGTGCCGACCTCGAGCTTTTCGGCCGTGGGGTACGGTGAAGCCCAGCCGATCGCAGACAACGGAACCGAAGAAGGCCGCGAAGAGAACCGCCGGATCGAGTTTCTCCTGATCAGGCCCGAACCGGTCGCCCCCGAGGAAACCGGGCTCGAGGCGCTGGAAACTCCGGCCGGGGCGGAAGCAACCGAGCAAGCGCAAGACAACGCACAAGAAAACGTGTCCGACACGGACGCAGAGGACCAGTAAGTTGAACAGAACCGAATTCATCATCGCCACCGCCCTGATCCTGTTCGCAGCCTTCTGCATGGGCTGGTTCGCGAACTGGCTGGTGCATCGTCTGACCCGGGTCCGGCAGAGCGACGTGGCTGATCTGGACCGCATGAGCCAGGAGTTGCACGAGGCCGAAGAAGCGCGCGATCAGGCCATCACCTATCTGCAGCAGCGCGAGGCGGAACTGACCAACCAACTGACCCAGACCGAGGCCGAGCTGGCCGCGGCCATGGACGGGCTGCGCGCCGCACGTGAGGAAGCCGAGGAATTGCGCGGCCGGATCAACAACGCCGACTGAGCGCCTACCAGCGCGACAGAGCGTCCTCGTCCTCGTCCTTGGCGGCAACCCAATCGGCCCCGGATGCAGTGATTTCCTTCTTCCAGAACGGGGCGCGGGATTTCAGGTAATCCATCAGGTATTCAGCGGCTTCGAACGCATCCTTGCGGTGCGGGGCTGCCGTTGCGACCATCATGATCCGGTCGCCCGGAGCCAGCCGCCCATGGCGATGGATCACCAGCACATCACCCAGCGACCACCGGTTTTTGGCTTCCTCGGCGATCTTGGCGATGGCGCGTTCGGTCATCCCGGGATAGTGCTCGATCTCCATGCAGGCCAGATCGGTCTGCGCCAGATCACGCACGACGCCGGTAAAAGTGACGATGGCGCCATTGGCCGTGTCACCCGCGGCAAAGGCATTGGCCTCGGCCCCCAGATCGAACGGCTCTTGCTGGACGGAAATCCGCATCGCCCTACCCGCCGGTCATGGGTGGGAAAAAGGCCACTTCGCGGACACCGGTCAGGGGCGCGTCGAAATCCGACAGTTCCTGATCCAGCGCAACCCTCAGGGCCGACAGGTCGGCAAACGCCGCCGCATAGCGGTCTTCGCGGGCGCTGAGTTCCGCCACCAGATCGGACACCGTGGCGGCGCTGGTTTCGACCTTTTCCTTCGGCACGCCGATCCGCTCGCGGACCCAAGCGAAATACAAGACATCCATGCGTCAGCCCTCCTTCAAATGGGGCAAGGCTTTACGTAGGTAGTCGTAGCCGGTGATCAATGTCAGCGTCGCCGCGACCCACAGCAGCCACAACCCGATGCGGCCCGACCAGAACATGCCATCCAGCTTCCATTGCAGGCCCGAGATGTCCTCGACCTGGCCCGACAGGATCTGGTCGATCAGGTCGGTATCCATGCCATAGGTAGACATGACGAAATAGTGCTCGAAAATGCCTTGCGAAAACAGCACGGCGATCGCCACCATCTGCGCGGTCGTCTTCCATTTGGCCAGCTTCGTGACCTTGAGAGTTCCGGCCACGTCGCCCAGATACTCACGCAGGCCCGAGACGAAGACCTCGCGGAACAGGATCACGGTGGCGGGCAGCACCAGCCAGGGCGTCCAGTGCTCGGTCGAATAGCCCACCAGGATCATTAGCGCGATCACCACCATCGCCTTGTCGGCGATCGGGTCCAGCATCGCGCCCATCTTGGTTTCCTGCTTCCACGCGCGCGCCAGATAGCCGTCGAACCAATCGGTTATGGCCGCCGACAGGAATAGGATCAGCGCGAACCAATCGGCATAGGGCCGCGTGAAATACAGAAACATCACCGCCAGGCCGGGCGCGGCCAGAAGGCGCAGCAAAGTCAGAATATTCGGCAGGTTCCACTTCATGCGCCGGACCCTACAACCATGGCCGGGAACAGAAAAGACGGCATAACAAAAAACTGCCCAGAACGCAGGTGTTTGGGCCACGGCAGATCATTCCGTCGCAGGCCGCCGCTCGATGACCGTTTCCCCCTTGGCGCGGCGCGAAGAACGGGTCAGGTTGCGCGGGTATCGGCAGCCAGGAAAGATCCGCCCCGTGACCTCACATATCAGAACCGATGCGCGCGCCAACCTGACCGGCAGCGCCTGGATGATCGCGGCCATGGCTGGGTTCGCCCTGGAGGACGCGCTGTTGAAAAGTACAGCCAAAGTGCTCCCCATCTGGCAGGTTCTGGTGCTGTTCGGGCTGGGCGGGGCGCTGATTTTCGCCGGGTTCGCGTTGCTACAGGGGCGGCGGTTGCTGCACCCCGATGTCCTGTCCAAGCCGATGAAGATCCGAGTGCTGTTCGAAGTCTTCGGTCGCCTGTTCTATGTGTTGGCCATCGCCCTGACGCCGCTGTCCTCGGCCACGGTGATCCTGCAGGCCACGCCGCTGGTCGTGGTGGCGGGTGCCGCGTTGTTCTTCGGGGAAACCGTCGGCTGGCGACGCTGGAGCGCCATCATGGTCGGACTGATCGGAGTGGTGATCATCATCCAGCCAACCGGAGACAGTTTCTCGGCCCTGTCCATTCTTGCGGTGCTGGGAATGCTGGGCTTTGCCGGCCGCGATCTGGCCAGCCGCGCCGCCCCTGCCACGCTGGGGACCACCGTTCTTGGGTTTTACGGCTTTCTGTCAATTGTCGTTGCCGGTGGTCTGTACCTGGTTTTCGAGGGCGCCGCCGTGGTGCCGGTGGACGCCCAAACCGCCCTGCATCTGACCGGAGCCGTGGTGATGGGGGCGGTGGCCTATGCTTCGCTAATGCTGGCCATGCGGACGGGTGAAGTGTCGGCCGTGACCCCGTTTCGCTATACCCGCCTTATTTTCGGCATCGGGCTGGGCGTGCTGATCTTTGACGAACGTCTGGACCAGGCCATGTGGCTGGGCAGCGCGCTGATCGTGGCCTCGGGGCTGTACATTCTGTGGCGCGGGCGCCAGCGGAATCAGCCTTTTTCGTGAAAGAAATCATAGACCTTCTGCGCCAGACCGGCCGAGATCCCGTCCACCGCCTTCAGATCCGCCAGATTGGCGCGGCTGACCGCCTTGGCGCTGCCGAAATGCGCCAGCAGTGCGCGTTTACGGGCCGCGCCCACGCCCGGGATTTCATCGAGCGGCGTCGCTCCCATCGCCTTGGCGCGTTTGGCGCGATGGGTGCCGATGGCAAAGCGGTGCGCCTCGTCCCGTAGCCGCTGAATGAAATACAGAACCGGGTCGTTGCGCTTCAGGGCAAAGGGGCGCTGGCCGATGCGGTGGAACTCTTCCTTGCCATGGTCGCGATCGACGCCCTTGGCGACACCGACCATTGGGATGTCCTCGACCCCATGCGCCTGCATGATCTCGTGCACGGCGCTCACCTGCCCCGCGCCCCCGTCGATCAGCAGCAGATCGGGCCACATGCCCTTGTCGCGGTCGGGGTCCTCTTTCAGCAGGCGGGTGAAGCGGCGGGTCAGCACCTCTTTCATCATGCCGAAATCGTCGCCCGGCGTCAGGTCGTCGCCGCGAATGTTGAACTTGCGATAGGCATTCTTGATGAACCCATCGGGACCGGCCACGATCATCGCACCCACCGCGTTGGTGCCTTGGATATGCGAGTTGTCATAGACCTCGATCCGGTTCGGCGGCGCGTCCAGATCAAAGGCCTCGGCCAGACCGCGCAGGAGCTTGGCCTGCGTCGCGCTTTCCGACATGCGGCGGGCCAGCGCCTCGCGCGCGTTGCGCAGCGCGCCAGAGACCAGCTCGAGCTTTTCGCCCCGCTGCGGCACCAATATCTCGACCTTGCGGCCGGCCTTTTCGGACAGGGCCTGCTGCATCAGGTCCGCGTTTTCGATCCCGTCCGACAGGATCAGTTGGCGCGGCGGTTCCTTGTTGTCGTAGAACTGACCCAGAAAGGCCTCCATCACCTCGGCCGAGGAGACGTCGGGCCCGACCCTTGGATAGAAATCGCGGTTGCCCCAGTTCTGGTTGGCACGGATGAAGAACACCTGAACGCAGGCCTGACCGCTGTCCATGTAGAGGCCGATCACATCCGCCTCGGCCACACCGCGTGGGTTGATGCCCTGCGCCGTCTGTACCTGCGTCAGCGCGCGGATCCGGTCGCGCAGGGCGGCGGCACGCTCGAACTCCATCGCGTCCGAGGCCTCCTGCATCTGCGCGGCCAGTTCCTCTTGGATACGGGTCGAGCGTCCGGACAGGAACCGCTCGGCGTCGCGCACGCTTTCAGCATAGTCGGCCTGCGAAATCATGCCCACGCACGGCCCCGAACAGCGCTTGATCTGATAGAGCAGGCAGGGCCGGGTGCGACTGTCGAACATCGAATCCGAACAGTTGCGCAGCAGAAACGCCTTCTGCAGCTGGTTCAGCGTGCGGTTCACCGCGCCCGCGCTGGCGAAGGGGCCGAAATAGGCGCCCTTTTCCTTCTTGGCCCCGCGATGTTTCTTGATCTGCGGAAACGGGTGGTCCTTGGCGACGAGTATGTTGGGAAAGCTTTTGTCGTCGCGCAGCAGCACGTTGTATTTGGGCTTGAGCTGCTTGATCAGGTTCTGCTCCAGCAGCAGCGCCTCGGTCTCGGTCCGGGTGGTCAGGAACATCATCGACGCGGTCGAGGCGATCATCCGCTCGATCCGGGGCGAATGTCCCGGTCGGGTGTAGTTCGACACCCGCGCTCGCAGGTTGCGCGCCTTGCCGACATACAGAACCCGGCTGTCCGCATCCAGCATCCGATAGACACCCGGCGAACTGTCCAATGTCTTCACATAGCGCTGGATGCAGGCGTAACCCGTGATTTCAGGATCAGCTTGAGATCTGTTGTCCGCGGTCATGCTCATCAGATACGATTCTCTGCCCGTGGCTGCAATCTTGCGCGCCCCAGATCAAGAGAAAACAAATCCACGATTCCTGTGGATAACTGTGCGGACAAGTTTCCCTGAACTGGAATTCTTCCTTGAATCCTTGCGTTTTCTCCGCCTTGCACAAAAAATAGGCGGAATATCAAGCTATTGTTTTTGCATGAAATTTTTTTGACCGGCGTACAAGTGCATGAAAAAAAAGGCCTTTTTGTAACGGACATGTAACACGATCGCGAGCGGTGCAAAACTTGCACCGGATTCACCTATTCTACGCCCAGAACGTCCGGCGTCTGCCAGCCCAGATGCTGCCCGCCGTCGACGCACAATAACTGCCCCGTGACCGCATGCGCATCGAGGAAATAGCCGAGCGCGGCAGTGATGTCCGACGGGTTTGCCCCCCGTTCCAGAATGGTGTTCCTGCGCTGCGCCTGAAAATGTTCGGGGCTTTGTCGGTGGCCCTGCAAGGTCGGACCCGGCCCGATCGCATTGACGCGGATCGTCGGGGTCAGCGCCTGCGCCGCGGTGCGGGTCAGGGCCCACAACCCCATCTTGGCAATGGTGTATGACATGAATTCGGGCGTCAGCTTGCGCACCCGCATGTCGATCATGTTGACGACCAGACCAGTCGCCACCGGCTCGCCACTGTCGTCGATTGCGGGCTTGAGACCCTGCCGCGCCATGGCCTGTGTCAGCACGAAGGGGGCCCGCAGGTTGCTCTCCATGTGCCGGTCCCAACTTTGGCGCGTTGCGGTATGGATGTTGTCGTATTCAAAAATCGAGGCGTTGTTGACCAGGCAGGTGATCGGCCCGCCCAGCGCCTCGGCCGCGCGCGGCAACAGGGCCTCGACCTGGGACTCCTCCAGCAGATCGGCCTGCAAAGCAGTCGACTTGCGGCCCTGGGATTCGATCTGGGACACGACCTCGGACGCCGCCCCTTGCGAGGTCGCGTAATGTACGGCCACATCTATGCCACGTTGCGCAAGATAAAGCGCCATCGCCCGCCCCAGGCGGGCACCCGCACCGGTCACCAATGCTCGGGTCATACGCAGCCTCCCCAGGTCAGATCACGCCAGCAGCGCCACGAGATAGGCCGCATAAAGAAACGTCAAGATAAAGCCCCAGGTGCGGGTAATGTCGCGCTTGAAAAACACGAACGGAACCAGCAGAAGCGACGCAGCCAGCATGACCCACAAGTCGAATCGCAGAAATTCGGGATCGACCGGGATGCGCCCGAACAGCGTAGCGATGCCGACGATGGCCAGCAGGTTGAACATGTTCGACCCAATCACGTTGCCCAGCGCAACATCCGCCTGCCGACGCAACGCCGCCATCACCGTCGTCGCCAGTTCCGGCAACGAGGTGCCGACGGCCACCAATGTCAGACCGATCACGGTTTCGCTGATACCATAGGTGCGGGCAATGATCGTGGCGTTGTCCACCAGCAGATGCGCCCCCATAGGCAGGCCGACCAGCCCCAGGATCAGGAACATCGCGACCTTCCAATAGGGCATGTCCGGGTCGGCCTCTTCCAGAAGCTCAATCTCTTCCTGCGCGGTGCAGGCGTTTCGATGAGCCCGCGCCTCGCGGAAGGCGTTCAGCAGTATCAGGGCCAGCCCCGCCAGCAGAATCGCGCCGCTGAACAGGGTGAACACGCCGCAGAAAGCAAGCCCGATGAAAAGAACCGAGGCCAGGATCATGTAGATGAAGTTCCTGCGGGTGTCGCATTCGCTGCTGTGGATGGTTGCCAACAGCGCCGGAATGCCCAGGACCAGCAGGATGTTGGCCGTGTTCGACCCCACCACATTGCCCAGCGCGATACCGGGCGCATGTTCCTGAACCGCCTTGATCGCGATCAGCAATTCGGGCGCCGAGGTACCGAAGGCCACGATCGTCAGGCTGACGATCAATGCCGGCACGCCCAGCCGCAGGCTGAGGTTCACCGCGCCACGCACCAGCGCGTCGCCCGCCAGCAAAAGGATCAACAGACCAAGGCCGGAAAGCAGCCACGCCGTCATCCACGGCCTCCTTTTTCACATGCACAGGGGCCTTTACCAATGCGGAACCGCCCGCACCGCGGGCATTTGGCCGAGCTCAGACGTCTCTGACCGGGAAAGCGCAGCTTGCCGAACATCGCCAGCACGCCCATCGCGATCAGGAAAAGAGTGACAGCCTTGATGATCATGTCACATGCCGAAACGCGCGAAGGCCGCGCGCTCCTCGAGCATAGCCAGCGCGTCTTGGGCCATTTCCGCCCCGAAACGCGACCAGATCGGCCTGCGCAGGCCATAGCGGCGGAACCGGACCTTGTCGCCGAACAGCTCCTGCATCTTGGGTTTCAGATGCGCGATGCCGTCGATCAGGCCCAGATCCTGCGCGCGCCGCGCCAGCCAGACCTCGCCGGTGAACAGATCGGCCGTTTCATCCAACCGATCGCCCCGGCGGGCTTTGACATGCGCGATGAAGTTGTGATGGATATCCTCGAGCAGCCCCTTCAGCCGCGCGACATCCTCGGGCTTTTCCGGGGCGAAAGGGTCCAGCATGGATTTCGACTGACCCGCCGTATGTACGCGCCGCTCGATGCCCTGACGCGCGATGAAGACATGCGCACCGAACCCCGAGGAAATCACCCCGATCGACCCCAGAACCGAGCTGTCGTCGGCCCAGATCCGGTCCGCCGAGGCCGCCAGCCAATAGCCACCCGAGGCCGCCACGTCCTCGACGAAGGCATGCACGGGCACGTTCAGCTCGTCGGCGAGCCGACGGATTCGCGCGCCGATCAGAGAACTTTGCACCGGAGATCCGCCGGGCGAGTTGATCTCGAGCGCGACGGCGGCAGGCTTGCCCTTGCGGAATGCCTTTTCAAGAACCGGCGCCAGCACGGTATCGCTCATCGAGGCGCGACCGGCCATGCCGATGGCGCCCGACAGACGGACCACGGCAACGACGGGGTGCTTTTTCAGAAACGGCAGGCTGAGTTTCATGGGTGCCGATGTAGAGTGCGCCCAACCCGTAAACAAGGGACCGGAACCGGCGGAAACGCGACGTGACTGAAATTCGCGGCCGTGATCGGCAAAAATGCAACGCCCTAGCTGCGGATGCGCCATCCGGTTTTGAAGATCCAGCCGATCACCGCAAGGCAGATGCCGGTAAAGGCAAGGATCGCCAGCAGGCTAAGCAGGATGGGCACGTCAGACAGCCCGTAGAACGACCAGCGAAAACCCGAAATCAAATAGACCACCGGATTGAACAGCGAGATCGTCTGCCACACCGGCGGCAGCATCGAGATCGAGTAGAACGTGCCGCCCAGAAAGATCAGCGGCGTCACCACCAGCTGCGGCACCAGCGACATCTGTTCGAAATTGCTGGCCCAGATACCCACGATGAAACCCAGCAGCGAAAAGCTGAGGCAGGACAGGATCAGGAAAGCGGCCATGGCAAAGGGGTGTTCAATGCGGATATCCACGAAGAAGGTCGCCGTGACCAGGATCACCAACCCCACGAACAGCGCCTTGGTGGCCGCCGCGCCGACATAGCCGATCACGATCTCGATGAAATTCACAGGGGCCGAAAGCAATTCATAGATCGTGCCCAGGAACTTGGGAAAATAGATGCCAAAGGACGCGTTCGAGATCGACAGCATCACCACCGACAGCATGATCAGCCCCGGCACGATGAAGGCGCCGTAGGATACGCCCTCGATCTCCTGGATCCGGCTACCGATGGCGGTTCCGAATACCACGAAATAGAGCGAGGTGGACAGGACCGGCGACAGAAAGCTCTGCGCGAGGGTGCGGAAGAACCGGGCCATTTCGAACCGGTAGATGGCGGCGATGGCAGTCCAGTTCATGCGACGTCTCCGGACACGAGCGTGACGAATATCTCCTCGAGGCTCGATTGCCGGGTCTGCACGTCGCGAAGTATCAGCCCGGCCTCAGCCACGTCGTTCAACAGGGTGGTGATGCCGGTCCGTTCGGCATTGGTGTCATAGGTATAGATCAGCGCATCCCCCTGCCCGTTCAGCACCAGGTTGTGATGGGCCAATCTGTCGGGAATGGACGGGATCGTGCAGGTCAGCATGACCTCGATCTGCTTCTTGCCCATCTGCGCCATCAACGTCTTCTTGTCCTGAACCAGCAGCAGCTCACCCTTGTCGATCACGCCCACGCGGTCGGCGATGGCCTCCGCCTCTTCGATGTAGTGCGTGGTCAGGATGATGGTGACGCCGGCGGCCTTCAGCTCGTCGACGATGGCCCACATGTCCTTGCGCAGCTCGACATCCACGCCGGCAGTGGGTTCATCCAGAAACAACACTCGCGGCTCGTGCGCCAGCGCCTTGGCGATGAGCACCCGCCGCTTCATGCCGCCCGATAGTTCCTTGATCGCGTTCTTGCGCTTGTCCCACAGCGACAGCTTGCGCAGGATCTCCTCGATCCGGGCGCTGTCTTGGCCCAGGCCGAACAACCCGCGGGAAAAGCGCACGGTGTTCCAGACCTTCTCGAACGGCTCCAGCGCGATTTCCTGCGGCACAAGGCCGATCATCCGACGCGCGGCCCGGAAATCGGCCTGAATGTCGTGCCCGCCCACGGTGACGGTGCCAGAGGTCGGCGTGGTGATCCCGCAGATGGTCGAGATCAGCGTGGTCTTGCCGGCGCCGTTGGGCCCCAGAAGTGCCAGTATCTCTCCCTGCCGGATGTCCAGCGACACGCCTTTGAGCGCCTCGAAACCGTCATCGTAGGTTTTGCGCAGATCCTTGATCGAAAGAATGGTCGTCATGCGTCCTTCCCGTTCCGGTGCAGACCCTAGCGCGCCGATCCTGCCCGGAACAGGCCAAATCCGCACAAGGGCATGCGCATCCGTGCAGACCTAGTCGCGCCCGGTCAGGCGGCCCAACCACCCTTTCTTTTCGGGTTTCGCCTCGGGGTCGGCACTCTCGTCCGGCTGGGCGGGGCCTTCGAAATGCTCCTGCAGGTTGGCAAAGAACTGGTCGGCCATCTTCTTGGCAAAGCCGTCGATCAAGCGGCTGCCCAGTTGCGCCAGCTTGCCGCCAACCTTGGCCTCGACGTCATAGGACAGAACGGTTCCGCCGCTGTCGCTGGGGGCGAAGGTCACCGTGGCGCCGCCCTTGGCAAAGCCCGCGGCCCCGCCCTTGCCTTCCCCCTCGATGGTCAGGCGCTGACCCTCGACCATGTCCGACATGGTCACCGTCCCCTTGAACGTCGCCTTCACCGGGCCGACCTTCTGCACCACGGTGGCCTCGTACCCGTCGGACGGATTGCCGGTGACCTCTTGCGCGCCGGGGACGCAGGCTTTCAGGACCTCGGGGTCCAGCAGAGCCGCAAAGACATCCGCAGGCGCCGCCTGAATCTCGCGCGTGTCACTCATCTGCATGGGTGCGCCCCCTTTCTTGCCTGGCATGGTTCCCAAAAGACCTAGCCCCGAAAGACGGTAGCTTGCAACAGCCATCATGCGCGGGTGGCGCGGTGCGCCTGCCGCAGGTCGACCTGTGCCTGCAATTCGGCAACCCGCTTCTGGACCAGATCGACATGCAGCCGCGCGTCATACTGGCCCTGCCGGTAAGCGGCCGGCAATCGAAGCTCGGCCAGCCGTTCATCCAGTTCGTGCAGACGCGCCTGCATGTCCCCAAGCTGATCCGGCGACGGGTCGGCGGCAAGCTCAAGCTCGATCTGCCGGATTTCGGGGTAATGCTGCCAGACACGCCACCGTTGCAGATAGGCATAGGCCTTGGGCAGTACACGCACCAAAGGCACCACGATGAAAAAGAATGGCAGGAACAGCAGCAACACGCGGTTGACCTGGGCCGCGATCCAATAGGCCAGAAGATTGTGCCACGTGCTGGGGCCTTCGTCGATCAACCTTCGCGCGGCACTGCTGACCGGCAGGCCCGTTCCCTCGACTCCCGGAAATTCTCCTGCATCGGTGATGATGCCCCGCGCCCGATGCAACTCGATCGCGGCCATCGTCAGACGGTTGACCAAGGCGGGATGAATGTCGGCCTGCACGACCAATCGCGCTTGCAGCGCGATCAGCTTGACCGGCCGCGGCGGCAGGACCGGATCCAGTGACATTCCGCCGGCCGGAACCGTGACCACCGTCGCATAGGACAACCGGCGCGAGATCGCCTCGACATGCTCCAGTTCGAGCACCTTCAGCCCTGGCTCCTGATAGGCCGCCAGCAGGTAGGGCGCCTCGATCGGGGCAACGAAGACCGCGATATCCAACCTGTTGTCCAGCAAGGCCTCGGCAGCCTGATCATAATCGAGCGACACATGGATGTTGTCCGCCTCGGACAGGCCGACCACACGCTCGAAATCGCGAAAGGCATCGGCCGTGCCTGACCCGTCCGCGCCACGGTTGATACTAAGGTCTCGCCAAAGCGCCGGGTTGCTGGGAATACTGGCATCCGCGCGCGTCATGAATATCATCGGTTCGTAGAAAACCGTTCCGATTGCTTCGACCTTGTCGGGATCGACCACGATGCCGCCTTGCAGCAGCGCGGCATTTGCCTCGCCGCTTTCGATCAGACGGGCATTCTCGACCGAACCCGCAGTTTCCAGAATCTCCACCCGGATCTCGTCACGCGCCAGAATCTCGGCATAGTCCTGCGCGATCTGCTCATAGGCCCCGCCGCTCGGGCCTCCGGCCATCCGCAGGCTGCCCGGAGGGTGCAGATGCAGGACGATCGCGGTCAATGCCGCCGCCACCAGCGCCGCGCCGATCATGATCCAAAGCCGCATTCCAGCCCTCGCTCCACATCCCGCCGAAAACGCTAGGCCAGCCGACCCTGGCTTGCAAGCGCCCCGAAGACCGGGCCGTTCATCGGTTTTTTCACCCGACGCCACGTTTTCGGCACCCAGCCCTTGCATTCGCATGGCCAAGCCGAAAGCATCGCGAACCGGGAGGATACATATGCTCAACGGATTCCGCGTCGTCGAAATCGAGGGGCTTGGCCCCGGCCCGTTCGCCGCCATGCTGCTGGCGGATCTGGGGGCCGATGTCGTGACCATCCACCGCAAGGGGGGTGCCGTCACACCGGGCATGCCGGACCGATCCGTGCTGGACCGGGGCAAACGCTCGATCGCGCTCGACCTCAAGGACCCCGACGACCTCGAAACCGCCCGGCGCCTGATCGCATCCGCCGATGCGTTGATCGAGGGCTTCCGGCCCGGCGTAATGGAGAAGCTGGGCTTGGGGCCCGATACCTGCCACGCGCTGAACCCGGCGCTGGTCTATGGCCGCATGACTGGCTGGGGCCAGGACAGCCCGCTTTCCGACACCGCAGGACATGATCTGAACTACATCGCCCTGTCCGGAGCGCTCTGGTACGGCTCTCCACCCGGCACCGAACCGATGACCCCGGCCACGCTGGTCGGCGACATCGGCGGCGGCGCGATGTATCTGGTCACCGGCATACTGGCCGGGCTGCTAAACGCGCGCGTAACCGGCACGGGCACGGTCGTCGACGCCGCCATCTACGACGGGTCCGCGCATATGATGAACCTGCTGATGAGCCTGGGCCAGACCGGCAACCTGTCCGACACGCGCGGCCAGAGCCTGTTGGACGGCCCGCATTGGAGCCGCACCTACACCTGCGCGGATGGCGGCTTTGTTTCGGTCCAATGTCTCGAACCGAAATTCTATGCCCAATTCCTGGAAATCCTGGGCCTGTCCCACGACCCAGCATTCCAGCAACAATACGACAGCACACGCTGGCCAGACCTGACCCGGCATCTGGCGGAAATCTTCGCAACCAAACCGCGCGACCATTGGGCCGAACTGTTTGAAGGCTCAGACGCCTGCGTCGCCCCGGTGCTCAGCCCCGACGAGGCCGCAACCCATCCGATGAATACTGCCCGCCAAACCTGGCGCGCGGCAGACGGCACCTTGCAGGCCGCCGCCGCCCCGCGCTTCTCCACCCATCAATGGCAGCCGAAACCTAGCCCGGCCCGCGGCCAACACACGACCGAAATCCTGATCGAACTCCAAGGCTCCCAAAAGACCTGACACACCCTTCATCTGGCCGAAAGTATCCCGGGGGTGAATTGGCCAACGGCCAAGAGGGGGCTGGCCCCCTCGCACGCTGCCTACCCGCTGCGCACCGTGTCGATCATCAACTGCACATTTTCCGGGTCGGCATCCGGTGTTATCCCGTGACCCAGGTTGAAAATATGCGGCCCCTTGGAAAAGGCGCGCACAATGCGACGGGTCTCATCCACCAGCGCTTGCCCGCCGGTGACCATGTGCGACGAGGCCAGGTTGCCTTGCACGCAGCCATCTACCTGCACCTGTTCGGCCGCCCATTCCGGCGCAACCGAGTTGTCCAGCGCCACGCAATCGACGCCGGTGGCCTTCGCGAAACCGACATAACCCTCGCCCGCCTCACGCGGGAAACCGATAACCGGAATGCCCGGGTGGCGTTCCTTGAGCGCCTCGGTGATGATCCGGCACGGCTCGACCGCGTATTTGGTGAAAGCCTCACCTTTCAGCGACCCGGCCCAGCTGTCGAAAATCTTGACCACCTCGGCCCCCGCTTCGATCTGAGCCGACAGATATTCGATCGTGGCCGCCGTGATCCGGTCCATCAACGCCTCGAACAGCGCGGTGTTTTCCTCACGCAGGGCGTGGGCGGGGCCCTGATCAGGGGTGCCACGCCCGGCGATCATATAGGTCGCAACGGTCCACGGGGCGCCGGCAAAGCCGATCAGCGTCGTCTCGGACGGCAGTTCGCGCGACAGGATACGCACGGTTTCATAGACGGGCGACAGGGTTTCGTGGATCGTATCAACGGGTTTCAAGGCGTCGAAATCCGATTGCTGCGTGATCGTCGACAGGCGCGGCCCTTCACCGGTGACGAACCAAAGATCGGCGCCCAGCGCCTGCGGCACCAGAAGGATGTCGGCAAAAAGGATCGCGGCATCGAACCCATAGCGGCGGATCGGCTGCAGCGTCACCTCGGCCGCCAGATCGGGGGTGTAGCACAGCGACAGGAAATCGCCCGCCTGTTCCCGCGTCGCGCGGTATTCGGGCAGATAGCGTCCGGCCTGTCGCATCATCCAGATCGGCGGCGTGTCCAGTACCTCGCCCGCCAGCGCCCGCAGCAGTTTCTTGTTCTCGGCCATGTCAGCCCCCACTATTCCGGTTCGCGCAACGGGTCCGCCTTCAGCGGCAAAATGTCAAGCGTGGCCCCCATTGTCAGGGCAATGTGACGCGACTAAAGCTGTGCCCATGACTTTGACCCTGCCCACCCCCGCATCGCCGCTGAAGATCGGCACCCGTGGTTCGCCGCTGGCGCTGGCCCAGGCCCATGAAACCCGTCAGCGGCTGTGCGATGCCTTCGACCTGCCCGAACAGGCATTCGAGATCGTGGTGATCAAGACCACTGGCGACAACCGCGCCATGATCGACGCGGACCGCCCATTGAAAGAGATCGGAAACAAGGGCCTGTTCACCAAGGAAATCGAAGAGGCGATGCTGGGTGGGGACATCGACATCGCCGTGCACTCGACCAAGGACATGCCCGTCGAACAGCCGCAGGGGCTGGTGCTAGACACGTTCCTGCCGCGCGAGGACGTGCGCGATGCCTTCATCTCGCCTCGCCTCAGCTCGATCCTTGACCTGCCCGAGGGCGCGGTCGTCGGCACCTCGTCGCTGCGGCGGCGGGCACAATTGTTGCACCGCCGACCCGATCTGAACGTGGTCGAATTCCGGGGCAACGTGCAGACCCGGCTGAAGAAGCTGGCCGATGGTGTGGCCCAATGCACGTTCCTGGCCATGGCCGGCCTCCGCCGCCTGAACATGCAGGACGTGCCTGCCACCGCGATCTCGCCGGACGACATGCTGCCGGCCATCGCGCAAGGCACGATCGGCATCGAACGCCGCGCGGACGACAGCCGGGCCGCCGCAATGCTGGAGGCCATCCATCACGCGGAAACCGCCCAACGCCTGACGGCGGAACGCGCCTTGCTGGCCGCCCTGGACGGGTCCTGCGAAACGCCGATCGCCGGCTTGGCCGAGATAGCGGATGGCCAGCTGCGTCTGCGCGGCGAAGTCCTGCGCCCCGACGGCTCCGAATCGATCTCCGATACTTTGACCGGCGCCATCGAAGACGCTTTAGAGATGGGCCGCGCCATGGCAACCAGATTGCTTCGGCAAGCAGGGCCGGGCTTTTTCGATTGGCGCAAAATTTAGAAAAATTTCGGGAATGTGAACTGCTTCACTGTCGCGGAAGTTGATCCCCGGCATAACTGGTATACCGGATCGGGCAAGTCGCTGGTCTCGAATGTATCGAAGATTTTATTTCGTATTCTTTGTAGTTGGTATTCGAGGGGGCGAGACCGGATTGACGGCCTGATCGAGACGGACCGTTGCCAAAATGCTGGCAGCGGTCCGTCGACGACCGCACCAAAGGTACGACCAGATTGGTAACTGGTCGCAGACGGGAAAACTGGGCCGAATCGACCTCATTCGTCGCGCCTGTGTTTGACGTGGTTGAACTTTGCGGAGGAACGTTTTGCCATTGCGTGCAGCTTGTCCTGGTTCCGTCCGCCTTTCGGTTGGAGCAATCGCGGAAACAGACATCGTGCTCGCAACCTCTCAGCAACTGTTTCTGTTCGCGACTCATCCCGAACAAGCCAATGAGATGACACGAGTCATCCCGTCGAGTTTCTACCGTTCACAAAAAATGGATCTTTGCTGGAAAATCGCCTTGTATCCGGGTGTCGGGCAAGGATATACCCGCCAACGGAGACGTGGCCGAGTGGTCGAAGGCGCTCCCCTGCTAAGGGAGTAGGCGGGAAACCGTCTCGAGGGTTCGAATCCCTTCGTCTCCGCCACCCATCCTCACATTGAGATTTTCTCAAGCCTTTGTCTTTGAGTGTTTTTTTGCCATTCCGCAAAGTAGCCCGCTCTACTTTGGCCAATTCTGCTATACAAATCGCTTTACATTTTTCTTTACATTGCTTGCCAGGCAGTGAAGTGACAATGGCTATCAAAACCAGGGAAAAAAGCTTTCTTTATACAAAGGGGTTCGAGGGTCAGGGTTCATAACAATAGGTAACGGTCGCGGCCAGAGCGATGGCCGTGAGGAAAACCTTTGAACAGCAATCATAACGCGTCGCCAGTCCTTGAGTCTGCCTAACATGATCTCAATGCGGTTGCGTCGTTTGTAGCGGCGCTTGTCGTACTTGATCGGTTTCTTTCGCTGTTTCCGGCCAGGGATGCATGCGCGTATCCCTTTGTCTTTCAACGCTTCTCTGAACCAATCCGCATCATAGCCGCGGTCGCCAAGCAACTAATCCACATTCGGCAGGCAGCTAAGCAGCGCCCGCGCGCCGACGTAGTCGCTGACTTGACCGGTGGTGACGAACAGGTCAATTTGTCGTCCCTGGCTGTCGCAGATGGCATGCAGCTTGGTGTTCATGCCGCCCTTGGTTCGGCCCCTCTCGGCAGATTGCTTTGCAATCGCCTGCCGGACAACGGATCAGGCGTCCACACCCTTCTTTTTGACGCCCATGCCGGTCGCGGTGCGGTGTGCCTTCAGATAGGTGGCATCGATCATCACGGTCTTCGTCTCGCCATGTTCGGCGGCCAGACCAGACATCATCCGGCCGAAGATGCCCTTGTCGCTCCTACGCTTCCAGCGATTGTAGAGTGTCTTGTGCGGACCATTAGCTGCAGGCGCATAGCGCCATCTTAACCCATTGCGATTGATGAAAATAATACCGCTTCACACACGCCGATCATCGACGCGGGGTTTGCCGTGGGGCTTCGGAAAGAGAGGCTCAAGACGCGCCATCTGCGCATCTGTCAGCCAGAAAAGATCAGACATGTTCACCGCTCGTTTTTGAACCATGAAACACGCCGTCACCCAGAACCCAAGGGGTCCTGACCCTAGCGACTGGAAAAGCGTTTTTACAGTAAGTTCAAATCAAGGTTTTCTGTTCAAAGAAGCATTGTCTTGCTGAGGTGCTCCCCGTTACGTCCGTGTCAGAGAATTTCATCCTCATCGAACATCGGGTCGTCTTCCAATTGCGCGCTGAGGTCTTCTACCGACTCGCCGGCCTGCTCAACTGACTCAACACGGCCAAGGTGGAACACGGCGTCGCCTTCGTTGACCACGGGCATCACTGCCCGGCCGACAATCAGCCCGTCGAACGGGGCAAGTATTTCCATCTCCTGCTCTCCGAACGGGTCCGAGACCGACCCCATCAGGTCGCCCTTGCGCACCAGTTCACCATCGGCTTTGTAGACGCGAAGGACGCCCCCCATCGGTGCGCGCAGCCATTTGCTGGAGTTGCAGAAATGCGGCTTGGCCTTGGGTTTTGAGATGCCTTTTACAGGAACCATCTTCATGTGCCGCATCACGCGCAGGATACCCGCGAGCCCCGCCCGTATCGACAGCTCGTCGAACCGCAGGCCTTCGCCGGCCTCGTAGAGCAGAACATCCGTTCCGGCTTCCTTGGCGGCGGCGCGCAGTGAACCATCGCGCAACGGTGATTTCATGACGATTGGCGCACCGAAAACCTCGGCCAGTTCCTTGGTGCGTGGGTTGTCCGGCGAGATCCGGATCTGCGGGTAATTCGTCCGATGGATCGCGGCCGAGTGCAGGTCGATCCCCAGATCGGACCGCGCCACGATCTCGGTCATGAAAAGATGCGCCAGCCGGGACGCAAGCGATCCGTGTTCGCTGCCCGGAAAGACGCGGTTCAAGTCACGCCGGTCGGGCAGGTAGCGGGAATGGCTGATGAACCCGAATGTGTTGACGATCGGTACCGCGATCAGCGTGCCCCTGAGCGTGGACAGGTTGGGCGCGCGCAGCAGGCGGCGGATGATCTCGACGCCGATCACCTCATCGCCATGCACGCCGCCGCTGACGAACAGCGTGGGGCCATCATACCGGCCATGCACGACATGGGCCGACATGGTGACCGGTGTGTGATCCGACAGCACGCTGACCGGCAGATACACGGTGAGCCGGGACCCCGGCGCCACCTTGGTTTTTCCGATCGTGAAATGAGGCCGCGTCTTCATGGATCAGCCTTTGCCTTTGGTTTTGGTCGCCCCGGCCTTGGCGTTCTTTTCAAGGAACTCGATCATCTTGCCGGCGATGTCCAGGCCGGTCGCCTTTTCAACGCCCTCCAGGCCGGGCGACGAGTTGACCTCCATCACCACCGGGCCGTGATTGGCGCGTAGCATGTCCACGCCGCAGGCGTTCAGGCCCATGGTCTTGGCGGCGCGCACGGCCGTGGCGCGTTCCTCGGGTGTCAGCTTGACCACCTGCGCCGATCCGCCTCGGTGCAGGTTCGAGCGGAAGTCGCCCTCGGCCCCGGTGCGCTTCATGGCGGCCACCACCTTGCCACCGATCACGATGGCGCGAATATCAGTTCCGCCGGCCTCTTTGATGAATTCCTGCAGCATGATGTTCACGCCGGCGCCGCGAAACGCCTCGACCACGGATTTCGCCGAGCGGTTGGTGTCGGCCAGAACCACGCCGATGCCTTGGGTGCCTTCCAGCAGCTTGATCACGATCGGCGCGCCGCCGGCCAGCTTCAGCACTTCTTCCGTCTGTTTCGGGTCATGGGCGAAGGTGGTGACAGGCAGACCGATACCGTCGCGCGCCAGCAGCTGCATCGAGCGCAGTTTGTCCCGCGACCGTCCGATCGCCACGCTTTCGTTCAGCGGGTAGACGCCCATCATCTCGAACTGACGCAGCACGGCCGTGCCGTAGAACGTGACCGAGGCCCCGATCCGCGGGATCACCGCGTCATAGCCCGTGAGCTTCTGCCCGTTGTAGTAGATCTCGGGGCGGCGGCTGGCGATGTTCATGTAGCATCGCAGCGTGTCGATGATGTCCAGCTCGTGCCCGCGCTCTTCGGCGGCGGCCTTCAGGCGCTGGTGGGTATACAGTTTGGCATTGCGCGCCAGCATGGCAATTTTCATTGGCTTACCTTTACTCTGCGTTTCCTGGGTTTCTTGCGCAGCAGGTGCGCGCGATTGGTGTGCACGGCGATGGAATGTTGTTTCAGCGCCGCGCGGCCGACGATCATTTGAAACTTCATGTTGCTGCGGTCAGTCAAAGACACGTCCAGCGGCCAGGTTTCATCGCCGACCCTGATGGTCGTCCGGATGACGATCCGGTTCTCGGGCACCCCGCTTGTGTTCTTGATGTCCCTCCTTTCCTTGATGGGCGCTTCGATCTTTACGAGGCCGTCGCCGGCCGTGTCCTCGGTCAGAAACGAAACCCATTGATGGCCGTCGCGCAGAAACCGTTTGATCTCCATCGCGTGCAGGGCCGAGGTCAGCGCCCCGGTGTCGATCTTGGCCTTGATGTTGTTCAGCGGCAGGTCGGGTAGATCGACGTATTCCATCCAACCTATGATCCGCGTCGTATTGTCCATGGTCCCGTCCTGTTTCTGTTTCATGTGTCACACCAACCACGGCATCAGCAATGTCGCCAGGCTGAGCACGAAGAAGAACCCGGCCATGTCGGTGATCGTGGTCAGCAGCGGCCCGCTGGCGGCGGCCGGGTCCTGACCCAGACGCTTGAGCATCAACGGGACCACGCCGCCGATCGACACGGCCAGCATCGTGTTCAGGGCCAGCGCGACGCCGATCACGATCCCCAGCGCCGGGTTGCCCTTCCAAAGCCACGCGACCACCCCGATCAGGATACCCAGCGCGATTCCGTTGATGACCCCGACCGAGATTTCCTTGACCCAGACCCTGAATGCATCCATCGGGCGCACCAGGCCAAGGCTGAGTTCGCGCATGGTGACGCCCACCGCCTGGTTGCCGGAACAGCCGCTCATGTCCGAGACCATCGGCAGGAAGATGGCCAGCGCGATGACGGCCGCCAGGGTTTCCTCGTAGGCTGAGATCACGCTGGCCGCGATGATGTTCAGCCCGATATTCGCGGTCAGCCATGCCAGACGGCGGCGCGACCGCAGCATCAGCGGCATCGAGCGCAGCTCGTCGCCCACCACACCCTGACGCTTCAGGCTTTCGCTTTCCGACCGTTCGCGGATCGCGTCGGCCACCGCCGTCCGCGACACCACCCCGACCAGGACGCCGTTTTCATCGACGACCGGCACGCCCAGGAACGGGTGCTCGTCAAACACGTCCTCAAGCTGGTCCAGCGGTGCATGCAAAGGAACCGTCAAGGGCGGCACCATGATCGTGGTCAGCTTGTCGCTTCGCTTCGCCGTCAGCAGGCTGCGCAGCGAGACCACACCGACCGCGCGCCCATCCGCATCGACGATATATGGGTGCTGACCACGATACCGCTCGAAATCCTCATCGTCCGATGCCAACTGGCGCAGAACGTTGCCGACGGTCTGATCGTCGCGGAACTTGAACACCTCGGACATCATGAGGCCGCCCGCGGTGTCGTCGTCATAGGCGCTCAGGCGACGGACATCGGCGGCCTCTTCCTCGTCCATTTCGGACAGGATGGCCTCGGCGTCCTCTTCTTCCAGTTCGCCGATCACGTCGGCCTGGATGTCGGAATCCAGCTGCTCGATGATCTCGGCCGCACGATCCGGTTCCAGCCGTTCGACCAGTTCGACGGCCATCTCGTTGGGGGCTTCCTCGATCAGGTCGGCTGCCAGTTCGACCGGTAGGATCTGCAGAACCGTATCCCGCTCCACCGGCGTCAGCTGCAACAGCTCGCGCAGCGCCTCGCTGCTGGTCAGCGGGTCCAGCAAGGCAACAAGATCTTCGGCGCGCGCGTCATCCGCCGCAGCCTTGATCCGCTGGGACAGATCTTCGGGTTCCAGAACGGTTTCTGCTGAATCGGTCATCGTCTCGTTGCCTCGCCTGTTGCGCCCGATGTATATTGGTGATAAATTTTTGTCTATAGGCAAAAAATTATGGCTAAATGGCATGCAGGAACTGGAACAGGTCGCAGAAAAGCTGGCTGAACTCTATGGGCGGGAATTCGGCGGAAAATCTTCGGGTCGATACCGGATTCCGCAAAAACTGCTGCGGGAGTTGTGCGGGCGTCGGCGTCTCTACGAGGACGACGTGACGGCGTTGTCTCGCGCATTGCTCGAGAAGGGTTATGTACTGATTGATATGGACAGCTTTTTCGTGGTCATGAGTGCGAATTCGTTTGTCAACTACAGGCGGGTGGGCAAGGACGTGTTGCACGGATCGGTTCCACCCGAATGACGGCGCAACCGTTTCAGGGTGGCACGATGAACACTGATGACCTGATTGCCTGTCCCGTGTGCGATGTGCTGCATCGTGATCGGGACGTGCCAAAGTACCGGATCGCCAGATGCGCGTGCTGCGGCTCGGTGCTGGCCGCGCCCAAATCGGGTGCGATGACACGTGTCACAATGCTGTCGGTGACCGCGTTGATCCTGCTTGTGGCCGCGGCAGGCTTTCCGTTTCTTGAACTCAACGCGCAGGGGCTGTCGCATCGCGCGTCGGTGTACGATGCCGTTCTGGCATTCTCGCAGGGGCCGATGGCCATTTTGTCTTTTGCCACGGCCTTCCTGATCGTGTTGCTGCCGGCGGCGCGGTTCTGTGCGCTGATCTACACGCTGGCGCCGATGGCCTTGGGGTGGCGTCCCGCCAAACACGCGGTGGAAGTCTATCGCTGGGCGGAATGGATCAAGCCCTGGGCCATGGCCGAGATCTTCATAATCGGGGTGGCGGTTGCGCTGGTCAAAGTGTCGGGCCTGGCCCGGGTCGATTTGGGGCCGGCGTTTTGGTCCTTTGCGGCGCTGCTGGTGGTCACGGTGATGACCGACAGCGCAATCTGCAGGATGACGGTATGGAAAACACTGAAAACGCGCAGCGATTCCTGACCGCCAGCCGCGCAGGGTTCATAGGCTGCCGGATGTGCGGGGCCGTCAATCCCGGGGGCTCTGGGGTTTGCACCCTGTGCGGCAGCGCGATTGCGCCGCCGGATCCGGCCAGCTTGCAAGCCGTTTGGGCCTGGCTGGCTGCCGGGCTGATTGCCTATGTCCCAGCCAATGTCTACCCGATGCTGCGCACGACCACGCTGGGGCACAGTTCGGAAAGCACGCTGATCGGCGGCATTGTCGAACTGTTTGCCCATGGCGCTTTCGGGGTCGGTTTCATCGTGTTTTTCGCCAGCATCTTCATCCCGATCGCAAAATTCGTGGCCATCGGATATCTGGCGATTTCGGTGCGCCGCCCGTCGACTCTGGACAGCCACAGCCGGCTGGTTCTGTTCGAGATTGTCGAGTTCATCGGCCGCTGGTCGATGATCGACGTGTTTGTCGTGGCGATCCTGACCGCGCTGGTCCAGCTTGACTTTGCAGCCAGCATCAGCCCCGGTATTGCCGCGGTAAGTTTCGCATTGTCGGTTGCTTTTACCATGCTGGCGGCCCAGAGTTTTGATCCGCGGCTAATTTGGGCCGCCAACAGCCGGAGCGCTGAATGACCCCCCCTGAACCTGCCGATCTGGATGTTTCGGAACCGCGCCCGTCGATGTGGCGCAACCTGTCGCCGATCTGGCTTGTGCCGCTGGTGGCCTTGCTGGTTTCGCTGGGTGTGGCGTGGAAATCCTATGCCGATCGCGGCATCCTGATCGAAATCACTTTCGAAAACGCCTCGGGGATCACCCCGGATGACACAACCGTCCGCTATCGGGACGTGGTGATCGGCAAGGTCGAGGACGTGGGATTTGCCGATGACCTGTCACGCGTGTCCGTATGGGCCCGCATCGACAAGGAGATTGCACCCTACCTTGATGAGGACGCGACCTTTTGGGTCGTGCGCCCCGAGGTCAGCGCGCGCGGCGTGTCCGGCCTCAGCACCGTCTTGTCCGGCGTCTATATCGAAGGTGCCTGGGATCAGACCACCGGCAAGGCGCGCACCCGCTTCGATGGTGCCGAAAGCCCACCCCTGGCCCACCCCGGTCGGGCCGGCCGGCGGATCACGCTGCGCACCGAGGATGGCCGCATGGTCTCCGAAGGCGCCCCGGTCTTGTTTCGCGGGATCGAGGTCGGACGGCTGGAACGCCCGCGTCTGACGGTCAGTGGCGACAGCATCGTGGTCGACGCCTTCATCGAGGCCCCGCACGACCGCCGCATCAACTCGGCAACGCGGTTCTGGGATTCGTCCGGGTTTTCGGTCTCAATCGGGGCAGGTGGGCTGTCGCTGGACGTGGACAGCATCGCCTCGCTGGTTGCAGGCGGCATCGAATTCGACACGGTGTTCGAGGGCGGCAGGCCGGTCAGTTCCGGCGCGGTCTTCGACATCTACCCCGACGAAGCGTCTGCCCGACGCACGGCGTTCGCCCGGTCGCGATCCGGCGGGGTCGAGGTTGCCGTTGCCTTCGATGAATCCGTTGCCGGCCTGACCAATGGCGCCGCCGTCAAGCTGGGCGGGGTTACGGTAGGCGAGGTTGGCAGTGTCAACGCCGTAATCGAGAACGAAAGCGACGAAGCCGAGGTGCGGCTGGTCGTGAAGCTGTTGCTTGACCCCGCGCTGATGGGGCTGCCGCAAGGTGCGGGCGAAGAGGAGGTTTTCGATTTTCTCGAACAGGCCGTCATCAACGGCATGCGGGCTCGTCTTGCCTCGTCCGGGTTGTTCAGTTCCGAGTTGTTCGTCGAACTGGCGATGCTGGAGGATGCTGACCCGGCGGAATTCCAGCGCGATGCCGAGCCGTTCCCGCTGCTGCCAAGCGCCCCGTCGGATTTGCCGGATTTCACGGCCACCGCAGAAGGGGCGTTGGAGCGGATCAGCAACCTGCCGATCGAGGAGTTGATTTCCCAGGCCGTCGACACCTTGGCCAGCATCGAGGCGCTGGTCTCGGATGAAAACATCCGCCAGGCCCCACAGGCGGCGGTGGCGCTGTTGCAGGACACCCGCGCGCTCGTGTCGGATCCAGAGACGCAGGCCTTGCCGGCCGAGCTGCGGGCGGCGATTGCCGGCCTGCGGTCCATAATGGCCGAACTGGAGCGGGGTCAGGCGGTCGCCAATCTGGCCTCTGCGCTGGAACAGGGCAGGAAGATCACGGCGAATCTGGCCGCGACCTCGGAAGAACTGCCCGCGCTGGTCGATGAATTCCGCACGCTCGCTGCCAAGGCCAACGCGCTGGAAGCCGAAGAGTTGATCCGGGCCGCCAATCAGTTGATATCCAGTGCCGACGCCTTGATCGGAACCGATGACGCCCGTGCGCTCCCTGGGGCGATGGTCGACGCGCTCGACGAGGTGCGGGCGACCCTGACTAGCCTGCGCGAGGGCGAAATGGTGGACAACGCCAACGCCGCGATGGCCTCGGCCCGCAGCGCCGCCGAAGCCGTCTCGGCGGCGACTGAGGATCTGCCGTCCCTGACCGCCCGGCTGGAGCAGTTGCTTGCCCAGTCCGAAGCCCTGCTGGCCGCTTACGGAGACAACTCGGCGTTCAACACCGAGGCGCTGAGCGTTCTGCGCGAGGTCAAGGCCGCCGCGCAGGCGGTGTCTTTGCTGGCCCGCAAGATCGAACGGAACCCGAATTCCCTGGTTTTTGGAAAATGACATGAAAAAAGCTGCGATACTGCTTTTGCCGATTGCCCTTTTGTCGGCCTGTTCAGGCGCAAACGATCCGCGCTACTTGATTGCGGCCCCTCCTGGGGAGCGCACCGCCAACCTGCGGTCACGCACGATCGAGGTGAGGCAGGTCTCGTTGCCGGCCTACGCCGCAGGATCGGATATCGTGGCGCAAGGCGAAGGTGGGGCACTGTTCACGCAAGATCGCGCGCAATGGGCCGATGATCCGGCGCGTGGCATGACTTCGGCCCTGGCACGCGGACTGAGCGAACGAACTGGCGCATCGGTCGCGGCCGAGCCCTGGCCGCTGAATACCGGCCCGGATGTCCGGCTGGATGTGCGTGTCGATCAGGCCTATGCCCGCGCCGACGGCAATTTCGAATTGTCGGGCCAATACGCGGTCTCATCACCTGAACGAACCGTTCGCGAGTTGGTGCGGCGTTTCGATATCGTGACGCCGATTGTCGGATCAGGCGCGCCGGCCACTGCCAATGCGTTGGGCCGAGCGCTGGCCGAGTTGTCCAGGCAGATATCGCAAGCGATGTGAGGGGAAGTGGCCGCTGAGGGGCCTCGGGGTAGCTACCTCGATCTAAAAGTACAGGACGCACGATAGTCACGGCGCACCATGAAGCGTGGGATCTACAAACCCTCGCGGGGTGTGAGTATCGGCTTCCAGAAATCTCCCAAAGAACTGGCATGGCGCTCGAGTACGACGCCACGCGCAGACTTTTGGGCAAAGCGCGCAAGCTTATGCGGCGAGCGCAAGCTTATGGGCGGTCGTACACCACCTCAGAAATCCAGGTTCTCGACGCTCAGCGCGTTTTTCTGGATGAACTCGCGGCGCGGCTCAACAACGTCGCCCATCAGCTTGGTGAACAAATCATCTGCCTCGACCATGTCATCGACACGCACCTGCAACAGCGTCCGCGCGTCGGGGTCCAGCGTGGTTTCCCAAAGCTGATCGGGATTCATCTCACCCAAGCCCTTGTACCGCTGCAGCGACAGACCCTTTTCACCCTCTTCCAGGATCGCGCGCAACAGGTCCAGCGGGCCGTGGATCACCTGTACCCGATCCCGTCGGACCAAAGTGGCCGGCAGGCTATAGACCTCTTGCAGGCTCTGGGTGAAGCTGCCGGTCTTGCGCGCCTCGCCGGATCGCAGCATCGGGCCATCCAGCGTCCGCACTTCCTCGACGCCGCGCAGGATGCGGGCCAGGCGGATACCGTGATCCTGCGTGATCCGGCCCTGCCAGCCGCGCTCGTATTCCAGCGCGATCAAATCCAGCCGCGCGGCGACCTTGTCGGCCACGCCCTGAAGGTCAGCATCCACCGCGCCAGGTACGAAGGCTCCCGCAACCGCGGCCTGTTCCAGGATATGCCGCGGGTAGTGCGTCGGGAATGCATCCAGCACGCGTTTGAGTTGCCGTGCCTCGTCGACCACGCGGGCCAGATCCTGCCCCACGATTTCTTCGCCCGACCCCAGCCTGAGCACCGCGCCCTCGATCCCCTGGTTGATCAGATAGTCGTCCAGAGCGGCCTGATCCTTCAGGTAGACCTCGGACTTGCCACGCGAAACCTTGTAGAGCGGCGGCTGCGCAATATAGAGATAGCCGCCTTCGATCAACTCGGGCATCTGCCGATAGAAGAAGGTCAAGAGCAGGGTGCGGATATGCGCGCCGTCAACGTCGGCATCGGTCATGATGACGATCTTGTGGTAGCGCAGCTTCGAAATGTCGAATTCGTCCCGCCCGATCCCGGTGCCCAGCGCCATCACGAGGTTGCCGATCTCCTGACTGGACAGCATCCGGTCGAAGCGCGCGCGCTCCACGTTCAGGATCTTGCCGCGCAGGGGCAGAACCGCCTGCGTCAGACGATCGCGGCCGGTCTGGGCCGAACCACCGGCCGAGTCCCCCTCGACCAGGAACAGTTCGGTCTTGGACGGATCCTTCTCGGAACAATCCTTGAGCTTGCCGGCCAGATAGTTCACGTCCATCGCCGTCTTGCGGCGTGTCAGTTCGCGCGCCTTGCGGGCGGCCTCGCGCGCCAGCGCGGCCTCGATGATCTTGCTGACGATGGTCTTGGCCTCGTTGGGGTTTTCCTCGAACCACTCGGCCAGTTTCTCGTTCATCAGCCCTTCGACCGCAGGGCGCACCTCGGAGCTGACCAGCTTGTCCTTGGTCTGGCTCGAGAATTTCGGGTCGGGCACCTTGACCGACAGCACGCAAGTCAGACCTTCGCGCGCGTCATCGCCGGTAAAGTTGACCTTTTCTTTCTTCGCGATCCCGCTGGACTGGGCATAGTTGTTGATCGTGCGCGTCAGGGCGGCGCGGAAACCGGCCACATGGGTGCCGCCATCCCGCTGCGGGATGTTGTTGGTGAAGGGCAGGACCGTCTCGTGATAGCTGTCGTTCCACCACATCGCGATCTCGACGCCGATCTCGTCGCGCTCGCCCGTGATATAGATGGGCTCGGGCATCATCGGCGTCTTCGAGCGGTCGAGATACTTCACGAACTCCTTGACGCCACCCTCGTAGAACAGCTCGGTCTCCAGCCGCTCGGCCGGGCGCTCGTCGATCAAAATGATCCGCACGCCCGAATTCAGGAAGGCCAACTCGCGCAGTCGCTTTTCCAGCGTCTCGAAGGAATAGTCGAGGTTCGAGAACGTGTCGGTCGAGGCCAGGAACCGCACCTCGGTTCCGGTCCGGTCGCCACATTCGCCAACCACCTTCAGGTGCTCGGCGGTCTCGCCGCGTTCGAACCGGGCGAAATGTTCCTTGCCGTTGCGCCAGATGCGCAACTCCAGCCAGTCGGACAGGGCGTTTACCACCGACACGCCCACGCCGTGCAGGCCGCCCGACACCTTGTAGGAGTTCGAGTCGAATTTCCCGCCGGCGTGCAGCTGGGTCATGATGACCTCGGCCGCCGAGACGCCTTCTTCGGGGTGGATGTCCACCGGAATCCCGCGGCCATTATCGCTGACCGAGACGCTGGAATCGGCGTGAATCTTGACCGTCACATGGTCGGCGTGACCGGCCAGAGCCTCGTCGATGCCGTTGTCCACGACCTCGTACACCATGTGGTGCAGGCCCGAGCCGTCGTCGGTGTCGCCGATATACATCCCGGGGCGTTTGCGGACAGCCTCCAACCCCTTGAGAACCTTGATAGATTCCGCGCCGTATTCCTGATTTGCCTGTGCGTCTTCGGACATGCCGTCAGTACCTATATTATTTTGGTAACTTATACGTTCTCTGGTGGGGAATGTCACGTCATCCCCCCAGATTTTGTGCCGGTTCTTTCGGGCGCGGACCAAGCTGATTTGCCGACCTCAGACGGTCACAACCGATCCAGATCGGCGGCGATGTCAGCGGCGATTTGGCGGGCATCGACATCGCCGCGCTCGGCCGACAGGCGCAGGCCCAAAAGGTCGGATTGATAGCGCGCCGCCAGCCGTTCGGGATCATGGTCGGCTCCGATCTGCCCTTCCGCCTGCGCCTGCCGGAACAGATCGGCGAAACAGGCTTTCATTCGCGACAGATGGGTCGCGGCCAGTTGCGCCAGATCGTGGTTCTTGGCGCTCAACTCGGCATAGGTCTTGGCCAGCATGCAGGCCTTTGCGGGCGCATTCGCAGCCTCGACGACCAAACGCGGCTGGTTTTTGAGCGCACCCAGCGGCCCCAGCTCCCGGGCCAGGGCGTCAAGCCGGGCAATACCTTCATCCGCATAGCGCTCCAGCGTCAGGGCATACAAGGCATCCTTTGACCCGAAGGCGGCGTAAAAGCTGCCTGGCTTCAACTTCAACGCACGCTCGAGATCCTTCAGGGATGTGCCCGCCCAGCCCTGACGCCAGAACAGGTCTCGGGCCTGCGCGATCAGCGCGTCACGGTCATAGGCAGGTTTGCGGGGCATGTGATCACCAATTCTTGAGCGATTACTCAAATATATACTTGAGTGATCACTCAATAAAGCCTATTTCGGACTCAGCCGCCAGAAAAGGAGACCCGAAATGGCCGAATTCCCCTCGCATGACCTGAACACCGCCCCCGAAGGCTCAAAACCCCTGCTCGAGAAATCGCAGGCCGCGTTTGGCCGCCTGCCGGGCCTGCACAAGGTCATGTCCGAAAGCCCTCAGCACCTTGAGGCCTATCAGGTTCTGCACCACCTTTTCCTGCAGACCGATTTCGACAATGACGAGAAAACCGTCGTCTGGCAGACCATCAACGTGGAAAACGAATGCCACTATTGCGTTCCGGCCCATACCGGCATCGCCAAGATGATGAAGGTGTCGGACGAGATCACCGAAGCGCTGCGCAATGAAACCCCGCTGCCCTCGCCCAAGCTCGAGGCGCTGCGGACGTTCACGCTTCAGGTGATGAACCAACGCGGCAACGTGACCGACGCGCAGTTGCAGGCGTTCTTCGATGCGGGTTATTCGCACCGCGCTGTTCTGGACGTGATCCTGGGCCTGGCGCAGAAAACTATGTCGAACTACGTCAACCACATGGCCCGGACACCGGTGGACGAAGTGATGCGTCCGTTCCTGTGGGAACGCAAGGTCGGCGAGCCGGCCTGATCCGGTCAGGCGGGGGTGACGGTCGAGCCGTCACCCGCGTCATTGACCACGAAAGACTGCACCCGATCGCCCAGTTCGGTAAACAGCTCGGGGCCTGTTCCGGTCATCCAGGCCTGCGCCCCCAGCGCGCAGATTTCATCATACAGCGCCGCCCGGCGGTCTGCGTCCAGATGGGCCGCCACCTCGTCCAGCAACAGGATCGGCGGCGCCCCGACCTGCGCGGCCAGCGCCCGCGCATTGGACAGAATCAGCGACACCAGAAGCGCCTTCTGCTCTCCGGTCGAACACTCACTGGCCGCAACGCCTTTGGCCGCATAGACCCCATGCAGATCCGACCGGTGCGGCCCCACCAATGTGCGCCCCGCCGACAGGTCGCGGAACCGGCTTTCGGCCAACGCCTCCAACAGATCCTGCGCGCTTTCGGGCATGTCCCCTTCGGACTGAACAAGTTCCAGTTCCGCCGAGGGAAAGGCGGTCTCGGCCTGTTCCTGCGCTGCGCGCAACTGCGCCAGAGCACCCAGCCGCGCAGTATGAATGCGATGCCCGGTTTCGGCCATCTGTGCCTCGAGCGCCGCGTACCAATGCGCGTCACGCACCTGCTCTTTCAGCAGGCGGTTCCGTTCGCGCATGGCCTTTTCATAGGTCAACGCCGCCTCGGCATGGCTTGGGTCGAAACTCAGCGTCACCCGGTCCAGAAAGCGCCGTCGGCCTTCGGCGCCTTCGATCCAAAGCCGGTCCATCGCGGGCATCAGCCAGACGACCCGCGACAGCTTGCCCAGATCGATCTGGCTGGCTGCCTTTCCGTCGATCCGAACCTGCCGCGCCGCACCTCCCTCCGACCAGGTTTCGATCTCGGACCGGCGGCCCTGAACGTCCAGCAGACCGCTCAGCTTCCAGCCCAGCGCCTCGGGCCGGCGCGTCATCTCGGCGGCACTGGCCCGGCGCATGCCGCGGCCGGGCGAAAACAGGGATACTGCTTCGAGGATATTGGTCTTGCCGGCCCCGTTCGGTCCGTACAAGGCCACCGGCCGCCCGTCCAGCGCCAATCGCGCCAGCTTGTGCGACCGAAAATGCGAAACCTTCAATTCGGTCAGGGCCAAAGCCATGACCCCTCCCTTCATCCTTGCACAAACACGCGCTCCGGACGCACCCCGCGCCCGCGCGATCAGACGCGCATCGGCATCACGACATAGACCGCGCTCTGGTCATTGCCTTCGCGCATCAGGGTCGGGTCGCCCGCCGAGTTAAACAGGAACACCGCGTTCTCGCGGTCCACCTGGCTTGCGATTTCCAGCAGGTATTTGGCGTTGAACCCGATTTCCAACCGTTCGTCGCCATAGGCCACGGCCAGTTCTTCCTCGGCCGCACCGCTGTCCGGCGCATTCACCGACAGGACCAGCTTGTCGTTTTCCAACTGCAGTTTGACCGCACGGGACCGCTCGGACGATACGGTGGCCACCCGGTCGACGGCCTGGGCAAATTCTGCCGCGTCCACTTCCAGCTTGCGGGTGTTGTTCTGCGGAATCACGCGGGTGTAGTCGGGGAAGGTTCCATCGATCACCTTCGAGGTCAGCGTGATGTCGGGCGTGGCAAAGCGCACCTTGGTTTCGCTGACCGACACCGCAATATCCATGTCGTCATCTTCCAAAAGCTTGCGCAGCTCACCCACCGTTTTGCGCGGAACGATCACGCCCGGCATGTCCTCGGCCCCCGCCGGAAGATCGGCGTCAATCCGGGCCAGGCGGTGGCCGTCGGTGGCCACGCAACGCAGAACCTTTCCGCCTTCGGGGCCATCGGCCACATGCATGTAGACACCGTTCAGGTAATACCGCGTCTCTTCGGTCGAGATGGCGAATTTCGACTTGTCGAACAGCCGCCGCAGCAGGGCCGCCGAAGCGGTGAAGTTCGACTGGTACTCCGAGGACGCCATCACCGGGAAATCCTCTTTCGGCAGGGTCGCCAGCGAGAAGTTCGACCGCCCCGCCTCGACCGTCAGTCGCCCCGCCGCGCTGTCGGCGGTCAGCGTGACCAGCGCGCCATCGGGCAGCTTGCGCACGATCTCGTGCAGGGTCGTGGCCGCAACCGTGGTTGCACCCGCCTTCTCGACCTGCGCGGGGGCCTTGTCGACCACCTCGATATCCAGATCGGTCGCGCGGAACAGAACCTGATCGCCCTCGGCCTCGATCAGCACGTTGGCCAGGATTGGAATCGTGTTGCGGCGTTCCACAACGGATTGGGCCTGCGAAACGGCCTTGAGCAGCGTGCCGCGTTCGATGCTGATCTTCATACCCTCAATTCCTCTGATTTGAGTGCTTACATGGGCGGGACTGGCAAGTTAGCGGTTCAGCCCTGAGGCACAAGGATTTTTTACCGTTTTCTGTGTCGGAACGTGCAAACCGTCAAGGTCCCGCGCAGCCCTGCACTGCAGTTCCGGGGAAATCGTGGAAAAATGCGCACAGAAAAACCGCCCCCGCGCAGGGCCGGGGCGGTTTGCCGAATTGCAGGGGCTCAGGCTTCGAGCGCGCGGCGCAGCATCTCGACATCTTCGGCGATCTGACCGTCGGTCAGCTTCAGCTCTTCGATGCGTTTGACGCCGTGCATGACGGTGGTGTGGTCGCGCCCGCCAAAGCGGCGGCCAATCTCGGGCAGCGACCGGCTGGTCAGCTGCTTGCACAGATACATCGCCACCTGACGCGGCCGGGCATAGGACCGCAGGCGTTTCGGCCCGATGATGTCGGACAGGCGAATGTTGTAATAGTCGGAAACCTTGCGCTGGATCTCTTCGACGGTGATCTTGCGCTCGGAGGCGCGCAGCACGTCGGCCAGACAGTCCTGCGTAAGCTCCATGTCGATCTCGCGACCGACCAGCGAGGCAAAGGCGAACAGCCGGGTCAGTGCCCCTTCCAGAACGCGCACGTTGGTCGAGATGCGATGGGCCAGGAATTCCAGAACGCCATCGGCGATTTTCAGATCGGGATAGGTTTTGGTGTGTTGCTGGACCTTGGTCTGCAGAATGCCCAGGCGCAATTCGTAATCGGTGGGATGCAGGTCAACCACCAGGCCGCATTGCAGGCGCGACTTGACCCGCTCTTCCAGGTCCTTGATCTCACCCGGCGCGCGGTCGGCCGAGATGATGATCTGCTTGTTCTGATCCACCAGCGCGTTGAAGGTGTGGAAGAATTCCTCCTGCGTCGAATCCTTACCGGCGATGAACTGCACGTCATCGACCATCAGCACGTCGACCGAGCGGAACAGGTGTTTGAAATCCATCATTCGGCGTTCGCGCAGGGCCTGTACGAAGCGGTACATGAACTGTTCAGCCGACAGGTACAGCACGTTTAGCTCGGGGCGTTTGGTCTTCAGCTCCCACGCGATGGCGTGCATCAGGTGCGTCTTGCCCAGTCCGACGCCGCCATACAGAACCAGCGGGTTGAAGGTGACGGGGCCGCCTTCCGAAACACGGCGCGCGGCGGCATGGGCCAGTTCGTTGGGCTTGCCGACGACGAAGCTGTCGAAGGTAAAGCGCGTGTCCAGCGGTGCGGCCTGCAACGACTCGAGCGCATCATTCGCGACCGACGCTTCAACCGGCATGTCGATTTCGGCAGGCTGGGGCTTGTTTTCCACGGCGGGGGCTGCGGGGCGTGCGGGCGAATTCGCGGCCACGCGGAACGCCAGGCGCTGGACCGATTCTCCGGCCGTGTTCAGTTCGTACAGGATGAGGTCAGCGAAATTCTGGCTGACGTAGTTGCCCATGAAGTTGGTCGGAACTGAAAATACGGCCACGCCACCTTTCAATTCCTGAAATTCCAGAGGTTCGATCCAGGTCGTAAAATTGTTCCGGCCCACAGCCTTGAGCAATTTATTACGCAGTTGTCCCCATTTTTCTTGTGTCATCCAGCGCCTCACGCATCCCATCTTTATTGGCCAGCCGGCCTTTTTTTTGTAACCGGTCTCCCGGCTCTTTCGCGTTCACTCGACAACAGCTTCCTGTTCGCCAAAACCGGTCGGTCTGGCGTCAGAAACGTGCTTTCCGCCAACGCTCTGTTCTGGCACATCCGAATCCACGGATGCTGGGCCGGCAGAGCGCGCCACAGATTGCAATTTATTGACAGGGCCAAGATCACCGGCAGACCCGAGATCCCGAGCAGATCGACGAACCCGGCAGAACCGGTCGCCGACATTCGTCCCCGAACCCTTCCGATGCCCGTCGGTCAGATCGCGGAAACAGCCTGTCCCCCCAAGCGAGTGAATCGCTGAATATGTCGTAGCAAGAGGCAGAGGGGCCGGGCAACGAAACTCTGATATTGACTCGGGTCTTCGGGCGAAAGAATCTCTCGGTTTTGTGAAGGCGCGGCATTCTGGCAACAACGCAAAAGGCGCCGCACGGGGCGACGCCTTTTTGTTCGTAAATCGTCAACGATTGTTGACGTAAAGTTAGCCCAGCGCTTTGACCCGTGCCGACAGGCGCGACATTTTGCGGGCTGCAGTGTTCTTGTGGAACACGCCTTTGGTGACGCCGCGCATCAGTTCGGGCTGGGCCGCGCGCAGGGCTGCGGTTGCGGCTTCCTTGTCGCCGGATGCGATTGCTTCTTCGACCTTACGAAGGAAGGTGCGGATGCGCGAACGACGTGCTTTGTTGATTGCATAACGCTTCTCGTTCTGACGAGCGCGCTTCTTTGCCTGGGGCGAGTTTGCCATGTGTCTCTGACCTTTGTTCGGTACGTTTGTCTAGGGTTGCACGTCACGGATATCCCCGCACCGGATCAGAAATCACGAGTGTGAATCGGGCCAAGCGGGCCGCACGCGCATGTATGGTCGCGGTCAATAGCCAAGTTTTCAGGCTTTGCCAAGCCGATTCTCGGCCTTGTTGCCCGCCGGAAAAAAGGCGGGCAGCGCCCGCCTGATCCAACGGTCCTGTCGGCGCCACCTATTTGTCGCGGAACTGGGCCGCGCGCTTTTCAAGGAATGCGGCCATGCCCTCTTTCTGATCCTCGGTGGCGAACATCGAGTGGAACACGCGCCGCTCGAACAGCATGCCCTCGCTCAGCGGCACCTCGTAGCTGCGGTTGACCGCCTCTTTCGCGGCCATCGCGGTCAGCAGCGATTTCTCGGCGATCTTCTGGGCCGCGCCGGTCGCCTCTTCGATCAGCTTCTTGGCCGGCACCACGCGCGACACGAGGCCCGAGCGCTCGGCCTCCTCGGCATCCATGAACCGGCCGGTCAGGTTCATGTCCATCGCCTTGGACTTGCCCACGAACCGCGTCAGGCGCTGGCTGCCGCCCATCCCGGCGATGACGCCCAGATTGATTTCCGGCTGGCCGAACTTAGCGGTGTCTGCAGCGATGATGAAATCGCACATCATGGCCAGCTCGCACCCTCCGCCCAGCGCATAGCCCGCCACCGCCGCGATGATCGGCTTGCGGATCGCGGTAATCCGGTCATTGGCGTCTGCGAAAAGGTTGCTGGTGTAGACATCGACAAAGCTCATCTCGGACATCTCCTTGATGTCCGCGCCCGCGGCGAATGCCTTTTCCGATCCGGTGATGACGATGCAGCGCACCTTGTCATTGGTATCCGCGTCCTCGAGCGCCTCGCACAGCTCACCCAGAAGCTGAGTGTTCAGCGCATTCAACGCATCGGGTCTGTTGAGCTTGATAAGGGCGACGTGGTCTTCGATTTCGACGATGATCGTCTCAAAAGCCATGAGGTCTGAGCTTTCGGTTGTTCCGTTCAGGTCCAATTCCTTACCACGCGAAAAACTCGGATCAAGCTATCTTTGGCATTGCGCGCAATAGAAGGTCGACCGCCCCGACTGGGTGATTCTGCGGATCTCGGCCCCGCAGCCCTCGGTCCGGCAGGGCTGGCCCTCGCGCCCGTAGACGTCGAAACTGTGCTGAAAATATCCAAGCTCTCCATCGGCTTGCCGGAAATCGCGCAGTGAGGATCCACCGGCCTCGATGGCCTCGGTCAGCACCGTCCGGATCACCGGAACCAGGGCTCCGACACGCCCGGCCGAGATCTGACCCGCCTTGCGACGTGGCGACACTCTGGCGCGGTAGAGCGCCTCGCAGACATAGATGTTTCCCAGCCCGGCAACGATTCTCTGATCCAGCAGCGCCGCCTTGACCGGTGTGGACCGGCCGCGGAAGGCGTCGATCAGATAGGTTTCGTTGAAATCGTTGCCCAGCGGTTCCGGCCCCAGCACGGCCAGCAGCTTGTGCTGCTCGGCGGTGGCCGTGGGCATCAGATCCATCGCCCCGAACCGGCGCGGGTCATTGAAGGTGATGCGCGCACCATTGGCCATGTGAAACACCACGTGGTCATGCTTCTGCGGCATCGGATGATGATGTACGAACTGTCCCAGCGGATCGCCCGACACGGTCATGCGGCCCGACATGCCCAAGTGAATCAACAGAGTCTCGCCGCCGCTCAGATCGGCCAGGATGTATTTCGACCGCCGCCGCAGACGCTCGACCCGCTGGCCGGTCAACCGTTCGGCCATCCGCTCGGGGAACGGCCAGCGCAGATCAGGGCGGTTCACGTCCGCCCTTTCGATCACCACGCCTTCCATCGCCGGGGCAAGGCCGCGTCTTACTGTCTCGACCTCGGGCAATTCGGGCATTACACGGCTCCTATTCCAAAGGGCCGCATTGTGCCCCGGTTTCCAGGCCCTATAACAGAGACGAAATTCGACGAACGGCAAGGCTTATGTCCGACAACAGCGACAAGACCACTCATTTCGGTTTCGAAACCGTCCCCGAGGCCGAAAAGGCCGGGCGCGTGCAGGGCGTATTCAACTCGGTCGCGTCGAAATACGACGTAATGAACGACGTGATGTCGATGGGCATCCACCGGGTCTGGAAGGACGCGATGATGGACTGGCTGGCGCCACGCCCTGGCCAGCGCCTGTTGGACGTGGCGGGCGGTACGGGCGACATCTCATTCAGGTTCCTCAAACGCGCGGGCCACGGCCATGCCACCGTTCTGGATCTGACCGAGCCGATGCTGATCGAGGGCCGCAAGCGCGCTGAGGCTGCGCAGATGGCCGACAGCCTGGACTGGGTGGTCGGCGACGCGATGGCCCTGCCCTTCGAGGACAACACCTTCGACGTCTACACCATTTCCTTCGGCATCCGGAACGTGACCCGCCCGCAAGAGGCTCTGAACGAGGCCTACCGCGTGCTCAAACCCGGCGGGCGACTGATGGTGCTGGAATTCAGCCAGCTGCCCAATGACGGGCTGCAGAAACTCTATGACCTCTACAGCTTCAACGTGATCCCGCGCATGGGGCAGCTGATCGCGAATGACCGCGACAGCTATCAATACCTGGTTGAATCGATCCGCAAGTTCCCAGATCAGGATACCTTTCTGGGCATGGTGCGCGCCGCCGGGTTCGAGAACGCGAAATACCGCAACCTCAGCATGGGCATCGCCGCCCTGCATTCCGGCTGGAAGATCTGACGCATGCGCGGCCCCCACAACATCATCCGCCTGATCCGTACGGGCGCCACGCTGGAAAGCACCGGCGCCATGAACGTGGTGCTGGACGCGTTCGAGGCTCCGCGCGCGTTGCGGATCCTTGCCCACACCTTAGGCAAACCGTTCCAATGGCTGGGCTACAAGGGCGACCCGAACATGCCGCCGGCCACCCGGGCGCTGACCGCCCTGGGCCCGGCCTACATCAAGTTCGGTCAGGTCCTGTCCACGCGCCCCGATGTCGTCGGCGAAGAGCTGGCCGAACAGCTCCGCGTCCTGCAGGACAAGCTGCCCCCCTTTCCACGCGACGTGGCCATGGCCGAGGTGGAAAAGGAGCTGGGCCAACCGCTGGACGAGATGTTCTCGGAGTTCAGCGAACCGATCGCGGCCGCCTCGATCGCGCAGGTCCACAAGGCCAAACTGGCCAGCACAGGCGAGGACGTGGCCGTCAAGGTCCTGCGCCCCGGCATCGAACGCGCGTTCCGCAAGGATGTGGATGCGTTCTATTTCGCCGCCCGAATCGTCCGGCTTTTCGCCCCCGGTGCGCGCCGTCTGCGCCCGATGGAAGTGATCGAGCATTTCGACGGCGTCGTCCGCGGCGAACTGGATCTCCGGCTCGAAAGTTCGGCGGCTTCGGAATTTGCCGCCAACACGCAGAACGACGAAGGCTTCTGGCTGCCGCCCGTGGTTTGGTCTCTGTCCGCGCGCCGGGTCATGACGCTCAGCTGGGCCGATGGTATCCCGCTGGGTGACAACGCCGCGCTGGACGCCGCCAATCACGACCGCCGCGACCTGGCCAACCGCGTGCTGCGCCTGTTCCTGCTGCACGCCCTGCGCGACGGCTTCTTCCACGCCGACATGCACCAAGGCAACCTCAAGGTCGCCGCGAACGGGGACATCATCGCCTATGACTTCGGCATCATGGGCCATATCGACGAGTACACCCGCCGCGTCTATGCCGAAATCCTCTTCGGCTTCATCCGCCGCGACTACAAGCGCGTGGCCGAGGTGCATTTCGAAGCAGGCTACGTCCCGGCCGACCAGGACGTCGATGAATTCGCCCGCGCCCTGCGCGCAGTGGGCGAGCCGATCTTCGGCATGGACGCCACCCATATCTCGATGGGCCGTCTGCTGAACTACCTGTTCGAGGTGACCGAACGCTTCGGCATGGAAACCCGCACCGAACTGATCCTGCTGCAACGCACGATGGTGGTGGTCGAAGGCGTCGCCCGCTCGCTCGACCCGCATATCAACATCTGGGAAGTCGCCCGCCCCGTGGTCGAGGACTATATCAGGCAGTCCATTGGCCCCCGTGCCGCCCTACGGGATTTTGGAAAAACAGCGCTTGTTCTTGCGCGATTCGGCCCACGCCTGCCTGATCTGGTCGAGAACGCCCTGATAGCCCAGACCCGCAAGGATGATCCATCCGGGTCAGATTTCTGGCCCAAGGCCATTCCAGCCGCGATCGGAGCAGCCGCCGGGGCAGTGGCCGTCCTGATCCTTTCGGGCTTTGGCTGAAAGGCGCCGTCGCTTCATCTGGCCAAAAATATCCTCGGGGGGAATCGCGCCCCGGCGCGATGGGGGCAGACAGCCCCCCTGCCCAGCCCAGGATCAGAGCCGTTCGATGGCGATGGCAATCCCCTGCCCGCCACCGATGCACATGGTGATCAACCCTTTCGACCCGCCGATGCGCTCCAACTCGTACAGAGTCTTCAGCGTGATGATCGCCCCGGTGGCCCCCACCGGATGACCCAGGGCGATGGCCCCGCCATTCGGGTTCACCTTTGCCGGATCCAGCCCCAGTTCCTTGTTCACCGCCAGCGCCTGGGCGGCAAAAGCCTCGTTGCTTTCGATCACGTCGAAATCGCCCGCCGACAAGCCGGTCCGTTCCAACAGGTTGCGCACGGCCGGAACCGGGCCGATTCCCATTACCTCGGGACGAACGCCAGCATGGGCATAACCCAGGATGCGCGCCTTGGGCGTCAGGCCGGCTTTCTCGGCGGCACCCGCCGTGGCCAGAACCATCGCCGCCGCGCCGTCATTGATGCCCGAGGCGTTGCCCGCGGTCACACGCCCATCCTTCTGGAACACCGGCCGCAGCCCGGCTAGGGCCTCGGCCGTGGTGGCCTTGGGATGCTCGTCGACCTTGAAATCGACCATGTCGCGCTTGACCTTGACCTGCACCGGCGCGATCTGGCTGTCGAAATAGCCCGCCTCGATCGCGGCCGCGGCCCGTTGCTGGCTGGTCAGCGCAAACGCGTCCATCTCCTCGCGCGTGATCTGGTGCTCATCGGCCACGTTCTCGGCGGTGACGCCCATGTGCCCGGTACCAAAGGGGCAGTTCAGCGCGCCCAGCATCATGTCCAGCGACTTGATGTCGCCCATCTTGGCACCCCAACGCGCCTGCGGAACGATATAAGGGCTGCGCGACATGTTCTCGGCGCCGCCGGCCACGGCAAACTCGGCATCTCCCAGCATCAGCGACTGCGCCGCTGACACGATGGCCTGCGCACCCGACCCGCACAGCCGGTTGACGTTCATCGCCGGGGTGCCGTTCGGAATGCCCGCCTGCATCGCTGCAACGCGCGACAGGTACATGTCGCGCGGCTCGGTGTTGATGACATGCCCGAACACCACATGCCCGATCTGGTCGCCTGCGACGCCGGATTTCTCAAGCGCGGCCTTGGTCACGACGGTGGCCAGATCGATCGGCGCGGTCGCGGCCAGCGACCCTCCGAACGTACCGATTGCGGTGCGGGCACCATCCAGAATCACGATGTCGGTCATGTCTCTCTCCTCTTGGATTTGCGCGCAGTATGCACCCGCAGTATGGGCCTGTCGCGCGGGACGTTCCGTCATCGGCGGAATTGACAATTCCCGCCCGGACGCGCAAAAAATTCCGCCATGACGGAAAACTCAGACGATATCCTGACACGCCTGCCCGCCCGACTGAAAGAGGCCCGGCGCGCCAAGGGGCTGTCACTGGAAGCGGTGGCCAATCTCAGCGGCGTGTCCCGGTCGATGGTCAGCCAGATCGAACGCGGCGAAAGCAGCCCCACCATTGCGACATTGTGGAACCTGACACGTGCGCTGAACGTAGACTTTGCCGGGCTTCTGGATGAAGAGGTTCAGGGCGACACAATCGAAGTACTGAAACAGTCCGATGTGCCCAGTATCGACAATATGGGGTATGGCTGTCGGATCGGAATCCTTTCCCCGCCAGAAGATGCCGGTGGGCACGAAGTGTACGATATCTGGTTCGAGCCGGACGGAAAACTGATCAGCCAACCGCATGCAAAAGGCTCTCGTGAACATTTGACTGTTTTGATGGGATCGGTCGAGATTGAATCCGGCACTGCAACTGAGGTTCTGCATCAAGGCGACACAGGGCGTTATGCAGCGGATGTTGCGCACTCGATCACTGCGCATAATGGACCGGCACGCGTTTTTCTAATTGTGAAAACCGGTCGATAGGATCGACCGGCCGCCTGAACAGGCGGCCAGTCCGGATTGATAAATTATTCCTCGTCGGGTAGGTCGTTTGCGCCGCGGGTTCCTCCACGGTTGGAAACCTGGCCGTCTGTACCGGTAATGCTGCTGAGGCTGCTTCCAACATTGCCCCAGCCGCCATTTCCGCCGCCGCTCACCGCCGAAGCGGTTCCTTTGCCTTTGCTTCCAAAGTCTCGACCAAGCGTGGCCGCACCACCCGAAACAGCCCCGGCCATCGACTGAGCAAGCCCACTGTTACCACCACCGGTATTACCTTTGCCAGGCCCCGCGAAAGCCGCTGTTGCACCGAACATCAGAGCCAGCGCCGCGGCTGATGAAATCTTAATCATATCGTTTCCCTCCCAGTTGATATGCAAATGAATACGCGGCGTGGAAAAAAGCGGATCACATTGAGTTCAGCAAAAAGTTATCACTTAAAGCTTCCCTCAATCCGTAATATAAGAAAATTCTCCGTAATACTGAAATTCTCCTATTTCGGAAATACATCCGCTATGATAGACACCAGGGAGTTATGGAGGCCCAGATGGCAAATGCATTCCTATCTCACATCACGGACACCCTCTCGCAGATCAAGGCGGAAGGCCTGTACAAGACGGAACGAATGATCACCTCGCCGCAGGGCGGCGAGATCACGGTGGGCGGACGTCAGGTCATCAACCTGTGCGCCAACAATTACCTGGGTCTGGCCGACCATCCGGCGCTGATCGAGGCCGCGAAGAGTGCGATGGAGCCCAAAGGGTTCGGCATGGCCTCGGTCCGGTTCATCTGCGGCACGCAGGACATCCACCGTGAGCTTGAGCATCGGCTGGCCAAGTTTCTGGGCAAGGACGATTCGATCCTGTTCGCGGCCTGTTTCGACGCCAATGGCGGGTTGTTCGAACCCCTGCTGGGACCCGAGGATGCCATCATCTCGGACAGTCTGAACCACGCCTCGATCATCGACGGGATCCGACTGTGCAAGGCCAAACGCTATCGCTACATGAACAATGACATGAACGACCTCGAAGCCTGGCTGAAACAGGCGCGCGAGGACGGTGCCCGGCACATCATGATCGCCACCGACGGCGTGTTCTCGATGGATGGCTACCTGGCCAACCTGCCCAAGATCCGCGAACTGGCCAACAAATACGACGCGATCGTGATGGTCGATGACTGCCACGCCACCGGCTTCATGGGGCCGCGCGGCGCAGGCACGCCGGATCATTTTGGCGTGGACGTGGACATTCTGACCGGGACATTGGGCAAGGCACTTGGGGGGGCAATCGGCGGTTATATCGCCGGGCCGCAGCCAGTGATCGACCTGCTGCGGCAGCGGGCGCGGCCCTATCTGTTCTCGAATTCGCTGCCGCCGTCCATCGTCGCTGCCGGGCTCGAGGCGATCCGCCTGGTCGAAGACGGCGACATGCTGCGCAAGCAACTGTTCGGCAATGCCAAATACTGGCGCGCCGGGCTGGAAAAACTGGGGTTCGACCTGCTTCCGGGGGAACATCCGATCATCCCCGTAATGCTGGGCGAGGCGCAGTTGGCGCAGGACATGGCCGCCCACCTGTTCGACGAAGGGGTCTATGTCTCGGGCTTCTTCTTTCCGGTGGTCCCGCGTGGCCAGGCCCGCATTCGCACCCAGATGAACGCAGCGCTGACCCGCGACGAGCTGGACCGCGCCCTTGCCGCCTTTGGCAAGGTCGGCAAAGAATTGGGGGTGATCTGATGCGGCCCAACACGATGAAGGCGCTGGAGAAGTCCAAGCCCGAAGAAGGGCTGTGGATGGTGCAGGCCCCGGTCCCCGAGATCGGCCCCGACGAGGTTCTGATCCGCGTGAAGAAGACCGGGATCTGCGGCACCGACATCCATATCTGGAACTGGGATGAATGGGCGTCGCACACGGTGCCCGTTCCCATGATCACCGGCCACGAATTCGCCGGCGAGATCGTCGAGCTGGGCCGCAATGTGACCGGGTTGAAGATCGGCCAGCGCTGCTCGGGCGAGGGCCACCTGATCGGCACCGACAGCCGCCAGAGCCGCGCGGGCAAGTTCCACCTCGACCCGGGCACGCGCGGGATCGGGGTGAACGAACAGGGTGCCTTTGCCCAATATCTCAAGCTGCCGGCCTTCAACGTGGTGCCCCTGCCCGACGACATTCCGGACGAGATCGGCGCGATACTCGACCCGCTGGGCAATGCGGTGCACACTGCGCTGAGTTTCGATCTGCTGGGCGAGGACGTGTTGATCACCGGCGCGGGCCCGATCGGGATCATGGCCGCCGCGGTGGCCCGCCACGCAGGCGCCCGGCATGTGGTGATCACCGACATCAACCCCGACCGGCTGGCGCTGGCGCGGCATGTCGTGCCCTCGATCCGGGCGGTGAACGTGGCCGAGGAAGAGCTGCAATCGGTGATTTCCGACCTGGGCATGAGCCAGGGTTTTGACGTGGGGCTGGAAATGTCGGGCTCGCAGGCGGCGCTGGACCAGATGGTCGAGGCGCTGGTGATGGGCGGCAAGATCGCCCTGCTGGGCATTCCGCCCGGCAAATCGCCCGTCGACTGGAGCCGCATTGTGTTCAAGGCGATCACCATCAAGGGCGTCTACGGCCGCGAGATGTTCGAGACCTGGTACAAGATGATCGCGATGCTGCAGAACGGGCTGGATGTCAGCCGGGTCATCACCCATCGCTTTGCCGTCGATGATTTTGCGCAGGGCTTTGCCGCCATGAAGTCGGGAAAATCGGGCAAGGTGGTGCTGGATTGGACCTGACCCTCTGGATAGTTGCCAACGCACCTTCTAGACAGGTGCGCACACATGCCGGGGAGGAAATGAGATGGCCGACAAAGCCAAGGGCGACCGCCCGCTGGAACGCGGAATCGAAGACACGCTGGTGACCGATTTCGCGGATACCCACCGCAAAAGCTATGGCGACTTCCTGCAGCTCAAGACCCTGCTGAACCTGCAAAAAACCTTTCAGGACCCGGCCCAACCCGATGAAATGCTGTTCATCATCATCCACCAGGTCAGCGAGCTGTGGCTGAAACTGATGCACCATCAGCTGGTCGAGGTGCGCCGGTTCCTGCAGCAGGATGAGTTCGGCCCTGCGATGAAGAACCTGGACCGGATCAAGGCGATCCAGCGGCAGTTGATCGCCGCGTGGGAAACCCTGCTGACCATGACGCCCGCTGACTATATGACCTTCCGCAAGGCGCTGGGCAATTCATCCGGCTTCCAAAGCTATGGCTATCGCCAGATCGAATTCATCCTGGGCAATAAGGACACCGCCACTCTGAAGGTGCACGAGCACGACCCCGAAGTGATGGAGATGCTGACCGCCGCCCTGGTCAAGCCGTCGCTGTATGACGAGGTTTTGCACATGCTGGCGCGGCAGGGGTTTGACGTGCCGCAGGACCTGTTGGACCGGGACTATTCAAAGACCTATTCAGGTGATCCGCGCATCGTGAAAATCTGGGCCGAGATCTACCGGAACACTGGCCGGTACTGGGACCTGTATGCGCTGGGCGAAAAGCTGATGGATGTGGAATCGCTGTTCCAGCGTTGGCGCTTCGACCATGCGACCGCCGTCGAACGTGTGATCGGCATGCAGCCCGGCACCGGCGGCTCCAGCGGCGTGGCCTTCCTGCGCAAGGCGCTGGACTTGCGGTTTTTCCACGATCTCTATGACGTACGCAGTGACCTGATGTATGGCGGACAGGGCTGAGCCATGCTGTATCGCGGATTTTCCCAAAGCGAGCTGGAACGCGAATACGCGCCCAGTTCGATGATCGGCGGCGACCTTGCGCCCTATCTGGCGGCCTATTCGGCGCTAAGCGCACAGGCACGGTCGCAACTGACGGTGCAAGAGAACCTCGGCTATGGCGAAACGCCCGCGCAGGTGCTGGATTTCTTTCCCGCCCGAACGCCCGGCGCACCGCTGCATGTGTTCATCCATGGCGGCTATTGGCAGGCGCTCAGCCAGCGCGATTCGGCGATGATGGCGCCCGCGCTGGTCGAAGGCGGGCAGGCCTTTGCAACGGTGAACTACACGCTCGCCCCCGACGCGCGGCTGGGTCAGATGGTCGATGAATGTCGGACCGCGCTGATATGGCTGGCCACCCGGGCCAATTCGCTGGGGTTCAACGCCTCGCATGTCACCCTGTCCGGGCACAGCGCCGGTGCGCATCTGGCGGCGATGGTCATGGCGACATCGGCCGACCAATTCGCCCGGATAGGCTTGCGGGTGCGCGAAGTCATCCTGATCAGCGGCGTCTACGACCTGGAACCGATCAGCCTCACCCCGGTCAACGATCCGCTGCAGTTGACCCCGGTCGAGCTGCACGACCTGTCCCCCATCCTGAACCTGCCGGCGCCCGGGCCGCGCTATCGGGTCACGGTGGGCGAGCGGGACACCGGCGAGTTCATCCGCCAGAGCCGCGACTATGCCGAAGCGTTGCGCAAGGCCGGCCATGCCGTCAGCTTTGATCTGCAGCCGGGCACGCACCATTTCGACATCATCCTCAAGGACGCGACGTTTCTGAACGACCACCCCTGAAAACGAAAACGGCGGCCCTTGGGGACCGCCGTTTCTTTCAATTTCGGCCGGATCAATCCAGCGTGCGGGTCACTTCCTCGCGCTCGAAGATCTCGATCACGTCGCCGGGGCGGATATCGTCGTAGTTCTCGAACGCCATACCGCATTCCTGACCCGACTGAACCTCGGCCACTTCGTCCTTGAAGCGTTTCAGCGTCTTCAGCGTGCCTTCGTGGATCACCACGTTGTCGCGCAGCAGGCGCACGCCGGCCGAACGGCGGGCAACGCCCTCGGTGACCAGACAGCCGGCAACCTTGCCGACGCCGGTGACCTTGAACACTTCCTTGATCTCGGCATAACCGATGAACTTCTCGCGGATCTCGGCGCTCAGCAGGCCCGAGGCGGCGGCTTTGACGTCATCCACCAGGTCGTAGATCACCGAGTAGTAGCGGATTTCCACACCCTTCTGGTTGGCGGTGTTGCGCGCCGAGGCATTGGCCCGCACGTTGAAGCCAAAGACCGGAGCCCCCGACGCTTCGGCCAGGCCGATATCGGTTTCGGTGATGGCGCCGACGCCCGAGTGCAGCACGCGCACGCGCACCTCGTCGTTGCCGATCTTCTCCATCGCCTGCACGATCGCCTCGGCCGAGCCCTGCACGTCGGCCTTGACCAGAATGGGCAGCTCGGCCACGTTCTCGTCTTCCTTGGCCTTTTGCATCAGCTGTTCCAGCGTGGTCGCGGCACCGGCGGCGGCGCGCTTGTCCTTGGCGACCTGCGCACGGTACTCGGCGATCTCGCGGGCCTGCGCCTCGGTCTCGGTCACGTTCAGAACGTCACCGGCCTCGGGCGTACCGTTGAGACCCAGGACCTCGACCGGAACCGAAGGCCCGGCTTCCTGAACGCGCTCGCCTTTGTCGTTGATCAGTGCGCGGACCTTGCCGTACTGCTCGCCTACGACGAAGATGTCGCCTTGGCGCAGCGTGCCCTTCTGGACCAGCACAGTCGCAACCGGGCCACGGCCCACGTCCAGCTGCGCCTCGATCACGGCACCTTGTGCGGCGCGGTTCGGGTTGGCCTTCAGCTCGAGGATCTCGGCCTGCAGCGCGATGGCTTCCAACAGATCGTCCAGGCCCTGGCCCGTGATGGCCGAAACCTCGACATCCTGAACGTCGCCGGACATCTTCTCTACGATCACCTCGTGCTGCAGCAGGTCGGTGCGCACCTTGTCCGGGTTGGCTTCGGGCTTGTCGATCTTGTTGATCGCCACGATCATCGGAACACCGGCAGCCTTGGCGTGATTGATCGCCTCGACGGTCTGCGGCATCACCGCGTCATCGGCGGCAACCACCAGAACCACGATATCGGTCACCTGTGCCCCGCGCGAGCGCATCGAGGTAAAGGCCGCGTGGCCCGGCGTATCCAGGAAGGTCAGCGTGGTGCCGTCGTTGGTCTGCACCTGATAGGCACCGATATGCTGGGTGATTCCACCGGCCTCGCCCGACACGACCTTGGTGTTGCGGATCGCATCCAGCAGCGAGGTCTTGCCGTGGTCGACGTGACCCATGATGGTGATGACCGGCGGACGCGGCTGCAGGTCTTCTTCCTTGTCCTCGATATCGGCGATGACGTCTTCGACATCGGCGTCGGACACGCGCACGACCTTATGGCCGAATTCCTCGATGATCAGTTCGGCGGTGTCGGCGTCGATGCTCTGGTTCTGCGTGACCATCATGCCCATGTTCATCAGCGACTTGACGACGTCAGCCACACGTTCCGCCATGCGGTTGGCCAGTTCCGAGACCACGATCGTCTCGGGCAGCTGAACCTCGCGGATCACCTTTTCACGCTCGACCGATCCCCCCATGGCCTTCTGGCGCGCGCGCTCCTGCTTGCGCTTCATCGCGGCCATGGACCGCTGACGCCCACCTTCGCCGCCCGAAAGCGCCTGGTTCAGGGTCAGCTTGCCTGAACGGCGGCCATCGTCACGGCCTTTGCCACGGCTCTGGCGCTGTTCGCGCTCGCGGTCGGTCTTGCGCGGCGATTCGGCAGGCGCCTTGCCCGCCGGCGCGGCCTTGGCCTTGGGCGCCTCTTTCGCTGCGGCGGCCTCGGCGGCCGCACGCTGAGCGGCCGTCTCGGCCTCCTTGCGCTGGCGCTCTTCTTCTTCCGCCTTCTGGCGCGCCTTTTCTTCGGCCTCGCGCTGTTCGCGCTCTTTGGCCTCCTGTTCGGCGCGACGGCGCTCGCGCTCTTCGGCGCGCGCCTTTTCTTCGGCCTCACGCTTGGCGGCCTCTTCGGCCTCGCGTGCCTTGGCGGCCTGCAACGCCTTCAGGCGCCGCGCCATTTCGGCGTCGGAAATCCCGGCCGGCCGACGCGAAGGATCACCCGCCGGCGCAGCGCCGCCGCTGGGTTTGGTCGCTCCCGGCTTGGGAACCACCACGCGTTTGCGTTTGGTTTCCACCACGACATTCTTGGTCCGTCCGTGGCTGAAACTCTGTTTCACGTTCCCGGGGCGTGCCCCGCCACGCAGACCCAATGTCTTTTTGCCGTCACTATCGCTCATAAAGCTTCTTACCCTTCCGCGCGGCCCTTGCCGCCGTCATCCGTTTCGCGCAAGCCACGCAGGCGCTGCGCTTCCTCTACAACACGTTTGGCGAGTCCGCCAGAGGCGAGCGCCGCATGAATCACCGTTTGGCGCCCAAATGCCTGTCCAAGCTCGTCCGCGGTCAGCCAGCCGATGTATTTGCCGAAATGCGGCGTGCTCAGCTTGGACTTGCCGCGTCCCGACCCGTCAACCGCCTGGATCAGCACCCAGGCCTGTTCCCGGTCCAGCCAGGTCTTGACCTTTTCATAGCCCGCGACCGCGTCACCCGACTTGCGCGCCAGACTGATCAGCTCGACCACCCGGCGCGACAATTGTCGTTCGACCTCGTCCACCAGGTTCTGCGGCACGGTGACCTGCGCCTTGAACCCGCGCGCAAACAGCTTCTTGCCGACAGCCGTATCCAGCGCCTTGCGGTCTGCCGAGACATAGACCCCACGCCCCGGCAGTTTCGCCGCGACGTCCGGAAACACCTGACCGTCCGGGCCGGTTACAAAGCGGATCAGGCCGAATTTCGGCTGCACCTCGCCCGTGGCGATGCATTTCCGCTCTGGCCCGTCGGACCGATCTTTATGGACGCCACCGCGACTCATTCACGTCATCCGAGGCCCGAGATCAGGCCTCAGCCTCCTCTTCCACCGTTTCGCCCTCAGCGTCTTCCTCGGTCTGCTCCAGCTCGGCGGGATCGACCCAGCCCAGCATGACCCGCGCGGTCATGACCAGATCCTGCGCCTCTTCCAGCGACACGCCGAAGGGTTCCAAGATACCGTCATCTTTGACCCGCTGGCCATCAACCGTGGTCCAGCCGCCGGCCAGTTCCCAATCGGCGCAGGTGGCGAAGTCCTCGAGCGTTTTCACGCCGTCCTTGGCCAGTGCCTCAACCATCTGGGGTGTCAGGCCTTCGAATTCAATGAGGCTGTCCTCGGCGCCCAGCGCGCGGGCGTTGTCCAGCGCCGCCTTGGCCTGGGCCTCGATAACGTCGCGGGCGCGTGCCTGCAGCTCATGCGCGGTGCCTTCATCGACGCCGTCGATCACCAACAGCTCGTCCAGTTCGACATAGGCGACCTCTTCGAGGTTGGTGAAGCCTTCCGAAACCAGAAGTTGGGCAAAGAATTCGTCCAGGTCGAGGCTGTCCATGAACAGCTTGGTCCGCGTCTCGAACTCCTTCTGGCGGCGGGCCGATTCCTCGGCCTCGGTCATGATGTCGATGTCCAGGCCGGTCAGCTGGCTGGCCAGTCGCACGTTCTGACCACGCCGGCCGATCGCCAGAGACAGCTGTTCCTCAGGTACGACGACCTCGATCTTGCCGGCTTCCTCGTCCAGAACCACCTTGGAAACCTCGGCCGGCTGCAGCGCGTTCACCAGGAAGGTCGGCTGATCCTCGTTCCACGGAATGATGTCGATCTTTTCGCCCTGCAGCTCGTTCACGACGGCCTGCACGCGGCTGCCGCGCATACCGACGCAGGCACCGACAGGGTCGATGGAATTGTCATACGAGATCACGGCGATCTTGGCGCGCGATCCGGGGTCGCGGGCCACGGCCTTGATCTCGATGATGCCGTCATAGATTTCCGGCACTTCCATCTTGAACAGCTCGGCCATGAACTCGGGCGCGGTGCGCGACAGGAAGATCTGGTGACCGCGCGGTTCGCGACGGACCTCCTTGATGTAGGCGCGCACCCGGTCATTGGGGCGATAGCTTTCGCGACCGATCTTGTCGTTGCGGCGCAGAACCGCCTCGGCCCCGCCCAGATCGACGATCACGTTGCCGAATTCCTCGCGCTTGACGGCGCCGTTGATGATGGTGCCGACACGATCCTTGAAGTCTTCGTACTGGCGGTCGCGCTCGGCCTCACGGACCTTCTGCAGGATGACCTGTTTGGCCGACTGCGCGGCGATCCGGCCCATTTCCACGGGCGGAACCTCTTCCTGGAACACGTCGCCCACCTGCGGACCGGTCGAGAAATCCTCGATCGGCTGTCCGTCGCGCAGCCAGACCGCGCGGCCATCCTTGCTGGGCTCGAAATAGGCGCGCGCCTGATCGACGGTCATCTCGGCCTGATAATTCTCAAGCTCTTCCTCATCGACCACGGTGCGGACGCGGGTAAAAGTCGCCTTGCCGGTCTTGCGGTCGATCGACACGCGGATGTCCATCTCGGCACCGTATCGGCTCTTGGCGGCGCGGGCGAGCGATTCCTCCATCGCTTCGACGACCAGACCGGGGTCGATCATCTTTTCGCGGGCCACGGCCTCGGCGGTCTGCAACAGCTCAAGCTGGTTTGCTGAGGTGATTGCCATCAGTTCGTCTCCTCTTCGGACCCTTCGGTCTCAATCTCGTCGAAAGCGTTTTCGTTCAGGGCGCCGGCATCCTTGCGCTGGCGCAGCATTTCCTTGATCAGGTCATCGGTCAGAACCAGCTTGGCATCGCTCAGCCAGTCGAATTGAAGACCGATGGTGACGGTCTCTTCGCCGTTGGGGATGTTGATCAGAACCTCGTCCCCCTCGACGCCGGCCAGTTCCCCCTTGAAGCGGCGGCGACCGTCGATCAGTTCGGTGGTTTCCAGCTTGGCCTCGTAGCCCTCGAACGTCTCGAAATCCTTAAGCCGCGTCAGCGGGCGGTCGATGCCGGGGCTGGACACCTCGAGCGTGTAGGCGTCAAGGATCGGGTCCTCGACATCCAGCGTGGCGCTGACCGCGTTCGAGATCTCGGCGCAATCATCCACCTCGATGCCACCATCGGGCTTGTCGGCCATGATCTGCAGCGTGGTCTGCTTGCCGCTCATCAGGCGGATGCGGACCAACTCATACCCCAGATCCTCGATCACCGGAGTGATGATCTCGGCCAATCGTCGGTCGATCGCCGCCTTGGCTATCAGGTCGTTTGTCATATGGTGCTCTACCCTTCGATCGGGCACAAAAAAACGGGCGCGCGGCCCGTCGAATTTTCCGGTGGAGCCTCGGACCAGAAGTCCGACACGCCGCTGTTGCAACTGCATATACGCAGGACGACCCGAGTCTGCAACCCCTGCCGTCAACCAACCGACAATCGGCGTCGGTTTTCAGGCCGGGTTCAGGCTATCCACCAGCGTTCCGCGATTCGCCCATCGTCCAATGGCGCGCCCCGCCCGATCCGGCGCGGCAGGCCTACGGTGCCGGAGATCGCCAGCGACATCTCCGATTCGCTGGGGAAGAACCGCACATCACCCAAACCACGCAGCCCTTGCGCCGCCGGCAGCACCGACACGTCCACATAACGGTCGCGCAGCGCCTCGGCGCGCACGGCCGGGTCGGGGATCACGATGATGTCGACCGCCTCCAGCCAGCCGGCATGACCATCCTTGTAGTGGCCATCTACCCGGCGCCCGCGGAAATGGCGCCCGTCTTCGGCGCGTTCGACCCGGTAACACCCGGTGCCGTTCGCCTGCTGCAGCGGCGAAACGCTCTGCCCATCGCGGGTGATGACAAACCGGGTATCGGCCAGCAGGAAGGGCAGGCCGGGGTTGGCCTCGGCCAGTTCGATCTGGATGCGGTCCGGCGCCAGGGCTTCGGTGCGCCCGACCTCGGACAGGACCGCAAGAACATCCTCGGCCGTCAGTGCCGCACCGTCGTGAAACACCGCATCCGCACGCAGGTCGAACGTCCAGACCCGGGCCTCGGAATCGGTCTGCCAAGCGGTTGCCAACTCGCCGCGCAGAGTGCCGTCCGGCGCGATCTCGGTCAGGGTATCGAACACCGCACCCCGGGCCAGCCGGTCCAGGCTGTCGTCACGCGGCACGGCGATGCGCAGCACGCCGCCCAATTTCGGCGTATCCGCCAGCGAGGCCCCCGTCGCGGCCAGCAGGGCTGCGGCGGCACCCGAAGTGAACAGAGCACGGCGGTCGATGCGGGTCATGCCACCTCCTGCGCGGCTCGGTCCATGATGCGCACCAGTTCGGCGCTGATCCCGGGTTCCGACAGGGCGTGACCAGCCTGCCGCACCATCTTCAGCTCTGCCTCGGGCCATTTCTCGGCCAGGCTCCAGGCCGCCTGCGGGGGGCAGATCATATCGTAACGGCCCTGCACGATATGGCCGGGAATATGCGCGATCCGGTCCATCTGATCCAAAATCTGACCGTCATGTTCCAGAAACGCCTTGTTGATGAAATAGTGATTCTCGAGCCGCGCGAAGGTGCGGGCATATTCGCCGGGGCTTTCACCGACGGCCCCGTTCGTGTGGATCGAGGCCAGCGCGTTTTCCCAATGCGACCAGGCGCGGGCGTACAGGATCTCGGTCGCGCGATCGCCCGAAAACAACCGCTTGTTGTAGGCGCCGATGGTGTCGGACAGTTCCGAGTCGCGCAGCAACGAGGTGAAGCGCGCCCATTGCTCGGGCCAGAACTTGCCGGCTCCGCCGCCATAGAACCAGTCGAGTTCCGCCTGTGTGGCTAGAAACACGCCGCGCAGAACCAGGCGGGTCACCCGGTCGGGATGGGTCTGGGCATAGACCAGCGCCAGCGTGGCGCCCCAGCTGCCACCGAATACGATCCAGTCGTCGATCTCGAACAGTTTCCGCAGACGCTCGATATCGGCCACCAGGTGCCAGGTTGTGTTGTTATCGACCGAGGCCGTGGGCCGCGACCGGCCGCAGCCGCGCTGGTCGAACAGAATCACCCGGTAGACCTCGGGGTCGAAATAGCGCCGCATGGCCGGGCTGCAGCCGCCGCCGGGGCCCCCATGCAGAACCACCACGGGAATCCCGTCGGGATTTCCGCATTGTTCCACATAGATGCGGTGCCCGTCGCCCATATCCACGACGCGCTGGTCGAACGGATCGACCGGCGGGTAAAGATATTGCACTGCGCGCTTTTGGTCCGGGTATTTGTCCATTATGGCCCTATATAGTCCTTCAGCGTAAAAGAGCACACGGAGACAGGAATGCAAGCGCATCCGAACACGGTTGACCCGTCCGAGATCGCAAAATTCGAGGCCATGGCCGCCGAATGGTGGGACCCGCACGGGAAATTCAAACCTCTGCACATGCTGAATCCGTGCCGCCTGGACTATATCACACAGCAGATCGCGGGCGAATTCGACCGGGACCTGACGGCAGCGAAACCGTTCGAGGGCCTGCGCTTGCTGGATATCGGCTGCGGCGGCGGGCTGCTGAGCGAGCCGATGGCGCGGCTGGGCGCCGATGTCGTAGGCGCCGACGCGGCCGAGCGCAACCTGCCCGTGGCCCGAATCCATGCCGAACAATCCGGCCTGCAGATCGACTATCGCCACACCACCGCCGAGGCATTGGCCGACGCGGGCGAACAGTTCGACGTGGTCCTGAACATGGAGGTGGTCGAGCATGTGGCCGATCCGCTGGCCTATCTGACCGCCACTCAACAGCTGCTGAAACCCGGCGGGCTGGAAATCTGTTCCACCATCAACCGCAACCCGAAATCCTATGCGATGGCGATTTTCGGGGCCGAGGTCGTCATGCGCTGGCTGCCGCGCGGCACGCATGAATGGTCCAAGTTCATCACCCCGGACGAGCTGTTCGATCTGCTGCGCCAGGCTGGTCTGGACCCGGTGGACCGCAAGGGGTTCGTGTTCAACCCGATCACCTGGAGCTGGTCGATCTCGGACCGGGATCTGAGCGTGAACTACGTCACCGCCAGCGTGAAGCCGGGCTGAGGCCTATTCCTCTTCCAGTTTCATGCGCAGGTCGCGCAGAACCGGCAGGGTCGCGCGCACACGCTCATGGCCCAGTTCGCCCACGACCCGGTTGATCAGAGGTGCGATAGCCGAGATCGCCTGATCGCGCGCCCGTCGGCCTGCGGGGCTGATCGCCACCATCTTGCGGCGGGCATCGTCCCAATCGGGGCGGATGTGGATGTATCCGGCCCATTCCAGTTTGGCCAAGGTGTTGGTCATCGCCCCACGGGTCACATGGAATGTGCGGGCCAGTTGGGCAGGCGTCCGCTCGCCCCCCACGAACACCAGGTGGTTCAGCACCGAGAAATGCGAGATTTCCATTCCCTTGGGCAGAACCCGGCTCAGCCGGTTCCGCAGCAATTGGTCCGCAGTCAGGATCTCGCTGAACAGCGCGACCGCCAGGGCGTTGGTTTCGTCAGTCATTACCCGGCTCTGGATCAGGGCCCGTCGAACGGGCGAACATGTGTCAGGGACGGCACGCGCCGCCGTGCCTCTGTAACAGACCTATCATCCAGATCAAAAAAGTGAATGCCGGTCTGAGTGCCTGCGTCGATCAGCACCTCGCCCCAGGGCGATACGACCATGCTGTGCCCGTGGGTATGGCGCGTTTTGCCCCGGGTTTTGGGGTGCTCCCCGGTCTGCGCGGGGGCAATGACCCAACAGCCGGTCTCGATAGCGCGGGCGCGCAGCAGCGGTTCCCAATGGGCCGCGCCGGTCACCGGAGAGAACGCCGCCGGAACCGTCAGGATCGTGGCCCCGCCCTGTGCCAGCGCGGCGTGCAGATGCGGGAACCGGATGTCATAGCAGATGGTCATGCCGACCTTGCCGAAGGCGGTCTCGGCGATCACCGCCCGCGACCCGGGGCGATAGCTGGCCGATTCGCGAAAGGTCTCAGTCTCGGTGACCTGCACGTCGAACATGTGGATCTTGTCATAGCGCGCCACGATCCCGCCCTGCGGGTCGATCATGAAGGACCGGTTGGCGAACCGCCCGTCGGCGTCATGTGTCTTCAGCCCCAGCGATCCGATCAGCAGCCATACGCCCAATTCCGCCGCCTGTTCGCGCAGGCCCGCCAGGGTGATGTCGTCTTCTTCGTGCTGCAGCACCTCGCGCTGGCGCGTTGCGCTGGTCGAGACGCAGTTGGTGACCTCGGGCGTCAGGATGAACCGCGCGCCCCGGTCCGCGGCCTCGGCCATCATGGCACGCACCATGTCCAGGTTCGCGGCCGGGTCGTCCGACGAGGTGATCTGCAGCAGGGCGGTTTTCATCAGGCGGCCAACAGCGGGTCCAGCTTGCCGGCCTGTTCGAGTTCGTACAGGTCGTCGCAGCCACCGACATGGGTGTCACCAATGAAGATCTGCGGCACCGTGCGCCGTCCGCCCGCCCGCTGGATCATCTCGGGCTTGCGTTTGGGGTTCATCAGAACGTCGATCTCCTCATAGGCGACGCCTTTCTGAATCAACAGCCGTTTGGCCGCGTGGCAAAAGCCGCACAGCGGCGATGTATAGATGACAACCGGTTTCATGGTCCGTTCCCTTGGATTTCGCGCAATCTAGGGGGAATTAGGCATCCTTGGCAACGCGCGCCAGTACCAACACGGAAATATCATCCGCCCCGGCCACCCGGCAGGCGCGGGCGCAGGCCGCCAGGGTCGCGCCCGATGTCATCACGTCATCGACCAGCAGCACGTGGCGCCCCTTCAGGCGGTCCGCCCGCCTCGGATGCACGGTGATCGCATCGCGCAGCGTTTCGGCCCGCTCGGCGGCCGTTTTCCCCTCCAGCGCCAGGGTGCGCCGGCTGCGCAGCAGCAGGTCGGGGCAAACCGGCAGCCCGACCACCTTGCCCAGATGCTGCGCCAGCAGCGCGGACTGATTGTACCGACGCTTCAACAGGCGCGACCAGTGCAGCGGCACCGGCGCAATCAGCATGCCCGGCCGGACCAAGGCCCGCCCGGCCCCGGCCATCCATTGCGCCGCGGGTCTGGCGAGTTCCGTTCGGTCGCCATGTTTCAGTGCCAAAACCAGCGCCCGCGCCTTGCTAGCGTAAAGCAGCGCGGCGCGCCCCTCGGACCAGGGCGGCGGCTGGCGCATGCAGTCATCACACTCGACCCGGAGGCCGTCGTCCTCGCCCGGCAACGGGACGCCGCAGCTGGCACAGACCATCCCCCCGATGAACGGCGTCTCGCGCCAGCATGGCCCACACAGCCCGAAATCCGACCCGGTCATCTCGCCGCAACCGATGCAGCGCGGTGGGTACACGACCTCGATCGCGGTTTGAATCCGCTGCCATATGCGATAATTGCGCCCTATGGACCCATCCGCAGCCATGACACCCTCATTGTTTGACCGATCCGCCCTGGCCGCGCATCGCGCCAGAGCCCGGGACGACGCCCTGTTCCTGCACCGCGCCGCCGTCGACGAGGTGCAGGATCGCCTTGCCGTGGTTAATAAAACCTTTACGGCGCCCGCGATCGTAACCCCTTTTGCCCAGGCATGGGCAGGCGTTCTGAACGGCACGCGAATCGTGCCTGATGACGAGGTGCTGGACCTGTCCTCGGGCGCGCATGATCTGGTGATCCACGCCATGGCTTTGCATTGGGCCAATGACCCGGTTGGACAGCTGATCCAATGCGCCCGCGCCCTGAAACCGGACGGGCTGTTGCTGGTGGTCTGTCTGGGCGGCGAGACGCTGCACGAATTGCGGGCAGCGCTGGGTCAGGCCGAGATTGAGGTGACCGGCGGGCTCAGCCCCCGTGTCGCGCCGATGGCAGAACTGCGCGACCTTGGTGCCCTGCTGCAACGCGCCGGGCTGGCCCTGCCCGTGGCCGACCGGGTGCCGCTGACGGCGACCTACCGCGACCTGTGGCACTTGATGGCCGACCTGCGCGCCATGGGTGAGGCCAACGCGATGACCGAACGGTTGAAATACCCCACGCGCCGGACCGTGTTTCAACGCGCACAGCAGATCTATGCCGAAAGCTTCACCGCCCCCGACGGGCGCCTGACGGCAACTTTCGAGCTGGTCTGCCTAACCGGCTGGGCACCGGATGCCAGCCAGCCCAAGCCGCTGCGGCCCGGTTCGGCCCAGGTCAGCCTCGCCCAAGCCTTAGGCACGAAAGAAGGCAAACTGTCCGATTGACCCCGCGGTCGATCCGATTAATTCAGGCACTTACGGAAAAACTCAGGAAAGCCACCATGTTCGATGCCATCCGCCCCGCGCACGCGCCCGCAGATCACCCCAAGATCAAGATGGGCCGTGTCGGCATCCTGCTGGCCAATCTCGGCACGCCGGACGATTACAGCTATTGGCCGATGCGCCGCTATCTGAACGAGTTCCTGTCCGACCGTCGGGTGATCGACTATCCGGCCTGGAAATGGCAGCCGATTCTGCAGGCGATCATCCTGACCAAACGTCCTTTCAGCTCGGGCGCGGCGTACAAATCGATCTGGAACCACGACAAGGGCGAAAGCCCGCTGATGACCATCACCAAGGACCAGACCGCCAAGCTGCGCGCGGCGATGCAGGACCGCTATGGTGACAAGGTCATGGTGGATTTCTGCATGCGCTACGGAAACCCCTCGACCAAGTCTAAGGTCCGCCAAATGGTGGCCGAGGGCTGCGACCGCATCCTGTTCTTCCCGCTCTATCCGCAATATGCGGGCGCCACGACCGCCACCGCGAACGACCAGTTCTTTCGCGCGCTGATGGAGGAGGCCTGGCAGCCCGCCAGCCGCACGGTGCCGGCCTATTTCGACGAGCCGGCCTATATCGACGCCCTGGCGCAGTCGGTCGAGCGCGCCTATGCGGCCATGGAGACCAAGCCGGACGTTCTGGTGTGTTCCTATCACGGCATGCCGGAACGCTATCTGATGCAGGGTGATCCGTACCACTGCCAGTGTGCCAAGACATCACGACTGCTGAAAGAGCGGCTAGGCTGGGCGGATGATCAACTGGTGACCACCTTCCAGTCACGATTCGGACCCGAGGAATGGCTGAAGCCCTACACCGTCGACCACGTCGCGGAACTGGCCCGGCAGGGCAAAAAGAACATCGCCGTCATTGCCCCGGCGTTTTCGTCGGACTGCATCGAAACGCTGGAAGAAATCAACGAGGAGATCCGCGAGAGCTTTGAAGAGGCAGGCGGCGAGACCTTCACCTATATCCCCTGCCTGAACGACGAGGACGCGCATATCGCGGCCTTGGGAAAAGTGATCGCGGACAACCTGAAAGGCTGGCTGGACTGAACCGGCCTCGGAAAACGCATGAAAAAAGGCGGTGGAAATCCACCGCCTTTCTTTTTTGTCGTTGTCCGCTGGACTTAGCTTGCGGCAACAGCTGCTGCGACGACGACCAGCAGGATCAGCGGCAGGATGATGCCCTGCGACGAGCCCTGGGTTTCTTCGACAACAACCGGTGCTTCCACAACCGGCTCTTCCAGGTTGCCGGCATATGCGGTCGAAGCGGCAGCGGTCAGAGCAGCAGCGAGAACGAGTTTCTTCATGTTAACCTCCAAAGTTTGCGTGGCCCCGGGATACTGGAGCCCCGCACCTATGACTTACCTCGTGGTTTTTTCTAAGCAGCAAAGCGTCGAGAATGCAATTGCAACTTGTGCCACCGGCGGCTTGGCGCGCGAAAATGTCGTCAAATTAGCAACACTTGCGTGCCGACCTTGGTCAAAGCGTACAATTCGGCGATATGTTCGTTGAACAGGCCGATGCACCCGTTCGACGACCGCCGCCCGATCTTGCGCGTGTCGTGGGTGCCGTGGATGCGGTAATATTTCCAGCTCAGATACAAAGCATGCGTTCCCAGCGGGTTGTCAGGTCCCGGCGGGATATAGTCGGGCCATTCCGGGTTTCTCTTCTTCATCGAAGGCGTCGGCGACCAACTGGGCCCCACAACCTTGCGGATGACGCTGGTACGGCCACGGCGGGTCAGTTCCTCGGTCAGCGGAACGGAGGACGGGTACAGCTTGTACACCGTCTGATCCTCGGACCAGTAGTGCAACGCGCGCGAAACCGTATCGACCAGAATCGCCCCGTTTCGGATGTTCGAGAAATAGGGCTGCCACTCCATGGCGCGAAACCCGGAAACATTGCGCCGGACCGGCGGTTCGGGTTCGGGCGCGGGGCGCAGTGGATCGCCGGGGATGAACTGCGCGATCGCCGGGCTGGCCAACAGGGACGTGCCCCCGGCCAGGAACCCGCGGCGCGAAGTCAGGTGAACGTTTTTCTTGGCCATGCCAAAAGGTCCTTTGATAATCAGTATTGAAATTCGCAGGCAGTTTATTGCCAGAATGCTTCAGTCGCAAATCAAACCGGCAGAAATACGCGAACATCGGCAATTGGGCCTTTGCGCAATGCGCGCACGCAGGCTATCCCTTTTCGGAACAACGAACTGGGCCTATGATGACGCGTATCTTTTCCTTGCTGCTGATCTGCCTTGTCGCGCTTGCGGCATGTACTGAAACTTCGGGCACTTCGACGCTAGGGGCGGACGGACGACCGCTGCCCAAGGCCTACAAGATCCGCGGCAACCCCGAGAAGCTGCAGTTCCGCATGCTTGATTCCGTCAACGCGCTGCGCCAGGCCTCTGGCCTGCAGCCCGTTCAACTGAATGCTCAGCTGAACGCGGCCGCCGCAACCCACGCCAAGGACATGGCGCGCCAGAATCGCCCTTGGCACTTTGGGTCCGACGGGTCCTCGCCGCTGGACCGCGCGGTGCGCGTCGGCTATCTTGGGACGTTTCGCGGCGAGGCCATCTCGGAGACCTACGAGACCGAAACCGAGACCCTGGCCGCCTGGATGCAGGAGCCCGGCCCGCGGTCGGTCATAATGGATCCGAAGGCAACGCAGATGGGCTTTGCCTGGCACCAGGAAAAGGGCGGAAAGCTCTGGTGGGTTCTGGAAATGGGCACCGGCGGCTGACCTTGCCGCGCGCGGCCAGCCCACGAGGGCCACACCGCCACGTCAGCGGGATCAGGCCGCCTGCACCGATTGCGCAGTGGTCAAAATCGCATACAGCTTGACCGGATCAGGATTGGCCCGCAGCTTGCTGCAGACAGATGTGTCACGCAGCGTCCGCGAAACCAAGGCCAGCGCCTTGAGGTGCTCGACACCGGCATCCTCGGGGGCAAACAGGGCAAAGGCCAGATCCACAGGCTGTCGGTCGACTGAACCGAAGTCGATCGGCTTTTCCAGCATCACGAACACGCCCGCCACGGCGTCCAGACCCGACAGACGTGCATGCGGCAGCGCCACTCCGTGTCCGACACCGGTCGGGCCGAGGCTCTCACGCTCGAGCAGATTATCGACCACGGTCTGAGCATCCAGCCCCAAGGCGCTGGCGGCGACTTCCCCGATTTCCTGAAACAGGCGCTTCTTGCTGGATGCGGCGGACAACACGCGCACCGCTTCGGGCTTCAATATGCTCGAAAGCTCCATTATCTTGCTCCACGGCAATGCCCCCGCCGGTGCGGAGGCAGTGCCTTCATCCTTGCCTGTTACGGATCGATCCAGCCGATGTTTCCATCGTCGCGACGATATACGACATTCAATCCGTCCTTGTTTTCGTTCCGGAACACCAGCACCGGCGCGCCCGCGAGTTCCATCTGCATGACAGCCTCACCAACGCTGAGCGATGGGATCTTGGTTTCCATCTCGGCAACGATGATTGGCTGCAAGGAGTCGGGTTCCTGCTCCGGCTCCGAATCGTTCGAGGCGAGGATATAGGACGACGCCCCGAAGAGTTCAACCGGCTCGGACCGCTCGCGGTGGTGGTCCTTCAGGCGGCGCTTGTAGCGGCGCAACTGCTTCTCCATCTTGTCACAGCACGCCTCGAATGCCGCGTAGATCTCGGTGGCATGGGCCTTGGCCTGAGCCGTCAGGCCGGTGGACAGATGCACGGTGGTTTCACACACATATTCATGCGCTGAACGGGAAAAGACGACGTTGGCGTCCGTTGCGCGCTGGGCATATTTGCCCACAACCTCGCCCAGTTCGGTCTGCACGTGGGTCTGCAGGGCCGCACCGATGTCGATCTGTTTGCCGCTGATTTGGTAACGCATGTGATCTCCTTCACAATTCACACCCCTGTTTGCGCCGCATCATGCGGCAGGCTTGTTGTTATGGGGTGGGGGGTCGAGACGCTGTACGGGGTTGCCGATCATCGCGCCCTTCAACGAAGGGGGATCGAGATCCAGACTGAATCCACGCAAGCGCCATACCCCAATTCAGCCAACAGGCGGCAGCAGAGTCAATCAAAACACGAGCACAGATTCGAGAAAACTGTCGCGGAATCCCTCCGTCATCCGACAAGTTTATGAAATTCTGAAGTTTTCGCCCAAATAGACGCGGCGCACGTTCTCGTTCTCGACGACCTCGTCCGGGGTGCCCGACATCAGAACCTGCCCGTCATGCAGGATATAGGCGCGATCCACGATTTCCAGGGTTTCGCGTACGTTGTGGTCGGTGATCAGCACGCCGATTCCCCGCTTTTTCAAATCGGCCACAAGATGGCGGATGTCCCCTACGCTGATCGGGTCCACCCCCGCAAACGGTTCATCCAGCAGCAGATATTTCGGATCGGCCGCCAGGCAGCGGGCGATTTCGACCCGCCGCCGCTCGCCGCCCGACAAGGCCAGCGCCGGCGCCCGCCGAAGGTGCTCGATCGAAAAATCCGACAGCAGTTCCTCCAGCCGCTCCTTACGCCGATGCGCATGTTTGACCGAGATATCCAGAACCGCGGCGATGTTGTCCTCGACGCTGAGACCGCGGAAGATCGACATCTCCTGCGGCAGATAGCCGATTCCCATCCGCGCCCGCCGATACATCGGCAACGTTGTGACGTTCTGACCGTCCAGCGTCACCGAGCCAGCCTCGGGGAAGACCAGCCCGGCCACGGAATAGAAGGTCGTGGTCTTGCCCGAGCCATTCGGCCCCAGCAGCGCCACGACTTCGGACCGGTCCAGCGTCATCGAGACATCCCGGATCACCGTCTTCTTGCGATAGGATTTCCGCAGCTTGTCGATCTTCAGCCCGGACGCCCCTTCAGCAACGGACAGTTTCGGCCCCGCCATCAATCACCGCCCGACTTGAGGATTGTCTTGACCCGGCCGGTCATGGTCGCGGTTCCGTCCGCCAGATTCGCGACCATCCGATCGCCGCTGATCGTGCTGGGCCCCTGGCTGAGCAGAACGTTGCCTGTCATGACGACAACCCCGCTGTCGATCGTGTATTCCGCCCAATCCCCCTCGGCCGCATCCGGTGGGCTGACCAGCAGAACGTTGTCGGACGCCTCGAGGCGCTCGATCCCCGAGCGGTCCTCGTTGTAGATCACCAGAACCCGATCGGCCGACAGGCGCATCTGGCCCTGCACGACGACGACATTGCCCAGAAACTCGGCCGACCCGTCCTCCTGGTTGACCTTGAGCGTCTCCGACGTGACCTCGACCGGCAGGCTGGGGTCTGCTGCGGCTGCCCCGAACGCCACTTGGGCTTCCTGGGCGCCCGCCGGGGCCGCCACAAAGGCCAATGCGGCACACAAAGGAACTATTCGAAAATCAAACACGGGTTATCTTTCGGTCTTTTTCGGCTCGTATATCAGCTTCACGCCGTCTGTAAAAACAATATGGACGGGGCCGTCGGAATTTTCGGCACCGAAGGTCATCCGCCCGGCCGTGAAGTTGCCGATCGGCCCGGTCCCTGCAACCTGCCCTGGGGTGTCGCCTCGAATCTCGTCTAGCGAGGTGTTCAGAAGATCGGTCGTGACCCGGATACCATCGGTCGTGGTGATGACCACATCGTCGGAGAAGGTCGCCGTGCCCTTGTCGGGGCGGATCAGGCCGGTGTTGGAATCAAGGGTGATGACGCGGCCGCCGTTCAGGCCAAGCTGCCCCTTTAACTCGGCCGCCGTGGGCGCCTCGTCCGCGGTCCCGCGGCTGGCGCGGACGGCTTCCACCTGAATATCCTCGCCCTTGCGGGTGACGCCGCGATAAATTGGCTGCGTCACAAGCTGATTGTTCAGGCGTTCGTCGATATCCTGCTGCGAAAACGGAACCGCCACCTTTGTCTCGATGCTGCGCGACAGCAGAAACACCATCGACAGCAGCAGGATGGCCGCCAGCGGCAGCAGAACCTTGAGGAACTGCACCATGCGCGAATAGCGATCCATCCCGGCCCTCACTCAACCCAGCCCGACGCGCAGGCAGTCGTGGATGTGCAACAGCCCCTGCGCCCGGCGCGGCTGCTCCAGGTCCACTACAAACAACGAGGTGATCTTGCGCGCGTTCATGATCGCCACCGCCTCTTCGGCCAGCGCGTCGGGCGCGATGGTCGTGGGGTTGGCAGTCATGACTTGGGCCGCCGTGTTGTTCAGCAACCCGTCCATATGCCGGCGCAGGTCGCCGTCGGTGATGATGCCGACCAGGGTGCCCTCTGCATCGGTCACGCCGACCACGCCAAAGCCCTTCTGGCTGATCTCGATCAGCGCGTCGCTCATCGGGGTGTCGGCCGACACCAGCGGCAGTGCGTCGCCGCTATGCATCAGGTCGCGCACCGCGCTCAGCTGCGCACCCAGCTTGCCGCCGGGATGGAAGGCGCGGAAATCCTCGGGCTTGAAATCGCGGTATTTCATTAACGCGATCGCCAGCGCATCGCCCATAGCCAGTGTCAGCGTGGTCGAGATCGAGGGCACCATGCCGTATCCGCAAGCCTCGCCCAGCGCGGGGATCAGCAGATGCACGTCAGCCTGCTTCATCAGCGTACTGTCCAGCCGGCTGGACAGGCCGATCAGCGGAATCCCGAACCGCCGGGTAAAGGCCAGCAGGTTGGCCAGTTCCGGCGCCTCGCCGGAATTCGATATCGCCAGCACCACGTCGTCCTTGGACACCATGCCCAAGTCGCCGTGGCTGGCCTCGGCCGGATGCACGAAATAGGCGGGCGTGCCGGTGCTGGCCAACGTGGCCGCGATCTTGTGCCCGATATGGCCCGACTTGCCGATGCCGCTGACGATCAGCCGGCCCTTGGCCTGCAGGATCAGCCGCACCGCGTCGGCGAAACGGTCATCCAGCCCTTCGGCCAGAACCTCGAGCGCGCGGGCCTCGTCGGTGACGACCTGCCGGGCGGTTTTCAAAAAGGAGTCGGTATCGGTCATGAGTGCGCAAAAATGTCGGTTTCGGGCCAGCCCGCCAGATCCAGCCTGGCGCGCATCGGCAGGAAGTCGAAACAGGCCTGCGCCATCTCGGTCCGGCCCTCGCGTTCGAGCCGCGCATCCAACGCCGCGCGCAGCTGGTGCAGGTACAGAACGTCCGAAGCGGCATAGTCCAGCTGCGCCCCGGTCAGGGTCTCGGCACCCCAGTCGCTCATCTGCTGTTGTTTCGAAATGTCGATGCCCAGCAGCTCTTGGCACAGGTTCTTCAACCCGTGCCGGTCGGTATAGGTGCGCACCAGGCGGCTGGCGATCTTGGTGCAATAGACCGGCGCCGCCAGCGCGCCGAAAGCGTGGTACAGCGCGGCGATGTCAAAGCGGCCGAAGTGGAACAGTTTCAGCACCTCGGGGTTTTCCAGCATGGCGCACAGGTTCGGGGCCTCGGTCTGACCCTTTTCCACCTGCACGATGTGGCTGTGGCCGTCGCCGCCCGACATCTGGATCACGCACAGACGGTCGCGATGCGGGTTCAGGCCCATGGTTTCGCAATCGATGGCCACGACGGGGCCCAGGTCCAGCCCGTCGGGCAGGTCGTTCTTGTAAAGGTAGTTCGCCACGAATGTTTCCTTTGCACGGTGGTGTCACCGAAATAGGGTGTTTGACCCGCAAACTCAACGCCATCCGCCCCATGGCGGTACTCGGGTGTCATTGCGGTTGAGGCATCTACGTCCGGCGCATAGGGTCGGGTCATGACTCAACCGTCCTGTGCCTCGTCTGAACAAACTACCGCCCGCCCGAGCGACGGTGGCCCCCACGACGCGCGCCGGGCCGTTTCAGGGTTTGCGCGGTGCTGAACATTCTGCGGAACCGGACGTACCGTCACCTTCTGGCCGCGCAGGTGGTGGCGCTGCTGGGCACCGGGCTGGCGACCGTGGCGCTGGGGTTGCTGGCCTATGATCTGGCCGGCGAGTCCGCCGCGATGGTGCTGGGCACGGCCCTGACCATCAAGATGATCGCCTATGTCACGATTGCACCCATCGCCGCGGCTTTTGCCGAAAGGCTGGACCGCCGCCGCATGCTGGTGACGCTGGACATGGTGCGGGCCGCGGTCGCGCTGTGCCTGCCTCTCGTGACCGAGGTCTGGCAGGTCTATGTGTTGATCTTCGTGCTGCAATCGGCCTCGGCCGGGTTCACGCCCGCGTTCCAGGCCACGATACCCGATGTTCTGACCGACGAGCAGGATTACACCAAGGCCCTGTCGCTGTCGCGACTGGCCTATGATCTGGAGAACCTTGTCAGCCCGATGCTGGCAGCGCTGCTGCTGCTGGTCGTCAGCTTCGACAGCCTGTTCTGGGGAACGGCGCTGGGCTTTGCGGCCTCGGCCTTGCTGGTGGTCTCGGTGGTCCTGCCCTCGCCCACGCCCCGTCAGCCACGTGGGGTCTTTGACCGAACAACACGCGGTATTCGCATCTATCTGCGGACACCGCGCCTGCGTGGCCTTTTGGCGCTGAGCTGGACCGTCGCCGCCCTCAGCGCGATGGTTCTGGTCAATACCGTGGTGATCGTGCGCAGCGACCTGAGCCTGCAGGACAGCGCCGTGGCGATCGCCCTGGCCGGGTTTGGCGGCGGGTCGATGCTGGCGGCTTTCGTGCTCCCGGCGCTGCTGGAGCGTCTGCCGGATCGCCGCGTGATGCTGGCCGGCGCAACGCTGGCGACCGCGACCATGGCTACCGCTGCGCTGCTGTCCGCGGTGGTGCCGATGTCGCTGGCGATGCTGACCACGCTTTGGGCGCTTGTGGGTTTCGGCTATTCCTGCACGCTGACCCCATCCGGGCGGCTGCTGACCCGATCCGCCCATCCCGAGGACCGCGCGGCCGTGTTCGCCGCCCAGTTCACCCTGTCACATGCCTGCTGGCTGGTTCTGTATCCGCTGTCGGGCTGGCTGATGACGCAACATGGGGCGACAGTGGCGATGGCCGCGCTGACCGTTATGGCCTTGGGCGGCCTGATGCTGGCCGCCTGGACCTGGCCCGCATTCCAGCCGCGGTCCATCGCGCATGACCACCCGGACCTGCCGGCCGATCACCCGCATCTGTCCGGGCCCGATCCGCATGCGCACCCAATTATCATCGACGACCTGCACCCCCGATATCCGCACAAACCTTGAGGGCGACCGCCCTCTTGCCGTAGACCCGAACCACTCGACCGACAGCCGAAAGCCCCATGGACCAGCTTGACCGCCGCATCATCGCCGCCCTACAGCACAACGCGCGCGCCTCGACCACGCAGATCGCGGCGCGTCTGGGCGTGGCCCGGACCACCGTGCACGAACGTATCCGTCGGATGGAGGAAACAGGCGTGATCGCGGGCTACTCGGTCCTGCTGGGCCGGACCGACGACACGCCCAGGGTGCAGGTCGTGGTGCTGCTCGAGGTGCAGCAGAAAGAGACATCGCGCATCATCAAGCGGCTGGAAGCCTATCCCGAGGTCAAGCTGTGTCTGTCGATCAACGGCGAGTTCGACCTGCTTCTGTCAGCCGAAGCCCCCCGGATCGAGGATCTGGACATCCTAGTGGACGAGCTGGCCAAGATCCCCGGCGTGCTGCGCACGAATACCAGCGTCGTGTTCGGCCGTCGGATCGACCGGAGCTGATCGGCGCTAACCCTCTGTAAACCGAAAGCTGGCTAGTTTGGCCCGGTCAGAAGAATCCCGGACCGGCAGAATGCCAGAACTCAAGATCGTTTTCCTATCGCTGTGGGTGCAGGCCATGGTCGCCACGGTGGCCTTCGCCGTACCGGACATGCACACCGCCGGCATCTGCGACCGGTCGGCCCGGCGCGCCGCCCGGGCCGAGGGTGTCCCGCTGGATGTCATGCAGGCCATCACACGGGTGGAAACCGGGCGCCGCGTCGATGGCAGCCTGCACCCCTGGCCCTGGACCGTGAACCTGGAAGGCAAGGGATACTGGTTCGGGTCCGAGGCCGAGGCCAAGGCCTATGTGTTCGAGGTGTTCAAATCGGGCGCCCGCAGCTTTGATGTGGGCTGTTTCCAGATCAATTATCGCTGGCACGGCAAGGCGTTCCGGTCAATCGACGCGATGTTCGACCCCGATCAGAATTCTGCCTATGCGGCGCAGTTTCTCAAACAGCTTTATGCTGAACATGGCGACTGGTCGGCCGCTGTCGGCGCCTATCACTCACGCACCCCAGAATATGCTCGCAGATATGTCACCCGGTTCCAGACGGTTCTGGCCGCGCTGTCTGACACGCCCGAACCGGCCGCCCGTCAGGCGGTCGACCCGTTCCACCGCTCCGCGCTGCCGTTGATCCCGCTCGGCCCCTCCCCTGCCAAGGTCGACCGCCCCGCCCTGGGATCACTGGTTCCGGTATCCGGGACCGCAGTGGCCTTCATCACGTTCGATCAGGAGTGACGCGTGCCGAAACTTGACCCAAGGACCTTGTTTTCACCCACGGTTCTTCTGGCGCTGGCGCTGATGACCGTGATCGTGATGATGATTCTGCCTATGCCGTCCTGGGTGCTCGACATCGGGCTGTCGGCCTCGTTCGCACTGGCGATTTTGATCTTCACCCTGACCCTGTTCATCGAGCGCCCGCTGGATTTTTCGTCCTTCCCGACGATCCTGCTGGCCTCGCTGATGCTGCGGCTGTCGCTGAACGTGTCCTCGACCAAGCTGATCATCGGGCAGGGCCACACCGGCCCCAACGCCGCCGGCGACGTGATCGAAGGCTTTGCCCAATTCGTGATGAGTGGCAGCATCTTCCTGGGTCTCGTCGTGTTCGGTGTGCTGCTGATCGTGAATTTCATGGTCATCACCAAGGGCGCCGCGCGCATGGCCGAGGTCGGTGCAAGGTTTGCGCTGGACGGGATGCCGGGCAAGCAGCTGGCCATCGACGCCGACATGTCGGCCGGTGCGATCGACCACCAGCAAGCCAAGGAACGGCGCGAGCTTGAACAGCAGGAAACCACGTTTTTCGGCTCGCTGGACGGGGCGTCGAAATTCGTCAAGGGCGATGCGGTCGCCGGGCTGCTGATCACTCTTCTGAACCTCGTGATGGGGCTGATCATGGGGGTGATCGTGCATGGCATGCCGCTTGCCTCGGCATTCGAAACCTATGCCATCCTGACCGTGGGCGACGGATTGGTGTCGCAGATTCCGGCCGTGATCATCTCGATCGCATCGGCCCTGTTGCTCGCGCGCGGCGGCACGCAGGGCGCCACCGACAACGCGTTGTTCTCGCAACTGGGCCGGCATCCGGCGGCGCTGGGCACGGTGGCGGTGCTGATGGCTCTGTTCGCGCTGGTGCCGGGCCTGCCCTTCCTGCCCTTCATTCTGGGCGGGGCGGTCCTAGGCTATGCCGCCTATCACGTTCACAAGAAACAGAAGGCCGAGGCCTTGGCCGCGCGATCGCCGGCTCCCGAAGCCCAGGCGCCGTCCGCGCAGGCGATCGGCGATGTTCTGGACCTGGACGATGTGCATTTGGAGTTCGCGCCCGATCTGGTCAGCATGGTTCTGAACCCCGGAACCGGTCTGGATGCGCGGATCGCCAACATGCGGACCTATGTCGCCTCGAGCTTCGGCTTGATCCTGCCCGAGATCCGCCTGACCGACCGTGCCGATCTGCCGATGGGCACCTATGTGATCAAGGTGCAGGGGGTCGAACAGGCCCGCGGCGTGCTGCACCCCGACCTGATCCTGGCGCTTGTGCAGGAAGGCGCTGATCTTCTGCCCGACGGCAATGATGTGACCGAACCGGTCTATGGTGCCCCGGCCCGGTGGATCCTGCCCAAGGACCAAGAGGCCGCCGCCCTGAGCGGTGCCACCATCGTGACCCCACCCGAGATCCTGGCCACACACCTTCTAGAGATCATCAAACAGAATTTCTCGCGCCTGCTGACGCTCAAATCCTTGCGCCGCCTGCTGTCCGAGATGACCCGCCTCAGTGATCCCGCACGGGCTGAGGCCAACCGCAAACTGCTGGACGAACTGATCCCCGACAAGGTTCCGATCGACACGCTGCATGCGGTGCTGCGGCTGCTGCTGGACGAGCGGGTCTCGATCCGCAACATGGCGCTGATACTCGAAAGCGTGGCCGAGGCGCGGATGACCACGACCCAGCCCGAAGCCATCTGCGAAATTGTGCGCCAGCGGCTGGGCTTCCAACTGGTGGCCGAACTAAAGCGCACAGACGGCTCGATACCGCTGATCCAACTGGCACCGGAATGGGAAGAGACCTTCGCGACCTACCAGATCGACGCGCCTGGCGCCGGATTGGATGTGGCGCTGCCGCCCAACCTGTTCAACAAACTTGCGGACGGAGCCGTGCAGGCCTTGGCCAGAACTGCGGATCAGGGGTTGTATCCGGCCCTGGTCACATCCACCCGCCGCCGCAGATTGTTGCGTACGATCCTGCAGGCGCGCGGCGTGTCGAACCCGGTTCTGTCGTTCGAGGAAATCGGGCTCGAGGCGCGGCCAGCATTGGTCGGGACGGTGCCGGCATGATCGCCCTGCCTCCGGCGCTGCTCGACCAGTTGGGAGCCGGGCTTTGGCTGGCTTTCGTCGTGTTTCTGCGCGTTTCGGCCTTTGTGTCTCTGCTGCCCGCCTTCGGCGAGCGCAGCATTCCCACCCGAGTCAAACTGGGCGCGGCCATCGCCTTCACCCTGCTGATCGCTCCGGCGGTACCGGGGCCGGAAGTTTCTGCAGGCCTGCTACCGCTGGTGAAGGCAATCCTGACGGAGACCCTGATCGGGCTGTTTCTAGGTTTTGGTCTGCGGTTGTTCGTGCTGGCGCTGCAAACCGCCGGTTCGATCGCGGCCCAGGCAACCTCGCTTTCCCAGATCCTGGGGGGCGCTGCGGCCGATCCGGTGCCCGCCATGGGGTATCTGATGACACTGGCGGGGCTGGCATTGGCGACGGTGATGGGCCTCCACATCCGCGCGGCGCAATTCCTGATCTACAGCTACGCGCTGTTTCCGATCGGCCGCGCACCCGCAGCATCAGATCTGTCGCAATGGGGCGTGGCCCAGATTTCCCGCAGCTTTTCCCTGGCCTTCGGGCTGGCAGCCCCATTCGTCATCGCCTCGCTGATCTACAACCTGGCCCTGGGTGTCATCAACCGGGCCATGCCCCAGTTGATGGTTGCCTTCGTGGGAGCGCCCGCGATTACCTTCGCCGGCCTGTTTCTTCTGTTTGCCGGAACGCCCATCATCCTGTCCACCTGGAGCGACGCCATGCTCGCGTTTCTCAACGACCCGGTCGGAGCCAGCCCATGAGCAGCCAGGACGACGACACCGATAAGTCGTTCGAAGCCACACCGCAGAAGCTTCGGAAGGCACGCGAAAAAGGCGAGGTGGTCAAGTCCAATGACCTGTCCGCCGTGGCGGCCTATGCCGGGCTGACGATCGCACTGATCGTTGTCGGCCACTACTCTGCAGAGCACTCGGGCTCGGCCTTCGTGGTCTTGATCGACCAGTCTTTCGCCCTCGGCCCGCTGCTGGTCACCGGATCGTCCAGCGGGCCGGTGGGAGGATTGATGGCGGTCGTTGCAAGCTCTGCCGGTGCGCTGCTGGCCGTGCCTGCCATCATGGTACTTCTGAATCTTCTGGCGCAAAGGGCGCTGGTCTTTGCCCCCAGCAAACTGAAGCCGAAACTGTCACGCGTTTCCATCCCGTCAAACGCAAAAAACAAGTTCGGCCGCGGAGGTTTGTTCGAGTTTGCCAAAAGCTTTGCAAAGCTGGTCATCTACAGCGTCTGCCTGGCATTATTTCTGCACGCAAACCTGTCCCAGATCCTGTCGGCCGCGGCGGCGCCGCCCAAGGCGTCGATCATTTTGCTGATGAACCTGCTGCTGCGCTTTCTCTTCATCGTGGTTGCCGTGACGCTCGCGATCGGCGCCATCGATTATCTTTGGCAATACGGCGAACACATGCGAAAGAACCGGATGTCGCGAAAGGAATTGCAGGACGAAACCAAAGAGTCCGAAGGCGACCCCCACCTGAAGCAGCATCGCAGACAGCGCGCGCAGGAAATCGCGACCACGCAAATGATGGCGAACGTACCAAAGGCCGACGTGGTCATCGTCAACCCTACGCATTATGCCGTTGCACTGAAATGGTCGCGCGCGCCCGGAACGGCGCCCGCCTGCGTGGCCAAGGGGGTCGATGAAGTTGCGGCGACGATCCGAAAAACCGCGATCGAGGCCGGCGTTCCCATCCATTCCGACCCGCCGACGGCGCGCGCGCTGCATGCGACGGTCGAAATCGGTCAGGAAATCCCTGAAAACTACTATCGCCCCGTCGCCGCGGCCATCCGCTTTGCCGAAGCCATGCGCAAACGCGCCAGAAAAGGTATCTGATGAAGGCAGACAAGCTCTCGAACCTTGTTGCGGTGACCGCCGCCGCCTTTGAAAAAGAACATCAAAAGCTGCGCCCGATCCTGGAACAGGAGGCCCGTGTTCGAAACCGGATCTCGCAACTGGACGCACAGCTGGCACAGGTCCGTTCGACGGCCGCCGACGCGACGGGCTACAGAATGGCCGGCGCCGACGTCATTTGGTACGGCTGGGAGGCATCAACACGCAGGCAACTGAACGCCGAGCTGGCTCGGATCCGGTCGCAGAAGCTTGCGATGATGGACGGGTTGCGTCAGGCCTTCGGGCGGAAACAAGCATTGGAGAAACTTGTGGAACGGCAAGCGACCGCGCTGCGGCGCGCACACCTGCGAAAAACCGATTGAGGCGACACCGCCACGACTGGAGAGGAGCCGTCAGGTATCCTGACGGCTCATGCTGACGATCAACACGCGGTTGACTTCATCCCCAAGGTCTTTCCTGGCGGCCTCCAAAAGAGATCGGCGCAAGGTTTCCATGTTGTCCGAATGGGTGAACGCCCCGTCAAACCCCCCCATGTTCGCATGGTCGAACAACACCTGAAGGAACGCGTCACGTAACTTCGGTTCGAGCCTGTAGAACGTGTCTTCGTTGCCGGGCTGGGCTTCGAGGCTGAGCGACACAGTGACCAGGGCGGAAATCCTGTCATCCTCCACCAACGGCACAACGAACTGCTTCGTTAGCTTGAGGTACTCATAGCTCGCTTCCTCGCCTTTCTTCCCGTGCGCATTGTCATCACGGGAACCCGCCAGCGCAGTTTGGGTCTGTGGTATTTCCTCTTCGGCTTGGGGGGGGGCCTTCTTTGCGCTCTCTCCATTTCCCTGGGCTTCAGCCGACTTGTTCGGCGCAAGGAAAAGGCCGGCTGCGGCGCCCGCGCCCAGCCCCACGACCAAAAACATGATGGGCAACAGTTTTTTCATCTCGCGTCACTTTCAAAACGGCAACAGGGCGTCCAGAACCTGCTGCCCGTACCTGGGCTGCTGGACATCGGTGATCTGGCCGCGGCCACCGTAGGACACGCGGGCCGAGGCGATCTTGTCGTAGGTGATCTCGTTCTGGCGCGAGATATCCTGCGGTCGCACATAGCCCGAAACCAGAAGTTCCCGCAGTTCGAAGTTCACCCGCAACTCCTGTGACCCGGAGATCGACAGAACGCCGTTGGGCAGCACGTCCACGACGGTTGCAGCCACGCGCAGCGTCAGCTTTTCCTTTCGCTTGACCGATCCCTTCCCCTTGCTTGAGGATGCCGAGTCGATGGAAACGGCCTCATCCAGGGATGCGCCCTCCGGCAAGTGACCGGCCGCCCGCTGCGGCAGGCCGAACAGGCCCGGTATCTTCAGCTCGTCCGACCCGCTGCGCGAGCGGCTGGTGTCATTCGAAATTTCTGCTTTTTCGTCCAATTCGATCACAACCGTGAGGATATCGCCCTTTTTCATCGCACGTTGGTCACCCAGCAATGATTGCTGACCACCGCTCCATAGCGACGCACGATCGACCGCGCGCTGCGGTTGCGTGTGCAGAGGCAGGCCGGGCCACAGCATGGCGACATGTTCAGGCGATTCCGTGTTGGGCGACAGGCTTGGCGGCTTGCCCAGATGGTCCAGACGCCCGCAGGCGGCCAATGCCAGGATGGAAAGAAGCAGTGTTGAGACTTTCATGATCAGTTCACCTCGATTTGGCCATCCGGCTGGATTTCGCCCGACACCGTCGTGCGGGATGACAGGTTCATGACCCTGATCCGCTCGCCGGCGGCTCCCCGACCCAAAGCTCGGCCCTCCGCAGCAATGGTCAGGCCGTTCCGGGAAAACTTCAGCGTCACCAGGTCATTTCGGTCCACGATTGCCGGCGGGCCAACGTCAGATGGGCGAATCGGACGACCCGGATAGAGCGCTGTTCTTGCCTCTTTCCCGACCAACTGTTCCAAGGACCGGGCCGCACCGGCCACATCGCCCGGCTTGGTCTGCAGATCCGTTTCCGCGATGATTTCCTTGGGCCGGATCGTTCGGGTCGGCACGACGATATCGGCGAACGCGGAAAGCGGGCTGAGCAAACACAGGGAAAGAATCACCACCTTCATCAGCGCACCTGCGTCGTCGCGCCCATCATCTGATCGACGGCCGAGATCACCTTGGCGTTCATTTCGTATCCACGCTGTGCTTCGATCAGTTCGGTCACTTCGCGCACCGCATCCACCGAACTGTCTTCCAGATAGCCCTGCCGAAGCGTACCCAGACCATCTTCGCCCGGTGTTCCCACGATCGGCGCACCCGAGGCTTCGGTTTCCTTGAACAGGTTGCTGCCGATCGCTTCGAGCCCTTTGGCATTCGAAAAACTCGCCAGCGTGAACTCGCCCAATAACTGCCCTTCGGCGGTGTCGTCGAAATAGGCATAGACCTCGCCGGCGGCGTTGATCGAGATTGACCGGGCATCGTCCGGAATGGTGATTTCCGGTGCGACGGCGAACCCGTCCGACGTGACGATCAACCCTTCGGCCGAACGCTTGAGGCTGCCATCGCGGGTGTAGGCCGATTGCCCGTTGGGCAGCGTCACTTCCAGATATCCACGCCCTTCGATAGCGATGTCCAAATCGCTGCCCGTCGCCGAGAGCGCACCCTGGGCCAGTTGCACGGTGACCGCCGCCGGACGAACCCCCAAACCCAGTTGGATTCCCGTCGGCAAAACAGTTCCGTCCGAGGCGTTGACCGTTCCGGCCCGCGCCATCTGTTGATAGTGCAGATCCGCGAACTCGGCGCGCCGTGCGTTGTAGCCGGTGGTGTTCATGTTCGCCAGGTTGTTCGAGATCGTCTCAACCCGCATCTGCTGGGCCGACATTCCGGTCGCGGCAATCTTGAGAGCTCGCATTTCACATTCTCCTGCTGCTTGAGGTCAGCGCATCAAGGTTTTAAGGGCGCCGCGGACTCGGTCGTCCTCGGCCTCGAGAAAACTCTGGCCCAGTTCGTAGGCACGCTGAATCTCGATGAGCTTGGTAACCTGATCGATTGCATTGACATTCGACCCTTCGAGAAACCGGTTCAGCACCACTGGTTCCTCCACCGGCTCGACTTCGCCTTCAGGCCGAAACAGTGTACTGGCTTCGCGCACCAGCCGCGTCCCGTCCGTGGGGCGGTAGACCCCGATCTGGCCCAACAGCTGCCCATCGATGCTGAGCGTTCCATCGCCCCCGACATCGATCGTCGCTGCGTCGGGCGGAATGAAGACAGGCGCCCCGTTGCTATCCAGAACCCGATATCCGTCGGGGGTGACCAGATCTCCGTTGGCGTCGGGCGCAAAGCTGCCCGCGCGGGTCAGACGGTTGCCGGACGGGGTTTCGATCAGGAAGAAACCGTCACCCTCGATGGCAAAGTCGAACTGACCGCTAGTTTCCGTCAGAATCCCCTGCTGGAACGAAGTGTTGCGCACCTGCGCGCGACTCATGGACAGCGACGGGCCGCCCGACATATCCCGAACGAACTCGGAGAACACCAGCCCTTGCTGGCGATAGCCGGTGGTATTGGCGTTGGCGACGTTGTTCGCCACGATGCGCATTTCGCTCATCAACCCCGACTGCCGGGACAAAGTAACATAGGCGGTATCCATCAGCGGCCTCCTGCAATCAGCGGAACCAGTGTCGACGTGAAGAAGGTGACCAGCGTCTGGGTCATGAACCCCATCGAGATCCAGAAGACGATCACGATGGCCACCAGTTTCGGAACGAAGGTCAGTGTCATTTCCTGGATCGAGGTCAGCGCCTGGAACAGGCCGACCACCAGGCCGGTGACCAGCGCCACCGTCAGGATCGGAACCGAGGTGATCACCGCGATCCACAAGGCCTGGCGCACGATGTCATAGAACAAACCTTCGCTCAGCATGGCTCAGACCGGCATCCGAAGAATTTCCTGGTAGGCCTCGACCACCTTGTTGCGCACGACGACCGCCGTTTCCACGGCAAGTTCGGTCTGGGCCAAAGCCTGCACCAGCGCATGTGGATCCGCCTGGCCGACCATCGCGTCCTTCGCCACGCTTTCGCTGTGTTTCAGCGTCGCGGCAAAATCCTGGAAGGTGGCCCGCAACCCTTGCGCGGCGCCGGACCGCTCCGGGTCGGCCTGTGTGGCCGGACGGGCGTGAGCATAGTTCTGTGCGGCGTTGATCGTTCGGATATCCATTCTGGTCGTCCCTTATTTTCTCAGCAATTCCATCAGGCTGGATGACATCTGTCGCGCTTGGTCGAACATTTTCAGGTTGGCCTCGTAACTGCGCTGCGCTTCGCGCGCGTCAGCGATCTCGATCATCAGATCCACGTTCGACCCCTGATAGTGGCCGCTTGCATCCGCCAGCGGATGGCTGGGGTCATAGATCTGCGACAGCGCTTTCTGGTCCAGCTGGACGCGCCCGGTTCGGACCAGATCGACACCTTCGTCGTTCACCGCCTCGAACGAGACGGTCTTGCGGCGATAGCCCGGCGTGTCCGCGTTCGAGATGTTCTCGGACACATGCCGCAGCCGCGCCGACTGGGCCCGCAATGCGCTGGCCGTCACTTTGAGGGAATCCGAAAAATCACTCATGTCCCGCTCCTCATGCTTTGCCCAGGCTGGTGCGCAGGATGCCGATCGACGATTTGTAGATGGCCAGAGCCCGGTCATGCTGGCGCTTGACCTCGACGGCCTTCAGCATCTCCTCCTCAAGCGAGACGCCGTTGCCGTTGGGGTCGACGGCCCCCGCGCGGACCTGTTCGGCCCACAGCCTGCCATCCATACCCACGCCGTTCAGGTGGCCAGGCCGTGTGGCGACCATCGCCGGCGTGGATGACGTGTTTTCGAATGCTTTGGAAAACGGCTCGATATCGCGGGCCCGATAGCCGGGCGTATCCGCGTTGGCCATGTTGCGCGAGACCACGGCCTGCCGCTGACCGGCATGGGTTGCCATGGCGTACGCAACTTTAAAGACGTTCAGGTCCGAGAACATCGGGGCTTCTCCCTCGATCAATTTCAATCAAGGCTTAACCCCGATTCCTTTAGAAACCGTTTTCAGAAACCAGTTGGAGCCAACACCATGTCAGACCTCGATCCGTCGATCCTGAAGCCCCTGTTCGACCGGCTTTCACCGGCGCGGCGCATGGGTCTCGTCAACGGTGTCACCCGCGGAGTGATCGAAATCGAGGGTCTGGAGAACGCGGCCCGAATCGGTGACCACCTCACCTTGCAGCGGCAATCCGGTCCGGATCTGGCGGGTGAAGTGCTGCGGGTCGAAAGCGGCGTCGTTCACATGCTCCCCGCCGGCGCGCCCGATGGCGTCCGCCTGGGCGATCGCGTGTTTCTCGAGCCGACCCCGGTCTTTGCCCCCGGCATGCACTGGCTGGGCCGGGTCGTGGACCCGTTCGGGCAGCCGCTGGACGGCAAACCGCTGCTGCCGGGCACGACCCCACGCGACATCATGGCCGCGCCCCCGCCGGCGGTCGATCGCAAGCCGCTGGGTGAACGCATGGCATCCGGGCTGGCCGTTCTGAACACGGTTCTGCCCATCGTACGCGGGCAGCGCATCGGCTTGTTCGCGGGATCCGGTGTCGGCAAATCGACTTTGCTTGCCACCCTGGCCAGATCGATGCAGGCCGACGCGGTGGTCGTGGCCCTGGTCGGCGAGCGAGGTCGCGAGGTCAACGCGTTCGTCGAGGAGGCCCTCGGGGCGGACGGGCTGAAGAGATCGGTCGTCGTGGCCGCGACATCGGACCAGTCGGCCCTGGCCCGGCGCCGCTGCGCCTGGTCGGCCATGACCGTTGCCGAATATCTGCGCGATCAGGGGTTGAACGTTCTGTTTCTGGCGGATTCCGTCACCCGTTTTGCCGAAGCCCACCGCGAGATCGCCGCCGCCATGGGCGAGGCGCCATCGTTGCGCGGTTTCCCGCCCTCGACCACACCCCTGATCGCTGGCCTGTGCGAACGGGCCGGCCCCGGCACCGCGCAACAGGGGGACATCACCGCCGTTTTCAGCGTGCTGGTGGCCGGGTCAGACATGGACGAGCCGGTGGCCGACATCCTGCGCGGGGTTCTCGACGGCCACATCGTCCTGAGCCGCGAAATCGCGGAACGTGGACGTTTCCCGGCCATAGATCTCAGCCGCTCGGTGTCGCGGTCACTGCCGAACGCCGCAACGGACGAGGAGAACCGGATGATCGCCGAGACCCGCAGCCTGGTGGGCAGCTATGAACAGTCCGAGGTTATGATCAAGGCCGGGCTGTACACGCCGGGCACCGATCCCCTGCTGGATCAGGCGGTGCGCGCCCATGACGAGCTGGATGGCTTCTTCGCCAAGCCGGACCCCGACGGGATCCGAAACAGCTTTGACCGCCTGGCCGTCATCCTGCGCCGCGCCAAGGCCGGAACTGCGCTCTAACACTGAGATCGTTTCTTAGAATTTTAAGTGTTAAGCGGACCTTAAGCCCTGTCCGATAGTTCTGAACACCGGGTGAAAAAGGGTGGTGGAGATGGGTGCGCAAACGAATGCGCCGCCGATCATCATCAAGAAGAAGCGCGCATCAGGTGGCGATGGCCACCATGGCGGTGCCTGGAAAGTCGCGTATGCCGACTTTGTCACGGCGATGATGGCCTTCTTCATGTTGATGTGGCTGCTGAACGCAACGACCGAAAAACAACGCAAGGGACTGGCGGACTATTTCTCACCGACGATTCCGGTGCACCCGGTGTCGGGCGGTGGCGACGGCGCCTTCGGGGGCGAGAACATGTTTTCGGAGAAGACCATGGTGATGGATGGCTCCGGCGCAACGAACAAGAATCCGACCGAAGCGAAACGGGCCCGCGGATCGACCGGGGTCGATTCCCTTGGCGACGGGCGCGGCGCCTTCGAGGATTTTTCGACGCTCGAAGCGCAGTTGTTGGGCCGGGCCGGTGAGAGCCTGGTCTCGAAGAAGGCTCTCAAACACATCGTGACGCGGGTCACCGATGAAGGCCTGGTCGTCGAACTTTTCGCGACCGAGTCCGAACCGCTGTTCGAACCGGGTACCGACACGCCGACGCAGATGATGCGCGCGTTGATCCTGCTGGTCGCGCGGTCCTCGGATCTTGTGACCAACGCGATTGCGGTGGACGGCCATGTCCGATCTGCTCCGGTGGTTCTGGCCCAGGATCCTGCGTGGGATCTTTCCACGTCCCGCGCGCAGGCGGTCCGCAAATTGCTGCAGGACGATGGTGTCGATGCCCGCAGGCTGGACCGCGTGACCGGCCATGCCGACCGGGAACTGGCCGTCGAAAACCCGATGGCCCCGCGAAACGACCGGATCGAGATCGTGTTCCTGCGCGACCCATGACCGGAAATGATGCGTGGCATTTTACCTGTTAGCGCGCTGTTAAGGCCCGGCGCGTTAGCTGTTGCGGAAAGATTAGACGCAACAAAAGGGCGTGCCGATGACAATTTCTTCTTCGCTGAATGCCGGCGTGGCCGCATTGAAGGCCAATGCCAACCGGCTTGCGACCATTTCGGACAACATCGCCAACTCCTCGACCTACGGATACAAGCGGGTTGAAACGGATTTTCATTCCATGGTCACGTCCGGACAGGGCGGCAGCTATTCCGCCGGCGGCGTGCGCACGACCAGCCAGCGCCTGATCGACCAGCGCGGATCCCTCGTGACCACCAACAATTCCACCGATCTGGCCGTGCGAGGCCGCGGCATGCTGCCGGTTCGGTCCAGCTCTCAGATCGGCACATCGTCAAACGAGATGCTGCTGACCACGACCGGCTCGTTCCGGACCAATGCCGAAGGTTACCTTGTTACCGAATCGGGGCTGGTACTGCTGGGCTGGCGGGCCAATCCCGACGGTTCGATCCCCAACGTCTCACGCGACACGCCCGCCGCGCTGGAGCCGGTGCAACTGAGCGTCAATCAGCTGTCGGGCTCGCCAACGACCGAAATGAACCTGCGCATGAACCTGCCGGCAACGGCCACCGATGCTGGTGCGCCCGGCGATCCACAGCCCCTGTCGGTCGAATATTTCGACAACCTCGGCAAGCCCGAGACCGTGGATATCGAGCTTGTGCCGACCGTCCCGACCACTGGCTCCAGCAACCTATGGACGATGACCCTGCGGGATTCGGCTTCGGGCGGGGCGATCATCGGAGAATACGTTCTGACCTTCACCGACAGCCGCACCGCAGGCGGAACCCTGGCCAGCGTCACTGCGGTTTCGGGTGGGGCCTATGACCCCGCGACCGGAAGCTTCGTGGTCAACGTCGCGGGCGGGCCGATGGAGGTCAATGTCGGGCTGATCGGCGACCCTGACGGCATCACGCAATTGTCCGACACGTTCGCCCCGGTCTCGATCACGCGCGACGGTTCCGCCGTCGGCACGATGTCGAGCGTGCAGGTTGACGAAAATGGTTATGTCTATGCGCTGTACGATACAGGAGTGACGCGGCGGATGTACCAGATCCCGCTGGCGGATGTTCCAAACCCCAACGGCCTGACCGCGCTGGACAGCCAGACCTATGCCCCCTCGCGCGAAAGCGGCACCTATTTCCTTTGGAACGCGGGCGAGGGCCCGACCGGTGAACTGATTTCCTTTGCCCGTGAAGAATCGACGACCGATGTCGCCACCGAACTGACATCGATGATCCAGACGCAACGCGCCTATTCGTCCAGCGCCAAGGTGATCCAGACCGTGGACGAGATGCTTCAGGAAACCACGAACATCAAACGCTGAGCCTGACCTGAGCACCTGAAAGGAGCGGTCCCATGAGCATGTCAACGGCATTGAACAACGCCCTGGGCGGGCTGAGCGCGGCCAGCCGTGGCGCCGCCGTCGTATCCGGCAATATCGCCAACGCGCTGACCCCCGGCTATGCCAAGCGAACGCTGGAATTGGCCACAAGTCAAATCTCGGGAAACGGGGTGCAGGTTGTCGGTGTCACCCGGCACCACGACCCGGTTCTGGCCGCCAATCTTAGGGCAGCGGATGCCGATCTGGCACTGAATTCGGCCATCGCCGATTTTCACGCTGCTTTTGAAACGCTGGTCGGCAAACCCGGCGACGCGGCCTCGGTATCGGCGCGGCTGGTCGGCTTCGAAAACAGCCTGATCACTGCGGCCAGCAATCCCGGCTCGGCCGAGCGGTTGGATCAGGTCGCGCGCGCCGGCGACGATCTGGCCCGGGCCCTAAACGATGCGTCGGAGGGGCTGCGGGACATGCGATCCGATGCAGACCGCAAGATCGGAAGCTATGTCGATACGCTGAACGCCACTCTGAAGGACATCGAAGACCTGAATGCCCGTATTCCGGCCGTTCAGAACGCCGGCGGCGACATCAATGGCCTTCTTGACCGACGGCAGGTTCTGATCGACCAGGTCAACGAGCTGATTCCCGTGAACGTGGTGGCACGGGACAACAACCGCGTGTCCTTGTACTCGGACGGAGGCCTGATCCTTCTGGAAGGGCGCGCAGCCGAGTTCACGTTCACGACGACGGGCGACACCAAACCCCACATGACGATTGGCAACGGGCTGTTGTCCGGCCTCGAGATGAACGGGCAACCGGTCCGCACCAGCGGCGAAACCGCGCAGATTCGGGGCGGCGCTCTCATGGCTCAATTCCAGATCCGGGACGAGCTTTCGATCGAAGCGCAGGCCCAACTCGACGCCGTTGCTCAGGACTTGGTTGAACGCTTCGAAACGCCAGGCCTGGACCCGACGGCCCTAGCAACCGATCCTGGCCTGTTTACTGACGACGGGGCCCGGTACTCCGCAACCGCGCCCGCAGGATTGGCCTCGCGCCTTGAATTGAACGCCGCGGTCGATCCAGATGCAGGGGGGAACAGTTGGAAGCTGCGCGCGGGTCTGGGTGCCGCCGCCCCGAACAATCCCGGCGACGCCACGCAACTGCAGGCCTTCAGCGCAGCGCTGAACCAGGCGCGCCCGGTCTCCATGCCGGATTTCGGCACCGGCAATCTGCGCGCGGCCGAACTGTCCGAGGCGCTGCTGTCCAAGGCCGGCACGAATGCGCAAACGGCCCAGTCCCGTCAGACCTATGCGGCCAGCTTACACCAGCAGATGGAACAGTTGGTCGCGGAACAAGGCGTGGACAGCGACGCCGAGTTGCAGCGGATGATGCAGATCGAACAGGCCTATGCCGCCAACGCCCGGATCATCTCGGTCGTCGATGAACTGATGGAAATGCTGCTGAGGATGTGAACATGACATTGAATGCCATCGGCGATCTGGCGCGCGGCCTGACCCTTAGGACCCGCAGCACCGAGATCAAGTCGCAGATTGAAACGCTTTCCTACGAAATGTCTACCGGCCAGGCGGCGGATATTTCCGGCCGGCTCGGCGGAGACTATTCTCACCTTTTGGATCTGGACCGGAAAATCGCGCAGCTGGGCGCTTTCTCGGTTGCCACCTCCGAGGCCCGCCTGTTCTCGGACGCAATGCAGCAGAGCCTATCGACATTCAGCGATTCGCTGGGCGAAGTATCCAGGTCTCTTCTGGCGTTCGGCACGTCGAACCAAGCCGTGACGCATGCCCAGGCCGCGGATCAGGCGCGCAATGAGCTGGACAGCATGATCTCGGCGCTAAATACGCGGGCCGGGGGGCGCAGCCTGTTCGCCGGCATCGCCACGGACGCCACGCCGCTGGAATCAGCCGAAACCCTTCTGAGCGCGCTGCGCACGCAACTGGCCGGCTTGACAACTCTGGCCGACATTCGCCAGGCCGCCCAGACCTGGTTCAACGATCCAGTCGGCTTCGAAGCGGTCATGTACCGCGGGTCGAATGCGACATTGGCGCCGATGCAGGTCTCGGAAACCGAGAGGGTCGAATTGCCGTTTACGGCAAACGATCCAGCCATGCGCGATGCCTTGCGCGATGTTGCGGTGGCAGCGTTGGCCTCGGATCCCAGCCTGGGTTGGCCACCGACCCTGCAGACCGCCTTGTTCACTGAACTTGGGGTCGATCTGGCCAACGCAAAAGACGATACGACGACGATGCGTGCCCAGGTCGGCGCGGTCGAGGCCCGGATCGAACAGGCCGCGACGCGCAACTCGGCCGCCAAGACCAGTTTCGAGTACGCCAGAAACGAAATCGTGGCGGCGGACCCTTACGAAACTGCCGCCAAGTTGCAGACCGTCCAGTTCCAGCTCGAGAGCCTCTATTCGGTCACCGTCCGCAATTCAAACCTTTCACTGGTGAACTTCCTGAGATGAGACTCCTGGCTTTTGTTTTGATGCTGCTTCCTTCCGTTGCATTCTCGGGTGCCGTGCGCCTCAAGGATCTGGTCGATTTCGATGGAGTGCGCGGCAACGATCTGGTGGGGTACGGCCTGGTCGTCGGGCTGAACGGCACCGGGGACGGTTTGCGCAATTCCCCGTTCACCGAAGAGATCATGTCGAACATTCTCGAACGGTTGGGCGTCAACGTGAATGGCGAGGATTTTCGGCCAAAGAACGTGGCCGCGGTTCTGGTGACCGCGACACTGCCCCCGTTTTCGAGAGTCGGAAGCCAAATCGATGTCACGGTTTCGGCCATTGGCGATTCCAAAAGCCTTCTGGGCGGGACCCTTGTGATGACCCCGCTGAACGCCGCCGACGGACAGATCTACGCGGTGGCCCAGGGGACGGTGCTGGCCGGTGGAGCCGTGGCCGAGGGCGAGGCCGCATCCGTCACCCGAGGAGTGCCGACGTCGGGTGTGATACCCTCGGGTGCCCGGGTCGAACGCGAAATCGACTTCCAGCTCTCGGGCCTGACGCAACTGCGCCTTGCTCTTCGCGAGCCGGACTTCACGACCGCCGGCCGCATCGAGGCGGCGATCAACCGCGAGTTCAACCGCCCGGTCGCGATCATGCGCGATTCCGGCACCGTCGAGCTGAGCATCGCCGAAACCCGCGCCGCATCGACCGCCCATGCGATCGGTCAGATCGAAAACATCCTGATCGAGCCCGAGTCCAAGGCACGGGTCGTCGTGGACCAGCGTTCGGGAACCATCGTCATGGGGCAGGATGTCCGCATTTCACGTGTTGCCGTCTCGCAGGGCAACCTGACCTTGCGGGTCGAGGAGGCCCCGATTGTCGTTCAACCCAACCCCTTCGCCGAGGGTCGGACCGTCGTGGTTCCGCGCACCGTTGCCGGGCTTGAGGAAGAGGAAGGCACTAGCTTGGCCGAGATACCAGAGGCCACGACCCTGTCCGAGGTGGTCGCGGGCCTCAATGCACTGGGCGTTTCACCGCGCGACATGATCGACATTCTGAAAACTATCAAGGCCGCGGGCGCGCTCCATGCCGAATTCGTCGTCAGATGAACTCTGCCGGTTCTCCTGTCGCGCCGACACCGCTGGACTGATCGAACCCTATTTCGATTTCCGTCCCTCCCACCAGCGACGCAGGCCGGAACGCCGTTCCTCGATCGCGTCGCCCACGGCATAAAGCCCATCCTCGGCTTGCTCAAGCAAAGGGTCTATCCGCGCTTCGCGGAACCGCCGCCAGCGTACCCAGATTGCCCAAACGAGGCCAAAGAAGACTGTCAGGAAGACAATGTTGAACCAGGGGATGATCCGCACGTCGGGGCCTTCGACATCTTTGATCGAGATGGCATTCGGAAAGATCGTAAGAAACTCGTTCCGCCATCCGTAGTGGGTCACGACGACCCATTCCGGATCGTCCTTTGAAGAAATCGCATCATTGGCTTCGGTATACAGGTTCGCGGTATCGAACTTGAAATAGGGCGGCCACCCCCACCCTGTGTCCTCATTTCGGTAGACGATCGGCCTGCCGTTCGCCCGCACGGCCTGAATGAACTGGACATCCCTGCTCGAGAGGTTGGTAGATTGATCCTCTGGCTCGGACCAGAACATGCGTGTCCAATCGTTCAGATCCTGCCGCTCTTCATAGGTGTTCACGATGCGCACGATGTCATGCTGCGGCAGGGCATAGTGAAGAATGGCGCCGACAGTGGCCCAAAAAACCACGATGATTGCCCATTTGGCATAGACCATTCCCAAGACCTCACAAGTAGTTCACGACATAGATTACGGCAGCGATGGCGACCCAGGGTACAATATAGACGCCGAGGATCAATTTGCGGCGGAAAGACCTGTCATAGGCCCTCAGTCCACGTTCGACGAAAGCCTCCTTGCCGCCCGTCTTTCCCTTTTCGTCCCACCTTTCCTCAAGCTTGCGTCGACGGGCCCGTCGCGCATACAGCGACAGCACCGTATAAGCAATCGTCTGTACCACGAGCAGACCGACAAACAGGCGCAAAGCTCCGATCATTTCACCCTTTCCCGCCCGCAACCCGTGCCGACACCAGGCCGCCTGTCCCCTCGGCTCCCGAACGAACTGTGCAGCACCCGATCCGGCATTGTCCACCGCATTTCGCGGTTCCGTACGCCGCACTGAATTCGTATTTTTGATCAAATCTGGATTGATCGACTCGTGCCGGTGGCGCTAGACATGACCAGCGCCACCTGTTTGGGTATGCGCAAACCCTATCCCTGCGCCGGAGACCGCCCCATGCTGGACACCACGACCGACCTGAAATCGCTGTTGAAGAACCCCGACCTTTTGGTCACCAAGGCCTATATCGGCGGTCAATGGGTCGATGGTGACAACGGCACCTTTGTTGTCACCAACCCGGCCCGCGGCGACGTGATCGCCGAAGTCGCGGATGTCAGCCGCGCCCAGGTGGCTGGCGCAATCGCCCAGGCCGAGGCGGCACAGAAGGAATGGGCCAAGCTGACCGGCAAGGAACGCGCCGCGATCCTGCGCCGGTGGTTCGACCTGATGATGGAAAACGCCGAGGACCTTGGCAAGATCCTGACCGCCGAACAGGGCAAACCCCTGGCCGAGGCGGTGGGCGAAATCGCCTATGGCGCTTCTTTCATCGAATTCTTCGGCGAAGAGGCCAAGCGGGTCTATGGCGAGACCATCCCCGGCCATCAGCGCGACAAACGGATCATGGTGCTGAAACAGCCGATCGGGGTGGCGGCCTCGATCACGCCGTGGAACTTCCCCAACGCGATGATAACACGCAAGGCAGGCCCGGCACTGGCCGCCGGCTGCGCCTTTGTCGCGCGCCCGGCCACCGAAACGCCCCTGTCGGCGCTGGTGCTGGCGCTGCTGGCCGAACAGGCCGGCATTCCGGCGGGCGTGTTCAACGTGGTCCCCTCGACGCAGGCCAGCGAGATCGGCAAGGAGTTCTGCGAGAACCCCGGTGTGCGCAAGCTGACCTTTACCGGCTCGACCGAGGTGGGCCGGATCCTGCTGCGCCAGGCCGCGGACCAGGTCATGAAATGCTCGATGGAACTGGGCGGCAACGCACCGTTCATCGTGTTCGACGACGCCGATCTGGATGCCGCCGTCGAAGGCGCGATGCTATGCAAGTTCCGCAACAACGGCCAGACCTGCGTCTGCGCCAACCGCATCTATGTGCAGGCCGGTGTCTATGACGCCTTTGCCGCCAAGCTCAAGGCCGCGGTCGAGGCATTGAAAATCGGCGACGGCCTGTCCGAAGGAACAACGACCGGTCCGCTGATCAGCGACGAGGCGGTGGCAAAGGTGCAGGAGCACATCGCCGACGCCAAGGCCAATGGCGGCGCGATCCTGACCGGTGGCCTGCCGCACGATCTGGGCGGCACCTTCTTTCAGCCCACGATCATCACCAACGTGACCCAGGACATGAAGGTCGCGCAGGAAGAGACCTTTGGCCCGCTGGCGCCCCTGTTCAAATTCGAGGACGAGGACGAGGTGATCGCGATGGCCAATGACACGATCTTCGGCCTCGCCTCGTATTTCTACGCCAAGGATCTGAGCCGCGTGTACAAGGTGGCCGAGGCGCTGGAATACGGCATCGTCGGCATCAACACCGGTATCATCAGCTCGGAACTGGGGCCGTTCGGCGGCGTCAAGCAATCCGGCCTGGGCCGTGAAGGCAGCCATCACGGCATCGACGAATATCTCGAGATGAAATACATCTGCATGGCGGTCTGACCGAACCGGCCATGACACGAAGGGCGCCCGGCGGCGCCCTTTTTCTTCCGACAATCGAAAAACCCCACGCTCCGAAGGAACGCGGGGCTGGCGATAATCGAGGGAGGAAGCGATTATCGGATCGGTCGGTTGCCGCCTCAGTTCACGGGCTTGGCGTCGACCACATCCTTTTCGATGGCCTTGGCCGAGGTGATCGCGATCCGGCGCGGCTTCAGCGCCTCCGGCACCTCGCGTTTCAGGTCGATATGCAGCATACCGTTTTCTAGGCTGGCGCCGGTTACGCGGACATGATCGGCCAAGGCGAAACGGCGTTCGAAGGCACGGGTGGCGATGCCACGGTGCAGATAGGTACGCTCCTTGTCGTCAGCGGCCTTCTTGCCGGCCACGACCAACGCGTTTTCCTTCACTTCGACCGATAGGTCATCTTCGCCAAAACCGGCGACGGCCAGCGAGATGCGATAGGTGTCGGCATCGGTCTTTTCGATGTTGTAGGGGGGATAGCTGGGTTGTGACACTTCGCTGGTCAGAACCCGGTCCATGATATCGGCGATCTGATCAAAGCCGATGGTTGCACGATGCAACGGTGCAAAATCAAAACTGCGCATTGTCGTCATCCTCATGTCAGAGCGATCTACGATTTGCCCTCCATCCGGACGGGCGGTGATGTTCAACGGGCCCCGATATGGCGGCCCGCCAGACATGAGATGGGAAGCGGTTCGGCGCGGTTCAAGACCCGCCCGGGCGGATGAATTTCGCGCCCGAGCCGGATTTGCCCGAGCCGACCTGCAGCCGCTTGATCGAGGCCTTGGGCTGCGGCGCATCACGCCGCAGGATCGCCTTCAGGTCCGTCACGATCCCCGACAATTCCATTCCAAAGCCGATCTTACCCCGACCGTCGTTGCCCACGGCCGAAACGACCGACAGGATCTGCCAGCGCGGCCCGTTGCGGGCCAGAATGGCCGACCCGGACGATCCGAAGGTGATGTCGCAGTTGAAGGTGATCAAGCCCTGCCGCCGCTCGAGGATCCGGCAGGACCGCTCGCGCGTGATCGCCTCGGACCGGCCCCGGCCATAGGATGCGATGCTGATCTCGTTTCCGGCCACCCGGCCGCTGTGCAGGGCAAAGGGGTTGGCGATGCCATAGGGGATGGGCTCGTCCAGCCGCATCAGGGCCACGTCGGCGCGCACGCTTTCCGCTGACAGTCCGGCCCTAGGGTCGTAATCGGGATGCGCGGCGATCTGCACTACCTTGCGTTCGGCCAGCGCGTGGCCATTGCTGAGGCCCGCGCGAAACGTGACCTCGCCCGGCGCATAGGGCTGTCCGGTGGTTCGGTCCATCGCGCAGTGGGCTGCGGTCAGCACCAGATCCTGCGCGATCAAGGTTCCGGTGCAGAACGACCGGGTTCCGATATCCAGTCGCCCGATCGCCTCCCAGCCGTACAGGTCGTCGCGGTCGGTCAGGCGGCGTTTGCCGCTGTCCTGGGCCAGCGCGGCGCCTGCCAGGACACCCAGGCAAAGCGCTGCCCTGAAAATCGCCCCGATCATGGCCGCACGAACCTTGCGCCCAGGTTCTTGCCCGCGCCCGCCGCGCTGCCCGACAGGCCAAAGCCCCGCCCCGCGGACAGTTCCGCCTGCAATACCTCAAGCGACTCTTCCAACGCCGTGCCCAGCGCCACGCGCTTTCCTTCCAGTTCTGCCTTGGCTGAAACGACCGACACGATGCGTGGGTGATCGCCCGAGAAGGAAAAGATCGGCGCCCCCGAGGCGCCGAAATCCACATCGCAGGACATCACCAGAACCCCGGATTGCCGCGCCATGACCGAGCAGACCTCTTGCAGCGAGGGGGCCTCGGCGCGGTCATGCGCATAGGACACGACACCGACGTCCTCGCCGCGCGACGGGCGATAGCCGGTCTCGAAAGGAATGACAGCGGTGTTGCGGATGGGCTGCCACAGCTCGATCAGCGCGATGTCATGGCGCACACGGGTGACGGTGGCCCTGCCGTCATAGTCATAATCGGGGTGGATTACCGCCTGCCGCGCCGCACGATAGGCCGAGGCCCGCCCCCGCCGCCAACCGGCCAGAAACTCGATTCGCGACGGGTCGATCCGTTGGCGCGTGGCCTTGTCGAATAGGCAATGCGCCGCGGTCAGGACAAGAGTCGGGGAAATCAGCGCACCGGTGCAGAACCCGGTGCCGTCGATGTCCAGCCGCCCGACCGCCATCCAATCGCGCCCCGCCTCCGAGGTCTCGAGGCTTTGCAGCCCGGTATCCTGCGCCATGGCCGCCATCGGCAAGACACACAGCGCAATCGCCCTTATCCATCTGCGCACGCGGTTCTCCGGCTGTTTGGTTTCGGGCCATGGTGGTACGCGCCGCGTTTGGCGAAAATAGGGCAGGGCCGAGCCACGGCGATTCCTCCATCGACTGATGCGCCGGCGCACCAGGCCCGCTCACCGCAGGATCGGCACCGTATCCGCAGGCTGTCCGGCCCGGTTCAGCGCGGGAGGCCGAGGCCCGCCCGTGGCCCAATCCAACAGCTCGACCGTATGCACGATGGGCAGTCGGGTGCCCGACCCGATCTGCATCATGCAGCCGATATTCCCGGCCGCGATCAGATCGGGGTTCTTGGCCTCCAACGTGCGCACCTTGCGCTGTTTCAGCTTGGCCGAGATCTCGGGCTGCATCAGGTTGTAGGTGCCCGCGCTGCCACAGCACAGGTGGCTGTCGGCGGGTTCGACCACCGAGAACCCCGCCTTTTTCAGCAGATCCTTGGGATAGGTTTTGATCTGCTGCCCGTGTTGCAGCGAGCAGGCCGCGTGATAGGCCACCGTCAGCCCCTTGTCATCGCCCTGCGGCAAGTCCAGCTGCATCAGGATTTCGCTGACATCCATGGCAATGCCCGACACCCGCGCCGCGTCCTCGGCCAGCGGGTCGTTGCGGAACATGTGCCCATAATCCTTGACGGTGGTGCCGCAGCCCGAGGTGTTGATGACGATCGCATCCAGCCCCTTGCCGTCCATCTCGCGCGTCCAGGCGCGGATATTGGCGGCGGCGGTGTCATGGCTTTCGCGGGTCTTGCCCATGTGATGGGTCAACGCCCCGCAACAGCCGGCGCCCTCGGCCACAACGACCTCGCAGCCCAGCCGGGTCAGCAGGCGGATCGTGGCATCGTTGATGTCGGTGTTCAGCGCCTTTTGCGCACAGCCCGTCATTAGAGCCACGCGTTTGATCGCCTGCCCCTTGGGCGCAAAGCTTTGGGGGTCGTCATTGCGGCTGACCGGCGGGATGTGTTTCGGCGCCATGTCCAGCATCGCCTTCAGGCGCGCGTCGGGCATCAGAAAGCGGAACGGCCGCCCCAGCTTGGCCCCGATCAGCGCCCAGCGGAACCGCATCGGATAGGGCAGGATCCGTGCCAGAACCCACCGCAACGCCCGGTCCGAGAAGGGTCGCTTGTACCGGTTTTCGATATATTCGCGGGCGTGATCGACCAGATGCATGTAATGCACGCCCGACGGGCAGGTCGTCATGCAGGCCAGGCAGGACAGGCAGCGATCGATATGCTTGACGGTCTTTTCATCCGGCACACGCTCGTTTTCCAGCATGTCCTTGATCAGGTAGATGCGCCCGCGGGGGCTGTCCAATTCGTCGCCCAACACCTGATAGGTCGGGCAGGTGGCGGTGCAGAACCCGCAATGCACGCAGTTGCGCAAAATCTCGTTTGCGCGGCGGGTGCCGGGGTCTTTCAACTGGTCTTCGGTGAATGTGGTCTGCATCGCCCTATCCCATCAGCCCGGGGTTGAACACGCCGCGCGGGTCGAATTTCTGTCGAATCCCCTGTGTCAGAGCCGCAATGCCCTGCGGTTCCGGCTGAAACCGGCCTAGCCGGGCAAAAGTATCGGCCCCGGCCCGCACCAGCGTGGCGTGGCCGGAAAACGCGCCGATGCGCGCGCGCAGGTCGGTGCCTGCGGGCACCAGCGCCCAGATCAGCCCCCCGCCCCAGTCGAACAAGGTCCGATCGGCCTCGGCCCGCGCGGCGATTTCGGGCGCATCCCCGGGTTTGACCGAGATCCGCCAGACATCGCCTGGCGTGTCGGCAAAATCGACCGCATCGCGGATCCTCTGCCACAGCTCAGCCGATGGCTCGACCAGATCAACCGCGCCAAACTGGCCCAGCAGGTCCTGCAGGCGCCCGGTGCGATACGAGACGGACGCAGCAAACCCCTCGATCCGGATCAAGGCGCGCTGCTGCTGCGGATCATAGGCTGCTCCGGAGACTTCAAAGGGTGATTTCAGCGCCTCAGACAGGATGCGAACCGCAGTCGCGGCGTCCTTAGCGGGTACGGCCAGCGTCGCGCTGGCCTCGGGTTTGGGCAGCACCTTCAGCGACACCTCGGTCAGCACGCCCAGCGTGCCCCAGGACCCGGCCATCAGCTTGACCAGGTCATAGCCGGTGACGTTCTTCATCACCCGGCCGCCATTCTTGATGATCTGCCCTCGCCCGTCGACAAAGCGCACGCCCAACAGGAAATCGCGGCAGGCCCCGGCCTGGATCCGGCGCGGCCCCGAGACGTTGGCGGCCACGACACCGCCGATCGTGGGCGCGCCCGAGGACCCCAGCAGGCCGCGATGGTCCATCGGCTCGAATGCCAGTTGCTGACCTTCTGCCTCCAATGCCGCCTCGATCTCGGCCAGCGGCGTTCCGGCCTGCGCCACAAGCGTCAGCGCCCCCGGCTCGTAAAGGGTGATCCCGCGCAGCCCCTCGGTGCCCAGCACCCGGTCGGGGCTGGTCACACCGCGCGTGCCGCCACCGAGAACGCGTATCGGTTCGTTCAGGCCGGTCACGATTTCGGCCAGTTCAGACTCTGATTCAGGTCTCATTGCGAGGTCCGTTCTGTCTTGGGATTCATTCCGCCGCCATCGGCACGACGCGTCGGTCCGCGCTGGCATCCAGCGGGAACACCTTGGCGGGGTTCAGCAGCCATTTCGGGTCGAACACGTCCTTGACGGCCATCTGCGCCTCAAGGTCCTGAGGCGCGTATTGATGATGCATCAGGTCGCGCTTTTCGATGCCCACCCCATGCTCGCCGGTCAGGCAGCCGCCGGCATCCACGCACAGTTTCAGGATCTCGGCCCCGAAGGCCTCGCATTTTTCCAGATCGCCGGGCTTGTTCGCATCGAACAGAATCAGCGGGTGCATGTTGCCGTCGCCGGCGTGGAAAACATTGCCCACGGGCAGGCCAAACTCTTTGCTCAGTTCGCCGATGCGGCGCAGCACGTCCGGCAGGGCCGACACCGGGATCGTGCCGTCCAGGCACATATAGTCGTTGATCTGCCCCATCGCACCAAAGGCCGATTTCCGACCCAGCCAGATGCGGGCGCTTTCCTCGGCCGACTGGCTTTCGCGCAGCTCGACCGGGTTGTGGCGTTTGGCGATCTCGACGATCTTGGCCAACTGGCTGTCAATCTCGGCGTCCGAGCCCTCGACCTCGACGATCAGCAGCGCCTCGCAGTTCGGATAGCCGGCATGGGCAAAATTCTCGCAGGCCTCGATGCACAGCCGGTCCATGAACTCGATCGCCACGGGCAGGATGCCGGATTTGATGATGTCCGAAACGCATTCGCCCGCCACCGCATTGTCATCAAAACCCATCAGGACCGGGCGCGCGCCCTCGGGCTTGCGCAGGATGCGCAGCGTCGCCTCGGTGACGACCCCCAGCTGCCCTTCCGAGCCGCAGATCACGCCCAACAGGTCCAGCCCGCCGCAATCCAGATGCGCGCCGCCGATCTCGACCACGCGGCCATCCATCAGCACCATGGTCACGCCCAGCAGGTTGTTGGTGGTCACGCCGTATTTCAGGCAATGCGCCCCGCCCGAATTCATCGCGATATTGCCCGCGATGGCGCAGGCCAGCTGCGACGACGGATCGGGCGCATAGAAGAAATCCTGCTCCTCGACCGCGCCGGTGACGCTTAGATTGGTGCGGCCGGTCTGCACGCGGATGAAGCGGTTGTCATAGTCGACCTCAAGCACCTCGTTCATGCGGGCCACGCCCAGGATCACGCAATCGGCGGTGGGCAGCGCCCCACCGGCCAGCGAGGTCCCAGCCCCGCGCGGCACGACCGGCACGCCTTCGTCATGGCAGATGCGCAGAATGTCCGAGACCTCCTGCGTCGAGGACGGCAGAACCGCGATCATCGGCGCGCATTTGTAGGCGGTCAGGGCGTCGCACTCATAGGCGCGGGTTTCGGCCGGGTCCGCGATGATGGCATCTTCGGGCAGGACCTGCCGCAGACGGGCAAGCACGTTAGCCTTGCGGGCCAGAACGTCGGGGTTGGGCTTTGGCATGTCCATGGCGGGTCCTCCAGTTTGGTAAAATAATATTACCAATTTCTGCATCTGGCAAGTTGCCTTCGTCGGACGTACTGTCGCGCCATGACATTGACCGACCGCGCCCTGCTGTTTTCGCCCCTGGACTACGCCGCCGTCCTGTTGTTGTTGATCGCGTGGCAATGGATGGGCTGGCGGATCGAGAACCCCGCGCCCGGCAAGCGCTCGGTCGCGGTGATGATGGACGAATTCCGCCGCTGCTGGATGCGCGAAATGGTGACCCGCCAGCCCCGCATGTTCGACGCCCAGGTCGTGGGCACGATGCGTCAGGGCAGCACGTTCTTTGCCTCGACCACAATGATCGCCATCGGGGGCGGTTTGGCCCTTCTGGGCAATACCGAACGGCTGTCGGGCGTCGCCAAGGATCTGGCCATCGGCAGCGCGCCGGCCATGGTGTGGGAGGTCAAGATCCTGACCGTGCTGCTGTTTTTGTCGAATGCCTTTCTGAAATACGTCTGGGCGCACCGGCTGTTCGGCTACTGCGCGGTGCTGATGGCGGCGGTGCCGAACGACCCCGAGGATCCGCAGGCCTATCCCCGCGCGGCGCAGGCGGCCGAGATCTGCGTGACCGCCGCGCGCAGCTTCAACCGTGCCCTGCGCGCCACCTATTTCGCGCTGGCTTCGCTGGCCTGGATCCTGGGCCCAATCGCGCTGATCATCGGCACGCTTCTGACGCTGGGAGTCCTGTACCGGCGCGAGTTTGCCTCGCATTCCCGCGCGATCCTGCTGAGCCTGCCGCCGGACACGCAGACGTGATCGCGCCCCGCCCGATCAGACCCTAGACTGGCGAAATGCGACACCTGATCCCCTGCCTGTTTCTGGCCGCCCCGGCCCTCGCCGACCCGCCGACGGTCGAAAATGTCACCGCGACGCGCACGGGTAAGACCTGGCGATTCGACGTGACCATCCGCCATCCCGATACCGGGTGGGACCACTATGCCGATGGCTGGCGCGTTCTGGCAATGGACGGGACCGAGTTGGGGATGCGAGTGCTGCATCACCCGCACGAGACCGAGCAGCCCTTTACCCGGTCGCTGGGCGGAGTCGCGATCCCCGAAGGCGCGAGCCAGGTTCAGGTGCAGGCCCGGTGCAGTGTCGATGGCTGGAACGCGGACACCACGCTTGTGATGTTGGAATAATCGTCAGAACACGCCCAGCGACAGCCCGGCGCCAAGCGCGGCGCCGATCTCGCGGCATTTGTCCAGTTCATCCTCGGGGATGGTCTTTTCCGCCAATATCGCCTCGGGCGTCTGGGCATGGGTGCAGACAATGAGGGGCGGCTGCACCTCTTTCAGGCGCCAACCGGTGGTGATGCGCGCCAGTTGCCGCGCCGCGTTCTGACCGTCGGACCCGGCGCAGATCATCTGCGCATAGGGCCGCCCCTCGATCCTGCCCAGAACCGGGTAGTAGCAGCGGTCGAAGAAATCCTTCATGACGCCTGACAGCGCCGCCAGGTTCTCGGGCGCGCAAAAGACGTATCCGTCGGCCGCCAACAGATCGTCGGACCCCGCCTGCGCGGCGGGCTTCAGGCTGACCTCGGCCTCGGCGCTGGCCGCCTGTGCGGCCGCCTCGGCCATCTGTCGGCTGCCGCCGGTGCGCGAATGGTAGACGATCAGTAGACGGGCCACAGCGGTCAGGCCCGGTGATACGGGCCGCCCGACAGGATCGTCGCGGCACGATAGAGTTGTTCCGACAGCATCACCCGGACCAGCATATGCGGCCAGACCATCGCGCCGAAAGAGATCGAGAAATCGGCTTCGGTCCGTAGCTCCGGGTCGATCCCGTCGGCGCCACCGATGACAAAGGCCAGATCCTGCCGGCCCATGTCACGCCACCCGGCCAGCTTCTGCGCGAAATCGGGTGACGACATCACCTTTCCTCGCTCGTCCAATGTGCAGATCACCGCCCCGCCGGGCAGCGCCTTGCGCAGCAAGGCGGCCTCGGCGCCCATACCGGCATTCTTCTTGTCTTCGACCTCGATCACGCGCGCAGGCCCCAAACCCAGGCCGCGGCCGGTCCGGTCGAAACGGGTCAGATAGTCGTCAAGCAGGGTTTTTTCCGGTCCGGCGCGCAATCGCCCGACCGCACAAATGCTGATACGCATGTCGCTCTCGCCGCCGACCCTTCAATACGGGCCGGGATGGCGCCTCAGTTGGCCGAGGCGCTACCGCCCTGAGGCAGCCACATCTTTTCCAGCTGGTAGAATTCGCGCACTTCGGGGCGAAAGATATGGACGATCACATCGCCCGTATCGATCAGTACCCAGTCGCCGGCATCCTTGCCTTCGACCTTCGAGGTGAACCCGAATTCCTGCTTGATGCGATCCGTCAGCTTTTCAGACATCGCCGACACCTGTCGTGTCGACCGGCCCGACGCGATGACCATGTAGTCGGCCACCGAGGATTTTCCGCGCAGATCGATCTGCACGACGTCTTCGGCCTTGTCGTCGGAAAGAGAGGAAAGAACGCGCTCAAGCAGCTTTTCGCTGATTGGCTGAGACTGGGCCATCACCGTGGCCCCATCGTCGGCGGGCAAACCCGCCTGTGTATGCAGAGACAGGACATGGTCCTCCTTGATAAAGCGCCGCCAAACCCCGGCGCCGGGGTAGTAATAAGGTAGCAAGCCGATTGCAACAATTCAATGAATCGCGGGCCGTGTGCGCACAGGCGTGATCACTCCGTGTCGATTTGTTGCGCAACCACGCCGGTCTGCCCCTGGCCCAGAAGGCGCACCTCGCGCTGCGGGAAGGGGATCGAGATGCCCTCGGCCTTGAACGCGTCCCACAACGCCAGATAGACATTGCCGCGGATGTTGGTCAGGCCGGCGGTCGGGTCGCGGATCCAGAACCGCAACACGTAGTCGACGCTGCTGTCGCCGAATCCGGTGATGTGGCAGACCGGTTCGTGCTTGCCACCGCTCAGCACGCGCTTGACCGTTTTCACCGTCCGCACGGCGGTCTCGCGCACCGTGTGCGGATCGTCGCCATAGCTGGTTCCGAAGGTCAGATCCAGCCGGACGAACTCGTCGGAATGGGACCAGTTCACCACCTGTCCGGTAATCAGGTCCTCGTTCGGGATCAGGTATTCGCGCCCGTCGCGGGTGACGACCGAGACATAACGAGCGCCCAGCGCGTTGATCCAGCCGAACGTGTCGCCCAGCGAGATCACGTCGCCCGGCTTGATCGACCGGTCCATCAGGATGATGATCCCCGAGATCAGGTTCGAAACCACCTTCTGCAAGCCGAAACCGATGCCCACGCCCACCGCGCCGGACAGCAGCGCGATCCCGGTCAGGTCGAAGCCCAGCGTGCGGATCCCGACCAGAAAGACCAGCCCGTAGAGAGCCACCTGGATGCCCTTGGCCAGCAGAACCTGCATCGAGGGCGAGATGTCGTCGTTGCTTTTCAGCCCCCGTTCAGCCGCCCGGGTGCCCAGTCGGGCCAGAACCAGCAACGTGCCAATCAGCAAGATTGCCTTGAGGATCCCGAGAACCGAGATGTGCATCTCTCCGATCGTGATCGCGACCCCGTCCAGAAACTCGGCCACGTCGTCGGTCAGGCTCAGTGCCACCAGCGTAGCATAGACCCACATCGACCAGCGAAAGATGCGCCGGATCGTGCGGTTGCGTACAAGATGCGACAGCAGCGCAATGACCAGCCACGCGGTTGCCAGCGTTGCCAGAACGCCGATGATATAGCTGCGCGACGGCCATGTGACCTGCTGCATCACCAGGTAGACGCTCCAGGACAGAAGCACGAAATAGACCAATGTCAGCCGCCGCATGAACTGGACCAGAGTCCGTAGCCGCCATTTGGGCCAGCCGCTTCGCGCCCTTGCCCATGTTTCCCATCTACCAAGTGTGGCGGCCTTCAGAACAAAGGATGCGGCCACCAGAAGCAGCACGATCAACAATTGATACTGACGCCATCCCGGGGTCACGATCAGCTCGATCAGTGCTCCGAACTGAAGCAGGAATGCCTCGACCATTGTATCGAACAGCTCGGAAATCGAGCGGGGGATCAAGTCGTTGTCCAATCGCGCCTCCTGCCTGCCAGATTGACCAGCTATGCGCCGGTATGCAAGGCAATTGGCGGCCACTGGATTGAACCTTGATTGACAGGCGCTCGCGATATATCTGGATCGCATGAGATTCAATCAGGCCCCTGCTCCCAACCTGCAAGACCGCGCGCGCCTGCGTGAACGGTTCTTCGGGGCCGCCCGCACGGTTCTGGCCCGCCTATAATCGGCGCCCAGCCACTCGCCAGCATTTCTCAATACAGACGGGAGAGGACCGATGTCCCCCAAAACACTCTATGACAAGATCTGGGATGCCCATGTCGTGCACGAAGCCGACGATGGTACCTGCCTTCTTTATATCGACCGCCACCTGGTGCACGAAGTGACCAGCCCGCAGGCGTTCGAAGGCCTGCGCATGGCAGGCCGCAAGGTGCGTGCGCCGGAAAAAACGATCGCCGTGCCGGACCATAACGTGCCCACCACACCCGATCGCGTGAACGGGATCGAAAACCCCGAATCGCGCATTCAGGTCGAAGCGCTGGACAAGAACGCCCGCGATTTCGGCATTCACTACTACCCGGTGAATGACATTCGTCAGGGCATCGTTCACATCGTGGGCCCCGAACAGGGCTGGACCCTGCCGGGCATGACCGTTGTCTGCGGCGACAGCCACACCGCCACTCACGGCGCTTTCGGCGCGCTGGCCCACGGCATCGGCACCTCCGAGGTCGAGCATGTTCTGGCCACTCAGACGCTGATCCAGAAGAAATCCAAGAACATGAAGGTCGAGATTACCGGCAAACTGCAGCCGGGCGTGACCGCCAAGGACATCACCCTGGCTGTGATCGGCGAAACCGGCACCGCCGGCGGCACCGGCTATGTGATCGAATATTGCGGCGAGGCGATCCGCGACCTGTCGATGGAAGGCCGCATGACGGTCTGCAACATGGCAATCGAGGGTGGCGCACGGGCCGGCCTGATCGCGCCGGACGAAAAGACATTCGAATACGTCAAAGGCCGCCCGCACGCCCCGAAGGGCGCGCAGTGGGAGGCCGCTCTGGCCTGGTGGAAGACGCTCTATTCCGATGACGACGCCCATTGGGACAAGGTCGTCACCATTCGCGGCGAGGACATCGCCCCCGTGGTCACCTGGGGCACCAGCCCCGAAGACGTTCTGCCGATTACCGCCACCGTACCCAACCCCGAGGATTTCGAGGGCGGCAAGGTCGAGGCCGCGCGCCGCTCGATCGAATACATGGGCCTTAAGCCGGGCCAGAAGCTGAGCGACATCGAGATCGACACGGTCTTCATCGGCTCCTGTACCAACGGCCGGATCGAGGATCTGCGCGCCGCCGCCGAGATCCTGAAGGGCAAAAAGATCAAGGACGGCATCCGCGCCATGGTCGTGCCCGGCTCGGGTCTTGTCCGCGCTCAGGCCGAAGAGGAAGGCATAGCCGAGATCTTCAAACAGGCCGGCTTCGAATGGCGCCTTGCGGGCTGCTCGATGTGCCTGGCGATGAACCCCGACCAGCTGAGCCCGGGTGAGCGTTGCGCCGCAACCTCGAACCGCAACTTCGAAGGCCGTCAAGGCCGCGGCGGACGCACCCATCTTCTCAGCCCGGCCATGGCTGCCGCCGCAGCAATCACTGGAAAGCTGACAGATGTGCGCGAATTGATGTAAGCTTCCCTCATCATTGATTTTTTGAGGGAGAGAATGAAATGAGTGATTGGGTCAAATGGCTCCTGATGGGGCTGCTGTCGATTGTGTTCGGCATCTTCGTTCTGGGTGCGCCCATCGTGGCATCGGTGGCGGTGACCGTGGTCACCGGCGCACTGCTGCTGATCTCGGGCGTGCTCCAGGTCGTGGGCGGGTTCTCGGTGGAAGGCACCGGAAACAAGATCCTGGCCTTCATCATGGGCGCCGTGATGCTATTTCTGGGCTGGTCCTTTCTGGCCCATCCGCTGCAGGGCGTGCTGACGCTGGCCACGGTGGTGATGATCCTGTTCATCGCCGGCGGTCTCGCCCGGATCATCCTGTCGTTCCAGATGCGCGGCACGCAGTATTTCTGGCCCACGCTCATTTCCGGCCTGCTGTCCCTGGCGCTGGCCGCCTACATCATGGCCAATGCCTCGGTCGGACTGGCGCTCAGCCTGCTGGGAATCCTTTTGGGCATCGAGATGCTGTTCAACGGGTTCGGCCTGATCTTCATGGCGTTCTTCGTCAAGAACGCCGGCAACGAAACGACGGAAGCGAAACAAGCTTGAAACGCGGGGCATGGGGCCGGGCCTCTCCCGCAGGAGTGTGAACATGGAAAAGTTTGAAAAAGTCCACGGCGTGGCCGCCCCCATGCCCCTGATCAATATCGACACCGATATGATCATCCCCAAAGTGCACCTGAAAACGATCAAACGTTCGGGCCTAGGCGTCGTGCTGTTCGACGAGATGCGCTATCACGATGACGGGCGAGAGAACGAAGAGTTCGTTCTGAACAAACCCGCCTATCGCAACGCCGAGATCCTGGTGGCCGGCGACAATTTCGGCTGCGGCTCGTCGCGCGAACACGCGCCTTGGGCGATCAAGGATTTCGGCATCAAGGTCATCATCTCGACCAGCTTCGCCGACATCTTCTTTAACAACTGCTTCAAGAACGGCATCTTGCCGATCGTGGTCGAGGACGAGCATCATGCCATCCTGATGGAAGATGCCCACAAGGGCGAAAACGCCCGCATGACCGTGGACCTCGAAGAGCAGAAGATCGTCACCTCGGACGGGGTCGAGATCACCTTCGACATCGACCCGCACCGCAAGCACTGCCTGCTGAACGGCTTGGACGATATCGGCCTGACGATGGAGAAGGCGCACCACATCGACCAGTTTGAATCCCAGGTCAGCCAGGCCCGCCCCTGGACGTGACGCGGGCGGCGAATCTGTCGATACTCAACCAGACGGGGTCGCCGCGGCGGCCCCGTTCGCGTCTTAGGGGTTGACGGCCAAGCAACCACAACATGTAGTCACACCCGACGAGCCAGCGACGATTCTGCGGCGCAATTGATGCAAAGCCGCACCAGTTTCGCCATCATTTTGCCTGAAATCACCTGTTTCCTGCCCATCGGCTTGAGCAAAATGCCGCTTGTCGCTGATGATGGCGCCAATCGGCATCCGCCACTTGGGAATGGGCGGGCACAAGTTGGAATTGAGTCGGCAAAGAAACGACGGGTCCGGTTTGGAAAGGGTTCGGATAGTGATTGCACGCACAACAGGGGCGGCAGTTCGTGGGATTTTAGTAGCGCTTCTGGTGCTGACCCCCGCGCTGTATCTGCCGGTCTCGGCCACCAACGGTACCGAAGTTGTCGTCTTTGTCGCCATCCTGGCATTCATCCTGACCTTTGCCGAATACAACTCGGCCTTCCCCAGCTTCATCGAGTTCCGCGACGCGCCGCCCGTCAACCGGCTGAGGTTCGTCGGGCTGATGTCGATGGTGTCGGTCCTGACCCTGATCTGCAAGAACGTCTACACGCCAACGGATCTGACCAGCGCCGCCTATTCCGTGGGCCTGGCCGTGGCCAATGTCGTCGACTTTCCCTATTCACCGGTCCGCCTGGTGGTCCTGATGCTGCCGACCGAGGCCAGCGCAATGCTGACCGAACTGGTCCGCATCACCGCAAGCGTCGCCTATGTCGCGGCGCTGGTGACGATCGCCAGCTTCGTCTATGCGGTCAAGGTCCGGGGATGGCCCACGGGGAACGGGGCCTTCAACGTCTGGACCAATCTGCCCCTGTTCGACCCGACCAAGGGCGGAGACGTGGTGACCCGCCTGCAGCGCGACGGGCGCCTGAACATTTCGATCGGCATCCTGCTGCCGTTCCTTATCCCTGCGCTGATCAAGCTGCTGACCAATGTCATCGATCCGCTGACGCTAGCGAATCCGCAGACCCTGATCTGGACCATGAGCGCTTGGGCCTTCCTGCCCGCCAGCATAATTATGCGCGGCATCGCCACGCTGCGAATCGCCGGGCTGATCGTCGAAAAGCGGCGCGCCTATTCCACCTCCGAGGCCACCCAGACCGCATGATCCGCATTCTGGTTCTGGCGCTGCTGCCTTTTGCGGCCCAGGCCGACCCCCTGCGCGTGGCCAGCTTCAACACCGAGTTGCAGCGCGATGGGCCGGGGTTGATGCTGCGCGACATCCGCAAGGAGACACCGCAGGTCCGCGCCGTCGTCGATGTTTTGCTAGCCACGGCGCCGGATATCGTCGCCCTGCAGGGGGTGGACTGGGACCACGACAACCTGGCCCTGTCGGCGCTGACCGATCTGCTGGCGGCTGCGGGTCTGGATTATCCCTATCGGTTCGCCCGTCAGCCCAATTCGGGGCTGATGTCCAACCTCGACCTGGACGGAGACAGCAGGCTTGGCGGGCCGGGCGACGCGCAGGGCTGGGGGCGTTTCACCGGCAATGGGGGAATTGCCGTCCTGTCCCGGTATCCGATCATCGAAAGTCAGATCGCAGACTACTCGACCCTGCTGTGGAAGGATCTGCCGGACGCAACGCTTCCCAGCCGGGACGGCGCCTCGTTTCCCTCGCAGCAGGCGCAGTCGGTACAACGGCTCTCCTCGACCGCGCATTGGGTCGTTCCGATCGATACGCCGCAGGGCCGGTTGACCCTCATGACCTTCCACGCCACCCCGCCTGTCTTTGACGGCCCCGAGGACCGCAACGGCCTGCGCAACCGCGATGAAATCCGGTTCTGGTCCGTTCTTCTGCGGGGCGATCTGGGGCCGGCGCCGACCCGCCGCTTCGTAATCGCCGGAGATGCCAATCTGGACCCCGAGCGCGGAGAAGGCCACACCGAGGCCCTGCGTGCCCTGCTGACCAACCCGTTGGTTCAGGATCCGCGACCGACAGATGCAACCGGCGCAGACACCACCGTCACCTGGAAAACCGTCGGAGACCGCCGCGTCGACTATGTGCTGCCATCGGCGGATTGGGTGGTCGAAGATGCCGGCGTGTTCTGGACCGGAGCGGACGGTCAGCCCCATCCCGCGGCCCGAGCGGCAAGCCGGCACCGGCTGGTCTGGGTCGACCTGACCGGATCGGGCGCGCAGGACCGGCAGGCCGGTACCGACTGACGTGCCGCCCACCCTTGCCGACCTGCGCCCGCATGACGCGTGATACCCGGGCAAAACGGTCGGAACGCCTCATTGACCATATGCCCCGCAAACGCTAGGCCCGGTTCTGAAAAACGCAAGGAGACCGCTCATGTCCAACCCCTCGCTCCTCATCCTGCCCGGAGACGGAATCGGCCCCGAAGTGATGACCGAAGTGCGCAAGATCATCGACTGGTTCGGCGCCAGGCGCGATCTGAAATTCGACGTGAGCGAGGATCTGGTCGGCGGTGCCGCCTATGACAAGCACGGCGTTCCTCTGGCGGATGAGACGATGGCCAAGGCGCAAGAGGTCGACGCGGTTCTGCTGGGCGCCGTAGGCGGCCCGAAATACGACGATCTGGATTTCAGCGTGAAGCCCGAGCGCGGCCTGCTGCGCCTGCGCAAGGAGATGGACCTGTACTCGAACCTGCGCCCGGCCCAGTGCTTTGACGCGCTGGCCGATTTCTCGTCGCTGAAAAAGGACGTGGTCGCCGGCCTCGACATCATGATCGTGCGCGAGTTGACCTCGGGCGTCTATTTCGGCGAGCCGCGCGGCATCTTCGAGGAAGGCAATGAACGCGTGGGCATCAACACCCAGCGCTACACCGAATCCGAGATCGAGCGGGTCGCGCGTTCGGCTTTTGAGCTGGCGATGCGCCGCAACAAGAAGCTGTGCTCGATGGAAAAGGCCAACGTGATGGAATCGGGCATCCTGTGGCGCGAGGTGGTGACCCGCGTGGGCAAGGATTACCCCGAGGTCGAGCTGAGCCACATGTATGCCGACAACGGCGCCATGCAGCTGGTGCGCGCGCCCAAGCAGTTCGACGTGATCCTGACCGACAACCTGTTCGGCGACATCCTTTCGGACTGCGCGGCGATGCTGACCGGGTCGCTGGGCATGCTGCCTTCGGCCTCGCTGGGGGCGCCCATGGCCAACGGCCGGCCCAAGGCGTTGTACGAGCCCGTCCACGGCTCGGCCCCCGACATTGCCGGGCAGGGCAAGGCCAACCCGATCGCCTGCATCCTGAGCTTTGCCATGGCGCTGCGCTATTCCTTCGATCAGGGGGCCGAGGCCGACCGTCTGGAAGCCGCCATCGAGAAGGTGCTGGCCGATGGTGCCCGTACCGCCGATCTGCTGGCCGAAGAGGGCGTGCAGCCGGTGTCGACCACCGAGATGGGCGACGCGATCGTCGCCGCGCTGGAGGCCAGCCTTTGAGCTTTGATCCGGGCGGCGCCGCGCGCCGCCCGTCCGATCATCCGCGGCCTAGTTGCCGCCGAAGATATCCTTCAACAGATTGTCGACCGCCCGCGCGAAACTGCCCTGCTGTCTGCGGCGGGGCTGGGATTGCTGCGTGGTCTGAACCGGAGCCGCCGGCGCCAGCATCGGCAGGGGCGTGGGGGTCATGCCCTCGGTCACGCGCAGCATGGTTTCCCGCCAGATCTCGGCCGGCAGCCCGCCGCCGGTGACCCCTTTCAGGGGCGTGTTGTCGTCATAGCCCATCCAGACGCCGGCCACGTAATCGGCGGTGAAGCCGATGAACCACGCATCCCGCGCGGCCTGGGTCGTACCCGTTTTGCCCGCCACCTGCCATCCGGGCAGCTTGGCCCGCTGACCGGTGCCTTCGGACACCACCCGCTCCATCATCCAGATCAGCTGTTTGGCGGCCTCGTCGCGGATCACCCGTTCGCCGATCCCGGTCGTCGTCACCATCACCGGCGAGTCATCGCCCAGCAGCTTCAGCTCGGTCAGGCCATAGGGTTCCACCGCCGAGCCCCCGTTCAGGATACCCGCATAGGCGCCGGTCATCTCGATCAGCGTGCTTTCCGACGCGCCCAGCGCCAGCGCAGGACCCGCCGCCAGATCGCTTTGGATGCCGAAGCCACTGGCCACCGTGCGCACATTGTCCAGCCCGGCCACCTCGGCCACCTTGACGGCCGGAATGTTCAGCGAGTTCTTGAGCGCATCCGCCAGCGTAACACGACCGTAGAACTTGTTGGTATAGTTCTTGGGGCACCACTGGCCGGACCCCGGGATGTCGATGCAATAGGGCTCGTCCACCACCGTGGCCAGCGGTGAGTAGCCAAGCTCCAGCGCGGTGGCATAGACGAAGGGTTTGAACGAGGACCCGGTCTGGCGCAGCGCCTGCGTCGCGCGGTTGAACGCGCCCGACACCTTGGTCTTGCGCCCGCCCACCATGGCCCGGACCGCACCATCGGCCGACATCACCACGATCGCGGCCTGCGCCTTCGACCCTTCGCTGACCTTTTCGTCGAACACCTGTTTCAGCGCCGCCTCGGCCGCCTGCTGGATCCGCTGGTCCAGCGTGGTCTTGATCACCACGTCCTCGGTGGTGTTGCGGGTAAAGAACTCGGGGCCGCTGGCCATGACCCAGTCGGCAAAATAACCGCCAGCGCGCGCGGCGGCGGCCTCGGACAGCTCGGCCGGGTTGTTGCGCGCCGCAGTTGCCTGTGACGTGGTCAGGTAACCCTGATCCTCCATCAGGCTGATCACCACCTTGGCCCGGTCCTGCGAGCGCTGCAGGTTGTTGGTGGGCGCATAGCGCGTGGGCGCCACCAACAGCCCCGCCAGCATCGCCGCCTCGGCCGCGTCGACCTCGGCCGCGGACTTGCCAAAATAGCGCTGGCTGGCCGCCTCGAACCCGCGTGCGCCGGCCCCCAGAAATGCCCGGTTCAGATAGATGGTCAGGATCTCGTCCTTGGAATACTTGACCTCCATCGCCATCGCGTAGATCGCTTCCTTAGCCTTGCGCCACAGCGACCCCTGGCGGCAGTCAGCCTCATACGCCGCTTCCGACTCCCACTGGCTCGGATCATACGGGACACCCAGACACAGCAGCTTGGCCGTTTGCTGGGTGATGGTGGACCCACCATGCCCCGACAGCGGCCCGCGCCCTTCCGACAGGTTGATCCTAACCGCGCTGGCGATGCCGCGCGGGCTGATGCCGAAGTGACGATAGAACCGCTTGTCCTCGGTGGCGATGACCGCGTTCTTCAGATGGGGTGACACGGTATCGGCGGTGATGACGCCGCCGAACTGATCACCCCGCCAAGCGAAGACCTTGCCGTCGCGGTCCAGCAGGGTGACCGACCCACGCGCGCGCCCGTCCAGCAGGGCATCGACCTCGGGCAACGTGCTGTAGACGACACCGACCGCCAGCGCAATCAACAGCGCCACAACCGCCGCCACGCGCCAGGTCAGGCCCCAGATCAGCCGTCCGATCCATCGGAACAGCCGGCGAAAGAAACCGCCATGCCCGCCACCCGAACGCTTGCGCCGGGTTTTGCGCGTTGTGGTCTTGCGCGCCGTCGCCTTCTTGCCCGCCGGTTTCGCCGACCGCTTGGCAGACGCGGTCTTGCGGCCTCCGGACGGATACCGTTTGTCCGCCACCAGCGGTTTTCGACGCTTGGACTCAGTCATGCTCAAACTCTGCCCGTTTTTGCTTTTGTGGCACCATACCGTGCTGTCGCGCCCATGTAGAGGTGTGAAATAGCAGCAATTTCCCTCTCAAATTTGCCTGTTTTTTGATCACTTCACATATTTTGTGCAAAAAATGTGCAACTTTGACCCTCTTCCCCAGCGTCTTTTTGCCGAAATCGTTCCTTGAGCGGCCATGTCGGGCTCTTTTTCTGCAGGTGCAAAGCCGGACCCACCGGAACAGAAGAGGGGAAAGACGTGAAACTGATCATTGCGACAATCAAGCCGTTCAAGCTCGAGGAGGTGCGCGAGGCACTGACCGAGGCGGGCGTGCGCGGCATGATGGTGACTGAGATCAAGGGCTTCGGCTCGCAATCCGGTCACACCGAAATCTATCGGGGTGCCGAATACGCGGTGAACTTCGTGCCCAAGATCAAGCTGGAAATCGTGGTGCCTGCCGCGATGACAGACCAGATCGTCGAGACCATCACCAAAACCGCCAAGACCGGCAAGATCGGCGACGGCAAGATTTTTGTCCTCGATGTCGAGCAGGCCCTGCGCGTGCGGACCGGGGAACTCAACGAAGAGGCGCTCTGAGCGCCGCCACCGACAATCATTCGAGGACTGAACATGAACCTGATGAAATCACTCATCCCTGCCGCCGCGATCGTCGCGCTGCCGCAGATGGGCCTGGCGCAGGAGACCGCCGCAACCGGCGAAACCGCGCAGCATACGCAATATATCCTGACTTCGCTGCTGTTCCTGATGGGCGGCTTCCTGGTGTTCTGGATGGCCGCGGGCTTTGCCATGCTCGAGGCCGGTCTAGTGCGCTCCAAGAACGTGGCCATGCAGCTGGTCAAGAACATCGGCCTGTTTTCTTTTGCAGCCATCATGTATTGGCTGGTCGGCTTCAACCTGATGTATCCGGGCGACGGCTGGACCATCACCGGCATTCTGGGTGCCTTCTCGCCCACCTCGTTGGAACCGGTCGGCCTTGAAGGCGTCGAAACCGATCTGTCCTATGCGTCGGTCGGTTCGGACTTCTTCTTCCAGCTGATGTTCTGCGCCACCACCGCCTCGATCGTGTCGGGCACCATGGCCGAGCGGGTCAAGCTGTGGCCCTTCTTCATCTTCGTGATCGTCCTGACCGGTGTCATCTACCCGATCGAAGCCTCGTGGCAGTGGGGCGGCGGCTGGCTGTCCGAAATGGGCTTCAGCGATTTCGCAGGCTCGACCCTTGTGCATGCCGCAGGTGGCTTTGCCGCACTGGCCGGTGCGATCGTGTTGGGCCCCCGGATCGGCAAGTACAGCAAGGACGGAAAGGTCGTTCCGATCCCCGGCTCGAACCTGGCGCTTGCCACCCTGGGTACGTTCATCCTGTGGCTGGGCTGGTTCGGTTTCAATGGCGGCTCGCAGCTGGCCATGGGCACGATCGGCGACATGGCTGACATCAGCCGCATCTTCGCCAACACCAACATGGCCGCTGCCGCCGGCGCCGTCGCTGCCCTGATCCTGACCCAGGTGATGTATGGCAAGGTCGACCTGACCATGGTGTTGAACGGCGCGCTGGCCGGGCTGGTCTCGATCACCGCGGAACCGCTGGCACCGTCGCTGTTCCAGGCACTGATCATCGGCGGCATCGGTGGCGTGATCGTGGTCTACACCGTGCCGCTGCTGGACAAGATGAAGATCGACGACGTGGTCGGCGCCATCCCGGTTCACCTGATCGCGGGCTTCTGGGGCACCTTCATCGTGGCCTGGACCAATGGCGACGCGTCCTTCGTGACCCAGATCATCGGCTTTGCGGCCATCGGGATCTTCGTCTTCGTGGTGAGCTTCATCCTGTTCTCGATCCTCAAGGCCACCGTCGGCCTGCGGGTCGGCGAGGAAGAAGAGATCAACGGCCTCGACATGGGCGAGCTGGGCATGGAAGCCTATCCCGAGTTCTCGAAGGGCTGAGCCCTTTTCAAATCAAACAAAAAACCCGGGCATTCGTGCCCGGGTTTCTTTTTTGAGAACTGTCTGAGCTCAGACGCCGACGTCGATGATGGCCTTGGCGAGGATCGGCACGGTGGCATCATTCAACCCGGCGATGTTCATGCGGCTGTCGCCGACCATGTAGATGCCGTGTTCGACCCGCAGCTTCTCGACCAGCTCGGGCGCGGCGCCCAAGCGCGAGAACATGCCGCGATGCTGGGCCAGGAAGCCGAACCGGTCCGATCCGCTCAGCCGCTGCAGCTCATCCGCCAGTTGGCGGCGCAGGCCCAGCATCGACAGGCGCACCTCTTCCAGTTCGGCCATCCAATCAGCGCGCAGGCCCTCATCCATCAGGATCGTGGTCACCACGCGCGCGCCGTGATCCGGCGGGAACGAATAGTTCTGGCGGTTCAGAAACGCCAGCGTGCCCTGGTTCAGCGCGGTCTGTCCCGCATCGGCGCTGACAGCCATCAGCAGGCCGGTGCGCTCGCGGTAGACACCGAAATTCTTCGAGCAAGACGCCGCGATCAGGCATTCCTTGACCGAAGAAGCGACCAGCCGGGTCGCCTGCGCATCCTCGTTCAGACCGTCGCCAAAGCCCTGATAGGCGATGTCGATCATCGCCACCAAGCCGCGGTCGTTGATCAGGTTCACCACCTCTTGCCACTGCACCATGTTCAGGTTGGCGCCGGTCGGGTTGTGACAGCAACCATGCAACAGCACCACGTCGCCCGCCTTGGCAGTCTTGAGGTCCTCGATCATGCCGTCGAAATCGACGCCGCGGGTTTCCTCGTCGAAATAGCGATAGGCGACGGTTTCGATGCCCAGATAGTTCAGGATCGAGATGTGATTGGGCCAGGTCGGGTTCGACACGAACACCCGGGCCGAGGGGTTAGCCATGCGGATCAGTTCGAACGCCTGACGGCAGGCACCGGTGCCGCCCGGTGTGGCCACGGCGGCAATATTGGCGCGCGGCACGCTGGTGCCCAGTATCAGCGCGATCATCGCATCGGCATAGGCCGGGTCACCGGCCAGCCCGGTATAGGCCTTGGTCTGCTGTTCTTCCCAGATGCGATGCTCGGCGGCCTTGACCGCGCGCATGACGGGCGTCACGCCCTCGGCATTCTTGTAGACGCCGACGCCCAGGTCGATCTTCTGCTCGCGCGGGTCATCGCGATACATCTGCATCAGCGCCAGGATCTTGTCGGCTGGCTGCGGCTTGAGGTTCTCGAACATCAGGAGTCTCCGGTTGCGACGGGCAGGGTCGGGAAGGCGCCCCATTCGGCCCAGCTGCCGTCATAAAGTGCATGGTCTTTCTTGCCCATGCGCTCGAGCGCAAGGCTGAGGATCGCGGCGGTCACGCCCGACCCGCAGGTGGTGATCGCAGGTTTCGACAGATCGACGCCTGCGGCTTCGAACACCGCGCGGCAGTCCTCGGGCGATTTCATGGTGCCATCGGGGTTCAGCAACTGTCCGAAGGGCACGTTGCGCGAGCCGGGGATGTGCCCTGCCCGCAAACCTTCGCGCGGTTCGGGCTGGGTTCCGGCGAAACGGTCGGCCGCGCGGGCGTCGATGATTTCGTGATCGGCCAGCTTGGCGGCGGCCGATACCTGGGTCACGTCGCGGACCAGGTGGTTCTGCACACGCACGGTCATGTGGCGGTCACGGATGACGGGGGGCAGATCCTCGATCTCGCGCCCTTCGGCGACCCATTTGGGCAGGCCACCGTCCAGAACCGCGATGTTCTCTTGCCCCATCAGGCGGAACAGCCACCAGACCCGCGCCGCCGAAAACAGACCCGCGCCGTCATAGACCACAACCTGATGGCCGTCGCCCACGCCCATGGCCCGCAGGCGCGACATGAATTTCTCGACCGGAGGGGCCATGTGCGGCAGGTCCGAGCGGTGGTCCGAAATCTCGTCGATGTCGAAGAACCGTGCGCCGGGAATATGTCCGGCCTCGTACTCGGCCCGGGCGTCGCGCCCTTGCTGCGGCAGGTACCACGAGGCGTCGAGGATCCGCAGATCCGGGTCCTTTAGGTGGGCGGCCAGCCATTCGGTGGAAACCAGGGTTTTTGGATCGTCCAGCATCAAAGCCTCCCCTATACGCGCAAGGATTTCCCTATACGCGCAAGGGTGCGGGTTCAAGGCTGGATCGGGTCCCTGCGGCCCTATCGCACCCGTCGCAGGCGGAAATGCTGGATGATGCCGATCACGCTGATGGCGATCCAGAAGCTTTCGATCAGCATCGAGGCCAGGTTGAAGTTCTGCAGCAGCGAATAGACGATCAAAACCGACCCTACCAGGTTGACCACCGGAAAGGCCAGATCGTCGGAATTCATCATCCGCATCTGGGTGGCGAAATAGGCCGCAACCACGATCAGCGCCCCGAAGGACCCGATGCCATCGGCCAGCGTCAGGCCGTTCAGGAATTCCGTCATCGGGTCATCTCCTTCCGCCGTATCAACCGGCCGCAGCGGTCGCGGGCCGGTGTCCGTAGTGATGCATGTTCAAGAAGGCCGCGCCCTCGGGCCCGGCGCGATAGCCATGCGGCAGGTCGGCCGGAAAGCGCAGCCCCTGGCCCGCGCTCAGCGGCACCCATTCGCCGTTCCGCAGCACCTCGAGCGCGCCGCTCAGTACAAAGACTTCCTCGGTTACGCCGGCGGCATGGGCGGGGGATTCGTGGCATTGGTTGCGGTCCAGTTCGACGTGAAAGGTCTCGGCCCCCAGAACCGGGTCGAAGGGAAAGACGATCTTGACCTTCAGACTGCCCGGAAAGGTCACGGTGCGGAACCGGGCCGCATCCGCCGGGTCGCGCAGGGCGCTGGTGCCGATCAGCGCGCTCAGCGGCATCTGGAACCCCTTGGCGATCTTCCACAGCGTCGCGATGGTGGGGCTTGATTCTCCGCGTTCGATCTGGCCCAGCATGGCCTTGCTGACCCCGGTCAATTCGGCCGCTTTGGCGAGGCTCAGCCCCGATGCCGTCCGGACGTCTCTGAGTTTCAGGGTGATGTCGTCCGATTCCATGGCCACGTCCCGCGATTTACCTTGTGCGTTATAACGCACATGTGCTACGTGCGCTATAACGCACGCAACCCTGGTTTTGCAACCGGGCAAAAGGGAAACAGCATCATGCCAATGTACCGATCCAGAACTTCGACCCATGGCCGCAACATGGCCGGTGCCCGCGGCCTGTGGCGCGCCACCGGGATGGGAGACGACGATTTCGGCAAGCCGATCATCGCCATCGTCAACTCGTTCACGCAATTCGTGCCGGGGCACGTCCACCTCAAGGATCTGGGTCAGATGGTCGCCCGCGAGGTCGAGGCCGCCGGCGGTGTAGCCAAAGAGTTCAACACCATCGCCGTCGATGACGGCATCGCCATGGGCCATGACGGGATGCTGTATTCGCTGCCCTCGCGCGAGATCATCGCCGACAGCGTCGAATACATGGTCAACGCGCATTGCGCCGATGCGATGGTCTGCATCTCGAACTGCGACAAGATCACCCCGGGCATGCTGATGGCGGCGATGCGGCTGAACATCCCGGCCATCTTTGTCTCGGGCGGCCCGATGGAGGCCGGCAAGATCGACATTGCTGATCTGGATGTGAAGAAGATCGACCTGGTCGATGCCATGGTCGCCGCCGCCGATGACAAATACACCGACGAGCAGGTCAAACATATCGAAGAAAACGCCTGCCCCACTTGTGGGTCGTGCTCGGGCATGTTCACGGCGAATTCCATGAACTGCCTGGCCGAGGCGCTGGGTCTGGCGCTGCCGGGCAATGGCTCGACCCTGGCCACCCATGCCGACCGCAAGGAGCTGTTCCTGGAAGCCGGGCGTCGCATCGTCGAGATCACCAAGCGTCACTATGAGTTGAACGAAAAAGGCTTCCTCCCGCGCGAGATTGCGACCTTCGAGGCCTTCGAAAACGCCATGAGCCTGGACATCGCCATGGGCGGCTCGACCAACACGGTGCTGCACCTGCTGGCCATCGCGCATGAGGGCGAGGTGGATTTCACCATGTCCGACATGGACCGCCTCAGCCGCAAGGTTCCCTGCCTGTGCAAGGTCGCGCCCAACACTGAAAACGTCCACATGGAGGACGTGCACCGCGCGGGCGGCATCTTCTCGATCCTGGGTGAGCTGAGCCGCGCTGGTCTGCTGCATGACGACTGCTGCACGGTGCATTCGGCCACAATGGCCGAGGCGATCGCCAACTGGGACATCAAGGTGACCAACAACCCCAAGGCGCAGGAGTTGTTCAAGGCCGCGCCGGGCGGTGTGCGCACGACACAGGCCTTCAGCCAGTCGAACCGCTACAAGGAACTGGACACAGACCGGGCCAACGGCGTGATTCGGTCCAAGGAACATGCGTTCAGCCAGGATGGCGGTCTGGCCGTTCTGTTCGGCAACATCGCGCGCGACGGCTGCATCGTGAAGACCGCAGGTGTGGATGAGAACATCCTGAAATTCACCGGCACCGCCTATGTCTGCGAAAGCCAGGACCAGGCGGTGAACGACATCCTGACCGGCAAGGTCAAGGAAGGCGACGTGGTCGTGATCCGGTATGAAGGCCCCCGCGGCGGGCCGGGCATGCAGGAGATGCTGTACCCGACCTCGTACCTGAAATCCAAGGGCCTGGGCAAAGCCTGTGCGCTGCTGACCGACGGGCGGTTCTCGGGCGGCACCTCGGGCCTGTCGATCGGCCACGTCTCGCCCGAGGCGGCCGAAGGCGGCGAGATCGGTCTGGTGCAGAACGGGGACACGATCGAGATCGACATCCCCAACCGCTCGATCCACCTGGCCGTATCCGACGAGGAACTGGCCGAACGCCGCAAGGCGCAGGACGCGAAAGGCTGGGAGCCGGCCCAGCCGCGCAAACGCAAGGTGTCCACGGCGTTGAAGGCCTATGCGAAGCTAGCCACCAGCGCCGCAAAAGGCGCCGTTCGTCAGGTCTGAACGCTGACGGCCCGCGTCATGCGGGCCGGTCCGTTGCCTGAATCCAAAGGGCTCCCGCGTCTGACAGGATCCATCGGCTGCGCCGCTGCCTCCGTCAGCCTTGGGCCGGGCGCCGCGCACAGCGCGGCGCCCGGCCCAACCAGAGGAGGTGTCTCGCCAGAGACATCGAGGATGGGTGGGAGCACCCCTGCCTATGGGATCAATCACCCAGCTTGGCGTGAATCTCATCCAGATCGATTTCACCCGTCGGCATCTTGTTGGCCGGATTTTCGAAATCGTATTTGAACAGTTCGAAATCCTGCTTGTAGATCTCGTAGACCAGATGCATCGACAGGTCGTCGAAATAGTCCTCGACCGGATGCGCGCGTTTGGGGCCGTGGCCTTCGGACTCGTTGAAGCGCGGGATTTCGGACAGAGTCACAGGGTGGGGCGTTTCGATCTGATCCAGCACGCCCTGCATGCCCTCGTTGAACTTCTCGGTCCAGAATATCCGGTCATAGCGCCCGCCATTCACGATGAAGGTCGAGACATGCCCCGACATGGCCGACCAGTGGATGTCCGGGTCCATCGGTCGGCGCCAACGGATCGTGTCGCGGGCAAACAGAAGAAACCGGCGGAAACTGGCGATCTGGTCGAATTCGCCCTTGCCGTCTTCGCCCCCGACCTCGATCCCGTAATTGTAGATCAGCGTCGGCACCAGATTGCCCCGGTACCGTTTCCCGTTGCGCTGAATGCCGCAGATCTTGTCGAAGAACGAACTGAGGATCCGCGTATAGGGGTTGCGCACGCAGGTGAAGGCGAAGGACTTGTGCCCGCGCACATTGGCCGAGATCACATCCTGGCTGTGGTCAAACGCCCATTTGTGCATCCCGTCTTTGGCGTCGTGGATATCGCCATCAAAGAACCGGCCATGATCGGAGTAATACATGATCTGCCCGATGGTCGAGCAGGCGCATTTGGGCACCACGCGATAGACCATGCTTTCGCTCTCGGTCATCCATGTGCCGGGAAATCCCATCTGCCATGCCTCCTCTGCCAGCCGAGTCTCAGGGTGATGAGCCAGCTTTTGGCGCCAGACAAGCAAAAATATTCTGTTTATTCAATCGTTCATCCTCAGTATCACGGTCGGAACCGGGCAGTAACGGAAAACAACCACGCCAATGGCCAGAATCGCCTATGTTCTGCTGTGTCACAAAGACCCCGATGCGATCATCGCGCAGGCCCAACGCCTGACGGCGGTCGGCGACTACATCGCGATTCATTTCGACGCCAGCGCCTCGGCGGCCGATTTCAGCCGCATCCGGGACGCATTGAAAAACAGCCCCAACGTCGCCTTCGCCAAAAAACGGATCAAATGCGGCTGGGGCGAATGGTCGTTGGTGCAGGCTTCTCTGCATGCGGTGCAGGCCGCGGTCGAGGCCTTCCCCCGCGCCACCCATTTCTACATGCTGTCGGGCGACTGCATGGCGATCAAGACCGCGGAATACGCCCATCGCTTTCTGGATGAAAACGACAAGGACTTCATCGAAAGCCACGATTTCTTCGCCAGCGACTGGATCAAGACCGGCATGAAGGAAGACCGGCTGATCTATCGCCACTATTTCAACGAACGCACCCAGAGCAAACTGTTCTACGCCGCCTACGAGGTCCAGAAGCGCCTGGGGCTGACTCGCGAGATCCCGGAGGATCTCCAGATCATGATCGGCAGCCAGTGGTGGTGCCTGCGCCGCCGCACGATCGAGGCGATCCTCGCGTTTCTGCGCCAGCGCCGGGACGTGGTCCGGTTCTTCGCGACGACGTGGATTCCGGACGAGACCTTCTTTCAGACCCTCGTGCGGCACCTGATCCCGCGCTCGGAGATCGAGAACCGCACACTCACGTTCCTGATGTTTTCCGACTATGGCATGCCGGTGACCTTCTACAACGATCACTACGACATGCTGCTGAGCCAGGATTACCTGTTCGCGCGCAAGATCAGCCCCGAGGCACATCAGCTGAAACAGAAGTTGGGGGCGCTCTATGCCAGCGAAGGGGTCGCGTTCCAGATCTCGAACGAGGGCCGCAACCTGCATGGTTTCCTGACGGGCCGCGGCCGTGTGGGCCGCCGTTTCGCCCCCCGCTTCTGGGAGGTCGCCAACACGATCGGCCCCGATCGCGACCTGTATCTTGTAGTGTGCAAGAAATGGCACGTGGCCAAACGGCTGATCGACCAGATCGCCTCTGAAACCAACCTGCCCTGCATCGAATACCTGTTCAACGAAGAAGCCGCCCCCCTGCCCGATCTGGGCGGGATCGAGACGACGCTGGTCAAGCGGTCACGCCATCGCCGCGCGGTGATGCGGCTGCTGTTCGATCATTTCGACACCGACAAGCTGGTCATCTGCCTGGACCCGGCCAGCCTGGATATCGTGCAGGATTTCTGTTCGGACCGTGCCCGCACCCATGTTCTGGAGGTGCAATGCACCTATTCCGACGACTACTTGGTGGGGCATGCCCACCGGGTCGGGCTGGCCGGGCAGAACTCACCCGCCGCCACGGTCCAGCGTCTGCTGCCCACGATCCGCAGCGATCTAGCCTATGAATCCGAACAATTGCGCAGCGCCGGGCTGGACCGATTCCACCGGCTGCGCGAAACCGGAGATCCGGCGGAAAACATCGCCGCGATCTCGAAGTTTCTGGGGGTGCCAGAAGAAACCGCGCAATCCATTCTGCGGCTGGACTATCTGTTCGCCGATTGACGGCCCGGCCGGACCGGGCCGCCGGACCGGGCGGTCAGATGTCGAACTTGACGCCCTGCGCCAGGGGCAGCTCGGCCGAATAATTGATCGTGTTCGTCTGCCGCCGCATATAGCCCTTCCAGGCGTCCGAGCCGCTTTCGCGTCCGCCACCGGTTTCCTTCTCACCGCCGAACGCGCCACCGATCTCGGCGCCGGACGGGCCGATATTCACGTTGGCGATGCCGCAATCGGACCCGGCAGGCGACAGGAACTGCTCCGCCTCGCGCATGTTCAGCGTGAACACGCAAGACGACAGGCCTTGCGGCACGTCGTTCTGCATCTCGAGCGCCTCGTCGAAACCGTCATAGCCCATGACATAGAGGATCGGCGCAAAGGTTTCGGTCTTCACGATCTCGGTCTGGCCCGGCATTTCGGCGATCGCGGGCTGTATGTAGACACCGCCCTCGGGCACGCCGTCGGTGACGCGCTTGCCGCCGAAGACGGTGCCGCCCTCGGCCTCGGCCGCCTTCAGCGCGGCCTCCATCGCCTGCCCCGAGGCCTCATCCACCAGCGGCCCGACCAGCGTGCCTTCGGCCAGCGGATCACCGATGGGCAGACCGGCATAGGCTTTTTTCAGCCGCGCAACCAGATCGGCACGGATCGAGTTGTGCACGATCAGCCGCCGCAGCGAGGTACAGCGCTGACCCGCGGTGCCCACGGCCGAGAACACGATGGCCCGCACCGCCATTTCCAGGTCGGCCGAGGGGCCCACGATCATGGCGTTGTTACCGCCCAGTTCCAGGATGCACTTGCCGAACCGCTGCGCCACGACCGGCGCGACCGCGCGGCCCATCCGGGTCGAGCCGGTGGCCGAAATGATCGGCACCGTCTCGCTGGCCACAAGCGCCTTGCCCAGATCGGCGCCGCCGACCACCAGTTGCAGCAGCCCGTCGGGTGCGTCGCCGAACCGGGCCACGGCCTTTTCAAAGATCTTCTGACAGGCCATCGCGGTCAAGGGCGTTTTCTCGGACGATTTCCAGATCACCGGATCGCCGCAGACCAACGCCAGCGCCGCGTTCCACGACCAGACCGCGACCGGGAAGTTGAAGGCCGAGATCACGCCGACCGGCCCGGCCGGGTGCCACGTCTCCATCATCCGGTGGCCGGGGCGTTCGGAGGCGATGGTCAGGCCATACAGCTGCCGCGACAGGCCGACGGCGAAATCGCAGATGTCGATCATCTCCTGCACTTCGCCCAAACCTTCCGAGGTGATCTTGCCGGCCTCCCAGCTGACCAGCGCGCCCAGGTCCTCCTTGGCCGCGCGCAATTCCTCGCCCAGCAGGCGGATCAGCTCGCCCCGGCGCGGGGCGGGCACGGTGCGCCAAGCCTTGAAGGCCGCCGTGGCGCGGGCAAAGACCGCGTCCATGTCGGCAACAGGCGTTTCATGCACCCGCGCCAGCACGCGGCCGTCGATGGGCGAGCGGACCTCCAGCGTGCCGCCGGTCAGCTCGGCCGCCGTCAGGCCCAGTTTTTCGAGTGTGTGTTCTGCAGTCATGACTACGTCTTTCATGTTCAGGCCGCCTTGTTCTGGGGGGTCACTTCGCCAGCGCGGTACAGCTGGCCGAATTCGGTGTTCAGGAAATCATCCAGCCGGACCTGCTCTTGCCGGACAAAGCCTTGGGTGGGCAGTGCGCCGGTGCGCATCAGATCGACCACGCCCAGAACGCCGGCGGCGGTGGTGATCTGGATCGCACTCCAGACCTGGCCGTCGATGGTGCGGGCAAAGGATTTGTTGATCAGGGATTTCTCGCGCAGTGCCCCGTCGATCATGCCCTTGGCCGTGCAATAGACCAGAACCACGTCCTGATCGGTGCGCGGCAGCGCAGATTCAAAGATGTCCTTCAACAGGTCGCGGCGCTGGCCCAGGCCCAGATCCGTCAACAGCAGTTTCAGGATGTCGCGATGGCCGGGATAGCGGATCGAGCGATAGGACACCGCCCGGACCTTGCCGGCCAGCGTCTCGGGCAACGTGCCCAGGCCGCCCGAGGTGTTGAAGCATTCGTATTCCACACCGTCATGGCCGATGATCTCGTAATCCTCGAGCGGCGCGGTCTTGACCCGCTCGCCATTCACGATGGCGTCGCAAGGGTTGCAGTATTCGTTGATCAGCCCGTCGGTGGACCAGGTCAGATTGTATTTCAGCGCATTTGTCGGATAGAGCGGCAGCGCGCCCACCCGCATGTGCAGGCTGTCCAGCGTGTCGAACCCGGCCGCAAGAGAGGCCCCCGCAATGCCAACGAAACCCGGTGCCAACCCGCATTGCGGCATGAAGGCGGTGCCGCTGTCGCGGGCCAGTTCGCGCACGGCGTTCGTGGCGGCGACATCCTCGGTCAGGTCGAAATAATGCGCACCCGCGGCCTTGGCTGCCTTGGCGATGGCAGGCGTCAGGAAAAACGGTGCGGCCGAGATCACCGCATCGAACCCTGCAACCCCCTGTGCCAGCCCGGCTTCGTCGCCCGCGTCGATCTGGCGGGTGGTGATGCCCTGCCTGTTCAACGCCGACAGGGCCGTCAGGTCATGATCGGCCACGGTTACAGTGTAGTTGTGCGATTTCTTCAACAGGGCGGCGATCATCTGTCCGATCTTCCCGGCCCCGACGACGCAGATGTTCCAACTCATTGCGCGCCTCCTCCTCTGCTCTGGTTCCAGTATGACCGCGCCGCCGTCCGAGCACAGCAATCGAGTTGACGAAACGGACAGCTTTTCCGTCATATTGACGGTAATTGAATCAAAATGTCAGATCGAGATCCGCAGCGCTTCGAAACCTGAAGTCAGGGGAGGAAATGCTTTGCAACCGATTGCACCATTTTTGCAATGATGCGACATTCAACAGATCCAATCGACCGCATAGAGGAGAGCAAGCAGTTGGGCGTTACGCTGAAGGAAGTTGCGGCCTTGGCCGGGGTGTCGCGGTCGGCTGTGTCGCGCACCTTCACGCCGGGCGCCTCGGTCTCGGCCAAGACCCGCGCCAAAGTGGAAAAGGCCGCCAAGGAACTGGGCTACAGCCCCAACGCGCTGGCCTCGTCGCTGACGACGGGGCGGACCAAGCTGATCGGCCTGATCTCGAACAACTTCCACAACCCGATCTTCCTTGAGGTTTTCGACCAGTTCACCCGCGCCCTGCAGGAACGCGGGCTGCGCCCCCTGATCGTGAACCTGACCGACGAGACCGAGCCCGCCAATTCTGTGCGCATGCTGCGGCAATATTCAGTGGATGCGGTAATCGTCGCCTCGTCGACCCTGCCACCCAGCTTTGCCAAGGCGTTCCACGATGCAGGGGTGCCGGTGGTGCACACCTTCGGGCGCTCGGCGACCTCGCCCGAGGTGCATGTGGTGGGCATCGACAATGTGGAATGCGGACGCATGGCCGCGCGCGAGTTGGTCGCGCGGGGCTATGCCAGCGTGGGCTACCTGGGCGGGCCAGTCGATGCGACCTCGGCGCTGGACCGGCAACGGGGCTTCATCGAGGAAATGGCCAACCATCCGCAGATTCCGGTCAGCCACTCTTTCGCCGGGGCTTATTCCTTCGAGTCCGGCCGGGCCGAGATGCTGCGCCTGCTGGCGGGTGAGCCGGCGCAGGCCTATTTCTGCGGCGACGACATCCTGTCGATCGGGGCGCTGTCGGCGCTGGCCGACCACGGGCTGAAACCCGGCACCGATATCGGGATCATCGGCCTGAACGACATGGAGATGTCGCGCTGGGAATACATCAACCTGACGACCATCCATCAGCCGATCAAGCAGATCATCACCGCGTCGGTCGATCTGGTCGAAGAGATGCTGAAGACGCCCGATCGCTACCCCGAGGCGCGGATTTTCCCCTGCCGGGTGATCGAGCGGGGCACGTTGCGGCCCCGCCCCTGATCAGCGGAACATCGGCGGGCGCGCGTCCTGCCAGGCGCCCTCCGCCCGGGCCGAGGCCACCGCTGCGTGCACCGCGGCAATCGAGCGGACGCCATCGGCGGCATCGGGCAGCCCGTCCCGCGGCTCACCCCGGATCGCGTCTGCCAAATCGCAATAGATATTGGCCACGGCCAGCGGAAAGCCCTCGGGATGGGCAATCGCCACGCGCGACAGGCGCATCGCGTCTTCATGCAGGCCGCCCTCTCCCTTTTCGATGATCTGCGTGCGTCCACCGACCGGTGTGTAGAACAGCTGGTTGGGATGTTCGGACGCCCAGCGCAACCCACCGGTTTCGCCGAAGACCTGGATATCGAACCCGTGCTGCCGCCCGATCGCCACGGACGAGGTCCACAACCGGCCCACGGTGCCGCCCTCCATCCGAAAATTGACCATGGCGTCGTCTTCCAACTGACGGCTGGGAATGGTCGAGGCCATGTCGGCCGACAGCGTCGCGACCTCGTCATCGCAGATGAAGCTGGCCATGTGCAGCGCGTGGATGCCGCAATCGGCGAATTGCCCCGACACGCCCGCCATGGCCGGATCATAGCGCCAGCGCACGCGCGGATTGTCCGCGTCGGTGGCATCCCCATGATGGCCGTGGCTGAAATTGGTGACGACCAGGCGCACCTTGCCGATCTCTCCGGCGCGGACCATGGCGCGGGCCTGTCGCACCATCGGATAGGCCGAATAGCAGTAGTTGACCGCACAGATCTTGCCCGAGGCCCGGGCCACGCGCACGATCTCCTCGCCCTCTTCCACGGTCATGGTCATCGGCTTTTCGCACAGGACGTTGAACCCGGCCTCGAGATACGCTTTAGCGATCTCGAAATGGGTCGCGTTCGGGGTGGCGATGGTCACAAGGTCGATCCGGTCGGGCCGGTCCTTTTCGCCGGCCAGCATTTCCTGCCAGTCGCCATAGGCCCGGTCGGCGGGCACACCCAGCCGCTGCGCATAGGCGCGTCCCTCTTCGGGCCGGTGGTCCAGCGCGCCGGCGGCGAATTCGAACAGGCCGTCGGCCTGTGCGCCCAGACGGTGGGCGGGCCCGATCTGGCTGCCTTCTCCGCCCCCGATCATGCCCCATTTCAACTTTGCCATGGTCTTGGTCTCTCTGCGAACGATGTTGGAAAACGTGTCGGGCCTAGAACGCGCTGACGTCCTGCCAACCGCGACTGTCGGCTGAGGCCAGAGCTGCGGCCAACACCCGGTTGACCTCGTGCCCGTCCCGGAAGGTCGGCCAGATGTTCCGGCCGGAGTGAATGGCGGTCAGAAAATCCTTGGCCTCGATGATGATCTGATCCTGATATCCGGTGCCGTGGCCGGGACCCTGGCAAAAGGGCTCATAATCGGGATGCGCCGGACCGGTCAGGATCTTGGTGAAACCGCGCTGGGCCTCGGGGCCTTCGCGGCGATAGAGCCACAGGGCGTTCTGATCCTCCTGGTCAAAACGGATCGCGCCCTTGGTGCCTGAGATCTCGTAGGCATAACCCATCTTGCGGCCGGTCGCGATGCGGCTGAAATAAAGGTTCCCCATGACGCCGTTTTCAAACCGGCACATCATCTGGGCTTGATCGTCATTGGTCACCGCGCCGCCCGGGCGGGTGTGGTGAACGGTTTCCACATCGGCCATAACCTGCGCGATCGGCCCAACCAGAGCCAGCGCGCCATTGACCATGTGCGGCGCCAGATCACCGATGGTGCCGTTGGCCATACCGGTCGTGCGCCAGGTCGCCGGGGCCTCGGGGTCGGCATAGAAATCCTCGGTATGTTCACCGCGGAACCATGTGATGTCGCCAATCGCGCCGTCGGCGATCAGCTGGCGGGCAAACTGGCTGGCCGGGGTGCGGATATAGTTGAACCCGACCATGTTGACGGTGCCCGAGGCCTCGGCCGCCGCCACCATGGCGCGGCTGTCCTCAAGCGACGCGCCCAGCGGTTTTTCGCACAGCACCGGCTTGCCCAGCGCCAGCGCCGCTTCCGCGATCTGCCGGTGCGTGGATTGGGGCGATGCGATCACGACGGCCTCGACCGCCGGATCTTTGACCAAGGCCTGCCAGTCGGCTGTGGCACGGCGGAACCCGTAGGCGGCGCGGTAGCGTTCGGCGCTATCGGGGCTTGAGGCGCAGATCATCTCGAGCCGCGGTCTGAGCGCGGTGTCGAACACGGCGCCCACGGCGGACATGGCCACCGAATGGGCCTTGCCCATATAGCCGCCTCCGACGATTCCAATTCCGATTTCTGGCATTTTGGGCGGCTCCGAACATACTGATTGCAACCGGTTGCAAAATCAGTATCGTGAGAATCGATCCAATGCAAGATCCATCGGATCGGCGGGTCAAAATGCCTGGGAGGAACAGTTTGAGTCACTTGATCGACGGAATCAAAGGAAACCGGTTTGCCGTTTTCGGCCGGGCCGGCATGGACCTGTTCGCCGATCCGGTCGGTGTCAAAAGCGAACATGCCGACATGTTTCGCGCCGATCTGGGCGGCTCGTCCGCGAATATCTGCGCAGGTCTGGTCAAGCTGGGCAGCCAGGCGTCGCTGATCACCTCCGTCTCGGATGACGCGGTAGGTCGGTTCTGCCTGAACAAGCTGCACCACTACGGCGTGGACACGTCCTACATTCGCGTCGTCGGCGGTGAATACCGCACGTCTCTGGCCGTCTATGAAAGCTGCATCGAAGACTTTCAGAACGTCATCTACCGAAACGGCGCCGTCGATTTCCAGGTCACCGAAGATGACATGGAGCGAGTCGACTATGGCCGCTTCAGCGCAGTAATCTCGGCCGGAACCGTGTTTGCCGCCGAACCGTCGCGCAGCGCCACGTTCCGCGCCTTCGACACCGCGCGCAAGGCTGGCCTGCCGGTGATCTTCGACATCGACTACCGGCCCTACAGCTGGCCCTCGGCGCAGGTCGCCGCGGATGTGCTGTCGCGCGCGGGCGAGGCCAGCGACATGATCGTCGGTAATGACGAAGAGTTCGGCTTCATGGCAGGCGGGATCGAGAAAGGCTTCCGGAAAGCCTGCGATCTGGCCGAGAAACCCGGCCGCATCGTCATCTACAAGATGGGCGAAAAGGGCGCCGTCACCCTGACCGACGGGCAAGAGATCCACACGGGCATCTACCCGGTCACCGCCGTCAAACCCAACGGCGCGGGCGACAGCTTCATGGCCGGGCTGCTGGCCTCGATCGCGGCAGGCCATTCGCTGGAACAGGCGGTGTTGCGCGGATCGGCCTGCGCCTCGATCGTCGTGTCCAAACCAGGCTGCGCGCCCGCCATGCCAACCACCGAAGACCTGGACGCTTTCGTTGCGTCCCACCCCGGCCCCACCCCGGCCGGATAGGAGAGCCCGATGCACATCCCCCCGTTCGACAACCAGAACAAACCCATCGTCGATGTCGATGACCCAACCGTGCCGCTGAACTATTTCAACATCGTCAAGTTGAAGCGGGGCGAAGCTTTTGAATATCAGGTCCCGGGATACGAGACCTGCATCGTGCCCGCCACCGGCAGCGTCGACGTGGATGTCGAGGGCGTGAACTTTGCCCATCTGGGCAACCGGGGCGAGGATGTCTGGGACGGCGAGCCCGAGGGCGCCTATGTCCCGTCGGGGGCCCGGGCGCAGATGGTCTGCGTCTCGGATACGGCCGAGGTGTTCGTGGCCGGCGCAAAGTATGACAAGGTGCTGGACCCGTTCGACGTGCGCGAGCACGACTTGGTGCAATATGGCAGCGACGACACCAAGACCCATCGCAAGATCAAGCATATCCTGGGTCAGAAACAGCATGACAAGGTCGGCCGCCTGCTGGTGAGTGAGCTATTCACCGTGGGTCAGGGCGGCTGGTCGGGCTTTCCCAGCCACAAGCACGACACCAACCGCCTGCCGGACGAGACCCGGCATGACGAAACCTACAATTTCCGTTTCAAACCCAACTGGGGCTCGGGCCTGCAGATGTTGCAGCGCGAGGACAACGAACCGGGCGATGCCTATCACATCGTCGATGGCTCCACGATCTGCATCGACAAGGGCTATCACCCCTGCTGCGTTCTGCCGGGATATGAGATGTATTACTTCACCATCCTCGGCGGGCTGACCCAACGGTCGCTGGTGCAGTATTTCCAACCCACCCATGCCTATCAGATCGAGACGATCCCGGGCATCAAAGACATGATCGCCAAATTCAAATGACCCTCGCTACGCTCAAAGACGTCCTGCAACCCGCCTATGAACAGGGCTATGCCGTCGGCGGCCTGGTGACGCTGGGCTGGGAGGACATGCGCGCCTATGTCGCCGCGGCCGAGGCCGAAAACGCCCCGGTGATCCTGCAGGCCGGCCCCAGCTGCCGCGAACACACGCCGCTGCCGATCCTGGGCAAGATGTTCCGGTATCTGGCCGAGAACGCCTCGGTACCCGTCGTGGCGCATCTGGATCACGGCTATACGTTCGAGGATTGCAAGATCGCGCTGGACAGCGGGTTCACCTCACTGATGTTCGACGGATCGCGTAAGCCGCTGCAGCAGAATATCGACGAGACCGCCGCGATTGCCGAAATGGCCCGCGCCGCGGGTATCTCGTGCGAGGGCGAGATCGGATTCGTCGGCTATTCCGGCGGCGAAGGCTCGGCCGGGACCGACCCGGACGAGGCAGCCACCTTCGCCGCCCAGACCGGCGTGGATGCGATGGCGATCTCGGTCGGAAACGTCCACCTGCAGCAGAACAAGGAAGGCGGGCTGGACGAGGACCGCATCCGCCGGATTCAGGCCGTGACCAACGTGCCGCTGGTGATCCACGGTGGATCAGGTGTGCCGGTCGAACAGCGCGCGCGGCTGGCGCGTGAAACCGCGATCTGCAAGTTCAACATCGGGACCGAGCTGCGCATGGCCTTCGGTGCCGCCCTGCGCGAGGCCGTGAACCGCGACCCCGACCGGTTCGACCGGGTGACTATCCTGAAGGAAACCCATGACCCGGTTGAGGCTGCTGCCCGCACCGTGATCCGCGCCTTTGGTGCGCCGCCGCAGCGGTGACGCTCAGAGCGTGAATGCCGACCGGAAGGCGTCCAGCGCGTCTTCCGGATCGCCTGAGGCAAAGGCTTCCATCCCGACAGGGCCACGATAGCCTAGGTCGTTCAATGCACGCGCCACTGTGGCATAATTGATCTCGCCGGTCCCGGGCTCGCAGCGGCCGGGATTGTCGGCCACCTGCACCTCTCCGATCCAGGGCAGGCATTTTTCACACCAGCGGATCAGGTCCCCCTCGCCGATCTGGGTATGGTAAAGGTCGAGATTGATCCGCAACTGCGGACGATCAACCGAAGAAACCAAGGAAAGCACGTCCGCCGTTGACCCAAACGGACAGCCGGGATGGTCTAGCAGATTCAGGTTTTCAAGCGTGAACACCACATCGTTGGCCTCGGCCAGATCGCAGATGCGGTTCAGGGTGTCCCGAGCCTTGAGCCACATCGACCCTGTGACCACGTCATGCTGCCAGATCGGGATTCCGCCATCGCCCAGACCGGTGCCATGCAGGTTCAGACGTGCAACGCCAAGTCGCTTGCCGACCTGAATTGTTTCGGCGGCCGAAGCCAGCAGCATATCGGCCCCGTCATCATCAGCCAGCCGCCCCCGAAGATAGCCGTTCATGATGGTGAAACTGGCGCCGGTTGCGATCAGCTTGTCAATATCGAGATCCGGCCAGTTCCACAGCCCGACGCCGAACCCCAACTCGGCCAGCCGGGCGGCGCGCCATTCCATCGGCCTGTCCAGCCACAGCATCTCGGCACAGGCCGCAAGTTGAAACGGTTGAGGCATTGATTTCGCTTTCGGCATGAAAGTACTCAGATCGAGCCGCCCTCGACCATGAAGTTCCCGGCACTGCACATGGCCGCGTCGTCCGAGGCCAAAAACAGCACCATCCGCGCCACATAGACCGGGTCGATCGGGTCGGGCAGGCATTGGCGGTCAATCTGTTTGGCCAGCGCTTCGGGGGTGACCCACAAGTCTTTCTGGCGCTGGGTCATGATCCAGCCGGGCACGACCGTGTTGACCCGGATCCGGTGATCGCCCAGTTCCCGCGCCATGGTGCGGGTCAGGCCGTGCACAGCGGATTTTGCGGTGGCATAGGCGGGAAAGCCCGCGCCGGCCTCCCACCACGAGTTCGAGCCGATATTGATGATCGACCCCGCGCCCTTGTCGATCATGCCGGGCGCCACGGACTGGATGGCAAAGAACATATGGCGGAGGTTGGTCGCCATGCGCTCGTCCCAATAGTCCGACGTTACCTCGCGCCAGTCGTGCCGGTCGTCATGCGCGGCGTTGTTGACCAGAACGTCCGCCGCGCCCAGCGCGCCCGCCAGCTCGTCAAAAGCGGACCGCAGCGCCGCGATGTCGCGCAGGTCGCAGGCGGCAAAGGCGTGGGTTCCGTCCAGTTCGGCCAGCAGCGCATTGCCGCCCTCGGCGTTGATGTCAACAAAGCCGACCTTGGCCCCCTGTTCGGCAAATCCGCGCACGATCTCGCGCCCGATGCCCGAGGCTCCGCCGGTCACGAACACCGTGCGCCCCTTCAGGCTGGGATAGATGGCAAAGGCCTTGGTCATTTGTCGCGCTCCATGATCCATTCGACTTCGGGCGCCGGAACGAAACGCCATTTGCGCAGCGGCCCGGCCATGACGTTCAGGTAATACATCTCGAACCCATAGGGCGCCCCGCAGGGGTGGTGCCCGCGCGGCACCAGTACCACATCGCCATCGGACACGGCCATGGTTTCGTCCAACTGACCGTCATCGGTATAGACGCGCTGGATGCCAAAGCCGCTGGCCGGGTTCAGGCGGTGGTAGTAGGTCTCTTCCAGATAGGTGATGCGGGGATAGTCATCCTCGTCATGCCGGTGGCTGGGGTAAGATGACCAATGGCCGCTGGGGGTAAAGACCTCGGTCACCAGAAGGCTGTCGGCATAATCTTCGGCCTCCATCGCGATGTTGTTGATGTGGCGCGTGTTCGTTCCCTTGCCGCGCTCAGTCAGGGTGATGCCCTCGGGCCCGATCCGGCGCGGGGCATGGCCGCCCTTGCCCGGGGCCGAGCACACGGCGATCACGCAATCGGTTTCGGCCGTGGCCTCCCACTCGGTGCCGTTGGGCAGGTACAGGCAATGGGGCGGAGATTTTTCGAACACGTTCATCCGGTCGCCCAACACGCCCCAATCCTGCCCGGCGCCGGTGATCCGGGCCTTGCCCTCGACCATCACCAGAATGACCTCGCGGTCGCCGGTGACCTCGGCGGCGCGGTCGCCCGCCCACAGGTGAAAAAGACCAAAGCCCACATAGCGCCAGCCGGCGCTGGCGGGCGTGATGTCATGCACCTTACCATGGGTTCCGAACGGTTTTCTCAGAAGTTCTGCCATCGGTTTCACCTGTGTTGGGGCAGCACCGGCCGCCCGGGTTCCCTCATGCCGCCTGCCGCAACCGCAGCGCGTCCAGCGCCTGTTCCAACTGCGCCTGCGTCCAGCTTTCCGACACCGCCCGGCGCAGGATGTCCGCCTGGCTGGGCGGAGCGTTCCCACCTATCGGCGGATCGGTATCCAGATTGGTCGGAAAGGGATAGCCTTCGGCCGTGGCCGCGATTGCGGCGCCGATGCGGGCATCATCCAGATCGCCGCGCTGTTTCAATGCCACCAGCGCGGGGAATACGGCCAGACACATCGCCTTGCGATCCACAGCTTCCATCGCGCGCCCGAAGGCCGACGAAACCTGCAACAGGTTGGCCATCCGGTGGATGTCGGCGCTGCTGTTTTCGCCGGCGGCATGGAACAGCGCCGGGTTGAAGAACACCGCATCGCCCTTGGCCAGCGGCAACTGGATGCAGGCCTGTTCGAAATGCGCCCGATGCGCGTCGTCGTGGAATGCGACATAGCCGGGGCCATAAAGCTGCGAGAACGGCAACAGTTTGGTCGGGCCACTTTCGATGGGCATGTCGCAATGGGCAACCGCGCCCTGCAGGGTCAGCGCGGCGGTGACCATATGGGCATGCGACGGGAACTGCGCTGCCTTGTCGGCGGTCTGGAACCCCAGGTGATAATCGCGATGCGCCTGCTGCGCCTTTCCACCCGGCCGCACCTGGTTTATCTGCGCGGTCATCTGGTAATCGGGACCCAGCCAAGCCTCGCAGGCGGCGGCAATCGCCGTGTTGCCGAAATAGAGCGCAAAGCCCTCGGGGTCGCGCAGGCACTGCTTTTGCAGCGCGTTCCACACCCTGTCATTCGCGCCCGAGGCCGCAAAGTGATCGCCTTCGCCGCCACCGGCCTGACGCTCATCTTCGATGATCCGGCGAAACACCTCGGTTGCCCGGTCGATGACCGTGGTATCGGCATAGGCGCCTTTCAACGCGATCACCCCGGCAGATCGGCCCAAAACCCAGCCCCATTCCGCCAGCAGGGCGCGCCGGGCTTCGGGTGTTTCCAAGGCGGGCCGCAGCGCGTGCATGTCATAGACCGGCACGTTCTTTTCCACCGCGGCCGCGTGGGGTACCTGCTCGGGCCGCAGACTCTGCGAGGTCAGCGCCTTGAATTCGTCCAGATCACAGGACTCACGACCGAAATAGCCGACGAAACCAGGTTGCTGACGGACCATGAAACGCTCCTTTCCCATGGCGGCGCCCCGGGGGGCGAAAGATCAGGCCGTGATCGTCAAGCCGGCCTGACCGCAGACCTCGACGATGTGGTCATAGCCCATCTTCGAGTATTCATAGGGCGGGGCCTTGGCCGGGTCCTGCTCGGCCTCGACCACGATCCAGCCTTCGTAATCCATGGCTTTCAACGCATGGGCGACCTCCTGAAAGTCGATGCAGCCATCGCCGGGAACCGTGAAGGCCCCCGCGATCACCGCATCCAGGAAACTGCGCCGGTTGCCGCGGGTGTCGCGCACGATGCCGGGGCGGATGTCCTTGAAATGCACATGATGCACCCGGTCGCCCCAGCGGTTCAGCGTGGCCAGCACATCACCGCCGCCGAACAGCAGATGCCCGGTGTCAAAGCACAGTTTCACCTCCGGCCCGGATCCGTCCATCAGCCAGTTCACGTCATCTTCGCTTTCTATGATCGTGCCCATGTGGTGGTGATAGGCCATCGGCATGCCCTGATCGGCCATCCACTTGGCCAGTTCGGTGATCTTGGCGCCATAGGCTCTGATCTCGTCCTTCGAAAGCTGCGGGCGGTCATTGACCGGGGTGCCGATCTGGCCCTGAACCGTGTTCGAGCATTCGGCATAGACGATGCAGGGGCTGCTCAGCGCCACGAACTGTTCGACCTGCGCGCGCACGGCGTCGCGTTCAGCGGCGAAATCGTTGACCAGCGAATTGCCCGAACACCAGCCACCGCACAGGGCAATGTCGTTGCCTTCCAGATAGGCGCGCAGCCCCTTTGTGTCGGCGGGCATACGCTGCCCGCGCTCGACCCCGGTATAGCCGATCTGACGCGCCTCTTTCAGGGCCTGTTCCATCGTGAACGCCGCCGTCAGGTCGGGCAGGTCGTCATTTTGCCACGCAATCGGAGAGATGCCGATCTTCACGCTCATTTGGTGTTTCTTTCCTTGATAGCAGCCTCGTAGGCTGCGCGTTTTTCATTCACTTCGGGGCGGGTGCTGACCTCGGGCACCGCCACCTCCCACCACGTACCGCCATATTCGGTCGAGGGGTACGGGTCGGTGTCGATGACGATCACATAGGGGCCTTTTACGTCGCCGCGTTTGGCCAGCGCCTCTTCCAGCTCGGCGATCGAGCCGACCTTGACCGAGGTCGCCCCCATCGCCGCCGCGTGGGCCGCAAAGTCGATGGCCGAGGGCGTCTCGTGCACCGCATGGTCCAGCAGGTTGTTGAACTCGGCCCCGCCGGTGCCCATCTGCAGCCGGTTGATGCAGCCAAAGCCCCGGTTGTCGGTGATCACCACGGTGAAGGACACGCCCATCATCGCTGCCGTCGCCAGTTCCGAGTTGGCCATCATGTAGGTGCCGTCCCCGGTGAAACAGATCACGTCCCGGTCGGGCTGGGCCATCTTGATGCCCATGGCGCCGGCGATCTCGTAGCCCATGCAGCTGAAGCCGTATTCCATGTGATAGGCCCCCGGACGCGGCGCCTTCCACAGCTTGTGCAGCTCGCCCGGCATGGTGCCGGCGGCGCACATCACCACCGTGTCGTCATGCGCCGCGCGCTGTACCGCGCCTACCACCTGCATGTCGGTGGGCAGCGCGTTGGCGTCGCCCGGCGCATCCGTCAGCGCATCGACCTTGGCAAACCACTCGGCCTTGAGCGTGTCGGGAACCGGCTGGGGGCGATAGCCCTGCAGGGCCGCACCCAATTCCTCGATCCCGACCCGCGCATCGGCCAGCAGCGGCATCGCGCCGTGTTTCGCGGCGTCATAGGCGGCGGTGTTCAGGCAGACCATCTTGCGCTCGGGGTTGGAAAATAACCCCCAGGACCCGGTGGTGAAGTCCTGAAACCGCGTGCCGATACCCAGGATCAGATCCGCCTCGGCGCACACGGTGTTGGCGGGTTCGCCCCCGGTCACGCCGACCGGGCCCAGGTTCAGCGGGTGATCCCAGGCCAGGGCCGATTTGCCGGCCTGCGTCTCGGCCACGGGGATGTTGTGGGTCTCGGCAAAGGCCTGCAGCGCATCGATCGCGCCGGAGTAATGGACACCGCCGCCGGCCACGATGATCGGGCGTTTGGCCGACCGGATGGCCTCGGCCGCGCGGGCCAGCTCGCTTTCGTCGGGGCGGATGCGGCGCTGGTGCCAGATGCGCGGCTCGAAGAAGCTGAGCGGATAGTCATAAGCCTCGGCCTGCACGTCCTGGCAAAAGCCCAGGGTCACCGGCCCGCAATCGGCCGGGTCGGTCATGGTGCGGAAGGCGCGCGGCAGGACAGTCAGCAGATGTTCGGGCCGGGTGATCCGGTCGAAATAGCGGCTGACCGGGCGGAAACAGTCATTGGCGCTAACGGTGCCGTCGGTGAAATCCTCGATCTGTTGCAGAACGGGGTCAGGGCCACGGCTGGCGAACACATCGCCCGGCAACAGCAGCACCGGCAGGCGGTTCACATGAGCCAGCGCGGCGGCCGTGACCATGTTGGTCGCCCCCGGCCCGATCGACGAGGTGACCGCCATGGCCCGGCTGCGCCGCATCTGCTTGGCATAGGCGATCGCGCAATGGGCCATGGTCTGTTCATTGTGACCGCGATAGGTGGGCAGGCTGTCGCGCACGCCGTAGAGCGCTTCGCCCAGACCGGCCACGTTGCCATGGCCGAAAATCGCCCAGACACCGGCGATGAAGGGCTCGCCGTCTTCGTTCATCTGCGCGCCGAGGTAACGCACCAGGGCCTGCGCCGCGGTCAGTCGGATTGTCTTGCTCATCATGATCCCTTTCAGAACGAGGCCGCCGTGGGCAATCAGTTGCAATCATTCTGTCGTGAAAGGATCCGACACGCCCACCACCCAGACCGGGTGGCCCGGCCTGCCGGACCCTGGTGATACTGGCGCCCCCCATGATGCGGGACACCGGGGAGAATCCTTCAGACGGTGCCGCCCAGCGACCCTTCCAACTCGGCCATCTCCTGCCCGCCGGCCATCATGTCCTGCAGCTCTTCGGGCGAGATCTCGCCGCGCCGGGCGGTGCCCAGCGTCTTGCCGCGGTTCAGAACCGTGAACCGGTCGCCCACGGCCAGCGCGTGCCGGACATTGTGGCTGATGAAGACCACGCCGATACCCTGGCTGCGCACCTTGTCGATGGTGGCCAGCACGTTCGAGGTCTGCCGCACGCCCAGCGCCGAGGTCGGTTCGTCCAGGATCAGGATCTTGGCGCCGAAATAGACCGCTCGGGCGATCGCCACGGTCTGGCGCTCGCCCCCCGACAGGGTGCCTACCGCCTGATCGGGGCCACGCAGGTTGATGCCCATCTTGCGCATCTCTTCCATGCAGACCTCGTTGGCGTGCTCGATGTCGAACCGTTTCAACAGGCCTTTCCCCTTGGTCGGCTCGCGCCCCATGAAGAAATTGCGCGTGACGCTCATCAGCGGGATCATCGCCAGGTCCTGGAACACGGTGGCGATGCCCGCCTCCATCGCGTCGCGAGGCGTGTCGAAGGACATCGGCTGACCTTCGAAATAGATCTCGCCCTTGGTGGGTTTGTGCACGCCCGACATCGTCTTGATGAAGGTCGATTTGCCCGCCCCGTTGTCACCCAGCAGGCAGTGGCATTCACCCGGTTTGACGTCGAAGCTGACGCCCGCCAACGCGATGATATTGCCGAAATGCTTTTCGATGTCCTTCATTTCGACGATCGGGGCCACATCCCTGACCGCGTCGCCGTGATGGAACTTGGTATCTTCGGTCATGTCAGCGCTCCCCGGTTACGCGTTTGCGGATCGCGTTGTTGAACAGAACGGCGATCAGCAGCATCGCCCCCAGGAACACCTGGAACCAGTCCTGATCGAAATCGGTATAGGTCAGGCCGATGACCACCATGCCGAAGATGATCGCCCCGAAGAACGCTCCGATGGCCGAGCCATACCCGCCGGTCAGCAGACAGCCGCCGATCACCGCGGCGATGATCGCCTCGAACTCCTTCTGGAAGCCGCGCCGCGCGTCGGTCGAGCCGGCGTCGATCACGGTGATGATCGCCACCAGCGCGGCGCAGCAGGCGGTCAACATGAACAGGGATATCTTGACCCGGTTCACCGGTACGCCCGAGTTCGACGCGGCAACCCGATCGCCGCCCGAGGCGAAGATCCAGTTGCCGGCCGGAGTGCGCAGCAGAACATAGGTGGCGGCGATGGCGAAGGCCACGAACCACAGGATTTCAACCGGGACACCCGGCACTTTGGGCGCGCCGCTTTTGAAAGTGTCGATCAAGCCCTTTTCGGCCAGCCAGGTGAACAGGCTGCCGAAGGCTTCGCCGGAAAAGAACGGCGCGAGCCAGTCATTTTCGACCTGGTCGCGCACTCCGCGCAGCTGGGTCGACCCGCCAGTGGCGGCTTTGAGCCCCACCAGGGACAGGCCACGCAGAATGAACAGAAACGCCAGCGTCACGATGAAGGATGGCAGGCCCGAGCGGATGACGATGGTGCCGTTGACTGCCCCGACAAAGGCCGCAAAGGCAAACGTCATCGGGATCGCGGCCGCCAGCGGCAGTTGCCAGGTCACCACGCAGACCCCGAAGAACAGGCCGGCAAAGGCCACCATGGAGCCGATCGACAGGTCAAACTCGCCCCCGATCATCAGCAGCGCCGCGCCGATGGCCAGAATACCCAGTTGGGCGGCCGGGGTCATGAAGTTCATGATGCCGGCAAGCGTGAACATCGATTCATCGGCCGTGATGGCGAAGAAGATGAAGACAAGGATCGCCCCTGCAATGGCCCCCAGTTCGGGCCGCTTCATCAGCTTGGTCAGGAACGGTTCCTTTTTGATCCGTTCGTCCACCGCCACTTGTGCAGACTCGGTCATGGTTTCCTCCCGTTTGGCAGGGGCGGCGCCCTAACGCCGCCCCGATTTTCAGCCCGCCTGTATCAGCGGATGCCCTGAGCGGACAGCTCGACCACCTGACCGGCCTTGTCGGCGGTGATCAGGTTCGGACCCGAGGGCACGTTGCCGCCCGGCATCAGGCCGTACTTGGCGTTCAGCGCCATGAATACGACCGGCAGATAACCCTGCAGATACTGCTGCTGGTCCACCGCAAAGGCCGCGTCACCGTCGACGATCGATTGCAGGAAGTTGGCCGACAGGTCGAACGAGGCCACGTTCACGTCGCGCCCCGACCCTTTGACGGCGGCCACGGCGGGCTCACCGGCCGAGCTTGCGCCCAGCGCCATCACGGTATCGACGCTTTCATCCGCAGCCAGAGCCGCCGACACTTTCGACTCGATCTCGGACGGGTCGTTCGACGTGGGCAGAACGGTCACGTTGCCACCAAAGCCCTCGGTGAAACCGGCGCAGCGCAGGTCCAGCGCGACGTTGCCGACTTCGTGGTTCACACAGATCGCATTCTTGCCGCCCATTTCGGCCAGCTTCTCACCGGCGGCCTTACCGGCGTCGAACTCATCCTGGCCGACATGCAGCGCCGCGCCCAGCTCCTTGGACACGTCCGAGCCCGAGTTCATCGAGATCACCGGGATGCCCGCGGCAACCGCGCGTTCGATCGAGGGGCCAAGCGCGTCGGCATCCGGGATCGAAACGATCAGCCCGTCGGGTTCCTGGTTCACGGCGGCGTCGATCAGCTGCGACATGGCGACCATGTCGAAAGTTTCGGGCGCGCGGTATTCGACGTTCACGCCCATGTCCTTGCCGGCCTGCTCGACGCCGTTCTTGACCACGTTCCAGAACGCGTCATTCGCCTGGCCGTGCGACACGACCACGATATCCTGCGCAAAGGCCGGAGTGGCCAGCGCCAACGCGCCGGCGGCGAGCGCCCCTTTGAAAAATTTGTTCATTACGTTTCCTCCCACTAGGACAGATCATTTCCTTGTCCGGGTCTCAGGACCCTTTCATTCGACCGAGGCCGAATCTCTGCCGTCCCGTAGCGCTACGAGACCATTTCAGTTTCCGCATCTGGCGTCATTTTGCAACCGGTTTCAAAAATTCCTCCAATCGGACCGGCGCGCCGGTCCGCGCCGAGCGGGTCGCGGCCTCGGCCATCGCCAGCGCGGCGACCCCGTCTTCCAGGGTGACCGGCACCTGGCTTCCGGTGGTAATCGCCGTCACGAACGCATCCCATTCGGCGCGATACGCCGCCATGTAGCGTTCGAGAAAGAAATAGGTCGGTTTGGCACTGAGGACGCCAGCGGCGGTTGATTTGACGACCGTGTGTTCCAGAACGTTCTGCGCCTGCAGCAATCCGCCCGAGCCCAGAATTTCAACGCGCTGGTCATACCCATAGACCGCGCGGCGCGAATTCTTGATGACCGCGATCCGCCCATCCGCATAGGTCATGGTGACGACAGCGGTATCGACATCACCGGCTGCGGCGATTTCCGGGTCGACGACCGAGGTTCCGACCGCCGAGATGGTGTCGGGCAACGCACCCATCATGTAGTTGGACAGGTCGAAATCGTGGATCATCATGTCCCGGAACAGCCCGCCAGACACTTTGATGTAGCCGACCGGCGGCGGCGCCGGATCGAACGAGGTCACGGCCAGCAGTTCGGGCGCACCGATCTCGCCGTCCTGCAGCGCGGCCTTTAGAGTCGCGAAATTCGGGTCGAACCGGCGGTTGAACCCGATCATGACGGGTTGCCCGTTCTGCGCGGCGACGCGCTGACAGGCCATGGCGCGGGCCAGGTCAAGGTCCACCGGCTTCTCGCACAGCACCGCCTTTCCCGCAGCGGTTGCGGCCTCGATCAGGCCCGAATGGGTATCGGTCGGCGTCGCGATCAGGACCGCGTCGATCTGCGGGTCCGCGATGATGTCGTCCGAACGGCGCATTTCGGCACGATGGGCCGCGGCCAATGTTCGGGCGTTGTCCTCGATTGCATCCGAAACCGCGGACAGGACACTGTTCGGGTGCTGCGAGATGGTCCGCGCATGAACCTGCCCGATACGACCCGCCCCAAGCAATCCGACCCTGAGCATTTCGATCCCCCCAGATTAGAAATCTGAGGGGACCATGTTATTTTTTGCAACCGGTTGCAAGCCTTTTCTTCGGGGTGGCGTGCCACAAGTCACGGCGGCAACCGGACAAGCGCCAGGCGCGCTGTTGCAATACAGCCTACCGCGACAGACAGTCGGCCAAAGTCTGCGCCATGTAGCGGATCGTCTGCGGATACAGATCCGCGCCCGGCTCAAGATTCGCCCCCAGCGGGTCTATGACAGCAGTCTCGGCCGTTGACCCCTCCAAAACGGTTGCGACGAGACCTGGGTTGAATTGCGGCTCGGTCAACACGCAATCGACGCCTTCGTCACGAATGCGCGCCCGGATTTCCGCAAGTCGCGCCGGCGACGGGTCGGTCGCGTCGCTGATCGAGATCGCACCGGAGGCCGGGAAATCGAACGCGTACTCGAAATACTGATAGGCATCGTGGAACACGACGAACCGCCCGCCCCGGACCGGCGCAAGCATGGTGGTCAGTTCATCGGTCAGAGCCGACAGATCCTCTTGCGCAGCTGCGGCGTTGGCGTAGTAGGTGCCTGCATTCTCGGGATCGGCCGCCGAAAGCTGTGCTGCGATCAAGGTCAGCCAGTTTTGGGCGTTTTGCGGCGACAGCCAGGCGTGCGGATCATGCGCGCCATGTGCATGACGATGTTGGTCCGCGTGGTCATCGTCATGCTCGTCCTCGTGGCCATGGGCATCATGGTCGTCGTGCTCATGATTGTCGTGATCCGCATGGTCGTGCCCTTCATGGTCAGCATGATCATCGTGATCGGCATGACCATCATGGTCGTGTGCTTCGAACAAAGCCCCTTCGCGGATGTCCAAAAGATGCGTGCTATCGGACTCCAGCAGGGTGGTCACGGTCGCCCCGCCCGCCAGCGAATCGATCGCACCTTCCAACCAGGGGGTCAGATCTTTTCCCATCCAGAACACCAGATCGGCCTCTTGCAGCGCGGCGGCTTCGGACGGACGCAGATTGTATTCATGGGGCGAAGCGGTGGGCGGCACGATCAGGTCAGGGCTGCCCACCCCGGCCATGACCCGCACCACCAGCGAATGGACCGGCGCAATATCGACAGCCACGCGGGGCACATCTGCCATGGCCGCGCCCCCGAGCAAGACCGCGGCGATCGTTTTCAAGACAAGCGTTCTGGACATCGGACTCTCTGTGTGATTTTATAACATAGCGAGCGACATACATGATATGAAATAACATGACAAGTGATCCGCAATCCCTGCCGTCCGACCACACGGCCCCGGTCGGCTTTCGCGCACATGACCATGACAGTTGCGTTGAAACGGCCCTAGCCGCGGCCGAAGCACGGTGCAAGGAACGTGGGCTGCGCCTGACCCCGGTCCGGCGCAAGGTGCTCGAGATGTTGTTGCAGGAACATCGCGCGATGGGCGCCTATTCCATTCTGGATCGCCTGCGCGAAGCGGGATTCGGTTCTCAGCCACCTGTGGCATATCGGGCGTTGGAATTCCTTGTCAAAAACGAGTTCGCCCACAAGATCGAACGCCTCAACGCGTTTGTCGCCTGCTCGCATCCCGGGGCCACCCATTCGCCGGCCTTCATGATCTGTCGAAAATGCGATGCGGTCGCCGAGGCACAGGCGGCAACGGCAAAGGGAGGTTTGGGCGCCGCCGCCCGCGCGGCAGGGTTCGAAATCGAACGCACCGTGGTGGAAGCCGAAGGCTTGTGCCCGGATTGCACCGAAAAGGCCCAATAATGCCCCTCGTAACCGTTGAACACCTCAGCCTGCGCTACGGCGCCAACACCGTTCTGCGCGACGTGGACATGGTGATCGAACCGGGCGAGATCGTCACTATCGTCGGCCCCAACGGGTCGGGCAAGACCAGCCTGTTGCGGGCCGTTATCGGCGCGGAGAAACCAAGCTCCGGCCGGGTAATCCGCAAGCCCGGCCTCAAGCTTGGCTATGTGCCACAAAAGCTGCATATCGACCCGACACTGCCGATCTCGGTCGAACGGTTCATGCGCCTGACCCACCCGGTGACGCACAAAGACTGCGTCGCGGCCCTGAACCGCGCCGGTGCGCCCGACCTGATGAAGCGCCAGATGTCGCAGCTGTCCGGCGGGCAGTTTCAGAGGGTTCTGCTGGCGCGCGCGCTAATCGACCAGCCCGATCTCCTTTTGCTTGACGAAGCGACCCAGGGCCTGGACCAACCCGGCTCGGCCGCCTTCTATCGTCAGATCGAGGAGGTTCGTAGGGAAACCGGCTGCGCCATTTTGATGGTCAGTCACGAGTTGCACGTGGTCATGAGCGCCTCGGACCGGGTCATCTGTCTCAATGGGCACGTGTGCTGCGCGGGCTCTCCGGCGGTGGTGGCCTCGGCACCGGAATACCGGGCACTGTTCGGAACGGGCACCGGCGGCGCGCTGGCCTTGTACCGCCACGACCATGACCACGCCCATGACCAATGCGACACCACGCGAGAAGCTGCTGAATGATGCTCGATGATTTCATGATGCGCGCCACGCTCGCGGGGGTAGGCGTCGCCTTTGCCGCGGCCCCTTTGGGATGTTTCGTCGTCTGGCGCCGTATGGCCTATTTTGGGGATGCGACCGCCCATGCCGCGATTCTGGGCGTGGCGCTTTCATTGGCATTTCAGATGTCGGTCTTCACCGGCGCCCTGGTCGTTGCTCTGCTGATGGCCCTGACGGTCACCATGCTGTCACGGCGCGGCTACGCGATGGATACGTTGCTGGGCGTCATGGCTCACTCGGCGCTGGCTTTCGGGTTGGTGGCGGTGTCCTTCCTGTCCGGCGTACGAATCGACCTCATGGCGTATCTCTTCGGCGACATCCTGGCAGTGTCGCCCGCGGATCTGGCCGTGATCTGGGGCGGGGCCGCTCTTGTCGTCGCGCTGATCGGCTGGCGCTGGTCGCGGTTGCTGACGGCGACATTGAACGAGGATCTGGCCTATGCCAGCGGATTCGACCCAAGGAAGGAACAACTGATTCTGACGATTGCTCTGGCCGTGACGGTGGCGGTTGCCATCAAGGTCGTTGGCGTGCTGTTGATCGCAGCGATGTTGATCGTTCCGGCCGCTGCCGCCCGCAACCTTGCGCGATCGCCCGAAGCCATGGCCTTGACCGCAGCGGCCATTGGTGGGGCGTCAGCAGTTGCCGGACTTCGTGCCGCCTATATGGCGGACACGCCGGCAGGCCCGACGATCGTCTGTGTGGCAGCCCTCGTTTTTGCTTGCCTGAGCTTGTTCGCACCGAACGTTCAGGGCCGCCGCTAGGATCCCGAGTCCCAACGGGTCTTTTCGTTTGGGGCCGATCCGACTGCCTTGGCGTGCCACTTCGTGGTGGTCCGGTTTGATTGTTAGTTCATCGTGGGCCTTGCGACCATCGGGACGACGCTTTGGGGCGCGGTTGGGCGTTAGCCCAATGCGCTGTGCGGCCTGACGGTGTTGTAGTGTGTGCGCCAATGCTCGATCAGGATTTGAGCTGCCCGAAAGGTGTAGAACAACTCGCCATTCAGCAGCTCCTCCCGGAACCGCGCGTTGAAGCTTTCACAGTATCCGGTTTCCCAGGGTGATCCCGGCTCGAAATAGGTCGTCTTTGCCTGGACCGCCGCGATCCAGTTCCGCACCTTCTGCGCGATAAGTTCCGGGCCATTGTCGGATCTTGTATATTGGGACGGTCCGCGCAGTATGAACAGGTCCTTCACCGCAACCAGTACGTCCGTGGAGTTGAGTTTGCGATCCACGCGGATCATAGCGCCCGTATTGATCGGCCAACTCGATGATGTCGTCCGCTAGACGACGTTGCTCATGGGCACAGCCTTGGGGCACTTCGCGCTGGGTGGATCGGTGCTGACCGAGCGTGCGACAGGCGCGGCGCTCAGACACGCCAAGCTCCCGCCGCACATGGTCGATGCATTTCCGACGACGCGAAGGCCGCAGAAGTTTCCCTTCGCAACTTCCGTCAGAACGAGATTGTCCAGCGTCTGGTCGGATATTTGCCAAGAGGGTAAACGTGATCCGTCGCGAAACCCTCTATGAGCATTTCCTCTGTCCCGTGGCGCGTCGTCGCCGCTGAGAGGCCTCGGGGCTGGACGTAATTGATTGAACCCTTTGAGGAGCGGAGGGACGCGCTTTCAGCGCCATGTCGCATATAAAAGCCGCGCTGAGGGCGGCGCTAGCGTATTGTAATATATGTTGGAATTTGGTTGCGGGGAGAGGATTTGGCCTATACCGAACGTTAACGGAACTATTAATCTAAGAAGCCATCTCTACGCATTCCCTGTCTGTTTGAAATAATGGCCGTTTTGGACTAAAAAGTGACAATCAAGAAACCCGTTTCAAGGTCCGCACTGAGCCCTTACGGACATGATCCAGCTCTGACGCTCGCAGATGCGGCGTAAAATCGACTGAAGCTTTCAGCTGCGCCGCAAAAAATGCGGTCGTTCATGATGACCGCACCGAGTTCCCGGGCATCAATGTCCGAGTTTCGGACCAAACGGACCTTCATCCATTCCGTCTCAATCGGCGCGATAGCGGCTCAAACTGGTCATTGATTTCAGGCGCAGAGAAGTTCCGTTTCGAGCCCTTTTGTGACCGATGCTGCGCCACGCACTAAGGTCTGAGATGGGTCTATTTTGTTGAAAAACTTGCCCTTGATCGGAACCGAAGTCGCTGATTCAATTTCCGTGTTAGATGGGGGATTGAACGATGATGGGACCGAGGCAGGAAGCGCAGGCATCACTGTTCTATGAGTTCTCATTCGAAGATCACGTGCCTCAGGGCCATTTGTTGCGGTCGATTGACCAGTTTGCCGATCTGAGCAGCATCCACGCCCACCTGGCGGATTGGCTTTTCACACGCCGTTCGCGGTGGCCCGCCAATGCTGCAGAAGAAAAGAATGAGGTCACTCAGGTGCAGTGCAGCTTTTCTTCTCAAGACAACGGTTGTGTTGTATGGCGATTTCTCAAGTCGATCACATCCCCAAGAGCACGCGGGCAGCTCGGGCCAGCACCATCGGGTCGAGGTCAGTGCGTGCCACTGCCGGCGGCGGGTCCACCCGCCCTGTCAAGCTCGACACGGCAGCGCGCGCGGAGCGCACAGAATACTCCACTGTGAAAACGCAATCCCGTGGCAGCTCGCAATATTGCCCGATCACCGCAAAGTTCCGCGCGCCAATCGGGCGCACATCGGGACGATCTCCTGGGCGACGCGGCATGAACTGGCTGGTAATGAACGGCATCCGACAGGGCAGTACGCGCGCGCCATCGAACCATGCCTTTTGCGCATTGTTCAGCCTCAGATGACAGGAGAGCTCGGAGATGATCTCATCACCCGTGGCCTCCCACATGGGTTTGTGTACGAAATCGCCGGAACGTTCACCCCGCAGCCCATAGCCCCAGAACGTGTATGTGCCATGTTTCTGACCGCGAAAGTGGGGCTGGTGAAAGAGCACGATGGAAAGGGTCCAGGCAGAATCGGCAAAGGTGACAAGTCCTCCGGTTCCGGTCCGATTGTTGGTGTAATCCTCCATGAACTCAAAGAAATCCGGACCATCCAGGGTGGCGGTGAAGGAATGCCACGCGGTCTTGCCGGTGTCGCTGCAGAACGCCTCGGGATGGCCAAAGCCTTCATGTTGCGCCGCGAGCTTGCGCCAAAGCAACCAGGCGCCGCCCTCTCTATCCTCCAAGGATGGTGCGCGGTTATTTGAACCCATGACAGACGAGTCAGTCATGGAGCCGAGAGTCAGATAGACGCGATCAGATTCGGTTATCGGTGCCGTAGTGCCATCCGCAAACTCCAGAGCGGTGACGCGGCGGTCCCGCCTTGCACCCTCAATCCTCACATCGACGACTTGCGCGCCGATGGCGATATGAACCCCCCTGTCTTGCAACCAGGTCACGATAGGTGCAATCAGCGAGTCGTACTGATTGTACCGAGTGCGCAAGATCCCGGAGATCCGGGTGAAGCCGGGAAACAGGTGGATGAACCGCCGCAAGTAGCGCCGCATCTCGCTTAGCGCGTGCCAAGGCTGAAACGAGAACATGGTGGACCACATCAGCCAGAAATTGCTTTCAAAGAAGGATGGCTTGAACCAGTCGTCGATTCTCTGGGAGCCCAGGCTGCGTTCCGAATGCAAGATCAGACGGTTGATATCGATGATGTCACGGGCTTCGAGCGTAAGGTCGTAGCGATCCGCAGCCGGTTTTCCGTCACGCACAAGGCGGCAGTTGGAGGATCCTGTCACCATGCCATTGAAAGCCAAGATGTCCTCGGTGACGGAGACGTTGGGGTCGTCCACTGAAGGAATGGTGTCCAGAAGGTCAAAGGTGCAAACGAAATGCTCTTCGAACATCCGACCGCCGCGGATCAGGTATCCATCCGCAGCGTTACCAGACCCGTCGAGAGACCCCCCGGTTACGTCGAGCTGTTCATAAATTCGGACTCTTTCGCCTTCGACACCCGCGTCCCGGACAAGGAATACGGCCGCTGCCAACCCGGCAATACCGCCACCCACAATATGGTGCTCTACATGTGGTACGTCGGCAGGCATGGCGTATGGCCCTTTCGTTGTGGACAATGCTCTTGTGGCACAGTTCCCGTGGCATGGCGTTGTCCCAAATCAAGGCAAGGCGCCTTGAAGCGAGCAGGCGCAGCGAAAGTCCCCTATCCGGAACTTAGTTCCCTTTCTCGTGTGATGCAGCATCCGCTTTGGGTTCGAAGCAGTCGTTGCTTGAATTCAACTCAAAGTCTGCTCTGCGGGCGATACAGACTTAGAATGTCTCTGTCGCTACGCGTTATGTGTGCACCTTAGAAAGGTTGAGCAGACTTTACATCACAGTGAAGGATTTTGCGAC